>NZ_QUAK01000220.1 GCF_003429565.1 Streptomyces triticagri
CGCCTAGACGACCTGGCACCGGCGTCGACCTCCCCCGCCACACCGCAGGCGGCAGCGGAATCCACACCTGATGGACAGCAACCTCCAGACCGTGGAGGGCACGACTCGACCACAATACGCACGCAACCCACGATCCCGGACCGAGAAGAAGCCGTAACCCACCCGCCCGGCACGCCCACCCCACACACGCGACAAGACGACACGGACAACCAGGTGCACACATCGATCCCACCGCCGTTCACCCAACACACCGACAACACCGACAACACCGGACAGCTCACAAACCACCCCACGAACCCAACCACCCACGAGACCAGAACACAGCAGACAGAAGCAGTACTGGAAACGGCGCCTGCGCACAGGTGACGCGACAGAACCGCCGCCACCACCACCACACCAACGGGCGCCTGAACTACAAACACCGGAGACGCACCCCGCGACGGACTCCGGCAGCGGACCCTCCGGATCGATCACCCCGTCCGTGCCGGCAACGCGTTCAGAACGCATTCAGATCGCACCCCAGGGGATCACGGCTTCCACCCGCAAGTCGCCTCCGCAGGGAGGAATTTGCGTTTGTCGGTCGATATTTTGCGCGCGGCCATCTTGCGTGTTCCGGTCCCACCTCCGAGGGTTGTCATGGACGCGACCCCACTGGAAGTGAGGCCCCATGGCCCTGTCGAGGCGCACCGTCATCACGTCCGCGCTCGCCGCCGCCGCAGGCTTGTCCGCGGCCGGCCGCGCCGTGGCTCGATCCGGGCCGGGCGATGTCGTCGGGAAGATCACCGTCGGCTACCAGGGCTGGTTCGCCTGCCGGGACGACGGATCCCCGATCGACAACTGGTGGCACTGGAGCCACGATTGGGGCCGGCCGCCGTCCCCGTCCAACACCGCCGTCACCAGCTGGCCCGACATGCGCGACTACGCCCACCACCACCCCACCGCGTACGCGGGCCTCGGCAACGGCGCCCCCGCGACTCTGTTCTCTTCGCACGACCAGCAGACCGTCGACACCCACTTCCGGTGGATGCAGGAGAACGGCATCGACACCGCGGCACTCCAGCGCTTCAATCCGAACAGCTCCGAGGGACCCACCCGCGACGCGATGGCCGCGAAGGTTCGCAGCGCAGCCGAGCGCCACGACACGAAGTTCTACGTGATGTACGACGCCTCCGGCTGGACGGACATGCACACCGAGATGCCGGCCGACTGGACAGACATGATGCGCGCCCACACCGCGTCCCCTGCCTATGCCCTGCAGAACGGCAAACCCGTCGTCGGGATCTGGGGCTTCGGCTTCGACGAGCCCGACAAGGCATGGCCGGCTCCCGCGTGCCTGGACGTCGTCAACTGGTTCCGGTCCCAAGGCTGTTACGTGATGGGCGGCGTCCCCACCCACTGGCGCACCGGCACCGGCGACTCCCGCACCGGCTACAGCGACGTCTACCACGCCTTCGACATGCTCTCGCCGTGGATGGTCGGCCGTATCGCCACCATCGCCGACACCGACCGCTTCCACACCGAGGTGAACACCCCCGACCAGGCCGACTGCGATGCCCACGGCGTCGACTACCAGCCCTGCGTCCTGCCCGGAGACGTCAACTCCGGGCAACGCGTCCACGGAGACTTCATGTGGCGCCAGTTCTACAACATGGTCCGCGTCGGCGCCCAGGGCCTCTACATCTCCATGTTCGACGAATACAACGAAGGCAACCAGATCGCCAAGACAGCCGAAACCGCCGCCGACACCCCCACCGACTCCGGCTTCCTCGGTCTCGACGAAGACGGAACCCCCTGCTCCGCCGACTACTACCTCCGCCTCAGCGGCGACGGCGGACGCATGCTCAAGGGCGAGATCCCCCTCACCGACACCCGCCCCACCCCTCCGAAACCCTGACCGAGCACCCGGTCGACGAAGACCTCTGCCGGCACACGGGACGGGATCACTCGGCCGGGCCGTGGCCGGGCAGCACACACACCGCGTCGATGCCCAGGACATGATTCAGGCGGCCGAAAGCCAGCCAGGAGCCGAGACACATCGTCAACTCGACGATCTCGACCTGGCTGTAATGCGCCCTCATCCGCGACCAGAACGCGTCGTCCAGACCATGATGGTCCAACGCATAACGCTCGGCGTACTCCGCCGCCAGGCGCGTCCGGTCATCGAAAGCACCGGTCGTCCGCCAACCCGACACCGCCTCGGGAAACTCGTCCTCGACCGTGGCCCCGTCCCGGTCGGTCCGCCAGTCCAGGCAGAACAGGCAACCGTTGATCTGGGCGATGCGCAGCCTGGCCGCCTCGAACTCCCTCAGCCCCAGGGTGGTGTGGGCGTACACGGCCAACGAGAACTCGGCGGCTGCCGGGCCGATGCCGGGGACCATGTCGCCCCAGACGTGGCCGATTGGATCCTTGCCCTCAGGGATGTCGATGATCACGACAGTTTCCTTCCGAGTCTGCCCGTGGCCGGGCGCAGCGGGACGTCGAGAGCGTCGTAGAGGCCCGGCTCGGCCGCCACCAGCCAGTCCACGGCACCGACGAGGCGGGCCACAGCGGTGGCGTTGCCGCCCGCGGAACGGTTGGCGCCCTCGTCGCCTGCCGCGACGGTCACCTCGATATGCGGTCGTCCTTCGACGACGACGCGGTGGGCGCCTTCGCCGTCGGGCGGCTGGGGCCAGTCCGGTGCACAGGACGGGTGGATGCGGGTGATGTGTTCGATGACTATGCGGGGCTCGCCGTCGACGATGCCCTGGACCTCGAAGCGGACGGCGCCCTGGGTGCCGGCTGCGAACTCGCCCATGATGCGGGTCTGCACGGTGGTGTCGAGTGCGCGGCGTGCCATCGTCTCGCGGATGTCGTCGAGTTCGGCGCCGAGGGCGCGGGCCATGAGCCGTATCTGGCCGCCCCACACCATGGTCGGCACGGTCGGTGCCAGCATCAGTGGTTCGTAGTCCATCGGGTGGCCCATGCCGATCAGGTCGCGGACCGCGCTCTCCTGGTCGTAGGTCGAGTAGTCGAAGATCTCCTGGCAGCGGATCGCGTCGATGGTGGTGCCGAGGCCGCTCATCATCAGGGGCAGAACGTCGTTGGCCCAGCCCGGGTCGATGCCGGAGACGAACAGAGAGCCGCCGCCGTCTGCGATGGCGGCGAGTACCGGGTCCCGGAGTTCGGCGGGGGCGCTGGGTGGGTCATAGAGGGCGTAGAGAACGGGTGTGACGACGGCTGCGCCTGCCCGGATGGCGCGGGTGATGTCGGCGAGTGCTTCGTCGGGGCGGGTGTCGCCGGAGGCGGCGTAGACGACGGCGGCGGGACGGGCGGTGAGGGCGGTGAGGACGGTGGTGACGTCGTCGGTGGCGGGGATGCCGAGTCGCTCGTCCAGGCCGGCGAGTGTGCCGGCGTCCCGGCCGACCTTTGCCGGGTCGTGGACGATCACTGCGGTGAGTTCGAGGGCGGGGTGGGCCGCGACGGCACGGATCGCTGCACGGCCGACATTTCCGGTACCCCAGACAATCGTCGGAATCATGCGCGGAGGGTAGCCACAACACCCTGCGGTTCCCATACCCGTGCCGTCATCACGTGCGTGCGGACAAGACCGGTGCGCGGGCGCGCTTCGGGCCGGGTTCGGCTTTCGGCCGACGCCGCGCCGCGCCGCGCCGGTGAGGTGCGTAGTCGGCTGTCGCGCTTGCCGACTCGCGCCTTTTTCCTTGAGGGTTCGACAGCCAGCGGGGCGGGCTGTTCTTCGGAGGGTGCGGTCAGGCGCTCGTGGTGGAACCCGGCCGGACGATCATGAGGACGACGACGATCGCCCAGAGCAGGTTGAAGATGCCGGTGAGCATCGCGATGCGGGCGGCCATGGGGCGGGCGGAGGTCCACCGCCCCGGGCTCGAGGGGGTGGCGGCGAGGTCGAGCAGGCGGCGCTGCGCGGGCAGGACGGCCAGGCCGAGGAGTACCGCGGCCGCGAGGGTCAGGATCAGTGAGGCGATGAGCCAGGTGTCGGTGAGTACGCCGAGTTGGGCCCCGGTGGCGATGCCCAGGACGGGGACGGCGACACCGGCCACGGCGTAGCCGCTGCATACCCGGTGCAGGACGGTGGCGATGGCCGCGGACCTGCCGCCGGATCCGGCGTCGGCACCGGCGGCGTCGACCGCGCATGCCTTGAGTGCGTAGCGCGGGAACATCGAGGCGGCCACCGTGACGGAGCCGACCGTGACGATCGCGGCGAGTACGTGCAGGGACAGGAGCAGTTCGGTCACGTGGACCTCCTGGTGTCGGGCGCAGCGGTGCGCGTACAGATCGCAAATAAGTTGGCTGCCAATACATACACTGCCAACGCCTTTCATGGGTAGGCTGCCTACTCATGAAGACGGATGCGGTACGAGGACACCTCGACGGGCTCCTGCTGGCGGTTCTGGAGCCGGGGCCCTTGCACGGGTACGCGATCATCACGGCGGTCAAGAGCCGCAGCAGCGGTGCGCTCGAACTGCGGACGGGCACGATCTATCCGGCCCTGAACCGCCTCGAGCGTCTCGGTCTGCTCCGCAGCAGCTGGCAGACGACGGGCGAGCGACGCCGCCGCTGCTACGAGCTGACAGACGCCGGTCGCACCTCGCTCGACGGCGAGCGGGCGGCCTGGCGCGAGTTCACCGCGGTGATCGGTGCGGTCCTCGATCCCGCCGGCCCGCACGGGAGCCCGGCATGAGGGGCGTACGTACGCAGGTGAAGCAGCCGGCCGATCCGGTGGAGCGGCATCTCGCTGCGCTGGCCGATGCTCTGCACGGTCCGGCCAGGGCCAAGCGGCGGATGCTCGACGACATGCGGCACGGGCTGCAGGACACCGCGGCCGCGCACGCGGAATCAGGTGTGCCGTACCCGGCGGCGGCGCTGTGGGCGGTCCGGGAGTTCGGCAGTGTGCGGGAGCTCGCGCCCGTCTGTCAGCAGGAGTTGACGATCGCTCAGGCCCGGCACACGGCGCGGGCGGTCGCGCTGACCGCTCCTCTGCTCGTGGTGTGCTGGCTGTTGCTTCGGACGGCGGCAGGATCGGGACCGATCCTGCCGCCGGTGCTGCACATCCTCGCCGCCGTGGGCACCGCGACGGTCCTCCTCGCGGCGGGGGTGCTGGCCGCGACCGGGGCACTCGCACGCCGGCTGCCGGCCCTGGTCCGGCTTCCGCAGGCCGTCGCCTGGGGCGGCACGGCGGCGAGCACGGCGATGGCCGTGACGGCGCCGGCGCTCGCGACGTGCGCCGCCCTGGCCGCCGAGTGGCCGCTGCTGTGCGCCGGGGTACTCGCCGCCGCGTCGCACGCCACGGTCGCCCCCGCCGCCCGAGCCTGCCGGCGGTGCGTACGCCTCACCCACCTGCAGCCCACGCGCGTCACCTCACCTCCCGCCAGGTGACGCGGATCGGGGGCCGCGAGGGCAGTGGGCAGTGGCGTGCGTGGTCGTGAGGTGCGGCGGTCCTGCGCGGGTCAGTCCTCGGCCGGACCAGCCTTGCGGAGCGCGGAGATGCACGAGCCGATGGCCTGCTGCAGGTCCTCGAGGCAGCGCACCATGTCGTCCTCGTAGAAGTCGCCGGCGTCGTCGAGGGTGAGTTCCTCGAAGACCTTCGTCGCCTTCTCCAGGCTGGAGTAGAACTTGGTCCGGCGTTCCTGCACCCGCAGTTCGGGGTCGGACTCGACGGCCCGCTCCACCGCCTCGGCCGCAAGGCCCTTCATCGTGTCGAACGCCTCCGCGGCCCACTCGCCCGCGTCCTCGGAGTCGTCCAGCTCGTCGATCAGCGACAGATGCCGCTCGGCCTCCTCGCGCAACTCGGCCGGGGCATCGACGCGCTGGCCCGCAGGCGTCTTCAGTTCGCCCTCCTCGGCGATCCGGCGGACATAGTCGATGCGGTCCGCGGCCTTGTTCTCGCCGGCGACGGCCTTCTTGAGCACCTCGCTGCGGGCGACGTCGCGGGCCAGTTCCGTCTGCAGTGCCGGGTCGTCCTGCACGCGGTGCAGGAGTGCCTGCCGGGCGGCCTGCGCCGTCGCCGGGTCGGCGAGGATCGCAGCGCGCAGCGCGGTGGGATTCTCGGCGACCTCCAGAGCCTTCGTCGGCCGGATACCCTCGGCCTCCGCAGCCGCAGTGATCGCGGTGCCGCGTACGGATGTGGCGCCGTTGCGGGAGGTGTAATACGAGAGCCAGACATCGGCGTCGGGCAGATCGATGTCCTGGCCGGGTGTGAGGGCCTCGAACTGCGGCACGAGGCCGTCGTCCGCGGCCATGTCCCATGCCTTGTAGTAGCGCATCACGCGCTCCGGTGAGCAGCCGGCGAGCTCGCCGAACTGCTTCGCGGAGATCTTGACCGTGTCACCCGCGGACTGGCCGCCGGGACGGACGCTGCGGGCGATCTTCAGGGCGAAGGCCCAGCCGCCGGTGCGGGCGTAGGTGCCGAACTCGCGGGCGTCCTGGGCGACTCGGGCGTCCACGTCGGCCGGCGGGTCCGCATCGGCGTCCGTGGCATCGGCGTGCGTGGCATCGGTGGCGTAGGCGTTCGTATCCGTGTCGGGTGGACCGGGCTGGTCGACGACGGTGGAGGTGCCCGGGTCCGGGACGACGAAGAAGTCGCCGTCCGTCTCGGCGGGGTCGAGGGCAGCGGGGTCGAACGCTACGGTCACAGGTAACTCTCCCGGAGGGTCTGGGGCGTCGGTGTCGGGCGGACGATCGGTGGCCGAATCGAGCGCCGTCGGCACAAAGTACGCATGTTACGCCCGCGGGAGCGCGGGCCTGCTGCAGTGGGCCCACTGCAGGTCCGGTGCCGCGTCGGAGGGCGGCCGTGACGGCGGATGTGTTGGCATAAACTCGCAGGACCCGACGCAGGAGCCCGAGGATGACACCCGCCGCGCAGATTCCGCCGGACCAGTGTGCGTTCGATCATGGTCCGACGCGTGAGACCTGGCAGCGGATGAGGTTGCGTGCGGGGGCGGCCGTGCCGTTGGTGGTCCTGCTGCTGCTCGGCACGGTGACGGTGATGGGGCTGCTCGGCGTCCGTACAGGTGGCGAACCGATGTGGATGCGCATCGGTGGCCTTGTGTGCCTGGTGGCGGCGCCTTTCGTCTTCGTCCTTGCGCTGTACTCGCTCGGCCCGATTCTGCGGCTGCGCAGGATGCGGCGGATCCTGCGGGTGTATCCGTGGCAGTACTGTGCGGCGGTCCGGCCGTGTCCCGGGGTCAGGGATGTGATGGCGCTGCCCGTGCAGTTGCAGGCCGAAGAGGGTGGTGAGTGGTCTCATCCGATGCGGGCCGTGAACCCCGTACAGCGCAAGCGGTGGACGGGCGCGATGGAGCAGGGTGCGTGGTTCGCGGGTGATCCGGACTTCGGTGGGGTGATCGCCGAGCCGGGTGGGCGGGAGCTGATGACCGTCGAGCACGGCAGCAGCACGGCCGCTGACCGTTACGGGAGCATCGCGCGGGACGCGGACCGGCTGGCCCGGGCGAAGCGGGCCGGGCTCTCCCATCCGGCCACGGGGCTCAGGGGCTGAGCTGCGGCTGTCCCGCGGCGTGGAAGCAGTGCAGTGAGGCAGTGCAGTGCGCGAGCGTCGCTCAGGGCAGTGCGCGAGGGTCGCTCAGGGCACGCGGTAGCCGGGGACGGACGGCCAGCGGACGGTGAGGACGACGGACTCCTCCTCGGCGTACCAGGAGTGGTCGACTCCGTGGCCCCAGACGACGTAGTCGCCGCGCTCGGCGAGAAGCACGCTGCGGCCCGGGAGTTCGACGCGGAAGCGGCCGTCGACGAGGACGAGGAGGGCGGTGCGCTCCTCCCCCGTCACCCACTGTGCGCGTTCGTCGCCACGCGGGTGGACGCCCCATTTGATCTCGACGGCTTCGCTGTGGCGGGGGTCGCCGTGTTCCTTGAAGTGGCCGAGCAGCCAGCCGCGGTCGAGTGCCGCGTCCTTCCCGGCGTTGCCCACGTAGACGCTGTCGTTCATGGACGGAAGCTAGCAGGCGGAGGGCGGTGTGAGCGCATGGGCCTGCCCGCCGCGTGGGGACGGCGGCCAGGCCGCGGGGCGCCGGGAGTCAGCGGCCGGCGAGTTGGAGTTGGCGGCCGGTGAGCCGGGTGGTCAGGGCGTGGTGGAGGTGCGGAGTCGGGCGCCAGGAGTCCTGGTCCTCGATGCGGCGCAACAGGATGCCCTCGCGGATGGCCCAGGGGCACAGGGTGAGGGTGTCGAGTCCCATGAGTTTCATGGCGGTGTGGCCGACGAGGGCTCCGGCGAGGGACTGGGGTGCGCGGGGCGCTGAGATGCCGGGCAGTTCGGCGCGGCGGGCGGCGGGCAGTGCGCCGAGGCGGTCGATGGCTTCGCGCAGTCCGCGGCGGGTCAACTGCCGTTCCACGAAGGGTCCGTGGCGTCCTGCGGGTGCGCCGCACAGGCGGCCGAGTTGGCTGAAGGTGCGTGAGGTGGCGACTGCGGTCAGTGGGCCTTCCCACTGGATGCGGGCGGCGACGTCGCGCAGTTCGTGGCGGATGCGCCGGCGTACGTGTTTGAGGGCGTCCTTGTCGGGTGGGTCCTGGGCGTGCAGATGTTCGCGGGTGAGGCGGTTGGCGCCGAGGGGCAGCGACACGGCGAAGTCGGGGAGGCGGCCGCGGCCGAAGGCGACTTCGAGGGAGCCGCCGCCGATGTCGAGTACGGCGAGGGGGCCCGCTCTCCAGCCCATCCAGCGGCGGGCGGCGAGGAAGGTGAGTTCGGCCTCGACCTCGCCGGCCAGGACGTGCAGGGGGACTTGGGTCTCCTCGCGGACCGTGCGGAGGATTTCGTCGCGGTTCGGTGCGTCTCTGACCACGGCGGTGGCGAAGGCGAAGGGCTCTTCGGCGCCCCATCTCGCCGACTCGGACCAGGCATGGGCGACGGCTTCGGAGAGGCGTTCCACGGCGCGTGGACCGAGCCGGCGCTCGGGGCCGACCAGTTGGGACAGGCGAAGGCGCTGTTTGGCGGTGTGTACGGGGAGCGGGGCGCCTCCCCGGGCGTCCGCGACCGCGAGCCGCACCGTGTTGGAACCCACATCAATCACACTGATTCGCATGGCCGTTGGGTACCCAGGGCCACAGGGTGTACGCGCACGGTGCGGGCGATCGCGGGTGGCGGGCACATCGGGGCCGCGCGGCAGCGGCGCCCGGGCGGGCGGAGGCGGCACCATGGGCTCGGCGGCCCCGTTCGCGGGCTGCCCTTGCCCTGCGTTCTTCTGGAGGTTCGCGTGAACCAGTCCGCCCCGTCTCCCTTCACTGCAGCCGATTACCGCGCCCGGATGGACCGTGCCGCGCTGACCGCGTCGGCGGCAGGTCTGGCGGGTCTGCTGGTGTCGCCGGGACCGGATCTTGTGTGGCTGACGGGATACCGGCCGACCGCCATGACGGAGCGGCTGACGCTGCTGGTGCTGCCCGTGGCCGGGGATCCGGTGCTGGTGGTGCCGAAGCTGGAGTGTGCCGACGCGGTGAAGGCGCCGGGGGCGCCGTCGTTGGATCTGCGGGACTGGACGGACGGTGTGGATCCGTACGGTCTGGTGTCACCGTTGGTGGATGCCGCGGGGACGTTCGGTGTGAGCGACAGCACCTGGGCGCTGCATCTGCTCGCTCTGCAGGGCGAGTTGCCGCGGGCGGGTTTCCGCGCGTTGACGGAGGCGCTGCCCATGTTGCGGGCGGTCAAGGACGAGGCGGAGCTTGCGCGTCTGACAGCCGCGGGTGCTGCTGCCGATGCCACGTTCGAGGAGATCAAGAAGGTGGCGTTCGCGGGGCGTCGTGAGGCGGATGTGGCCGCCGATCTGGACCGGCTGTTGCGGGAGTTCGGCCATGAGCAGGTGGACTTCACCGTGGTCGGTTCGGGGCCGAACGGCGCGGATCCGCACCACGAGGCCGATGACCGGGTGATCCAGCACGGTGACACGGTGGTCCTTGACTTCGGTGGGTTGATGTACGGGTACGGCTCGGACACCACGCGGACGGTGCAGGTCGGCGACCCCGGCGAGGAGGTGCGGCGGGTGCATGCGGTGGTGCGGGAGGCCCAGCAGGCCGGGTTCGAGGCGGTGCGTCCGGGGGCTGCGTGTCAGGACGTGGATCGGGCCGCGCGCCGGGTGATCGAGGACGCCGGGTACGGCGAGTACTTCATTCACCGCACGGGCCACGGGATCGGTACGACGACACATGAGCCGCCGTACATGATCGAGGGTGAGCAGCAGGAGTTGGTGCCGGGGATGTGTTTCTCGATCGAGCCGGGTGTGTATCTGCCGGGCCGGTTCGGGGTGCGGATCGAGGACATTGTGACGGTGACTCAGAACGGTGGGGTGCGGCTGAACAACACCGACCATGGGCTGACTGTGGTCGGTTGACGGCTGCCCAGTAGCCTTGCCGGAGTACTCACTTCACCTGCCCCCGTGACGAGTTGGGCCGGGGGCGGTTAGGCATGGGACGAACATCCCTGGTGTGGGGGTGAGTTGAGCGTGGGCTGGTGTCCCCCTCCCCTGCTCCGGTGCCCGTGCACCGCACGACGACGAAAGGTCAGTGTCATGTCCGAAGTTCAGTTGGAGACCTCCGGGGTTCAGGCTCAGTACGCCGCTCAGGTGGCGGCCGATCTCGAGGCGAACGTCAAGGAGCAGGAGCGGATCGGTGGTGAACTGGCGGCGCTGCAGGAGCAGTTGGCCGTCCTGGAGCGTGACCGTGCGGTCCTGGTGAGTGTGCGTGAGGCGCTCGTCGCGTCGGGGGCGCCGGGTGCGGAGGCGGTCGCGCAGCCATCGGCCGAGGTGGTGCAGGAGTCGCCGGCGCAGGTCGCCGAGAAGTCGGTGCCGACGCCGCGCCGGAAGTCCAGGAAGTCGACAGCCGGTAAGGCCAAGGCATCTGAAGGTACGTCAAAGAAGACTTCGGGCAAGGCAGTTGCGTCCCGTGTGCCGAAGGCTCGGCGCACGGCGAAGAAGCAGCAGGGGCAGTCGGGTCCCACTCTTGTGGAGCTCATCGGCAGCCACCTCACGGAGCAGCGTGAGCCTCGTTCGGCCGCGGAGGTCACCACGGCGCTGACGAAAGCGCACCCGGACCGTTCGGTGAAGGTGACCGTGGTGCGTACCACCCTCGAGGGGCTTGTGGCCAAGGGGCGCGCGCAGCGCACCAAGCAGGGCAGTTCGGTGTTCTACACCGCGGGCGGGTCCGCCGCTCAGTAGCCGGGTGGCGGTGCTCCAGTGGATCGGTAGGGGTCGGCCTCAAAGGTGATTCTTTGCCTTCCATAAGGCAGGCTAATGTCACAGGCGCGCGAGATGCCGAATCCGCCGAACCGGCTGCGGTCCGGCAGGGCAGCGCGATACTGGACGGGTGAGCGCCTCGCACTTCAAGCCCCACGCCTCGCACATCAAGCCCCATCTGCGCTGTCTGCAGGGCAGCGGCGCGGATCTGGGTCACGCGGTGGCGGAGCGGTCCCTGGAACGTGCCGCGGGGACTGCGGACTCCGCTCCTCCCCCGGTCGGCCCGCCCGTCCATGTGCTGGTGATGCATACGGGCCGTTCGGCCAATCTGCGCTGGTCCGCGGACGGCACCGCCCGGCGCGAGCGGTTCCATGCCGGTGATGTGCTGGTCAATCCGGCGGGCTGGGCGTCGCGCCCGCGCTGGCAGGACGATGTGGAGCTGCTGCTGCTCGGTATCGATCCGGTGTGGCTCGAGAAGCTCGCGGCCGAGGGGGACGCCAAGGGGCCGGTGGAGATCCTGCCGCGCTACCACTTCACCGATCCGCTTCTGAAGCTGCTGCTCGAGCGCCTGGTCGCGGAGTATGCGGGCCCCGGCCCCGCGGACACGCTGTACGCGCAGTCGCTGGTGCAGGCCGCGGCGGCCGTACTGCTGCGGGTCGCGGGCGAGGGTAGTGCGGCGCCGCTGCGGGACGGCGGTCTGGCGCCCAGGCGGCTCAGCGAGGTCGTGGACTTCATCCACGCCAACCTGTCCCGGCGAGTGACGCTTGCCGATCTCGCCGCCGTCGCGGGCGTCAGCGAATCCCACTTCACCCGGGTCTTCCGTGCCTCCACCGGGGAATCACCACACCGCTATGTGATGCAGCGACGCCTCGAGCACGCGCGCCGGGAGCTGCTCGGCAGCAGCCGCTCCATCGCCGACATCGCCGTCGAGTCGGGATTCGCCGACCAGTCCCATCTGACGCGGACCATGCGGCGGTACGAGGGGGCGACACCCCGGATGCTGCGCGAGGCGGGCTCGCACGGCTGAGAGGCGGCGTGGACAGGCCGTGAGCGATCCGTTCCAGGGACGATCGGAACGTGCAAGATCGACGGGCGGCCCGGTGCCGATCCTGGGAGGGTCAATGGGAGCACGCCTCGGGCAAGCACCGGAGGCTGTGCCGCCCCCGCACTCGGGCCCGGAGGAATCCGTCATGGTCGACACACCGGAGAAGTCGCTGCGCGGGAAGGTCGCCTTCGTCGGCGGCGCCTCCCGCAATCTCGGCGCACTGATCAGCACCACACTCGGTGAGGAGGGCGCACGCGTCGCCGTGCACTACAACAGTGACTCCTCGCGCGCCAAGGCCGAGGACGTCGCCGCCGCCATCAATGCCGGTGCGGGCGAGGCCTTCGCCGTCCAGGCGGATCTCACCCGGGTCGCGGAGGTGGAACGCACCCTCGACGAGGTCGTGAACCGCTTCGGCCGGCTCGACTACAGCATCAACACGGCCGGAATGGTCCTGAAGAAGCCGCTCACCGAGATCTCCGAGGAGGAGTACGACCGGATGTTCGCGGTCAACTCCAAGGCGGCGTTCTTCGTGATGCGTGAGGCGGCACGACGGATCGAGGACGGCGGAAAGATCGTCACCATCCTCACCTCGCTGCTCGCCGCCTACACCGGCCTGTACTCGTCGTACGCCGGGAGCAAGGCGCCCGTCGAGCACTTCGCCCGCGCCCTGTCGAAGGAGCTGTTCGGCCGCAATGTCTCGGTGAACAACATCGCGCCCGGCCCCATGGACACCCCGTTCTTCTACCCCGCCGAGGACGACGACTCGATCGCGTACCACAAGTCCTCAGCGATGAACGGTGAGTTGACGAAGATCGAGGACATCGTGCCGTGGGTGAAGCTGCTGCTCACCGACGGCTGGTGGGCGAACGGCCAGACCATCTTCCTCAACGGCGGCTACACCACCCGCTGACCGTGCGCGTCGGCGCCACTCATGTACTGGAGGACTTTCCGTGAGCACACAGATCGACGACCCCGCCGTGGCGGCGTTCATCAACGCCGTCAACTCCGGTGACCGCGACGCGTTCTTCGCCGCGCTGACCCCGGACGCCACGATGTCCGACGACGGCAGCGAACGCGACCTCGTCGCCTGGGTCGACAAGGAGATCTTCACGGCGAACGGCCGCCTCGACGTCGACTCGGTCTCGTCGGACGGCCGTTCGCTGACAGCCACGTACACCAATGCCACCTGGGGCAGTATGCGCACCAGTTGGACGTTCCACGTCAGCGACGGGAAAGTCAGCCGCTTCGAGACGGGACAGGCCTGAGCCCGTCCCGTCTCGTCGCCGGCGCCCGTCGCCGGTCCTCAGGCGTCAGGCGGTGTGCAGGGTCAGGCCGTAGCGGCCGAGGATCTCGTTCACCGGCTGGAACCAGGTCTCGCCACCGCTGCTGCAGTTGCCCCAGCCGCCCGAGGTCACGCCCTGGGCCTGGTCGCCGCTGATGAACGAGCCGCCCGAGTCGCCCGGTTCGGCGCAGACGCTCGTCTTGGTGAGCTCATGGACGACTGTGCCGTCCGAGTAGTTCACCGTCTCGTTCGTCGCGAGGACGGTGCCGCAGTGCCAGCCCGTCGTCGAGCCGGAGCGGCAGATCGACGAGCCGACCGGGGCTTCCGCGGAGCCGCGGACCAGCTGGTCGGGGACGGTTCCCCAGCCGATCACCACCGGTTCGGTCCACCAGCCGTTGCCCACGCTGACATAGGCGTAGTCGTCGCCGGGGAAGGACGAGCCCTGGAAGGTGCCGATGTCGGAGCCGTCCCAGCCGCGCACGGATGCGCCCGCGCCGCCGCAGTGGCCCGCGGTGACGAATCCGCCGTGCACCGAGAAGCCGATGGAGCAGCGGACGTTGCCCGTGTAGTACGGGTCGCCGCCGACCGTTCCGGCGGCGAAGGTCGTGGCGGGCTCGGGTACGGAGCTCACCTCGACCGGTCCGGCGTCGCGGGCTTCGGCGAGGAAGGAGCGTACGGCTGAAGTGTCCTCTTGGCCCTCGACGACGTCGATGACGATCCGGTTCGCCTTCGGGTCGACGCGCCAACTGCTCACTGCGGCGGGGGCGTCGAGTTCGTCGATGCGCTGCTTGGCGGCGTCGAGTTCGGCGGCCGAGTGCTCGACCGTGCGCGTCGCAGCGCCCGATTCGCGTACTGAGTCAGCTTTTTGACTGCTGGTCAGGGCGACGGTGAGGCGCTCGGTGTCCGCGTCGAACCAGGAGCCCGCGTAGGACGCGCCGGCCTTCTTCTCGGCCTCTCGTGCGACCTTCGCGGCGTCCCGCTCGGCAGCGAGTCGCTCACGGGCCTGGGTCTTGGTGATGCCCAAGTCCCTTGCCATGGCGGCCTCCAGTCCGCGGGACAGTTCCGGGGCCGGCTGCGCCGCGGCCGCGGGCGCCAGTGCGGCCGCGCCGCCCCAGGTGCCGACCACCAGGAGCAGCGTGGACAGTCCTGCGCGTAATGCCGTGGTGCGTCTCGATCCCTTGGTACGTCTCATGGGTGTGGGCCCTTCTGTTGTTCCGTGTCGTGGGGAGGAACATCAGGTGCTTCGGGTACGGAGGGACTGGCACATGTCCGGATGAGAGCGCTCTCAGTCGGTGCGTGGGGGACGGCCCGGCGCGGTGCGTCGGGCCGTGGCGAGTGGTGACGGGTGGCGCGGAACACGAGGCGTGCGGGCGCGGAAGTACGCGGCCGGAACGCTGGAGCAGGGTTCAACTCCCCTTCGTACACCGAAGCATCACGGTGCATCAGATACAACAGCATCCGTGCGCGGCTTTGTCCAGACCTACGGGGCACGGTGCCGCGCGGGGCCGTGGCGACCACTTGGGGGAAATCCCCCAGTGCGTTCCACCGGCTGACCGGATGGATCTTCGCGCGGCCGGGCGAGAGCCTGTCAAGGTCGCTCGCCGGGATGCCGACATCCGGACAGCACCCACACACGCGCCACACTGACGAATCGGGGAACAGCCATGCCGACCCGCCGCACCGCACTGCTCACCACCGCCGCCGCGGCCCTCGCCCTCGCCGCACCGGCCCACGCCGCCGTGAACGACCGGGCGACGCGCGCCCTGAAGACGCACCGCGAGCCTGGAAGCCGGCGCATCCGGCTCGCACTGCCCGCACCGACCGGCAACCATCCCGTGGGCACCGTGTCACTGCACCTGGTGGACCGGGCGCGCCGCGACCCGTGGCTGCCCGACCGCCCGCACCGGGAGCTGATGGTGGACGTCCGCTACCCGGCACGGACCGTGCACGGCCACCCGCGGGCGCCGCAGATGCGACGCGGCGCCGCCGACGGCTTCGCCGCGCTCAACAATCTGGCCGATGTGCCGGCGGACCGGGTGGACTGGGCGGCGACGCTCACCCACGCGTACGAGCGGGCGCCTCTCGACTCGGGGGTGAGGTCGCTGCCCGTGGTGCTCTACTCCCCCGGCGTGCTCGACCCGAGGACGTACGGGACGACCACGGCCGACGATCTGGCCTCGCGCGGATTCCTGGTCGTCATGGTGGACCACACCTACGACGCCACGGCGGTCGAGTTCCCCGGTGGCCGGGTGGAACACAGCAGGCTGCCGGACGAGCTCGAGGGCACCGGCGGTGCCGAGGAACAAGTGCGGGCGCTGCTCAGGAAGACCCTCGCGGTGCGTGTCGCGGATCTCCGCTTCGTACTCGACGCGCTGCCGTCCGCCCTGCCGCCGCTTGTGCGACGGGCCGGGGATCTCGCCCGGGTGGGCGCCTATGGGCAGTCCGCGGGCGGGTTCGCCGCCATGCAGCTGATGCACGACGACCAGCGGGTGCGGTGCGCGGCGAACCTCGACGGGGTGCTCGCCCACGTCCAGGACGACAAGCAGCCCGGGCACTTCTCGAGCGTGGCCGTGGACGGTGTCGACCGGCCGTACCTGCTGCTCGGCAAGGAGGGCAACAGCCCGGACACCGTGCCGTCGTGGGGCGCCCTGGTCCGCAACAGCTCGGGACCGGGGCGCGTGAAGGAGGTTCGTGGCGCGGCGCACGGCAGCTTCACCGACTCGCAGGTGCTGATCCCGCAGGTCGCCCGCGAGCTGGGTCTGTCCGCGGACGTGGTCGAGGCGCTGGTGGGACGTATCGCCCCGGAGAGGTCCGTCGCCGTCCAACAGGCGGCGCTGGCAGGGCTGTTCGGGCGGCTCAGGACGAACGGAACTTCTTGACCTGCACCTTGGCGATCGCCTCGGGGAACGGGATGTGGACGGGGGCCTGCGCAGTGGTGCCGCCCGGGTGTTCGCGGCTGATGAAACCCAGGGTGCGCCCCATTTCCACCACGAGTACCTGATGCGTGACCGCATCCGTGCCGGCGCCCCTGGTCAGGGTGAACCAGGCGTACGAGTCGCCGAGTCCGCCGCCTCCGGGGTCCTTGGTCTCCGGTACGGACTGCGCCTTCAGGGTCTCGCCGCGGACGGTCACGTCGAAGGGTGTGCGGCACACCGTGCCTGCCTTGCCGAGGTCGAAGAGCACGTCCTCGGCGCCCTTTCCGGTGTACGAGGCGAGCGTGACCGTGGTCGTCAACTCCCGCTCCTCCAGGCCCGCCCGGGACTCTTCCGTGACATTGCCGACGGCGGTGCGCTCGGCCACGGAGGCGGGGTCGCCGACCGCGATGCCGGCGGCGATCTGTGCCTGGATCAGACACTCGGGCTGACTGGTCGTCACCTGGGCGGGTTTGATGCGGTCCTTGTCCATGCGGCCGGTGATGCGCTGGCCCGGCAGGTCATTGCCGGTGACTGCGGCGCCTTCGAGCTGAGCGGTGGAGCGCGTGCCGCTCGGTGCGCTCCGGGGCTCGGTGTCACCGCCCGTCCGGTCCGATTCGCCGCTATCGCTGCAGCCCGCGAGCAGCACGAGCAGTGCGGTGCCGGCGGTTGCCGTGGCGCGTCGTCGCAGATTCGTCGAAGACCGTTTCATGCTGCTGCCTGCTCCCCCGTCCGGCATGTGAGGCCCACACATTAATCGGCCGGGCGACGGTGACTCGCGTCGCCCCCCTCGGGCGCACGTCGGCACAGGAGCTTATCCACTGCGGGCATGTTCCAAGTGAAATTGCCAGAACTTCCCCCACATCTCCGCACGTTGCGTAGCGTCTTGGTTACCGGCACGCGGTGGTGCGTGCCCGGCACCGGTGCGGGGAGGGGAGTCTTCGGGTGCCCGGAATCGATGCGTGCCTGGTGCAGGCGATGGAGGTGCCCGGCGCACTGGGGGCGTCCATCGTGGACTGGACCAGCGGACTTGCGCTCGGCAGCGCCGGCGACAGCCCGGGTGGCGATGTGGAGTCAACTGCCGCGGAGACGGCGGAACTTGCGCGCATGGCGGCGGAGTACCGGTCGTTCACCGCAGATCCGCCCGGGGCGGTCGAGCTGCCGGAGGGTGGCCAGGAGGGTGGTCAGGCACGGAAGTCTCCGGCGGTCGAGGACCTGATCGTCACCACGCCCGGCACGTACCACCTGATGCGGTTCGTGGAGACCGGCTTCGACAGCTCCGTGTTCCTGCATCTCTGGCTCGACCGGGACGCGGGCAATCTGGCGCTGGCCCGGCTGCGGATGGCGGATCTCGCCGATCGGATGGTGCTCGGATGACGTCGGCGGCGGTCGCGGTGTCGCCGATGCTCGCCCGGCTCGCCGACGAGGGCGCGACGGGTGTACTGGTCCGCGACCACGGCGTGCTCTATCTCGCGGACGGGCAGGTGGTGCACGCCGAGAGCCCGGCCGCTCCCGGCATCGACGTGCTGCTCACCGCCGGCGGCCGGATCGCCCGTACCGGTTGGGACGAGGCGGTGCAGCGTGCCGGGGCGCGCCGCGAGGTCGGCCGCTTCCTCGTCGAGAGCGGTCAACTGGCCGACGGGGAGCTGGAGATCTGCCATCTGGGCGCCCTGCACGATGCCGCCTACTTCACCCTCGCGCCGACGGGTGGACCGACACGTTTCCGCTACGGGGTGGCGCACTGGCTCGGCCGAGTACGCCCCGTGGCAGCGGCGGAGGTGGCCCGCGAGGCCCGGCGGCGCAGGGCGTTGCTCGACGCCGTGTGGCCGTACCCCGAGATCGACTCGGCTCCGGTGCTGCCCGCCGTGCTGCCCGGATCGCCGGTGGCCGCGCCGCGCCAGCGTGCTCTGCTGGCGCTCGCCGACGGTGCGCGTACACCGGCCGTGATCGCCCGGCTGCTTGGCCGGCCCGCCTTCCACACGCTTCTCGACGTACGGCGGATGGCCGCTGCGGGACTCGTCGAGACCCCGTCCGAACCCGCGGCTCAGCCGACCGCCCGGCTTCCCGGCTGGGTCGCAGCGTTCCCCGACGACCCGGACATCGCCCTGTTACGCCGGCTCCGCGACGCACTGGAGGCAAACCTGTGACCCATCGGCCGACCCACCGGGCCCCGCGCGATCCGTCATGAGGCGCGCGCTGCGGCTGCGTGCCGAGAGGAGACTGCTGATGACCGCCGAGGCCGACGTGCTCGGCGAACTCAAACGCCTGCGGGCCCGTGTCCCCCAGCTCAGCGGAGGGATCGCGGCGAGCACCGACGGGCTGGTGATCGCCTCGGACACCGGGGAGGCCGAGGGCGTCGCCGCGCTCACCGCCGCCGCGCTCGGGGTGGCGCTGCGGCTCACCGAGGCCACCGATCGCGGTCATTTCCGCGAGCTTCTCGTACGGGGCGAGCGCGGCTATGTCGCCAGCTATGCCGCCGGACGCTCCGCGGTCCTGACCGTGCTCGCCGACGAACGCATCAATGTCGGGCGGCTGCATCTGGAGGCCCGTCGTTCCGGTGCCCGGATCGGTGAGCTGCTCGACACCGCGCTCGATCGACCTCAGGAGGCGTGATCGCCCGTCGTACCCGCAGACCCTCACCCGTACCAGTGCACAGCACCACATCGGACGAACGGAAGGAACGCGCACCAGCCATGACCAACACCGAGACCGCACTCAAGGAAGCCGTCGCCATCGAGGGTGCCGTCGGCGCCGCTCTCGTCGACTACACCAGCGGGATGGCGCTCGGCACGATCGGCGGCGGCAAGGACTTCGACCTGAATGTCGCCGCGGCCGGCAACACCGATGTGGTGCGGGCCAAGGTCCGCACCATGGAGCACCTCGGTCTGAAGGACGAGATCGAGGACATCCTGATCACCCTCGGCGGCCAGTACCACCTCATCAGGCTGCTGAAGAACCGCAGCGGCGCCGGGCTCTTCCTGTATCTCGCGCTGCAGAAGGACCGGGCGAATCTGGCGATGGCGCGCCACCAGCTCAAGCGCATCGAGGACAGCCTGGAGGTGTGAGTCCGCTTCGGCGGTGTCCCACGGGCCGGTCCGGTACGTCCGGACCGGCCCGTGTGCGTGGGCACGTGGCTGCTTCGCGGTACGCAGCAAGTGGTCCAGACCTTGCGTTCACGGATGGAAGGCCGGGGATCAATTCCATCTCTATGGCGTTCAACTCCTTGACGCAACCCTCACCTGAGGTTTTCCTTTCAGCCACACCGGTCTCCGCAGGAGAGTGTTCACGCCAGGAAAGGCGCAAGGAATGAAGTGCAAGAGACGGCTGGTCGCCGTGGTCGCAACCGGTGTGCTGACCTTCCCGCTCGCCGCCTGCGGCGGCTCCGTACTCCCCTCGGACGACGAGCCCAGCCGGTCGGCCGCCGGGAAGGCGGTACGCATCGGACTGCTGCTGCCGGAGCGGGAGGCCACGCGCTACGACAAGTTCGACCGGCCGATCGTCGAGAAGCGGGTCAAGGAGCTCACCGACGGGCAGGGCGAGGTGATCTACGCCAACGCGGGTGCCGACGAGGCCCGCCAGCGCGCGCAGATCACCAGCATGATCTCCCGGAAGGTGGACGCGCTGATTCTCGACGCGGTCGATGCGAAGTCGGTCGCAGGATCGGTGAAGAAGGCCAAGGAAGCCGGCATCCATGTGATCGCCTACGACCGGCTCGCCGAGGGACCCATCGACGGATACGTGACCTTCGACAACGAGTTCGTCGGTGAGCTGCAGGGGCGGGAGCTGCTCAAGGCGCTCGACGAGGGCGGCAGCAAGAAGGACAAGATCGTCGTCATCAACGGCGCTCCGACCGACCCGAACGCGGCCGTCTTCAAACGGGGCGCACTCTCCGTACTCAGCAGCACGGTGCAGGTCGCCAAGTCCTACGACACCAAGGGCTGGAGTCCGGCACTCGCGCGCGACCAGATGACCGAGGCGATCGAGGCGCTGGGCACGGACGAGATCGCCGGGGTGTACTCGGCGAACGACGGGATGGCGGGCGGCGCCATCGCCGCCCTGAAGGCCGCGGGACTGAACGAGCTGCCGCCGGTGACCGGCCAGGACGCGGAGCTGCCGGCGGTGCAGCGCATCGTCTCCGGCGAGCAGTACATGTCCGTGTACAAGCCGTACCCCAAGGAGGCGGAGGCGGCGGCCGAGATGGCCGTGGCGATCGCCCAGGACCGCATGATCGCCTTCGAGGCGTTCGCGGGAGAGACGACGGACAGCGAGTCGCAGGACAACATCCCGACGCACCTCGTGCAGGTGCGCGCACTGACCCGGGAGTCGATCAAGTCGTCGGTCGTCAAGGACGGCATCTACCGGCTCAAGGACATCTGCACGGCCGAGTACAAGGCGGACTGCGAAGCGATCGGTCTGGACTGACGTCGGGGAGATGAGCGTCGGGGCGGTGGGCGCCGCGTCGGGCGCCCACCGCCGCGCGGGGGACGGTCGTGATCAGTACGGTTCAGGCGCTCGCTCGGGCCGGCCGCGAGTGGGGGCGGCCTTGGCGGCTGCTTCCCGCTCGCGTGCGAGCTGCTGCTCGCGCTGACCTTCGGCTTTGAGCCTGGCGTCACCGAGTGCGATCCCGTCCGATTCCTTTTTCATGCCCAGCAGCCTTTGGGCTCTGGCCAGGGCAAGGTCTCGGTGATTGGTCACAGTGCCCTCCGTGCCTTTGCATATCGGCGGAACGACCTCTTCACCACCCACCATGGAGGGGCGTCCCCGGTATGCGCAAGAGATACGGGGAAGTCCTGAAGAATCGCCTCGACCTGCGCAATCACGACAGGGCGGCGGTGGGGTGGCGGGCCGTTGAAGGTGGTGTCGTCGGGCTTCTCGACGGCGGATCGCCGGTACGCCACCATGGTGCTCATGCAGCGGGGTGATGCGCTCGATCTGGCCCGTCTCGCGGAAGCTGCGCGGGAGCGTCTCGGCGACCACGAATCGGTCGTGTACGAGGGGCGGGTGTACCGGTCGGGCAGCCTGTACGACCGGGCCGTGCGCCTCGGCGCGGGACTCACCGCCCTGGGTGTGGCACCGGGCGACCGGGTGGTCGTCCTGATGGCCAACTGCCCCGAGGTGACCGTCACTTACCAGGCGGTGTGGCGGGCCGGTGGCGTGGTGACCCCGGTGATGTTTCTGGTCGGTCCTGATGAACTGGGGCACATTCTTGCCGACTCCGATGCGGAAGTCGTCGTCACCAGCCGGGAGTTGGTGAACACGGTGGCATGGGCCGCGCCGGCCGCGCCCGGGTTGCGGCATGTGGTGCTTGCGGACGAGCCGGAGGGTGAACGGCCGCAGCTGCCGTCGTCGGTCCGCCTGACGACGCTGGCCGAGGTCGAGGCCGCCGAGCCCGCGGGGCTGTGCACTCGGGACGACGACGCGCTGGCCGCCCTGCTGTACACCGGCGGTACGACGGGCCGCGCGAAGGGTGTGATGCTCAGCCATCGCAATCTGCAGGCGTGTGCACGCAGCGGGTATGCGGCCGCGCATGCCGAAGGGCTGACCGACGACCTGACGCGCACGCTGATGCCGCTGCCGCTTTCGCATGCGTACGGATTGATCGTCACATTGATCGGCTGGCATGCCGTGCAGCCCCAACTGGCCGTGCTGCAGCGGTGGTTCGATCCGGGACAGTGGGTGGAGCTCGCGGACAGGCATCGGGTGCAGCGCACGACGCTCGTCCCGAGCATGCTGCAGATGCTGCTCGCTCAGCCGCTCGAGCAGGCCGATCTGTCGGAGCTGCGGTATGTGACGAGTGGTGCGGCTCCGCTGCCTCCCGAGACGCGGGCGGCCTGGGAGGCACGGGTGCCGGGCTGTCACATCATGGAGGGCTACGGCTGTACGGAGTCGGGCGCGGTGATCTCTGCGACGCGGCCGGGGCGGGAGCGTCCGGGTTCGGTGGGTGAGCCGCTGCCCGAGTTCGAGGTCGAGATCCGTGACGACGAGGGACGGCAGGTGCCGGTCGGTGGCGCCGGTGAGATCTGTGTGCGGTCGGCCGGTGTGATGCGCGGGTACTGGCGGTCGCCGGAGCTGACGTCGCGGACGGTCCGGGACGCGTGGCTGTACACCGGCGACATCGGCCGTCTGGACGCCGACGGGTTCCTGTACGTGGTGGACCGCAAGAAGGATGTGATCCTGCGCGGCGGGTTCAACGTCTACCCGCGTGATGTGGAAGACGTACTGCTCGGACACCCCGCCGTGGCGTCCGCGGGTGTGGTGGGCCGCCCGGACGAGCGGCTCGGCGAGGAAGTGGTGGCGTATGTGACGCTGCGGCCCGAGGCGTCGGTGGGGGCCGATGAGCTGACCGAGCACTGTCGCGGGCGGCTCGCGGCGCACAAGTACCCGCGACAGATAGAGGTCCTCGAGCAACTGCCGCTGACGGCCGTGGGGAAGCTGGACCGCAAGGCGCTGCGGGGCATGGCGCGGGCGCCTCGGGACGAGGCGGGCACTGCGGACCCGGTGTGAACGGTGGCGGGCTCAACTCCGGTGCAGGACCGCCTGGTCGGGGCCACCGGTGAGCGTCGTCATCAGGTCGTCCAGGCTGTGTGCCGTCAGGTCGAAGGCGTCGGAGTCGGTCGGTGGGTCGCCGGCTGGACGTGGGACGTAGGCGGTGCGCAGGCCGAGCGTCTGGGCGCCGCGCAGGTCCCAGGCGTGTGCGGCGACCATCAGTACGCGTTCCGGTGCGGTGCGGACGGCGTCGAGCGCGAGTCGGTAGACCTCCGGTCGGGGCTTGTACGCCTGGGCGTTCTCGGCGGACAGAGCAAGGTGCCAGCGCAGTCCGGCGTGGGCGTTGAGCCGGAGCAGGGCTGCACGGGAGGCGTTGGACAGGCCCAGCACGGGGAAGCTGCGGGCCATGCGGGCGAGTGTGGCGACGGAGTCCGCCCAGGGTGCGGGCCGTTGCGCCCTGGCGACGAGGCGAGTGACGGCGTCGGGGTCTTCGACGCCGGCCTGGGCCGCGATCCGCTCGGCCGCCTCGCGGTCGATCAACTCGCTGTTCGCATAGGGGCGTCGGCCGGCGGCGATGCGCTGCTGCTCGTGCTCGGCGTACTGCTGCCACTGCGCGACCAGGGCGTCGAGGTGATCGTCGTCCGCCGTGGGCAGCTCCGCGCCGAGTGCGGTGCGCAGGCCGCCGGGCTCGTCGACCATCGTGCCGAGGATGTCGAACACGACGACGTCGATGTCCTCCGTCATGGTCATCGGGTCTCCGTAAGTTGTGAGGCGGCCCGGGATGGTGTGCGTCACCGGTTGAACCGGTGACGATCCTTGTCGCAGGATGCGTCACCGGTCAAGATGGTGACGTGAAATTCTCCTATGTGAGCGGCAACCCGGCTCTGGATCTGACGGGCACCGTGGAGTGCCGGCGGGAGGCCGCATCGGACCTGCTGACCTGCCCCGGCGACCTGGAGCAATGGGTGGGCGCGTGCGAGGAGTTGCCGAGTGGGGTGAGCGCGGACGCGGCGGCTCTCGACCATGCGCGGCGGCTACGCGAGGCGCTCCACCGTCTGGCGGTCGACCGTGTGCAGGGCCGTGCTTTCACCCAGGCTGATCTGCAGTTCGTCAACGCTGCGGCGACCGGAGCGGTGCCCACGGTCGAACTCGCCGACGAGGGGCT
Organism: Streptomyces triticagri; assembly: GCF_003429565.1. Taxonomy (GTDB): domain Bacteria; phylum Actinomycetota; class Actinomycetes; order Streptomycetales; family Streptomycetaceae; genus Streptomyces; species Streptomyces triticagri. The sequence continues at coordinate 24,074 of NZ_QUAK01000220.1, forward strand.
GCTGTTCAGGGGCGATATACGTTCGGCACTGACACAGGTGGCCCGTAGCGGCATCACACTGCTCGGCGACCGGAGTGCGCGGATCAAGGAATGTGGCGGTACGGACTGCACACGCCTCTACGTCGACCGCTCGCGCGGCGGCCGGCGCACATGGTGCGGAATGGAGACGTGCGGGAACCGGGTGAAGGCAGCGGCCTACCGGGCCCGCAGGCACTCCGCCGTGCAGGATTGAGCGACGCCCGCGCGCG
>NZ_QUAK01000221.1 GCF_003429565.1 Streptomyces triticagri
TACTCACCCACTCCGGGCTTTCCTCCGGGCGCTTCCCTTCGGTGTTTCCAACCTTACCAGACCCTTTTCCCGTCCCGTTCCCGATCGGAATTCGAATCCGTGGCCGCTGGAGAGCCATTCGCCTTTCGGCTGCCACCACGTTAGCGGAATCCCATCTCGACTCATAATCGAGTCCAGGGGATCCAATTTCGGCACGCCGAAAAGGGCCCCGTCGAGGGAAGTTCGTAAAGTAGTGGGTTGGCCGCTTCCGGCTGCTGTTGTGAGGCAGTACCCGGGTCAAGCGGCTCGGACTACATTACGGATCCCGCAAGGGGGCGTCAAGTTCGTCGTCGTCGGGGCGCATGGGCCCGATACGGGCTCACCGTAGGGTCGTTGGAGATCCAGAAGCGCCACGGGTGAACGGCTCCCTCGCCGCTCACTCCGGTGCGTGGACCGTTGAGTACCTGGTCGGACGCGGGCGCGCTGCCGGCGAGCACCTCGAACGGAGAGTCGGGGCCGTCGCAGGCGTCGGCGCCGTCGAGGTCCCGGTCCACGTCCAGAGCGGTCGCCAAGCGGGCGGGCCCTTTGGCCAGTTCCTTGTCATGTCGGGCTGATTGTCGACGTTTGCGGGCCAGTTCAATGCCTTCTGTCACCTCTCCGGCGCGTAGCAGCACCGCGTTGGCCCGGCCCTCGGGGCAGCAGACCAGGTTCATGCAGTGCCACATGCCGTAGGTGAAGTAGACGTAGACGAACCCCGGCGGGCCGAACATGACCGCGTTGCGCTTGGTGCGGCCCCGGTAGGCGTGGGAGCCCGGGTCGGCCTCGCCCGCGTACGCCTCCACCTCGGTGATGCGCAGTTCGAGGGTGCCGTCGGCGGTGCGCCTGACCAGCGTGCGGCCCAGGAGGTCCGGCGCCACCTCGAGGGCGGGACGGTCGAAGAACGAGCGGGGCAGGGGCGTACGGTCAGGGGCCGCGATCATGCCGTCCGAGGGTAGTGGAAGGCTGACTGCCGGACGGATGGCCGGGAGGCGACTGCACGGGCGGGGTGAATCGGCGGAACCGGCGGGCGTCAGCTTGCGTTTGTAGTGGTCAGTGCTGGTCCGGATCGGGCCGGCTGCTCCCGGTCCGTCGTTTGCCGGGACGAGCGGAAGATTCGAGTCGAGCCACAGGCGGGGCCTGGGGAGGAGAGTCATGGGGTTCAAGAAGATGCTTGCGAGTCTCGGTGCCGGGGGTGCCTCGGTGGAGACCGAGCTGGCCGAGGTGAATGTCGTGCCCGGCGGAGTCGTGCAGGGCGAGGTCCGGATCCAGGGAGGCTCCGTCGACCAGGAGATCCAGTCCCTGTCCGTAGGCCTCGAGGCTCGTGGCGTAGAGGTCGAGGGCAAGGACCAGGAGACGAAGCAGAACATCGAGTTCACCAAGCAGCAGCTCGGCGGCGCCCTCGAGCTGAAGGCCGGTGCGGTGCACGCGGTTCAGTTCGGCCTGGAGATTCCGTGGGAGACCCCTGTCACCATGATCGACGGGACGGCGTTGCGCGGCATGAACATCGGGGTGTCGACGGAGCTCGCGATCGCGCGGGCCATCGACTCCAGCGATCTCGACCCGGTGAACGTGCACCCGCTGCCGGCGCAGCAGGCGATTCTGGACGCCTTCATCCAGCTGGGCTTCCGCTTCAAGAGTGCGGACATGGAGCGCGGCCGGATCCGTGGGACGCGGCAGACGCTGCCGTTCTACCAGGAGATCGAGTTCCGCCCGCCGTCGCAGTACCGCGGTCTCAACCAGGTCGAGCTGAGCTTCGTCGCCGACGACCGGGAGATGGACGTCGTCCTGGAGATGGACAAGAAGCCGGGGCTGTTCAGCCAGGGCAGTGACACCTTCCGGACCTTCCGGGTGGGTCTGCAGGACTACCAGTCGACGGACTGGGCCGGCTATCTGAACGAGTGGATCGCCGCGGTGGGCAGTAAGCGCAACTGGCTGTAGTACCCGCGTCCTCTAGGCTCAGCAGCCAGTGGTGACAGACGGACTGGAGGGTTTTCGTGACTGACAAGAGGCCGCCGCTTCCCCATGACTTCCTGCCGCAGGTCCCTTCGTTCACGGTGCTGAGCGACGATGTGGCAGCGGGTGAGCGGCTGGGCGAGGCGCAGGCGCAGGCCGGTGGCAATGTGTCGCCGCAGCTGCGATGGGACGGGTTTCCCGCGGAGACCAAGAGCTTCGCCGTGACCTGCTTCGATCCCGATGCTCCTACGGGTAGTGGCTTCTGGCACTGGGTGTTGTTCGACATCCCCGCGTCGGTCTCGGAGCTGCCCGTGGGGGCGGGGAGCGGCAAGTTCGAGGGACTCCCGGCCGGCGCGGTGCACGCGCGGAACGACTACGGGACGCGGGAGTTCGGCGGCGCCGCTCCCCCGCCGGGTGACGGTCCGCATCGCTATGTCTTCACGGTGTACGCGGTGGACGTGGAGAAGCTCGGCCCTGACGCCGACGCCTCGCCGGCGGTGGTCGGTTTCAATCTGCGTTTCCACACGGTTGCCCGCGCTCAGCTGGTGGGTGAGTACGAGATCGACGCCTAGCATTCACGCGCTGTTCGCCCGTCCCTGGTCAGGTCACTGACCGGGGGCGGGCATTTTTATTGCGTTGTCGATCGCGGCGCGTCCGGCCAGAGTTGATCCCAGTCCGCCGTGGGGTGGGCGGGTGCACACGGGAGGGTGGGCGAAATGCGGGACACGCTGGTGCTGAACGCGAGCTTCGAGCCCTTGTCGACGGTGACGCTGAACCGCGCCGTCGTGCTCGTTCTGCAGGACAAGGCGGTTGTCGAGCAGGCCCACCCGGAGCTGCGGATGCGTGCGTCGGCCGTGGAGCTTCCCGTGCCTCGGGTGATCCGGTTGTGCAGATTCGTACGGGTGCCGTTCCGAAGACATGCGCCGTGGTCGCGCAGGGGCGTGCTGGTGCGGGACGGTCACCGGTGCGCTTACTGCGGTCGGCGGGCGTCGACGGTGGACCACGTGGTGCCGCGGTCGCAGGGCGGCGGGGACACCTGGTTGAACACCGTGGCGTCGTGCTCCACCGACAATCACCGCAAGGCGGACCGTACGCCGGAGCAGGCGGGTATGCCGCTGCTGTTCAAGCCGTTCGTGCCGTCGCCGGGGGATGCGATGCTGCTTGCGCTGGCTGCGGACGATCGTTCGGCGCTGCCCGACTGGCTGCCGCAGCCGGTCGCAGCCTGACGGGCGGTCGGCCCGGGTTTCTGAGGCCCGTCCCTTTCCGGGGGCGGGCCTCGGTGCGTCGGGGGGGGCTCATTGCCTGACGATGAGCTGGACCAGGGCGACGCTGCCGACGAGGACGACCAGGGTGCGCAGGGCCCAGGCGGGGAGGCGGCGTCCGTACGTACCGCTGAGGAGGCCTCCGACGAGTGAGCCGGCGGCGAGCAGCAGGACGATGTGCCACTCGAAGTGGGCGGCGAACAGGAAGAAGACCGCGGCGACGAAATTGACCAGTGCGGCGAGGACGTTCTTGATGGCGTTCAGGCGCTGCAGGTCGTCGTCGAGGAGCATGCCCATGAGGGCTATGTAGAGGATTCCCTGGGCCGCGGTGAAGTAGCCGCCGTAGACGCTGGCGAGGAACAGGCCGAGGGCCAGGAGCCGGCCGCCGTCGGTGCGGGCTGTGGTGCCGTTGCGGGCGCGGCGGCGTTGTACGGCCCGGGAGATGCGGGGTTGCAGGATGACCAGGACGAGGGCGAGGCCGACGAGGACGGGGACGATCGTCTCGAAGGCCTCGGCGGGGAGGGTGAGCAGCAGGATCGCGCCGCAGAGTCCGCCGGTGAGGACGAGTCCGCCGAGGCGCAGGATGCGGGTGCGCTGGCCGCGCAGTTCGCGCCGGTAGCCGAAGACTCCGCCGAGGATGCCGGGGAGCAGGCCGAGGCCGTTGGAGACGGTGGCGGTGACGGGTGGCAGTCCGACGGCGAGCAGCACCGGGAAGGTGATGAGGGTGCCGGAGCCGACGAGGGTGTTGATCGCGCCTGCGCCGGCGCCCGCGGCGAGGACGGCGAGGATGTCCCAGGTGCTCACGAAGGGTCAGTCGAGCGGGGGCTGTTCGCGGCGTTCGGTGGGTGAGCCGACCTGGTTGGGCACCCCGGCGGGGGCAGAACTGCCGCCCATCGGGCCGAAGTTGCCGATGGCGCCGGACAGGCCCTTGAGGGCGTCGCCGATCTCGCTGGGGACGATCCAGAGCTTGTTCGCGTCGCCTTCGGCGATCTTCGGGAGCATCTGGAGGTACTGGTAGGAGAGCAGCTTCTGGTCGGGGTCGCCGGCGTGGATCGACTCGAAGACCGTACGGATGGCCTGGGCCTCGCCCTCGGCGCGCAGGGCCGCGGCCTTGGCCTCACCTTCGGCCTTGAGGATGGCGGACTGCTTCTCGCCCTCAGCGGTGAGGATCTGGGACTGGCGGATGCCCTCGGCGGTGAGGATCGCGGCGCGCTTGTCCCGGTCGGCGCGCATCTGCTTCTCCATCGAGTCCTGGATGGAGGTGGGCGGCTCGATGGCCTTGAGTTCGACGCGGTTGACGCGGATGCCCCACTTGCCGGTGGCCTCGTCGAGTACGCCGCGCAGGGCCGCGTTGATCTCCTCGCGGGAGGTCAGGGTGCGCTCGAGGTCCATGCCGCCGATGATGTTGCGCAGCGTGGTGACGGTGAGCTGCTCGATGGCCTGGATGTAGCTGGCGACCTCGTACGTGGCGGCCCTGGCGTCGGTCACCTGGTAGTAGATGACCGTGTCGATGTTGACCACCAGGTTGTCCTGGGTGATCACCGGCTGCGGGGGGAAAGGTACGACCTGCTCGCGCAGGTCGATGCGGTTGCGGATGGAGTCGATGAAGGGGACGACGATGTTCAGGCCGGCGTTGAGGGTGCGGGTGTAGCGGCCGAAGCGTTCCACAATGGCGGCGCTGGCCTGCGGGATCACCTGGATCGTCTTGATCAGTGCGATGAAGACGAGCACCACCAGGATGATGAGGACGATGATGATCGGTTGCATCGCGGCTTCCCCGTGTCCCTTCGAGCTGGAAGATCTTGCGGGTCGAGTCTTGCAGAACGGTGTGCGGTGCGTGGCCCGTTCGGTGATCCGGCGCCGGTCGTCGCCGGGCTGCTCTACATCACCACCGCGGTGGCTCCGTCGATGTCGACCACGTCGACGTGCCGCCCGACCTCGTAGGACTGTCCCGCGTCGAGGGCGCGGGCGGTCCAGATCTCGCCGGCGAGCTTGACCCGTCCGCCGTCGCTGTCGACCCGTTCCAGGACGACCGCCTGTCTGCCCTTCAACGCCTCGATTCCGGTGGCGTGTTGGGGCTGCTGGGCGCGGTGCCGGGAGGCGATGGGGCGTACGACCGCGATCAGGGCGACCGAGACGGCGGCGAAGACGATCACCTGAAGGACGATGTCGCCGCCGAGGGCCGCGGTGACCGCGGCCGCGACGGCTCCGGCCGAGAGCATGCCCAACTCCGGCATCGCGGTGATGACCAGGGGGATCCCGAGGCCGGCGGCCGCGATCAGCCACCAGACCCATGCGTCGATGTCCACATGGTCATGGTAGGCGCGGGCGCGGCCGCGGGACAGGGGCCGATCCGGTCGCGGCCGGACGCTGCCCGGCCTTGTCCGGGCCGGTCCTTAGTTCAGGCGAGCGGCAGGCCGTGCGCCGTCCAGCGCCCGACGGTCTGCTCGACGACGAGCGGGAGGCCGAAGCAGCGCGAGAGGTTGCGGGAGGTGAGCTCGAGCTCGATGGGGCCCGCGGCGAGCACCTGGCCCTGACGGATCATCAGGACGTGGGTGAATCCGGGGGCGATCTCCTCGACATGGTGCGTGACCATCAGCATCGAGGGTGCGATCGGGTCCTGTGCGAGGCGGCCGAGGCGGCGTACGAGGTCCTCGCGGCCGCCGAGGTCGAGGCCGGCGGCGGGCTCGTCGAGGAGGAGGAGCTCGGGGTCGGTCATCAGGGCGCGGGCGATCATGGTGCGCTTGCGCTCGCCCTCGGAGAGGGTGCCGAACCTGCGGTCGAGGTAGTCCGTCATGCCGAGACGGTCGAGGAAGGCGCGGGCGCGCTGCTCGTCGACCTCGTCGTAGTCCTCGTTCCAGGTGGCGGTCATGCCGTAGGCCGCGGTGAGGACGGTCTGCAGGACGGTCTGGCGCTTGGGCAGCTTGTCGGCGACGGCGATGCCGGCGATGCCGATCCGCGGGCGGAGTTCGAAGACGTCGACCTTGCCGAGGGTGTCGCCGAGGACGGTGACCTCGCCCTTGCTCGGGAAGAGGTAGCTGGACGCCACATTGAGCAGGGTGGTCTTGCCCGCGCCGTTCGGGCCGAGGATGACCCAGCGTTCGCCCTCCTTGACCGACCAGGAGACCTGGTCCACCAGAGCCCGGCCCTCGCGGACCACGGATACGTCCACCAGCTCCAGTACATCGCTCATGAGCGCGTTGTCTCCCATTGCAGTCTCGGCTCTCGCTTGCGCCTGTGGACGCAGCCCCCAGCCAAACCTACGCCACCGACCGGCCACTCCCGTCGGCAGTCCGGTCCTTAGTCTGGTGTACATGCTCACGGAACCACGTGCGGGCCTGCTGGCCTCTTGGGGAAATGCCCTTATTGCTGGACTTGTCTCGCCGGACGATGCGGTTCTCGCCGTCGTCGGTGAGGATGCGGTGCACCGGGTCGAGGGGTTGCCGGACGAGCCCGGGCAGGTGGGTCTGACGCTGGCGCTCGGGCGGCTGCGGGCGCTGGGGGCGACGGGGCTGCGGGTGGCGCTGCCCGCGGCGGGCCATCCGCTCGGCCTGAGCGGTCCGCCCGACTTCAACGCCCGGGCGCTGGAGGCCGAGGAGGCCGTGGTCGCGGTGGGGGCCGCGCTCGGACTGGTGCCGGAGACGTACGCGGTGGGGCCCGACGGGGACCGTCATGTCGAGGTGGTCTGGCACTGTCTGCCGGTACGGGAGGCGCCGCCCGCCGATGTGCCGTCGCTCGGCGAGGCGGAGCGGGAGCTTGCGGAGGCGCTTCGGGAGGCGACCGAGGCACTGTCGCGGCTCGATGTGGCCGCTTCGGGTCCGGTGGCGGAGGCCGCCGTGGACGCGTATCGGGCGCGGGCCGAGCGGGGCCGTGAACTGCTCGCTCCGGGCTATCCGCCGCGGGCCTTCCGGGTGCTCGAACTGGCCCAGCGGGTGGGCCTGTTGATCTCCGTGGCGTACGAGAACGGGCACGGGGGTGCGGTCAGCGCGGCGGAGATGGCTGCGCGGGCGGAGCTGTTGCGTCCGGTGGAGCGTACGGCTCGGCGCGCTCAGGTGGCGGCGTACAACTCCTTCGTCGAGGAGCGGGAGCGGCGCGGGCGCTGAGTCCGGACGATGCCGGGATCCGGCATGGCGCAGGCCCCGCCAACCGTGCGGTTCGCGGGGCCTGTTGCCGCTGGAATCAGTTGTTCACCGCGGTGTTGCCGAAGGCCGGGTTGAGCAGGCCGATGACGTTGGCGGTGTTGCCCGAGACGTTGACCGGGACGTGCACCGGGAGCTGGACGACGTTGCCCGAGCCGACGCCCGGGGAGTTGACGGCCGCACCGGCCGCGCCGGAGTCCGCGAATGCGGCGCCCGCACCGGCGCCTGCGGCGATCCCGGCGGTGGCGATGACTACTGCTGCCTTCTTGGCGATCCTCATGGAACTGTTCCTCCTGGTGATTCGTACGCGGTCCGAAGCGCGGGACCACATCGTGCTGAACGGCGGGCCCGGATCGGCGACACGGGCTCGGCGGGCGATGCCCCCGAACGGATCAACGCGGCGGTGGTCTCGGTGCGCTGCGTGCCGTGTCAGCCGTTCACGCCGACGTTGCCGAAGGCGGGGTTGAGGACGCCGATGACATTGACGGTGTTGCCCACCACGTTCACCGGGATGTGCACCGGGGCCTGGACCACGTTGCCCGAAGCGATGCCCGGCGAGTGCACGGCCTTGCCGTGGGCGTGGGCGCCACCGTCGGTGGCGGAGGCCATTCCGGCGCCGGCGGCGATCAGCCCTCCGGCGACCATCGTGACGGCTGCGGTCCTCTTCAGGTTCTTCACTTCTGGTCCCTCCTGGCGGAAGCCGCGGCGGGTGCCGCGGCACGCACTGGAGAACGGACGGGCCGTCCCGAGGTTGCGCCATTCGGGCGACATTTACACGACGGTATGAATCTCGGCCCGGGTGGGAACCGGCGCGGAACCCGGTCAACTCCCCCCGTGGTACGCGCCGTTGTGCGCCCGGATCCGGTCCGGTCCCGTGTCCGGCTCAGCCGGCGACGCCGTGCCGTACGGCCCACAGGGCGGCCTGCGTGCGGTCGGCGAGGTCCAGTTTCATCAGGATGTTCGACACATGGGTCTTGACGGTCTTCTCGGAGAGGACGAGGGCGCGGGCGATCTCCCGGTTCGACCGGCCGTCGGCGATCAGGCCGAGTACCTCGCGCTCGCGGTCGGTGAGCGAGCCCGCCCGGCCCTGCGGGGCGCCGTTCTCCTCCTGGGCGAGGAGCGCGCCGGCCACCTCGGGCTGCAGGAGCACGTGCCCGGCGTGCACGGAGCGGATCGCGCCGGCCAGCGCCTCCGGGTCGACGTCCTTGTACACATAGCCCGCCGCGCCGGCGCGCAACGCCGGTACGACGGTGCGCTGTTCGGTGAAGCTCGTGACGACGAGGACCTTGGCCGGGTTGTCCGCGGCACGGAGTGCGCGGAGCGCCTCCACCCCGTCCATGCCGGGCATCTTGACGTCCATCAGGACGACGTCGGGCCCGAGCTCCTCGGCGCGTGCCACCCCCTCCGCGCCGTCCGAGGCCTCGCCGACCACTTCGATGTCGTCCTGGATCTCGAGGAAGGTACGCAGACCCCGACGCACCACCTGGTGGTCGTCGACCAGCAGCACACGAATCGTCCGGTCAGCCACCGGGAACCTCCATCTCGATCGTGGTGCCCTTGCCGGGCGCCGATTCCACCGTCAGACGTCCGCCGACTCCGCTCGCCCGGTCCCGCATGGAGACCAGGCCGAGGTGGCGGCCGGCGCGCCGTACGGCCCGGGGCTCGAAGCCGATGCCGTCGTCGGTGATGCGCAGGACCGCGCCCGGTCCGCGCTTGTCCAGGGACAGTTCGACGCGTTCTGCATCGGCATGGCGCAGTGCGTTGTGCAGCGCCTCCTGGGCCACGCGCAGCATCGCCTCCTCCTGGGAGGCGGGCAGGGCCCGTACGCTGCCGCTCTCGAAGGTGACGTGGGCGGCGTGTGCGCGGTCGAGGACCTGGATCTGGGTGCGCAGGGTGGCGACCAGGCCGTCCTCGTCGAGTGCCGCGGGGCGCAACTCGACGACTGCGGCGCGCAGTTCGTCGGCCGCCTCGGCGGCGAGCCCGGCCACCTGCTGCAGTTCGGACTTGGCGCGGGACGGGTCGCGGTCCACCAGGGCGGTGGCGGCCTGGGCGGTCAGGCGCAGCGAGAAGAGCTTCTGGCTCACGGCGTCGTGCAGTTCATGGGCGAGGCGGGAACGCTCCTCGGCGATGGTGAGTTCGCGGCTGCGCTCGTAGAGCCGGGCGTTGGTCAGGGCGATGGCCGCGTGCTGGGCGAGGATGCCGAGCAGTTCCTCGTCGGCCGCGGAGAAGCCGCAGGTGCCGTCGGGGCAGGGGATCCGCTCGCCGTTCGCGTCCGTGGTGCGGCGCTTGTTGGCGAGGAAGAGGGCACCGATGGTCTCGTCGCCGTCCCGGATCGGCAGACCGAGGAAATCGGACATGTCCGGGTGCGCGGACGGATAGCCCTCGAAGCGGGGGTCGTTGCGGACGTCCGCGAGCCGCTGCGGGCGGGGCTCGTGCAGCATCGCGGCGAGGATGCCGTGCTGGCGGGGCAGCGGGCCGATGGCCTTCCACTGCTCGTCGCTGACTCCGTCGACGACGAACTGGGCGAAGCCTCCGTGGTCGTCGGGCACGCCGAGTGCCGCGTACTCGGCGTCGAGCAGTTCGCGCGCCGAGGCGACGATCGTCTTGAGGACGTCCCGTACCTCCAGGTGTCTGCTCATCGCCAGCAGCGCGGAGCTCACCGCATAGAGGCCGGAACGGGGGCCGTCGGTCATGGCCTCACGGTACCGGCGGGCTCTGACGTCCGTATCGGGCGCGGGGCGCAGCGGACCGGGGCCAGGGTCCTAGGACTCGGTCGGCTGTCTTAGGCCGAAGGGCCCGCGGGGGTCACGGCCGCGGCAGGAGGTGGGCGCGGGTGCTCCCTTTCTACGTTGAGAGTCACCGTGCGAGTCATCTCAGCGTTGAGAGAGATCGGGTCGTCTCAACGTCGAGAGAGTTCGCGCAAGTCGTCGACGGCGTGAGGGGAAACGGCCATGAGCACAGCGATGATCACGGGAGCTTCGAAGGGGTTCGGGCGGGCGCTTGCCGGGGCACTGGCCGAGCGCGGCTGGGACCTGGTGCTCGACGCGCGGTCGGCGGAGCGGCTCGAGGCGGCGGCCGGGGAGCTGCGCGTGCACGGCGGGCGGGTCGTGGCACTGCCCGGTGATGTGCGCGATGACGCGCACCGGGCGGCCCTGGTGGCCGCGGCCGGGGAGCTCGGCGGCCTCGATCTGCTGGTGAACAATGCGAGCGCGCTGGGCGCGGAGCCGCTGGTACGGCTCGACGAGCTGCCCCTGGAAGGTCTGCGCGCGGCCCTGGAGACCAATGTGGTGGCGGCACTCGCGCTCGTGCAGGGCACGCTGCCGCTGCTCAGGGCCTCCGCGGCGGGCGCGGTGATCAACCTCAGCTCGGACGCCGCCGTCGAGGCGTACGGGACGTGGGGCGGCTACGGGGCGTCCAAGGCGGCGCTCGACCACCTCTCCGCCGTACTGGCCGAGGAGGAGCCGGGTCTGCGGGTGTGGGCCGTCGATCCGGGGGACATGGACACCGACCTGTACCGGGCCGCCGTACCGGACGACGACGAGGGGCGGCCGGCCGCCGACGAGGTGGTGCCGGGATTCCTGCGGCTGCTCGACGCGCGGCCGGCGAGCGGCCGGTACTCGGCTCCGTCACTGGCGGTCGTCCGATGAGTGTCCTCGCGCGCGTGGAGGTACCGGCGGAACTGTCCGCGCGGGTGCCGGTGGAGGAGCGCTCCCCCGGTCTCGGCCGGGACGGCGTGCGGCTCCTGGTGTCCCGGGGTCAGGAGGTGACCCACCATCTCTTCACCGAGCTGCCTCGTCTGCTGCAGGCCGGCGACCTGCTCGTGGTGAACACCTCGCGCACCCTCCCCGCTGCCGTGGACGGCCGCATCGGGCACGCGCGCGTGGTGGTGCATTTCTCCACGCTCGGGGACGACGGGCGGTGGGCGGTGGAGCTGCGGGACCCCGACGGTTCGGGCACCACGCGCGCGCGTGCGGGCGGGCCCGCGGGTACGCAGGTGGGACTGCGGGGCGGTGGGCGACTGACGCTCGAGGAGGCGCTCGAGGCTCCCGGGACGACTGGCGGCAGGCTCTGGTGGGCGTCCGTCGCACTGCCGGGCGGCCTGGGGGTGCCGGCGCTCCTCAAGGAGTTCGGCCGCCCCATCCGGTACGCGTACACCCGGCACGATCAGCCGCTGTCGGCGTACCAGACGGTCTTCGCCCTGGAGTCCCGCGACGGGTCGGGGTCGGCCGAGATGCCGAGCGCCGGCCGGCCTTTCACCGAGCGTGTGGTGGCCGATCTGGTGCGGCGCGGGGTGCAGTTCGCGCCGCTGCGGCTGGACACGGGTGTCGCGTCGGCCGAGGCGCACGAGGCTCCGTACCCGGAGCGCTACGAGGTCCCGGCGGCCTCCGCCCGGCTGGTCAACGCCGCTCGGGCGGCCGGCGGCCGGATCATCGCGGTCGGTACGACCGCGGTGCGCGCGCTGGAGTCGGCGACGGGTGCGGACGGTGTGGTCCGTCCCGCCGCCGGGTTCACCGACCTGGTGGTGACCCCGGAGCGCGGTGTACGGGCGGTGGACGGGCTGCTCACGGGGCTGCACGAGCCGGAGGCCTCGCATCTGCGGATGCTGGAGGCGATCGCGGGGCGTACGGCGGGGGAGCGCGGCTACGACGAGGCGGTGAGGCGTCTCTACCTCTGGCACGAGTTCGGCGACGTCCACCTCCTCCTGCCGTAGCACGCCAGTGACCGCGCGCGTTGCTCGGGCAACGATGCGTGAGGAAGGGTCCGTCGCGATGTGAGCCCGCGCATAGGACTCAGGTCACCTACGAAGGCGCCTAGTGCGGACAAAGGTAATGCCGCACCGGGGGAATGTCGGCAAAAATCGCCCACAACGGACCCCCGTCCCACTAGGCGGCTTCGTACGTCACACCTTTGCCACACAATTTTGCGGCCGCTAAGAATTGCATCCGTCGCTCGGCGCCGCGGACTTCACCGCGGCGTTTGTGCCGGAGTACCTGTCCACCGGACTCAGAGCGACCTCCGCTATTCGAAGAGGTCCCATTCGCATGTCCAAGCGCACCATCCCTGGTCATAGTTCCCTGACCAAGACCCAGAAGATCTCGATCGCCGGTGTCGCCACGCTCGGCGCCGCTGCCCTCGCGTTCTCCTTCGTGCCGGGCAACTCGGAGTCGACCACCACCACCGAAGCGGCGGCGGCTTCCGAGGCCGCGCCGGTGGCGTGGCACATCAACTCGAACCACATCCAGGACAGCCTGGCGCAGCAGCAGACTTCGACCATCGAGCAGGCCAAGAACGCCAAGGCCGTCGAGGTCAAGCAGGCCGCCGACGCCAAGGCGAAGGCTGCGGCCGCGGCCAAGGCGAAGGCCGATGCGGACGCCAAGGCCAAGGCCGAGGCGCAGGCCCGCAAGGACCGCGAGGCGAAAGCCGCCGCGAGCCGCGCCGCCGCCCGCAAGCCCGTCTACGCCAACAACCTGGACGGCTGGATCCGCCAGTCCCTCGACATCATGAAGGACAAGGGCATCCCCGGCTCCTACGAGGGCCTGCACCGCAACATCATGCGGGAGTCCAGCGGCAACCCGCTGGCCATCAACAACTGGGACATCAACGCCCAGAACGGCATCCCCTCGAAGGGCCTGCTGCAGGTCATCAAGCCGACCTTCGACACGTACCACGTCGCGGGCACCAAGCACGACCAGTACGACCCGGTCGCGAACATCACCGCCGCGGCGAACTACGCGGCCGACCGCTACGGCTCGATCGACAACGTCGACAGCGCGTACTGAGCCGGCAGCACGCACCGATTCGTCGCACCGCGCCCCTCTTCGAAGGCAGGCCGAACGCCGAAGGGCGGTACCCCGCGCGGGGTACCGCCCTTCGGCGTCGTGCGTGGCCGGGGCCCGGTCCTTACTTGCGCATGACCTCGGGCTCGTGGCGGCGCAGGAGCCGCGCCACGATGAAGCCGCAGATCACCCCGAGTGCGATCAGTGCACCCATGTCGATGACCCAGGTGGCCAGTTCGTGGTCCCAGAGGGGGTCGGTCTTGCCGGGGTCGTCCTGGTTCGGGAAGAGGACGTTCAGGTCCGTGGTCGTGCCCGCCGCGGCCACCGCCCAGCGCGACGGCATCAGGTACGAGAATTCGTTGACGCCGACCTGGCCGTTCAGGGTGAACAGGCAGCCGGTGAACACGACCTGGATGATCGCGAACATGACCAGCAGGGGCATGGTCTTCTCGGCCGTCTTCACCAGCGAGGAGATGATCAGGCCGAACATCATCGAGGTGAAGCCGAGCGCCATGATCGGCAGGCTCAGTTCGAGCTTGACCATCGAGCCGAGCAGCAGGCCCTCGTCCGGCACCTCGCGCGTGCCGAAGCCGATGGCGCCGATGATGCCGCCCTGCAGCACCGTGATCAGTCCGAGAACGATCACCTTCGACATCAGATACGCGGAACGGGACAGGCCGGTGGCCCGTTCTCGTTCGTAGATGACGCGTTCCTTGATCAACTCTCGTACGGAGTTGGCCGCTCCGGCGAAGCAGGCGCCGACGGCGAGGATCAGGAGGATCGTCGAGGCGTTGCCGTTCGGGCCTCTGGGGCCCGGGTTGAGGCCGAAGTCGCTGCTGATCAGGGTGGACACGACGCCAAGCACGGCCGGCAGGATCACCATCAGAGCCAGGAAGCCGCGGTCCGAGACGATCACCGACATGTAGCGGCGGATCAGGGTGACCAGCTGGGAACCCCAGCTCTGCGGCTTGGGCGGCCGCATCTGCTGGGCCGGCGGCATGTGCACGGACTGCGGGGCGACGGCGTCGATGTCCGCGGCGTACATCTGGAAGTGCTGTGAGCCCTTCCAGCGGCCGGCCCAGTCGTAGTCGCGGTACTCCTCGAAGGCCGAGAAGACGTCGGCCCAGGTGCCGTAGCCGAAGAAGTTGAGCGCTTCCTCGGGCGGCCCGAAGTAGGCGACCGAACCGCCGGGTGCCATCACCAGGAGCTTGTCGCAGATCGCCAGCTCGGCCACCGAGTGGGTCACCACCAGGACCGTGCGGCCGTCGTCGGCGAGCCCGCGGAGCAACTGCATGACGTCGCGGTCCATGCCCGGGTCGAGGCCGGAGGTCGGCTCGTCGAGGAAGATCAGCGACGGCTTGGTGAGCAGCTCGAGGGCGACGGAGACGCGCTTGCGCTGGCCACCCGAGAGCGAGGTGACCTTCTTCTCCTTGTGGATGTCGAGCTTGAGCTCGCGCAGCACCTCGTCGATCCGGGCCTCGCGCTCGGCCTCCGCGGTGTCACCGGGGAAGCGGAGCTTCGCGGCGTACTTGAGGGCCCTCTTGACGGTCAGCTCCTTGTGCAGGATGTCGTCCTGCGGGACCAGACCGATGCGCTGACGCAGCTCGGCGAACTGCTTGTAGAGGTTCCGGTTGTCGTAGAGGACGTCACCCTGGTCGGCCGGCCGGTAGCCGGTGAGCGCCTTGAGCAGGGTGGACTTTCCGGAGCCCGAGGGACCGATGACGCCGATCAGGGACTTCTCCGGGACGCCGAACGTGACGTCCTTGAGGATCTGCTTGCCGCCGTCGACCGTCACCGTGAGGTGCCGGGCGGAGAACGAGACCTCACCGGTGTCGACGAACTCCTCGAGACGGCCGTCGACGAGGCGGAAGGTCGAGTGGCCGACACCGACGATGTCGTTCGGACCGAGCACCGCGGTGCCGGACTTGGGCAGCGCGATGCCGTTGACGTAGGTGCCGTTGTGGGAACCGAGGTCGTGGATCTCGAAGCGGCCGTCGGGGGTGGCGTGGAACTCGGCGTGATTCCGGGAGACCTGCAGGTCGGAGACGACCAGCTCGTTCTCGAGGGCACGACCGATCCGCATCACGCGGCCGAGCGCGAGCTGGTGGAACGTCGTGGGGCTGCGGTCGCCGTGGGACGGCGGGGCGCCCGCTGCGCCGCCGGAGGCCGGGTTCTGCGGGGCGGGGCGCTGCTGCGGCGGCACCTGGGGCGCCGCCTGCTGGGGCGGCCGGCCCTGGTAACCCTGCTGCCAGCCCTGCTGCTGGGGAGCCTGATGCTGCGGCGGCTGCCCGCCCGCCCAGCCGGCCTGCTGGGGAGCGGCGGGCTGCTGCTGCGGCGCCTGATACGCGGGCTGCTGCGGGGCGTACTGCTGGGGGGCCTGCTGCGGCGCCTGCTGCTGGGGAGCCTGCGGGGCCTGCTGCTGCGGAGCGGCCGCCGCGGCACCGGCACCCGACAGCTGGACGCGCGGACCGTCGGTGGCGTTCCCCAGGTGCACGGTGGAGCCGGCGCCGATCTCCATCTGGTGGATGCGCTGGCCCTGCACGAACGTGCCGTTGGTGCTGCCGTGGTCCTCGATGACCCAACTCCGGCCGCCCCAGCTGATCGTGGCATGCCGCCACGACACACGCGCGTCGTCGATCATCACATCACCCCCGGGGTCGCGCCCGAGGGAGTAGGACCGGGACGGATCGAGCGTCCAGGTCCTGCCATTCAATTCCAGTACGAGTTCCGGCACTCCATGCCCCACTACGTTGTCCCCCGATTTGCCCCCGCCATGGGGAGTCTAGGGATGTCGAACATCGTGGGGAACTATTTCAGGCTCAGCCCCCTGACCGAAAGTCGGGCCTTGCGAGAAGAGTGTGTACGCCCCTGCGGCGCCCGGCCGTTGGTGGTCCCCAAAGCATCCCGTAAGAGAGGAAGCGTCGCGAGAGCCTACGAATCATGTGTGAACGGACCATTGCGGTACGGATCGGTCGGTACGAATCGGTCCGGCCCGGACGCCGCACGGGCCGGTCACGACATCATCACGATTGACGACCGCGACCTCTCTGTCCGTACCCCAAGACAGCCCACCGTTCCCCCTGTGGCTCCCGATACGGTGGGTGCACCATGAGCGCATCGCAGCCAGCCAAGACCGCTGAAGACCCGACCCTGCTCGTCAAGATCTTCGGCAAGGACCGGCCGGGGATCACCGCCGGGCTCTTCGACACTCTCGCCGCCTTCGCCGTCGACGTCGTCGACCTCGAGCAGGTCGTCACCCGGGGCCGTATCGTCCTGTGTGCCCTGGTGACGGAGCCCTCCATGGGCACCGAGGGAGAACTGCGCGCCACCGTGCACAGCTGGGCCGAGTCCCTGAAACTGCAGGCGGAGATCCTCTCCGGGACGGGTGACAACCGGCCGCGCGGGCAGGGCCGTTCACACATCACCGTGCTCGGCCACCCGTTGACCGCGGAGTCGACGGCCGCGATCGCCGCGCGGATCACCTCCACCGGCGCCAACATCGACCGGATCTTCCGCCTGGCCAAGTACCCCGTCACAGCGGTCGAGTTCGCCGTGTCGGGATCGGACACGGAGCCGCTGCGCACCGCCTTGGCCACCGAGGCCGCGGCGCTCGGCGTCGATGTGGCCGTGGTCTCCGCCGGTCTGCAGCGCCGCGCGCAGCGCCTGGTGGTGATGGACGTCGACTCGACGCTGATCCAGGACGAGGTCATCGAGCTCTTCGCCGCGCACGCGGGATGCGAGGACAGGGTGGCCGACGTGACGGCCGCGGCGATGCGCGGCGAGCTGGACTTCGAACAGTCCCTGCACGCCCGGGTCGCGCTGCTCGCCGGACTGGACGCCTCGGTGATCGACAAGGTGCGCAGCGAGGTCCGGCTGACGCCGGGCGCACGCACCCTGATCCGCACCCTGAAGCGGCTCGGCTATCAAGTGGGCGTCGTCTCGGGCGGTTTCACCCAGGTGACCGACGACCTCAAGGAGCGGCTCGGTCTCGACTTCGCCCAGGCGAACACGCTGGAGATCGTGGACGGAAAGCTCACCGGCCGCGTGGTCGGCGAGATCGTGGACCGGGCCGGCAAGGCGCGGCTGCTGCGCCGCTTCGCCGCGGAGGCCGGGGTACCGCTCGCCCAGACCGTGGCGATCGGCGACGGGGCCAACGACCTCGACATGCTCAACGCGGCCGGCCTCGGTGTCGCCTTCAACGCCAAGCCCGTGGTCCGCGAGGCCGCGCACACCGCGGTGAACGTGCCCTTCATCGACACCGTCCTGTACCTGCTCGGCCTCACCCGCGAAGAGGTCGAGGCGGCGGACGCCCTGGACGGCTGACCCCGTCCTGCGCCTACGGGGCGGGGCACTCGTACGGGTCGGGGCCCGGGACCGACATGGCCCCGGGCCCCGTCCCGTACGAGCGGATCATTCGTGCGGTGCCCAGTAGTCGAAGAGGGTCGCCGCCCCGGGCTCAAGGGACTTCCAGGAGCCGTTGAACGTGAGCATGGCGATGGCCGAGGTCGGGAAACCGCGCCGGGCCATGCGCGCCGCGGCGTCCGACTCAGAGGATCCGGCGAGTACGTCGGCAAGGCCCTGTACGCCCGGGTTGTGGCCGATGAGGAGGACGTCGGCGGTGTCCTCGGGGAGTTCGTTCAGCACCGCGATCAGTTCGCCGGGCGAGGCCTCGTAGACCCGCTCCTCGTAGACGGTCTTCGGGCGGTGCGGGAGCTCTTGCACGGCGAGCTTCCAGGTCTCGCGGGTCCTGGCCGCGGTGGAGCAGACGGCGAGATCGAAGGAGATGCCCGCGTCGGCCAGTCTGCGGCCGGCGACGGGGGCGTCCTTGCGCCCTCGCTCGGCCAGCGGCCGCTCATGGTCGGACACCTCGGGCCAGTCGGCTTTCGCATGTCGGAGTAGGACGATCCTGCGGGGTGTATCGACGCTCATGCGTCCCAGCTTCGCACGAAACGTGCCACAGGGCGCCGGGAGTTGACGGGGTCCGCCTGCACGGGTGACCGGGCGCCGGGGCAGCGTGGCGCGGGTGTCAGGGCAGCATGCTCGCGGCGGACTCGCGTACCCGGTCGAAGAAGTCGGCGACGGCGGGATCCGTTCCTGCCGCGTGGGCGTCGGCCGGGTTGAGTATCAGGAGCAGCAGCGCGCCGAAGGCGATGGCCGGCAGGGCGACCGCCCACCACGGCAGGGTCACGTCGACACTGCCCTTGGCCGGGGCCGGGGACCGGGTGTGCGTGTGGGCCGACATGTCGCCTCCGCGGACTTCGAGTGCGGTGAGCCGCGTCTTCGCGGCATGACTCGAACCTACGGACCGGGCGGCCCTCGTCCCATCCGGTGATCCACCCAGACAACCCTGATACTCGCCCCCTAGGGGATACGGGGGCCAGCCCCACCCCCGCCCGTGAGAAGTGCGGTCAGGGCGCCGCGATCGAGGCGATCACGCCGATCACCACGGTGATGGCCAGCATCCCGCCGAGCACCAGGAGGAGCTTCTTCTGACCGCCACGCGGATTGGGTTCGAGCACAGGCATACGGTCAGTCTCGCACCCTTTGCCCGATGGGCCCCGGCCGGGGTGGCCGTCACCTGCGGGCCGCCTCCGCCTCCACCGTGCCCTCGCGTCCGGCGACGATGCCCACCAGGATCTGCGGCACCATCAGGCCGGCCATCAGCGCGATGGGCAGGCCCCAGCCGCCGCTGTGCTGGTAGAGCACGCCGACGAGGAGCGGTCCGGGGATCGAGAGGAGGTAGCCGGCGCTCTGGGCGAACGCGGACAGTTTGGCGACGCCCGCGCTGCTGCCGGCCCGCATGCCGACCATGGTCAGGGCGAGCGGGAAGGCGCAGTTGGAGACGCCGAGCAGGAGGGCCCACACCCAGGCACCCCCGACGGGCGCGAAGTACAGCCCGGCGTACCCGATGAGTCCGCAGACGCCGAGGGTCCCCACGATGGGGCCCTGGTTGCGCATGCCGACGGCGAGCCGCGGGATCACGAAGGCCAGCGGGACGCCCATGGCCATGATGACGGCGAGCAGTACACCCGCCGTACTCGCGGACACCCCGGCGTCGCGGAAGATCTGCGGCATCCAGCCCATCGTGACGTACGCGCCCGTGGCCTGGAGGCCGAAGAAGACGGCGAGCGCCCACGCGGTGCGGCTGCGGGTGATCCGCAGGCCGTCTCCGGTGTCCGCCCGGGACGCCGGCGAGTCATCGGCGGGCTCCTCGGTGCCGCCCTTTCCGTCGGGGACGCCCTTACGGCGCGCGGTGGCCGTCGCGTCCCCGAACCCACGGTTCCTGATCAGCGGCAGCCAGGGCAGTACGGCCACCACAGCGAGCAGCGCCCAGACGGCGAGCCCCAGTTGCCAGTCTCCGCCGAGTGCGTCGGTCATCGGCACGGTGACGGCCGCGGCGAGCGACGTGCCGGCGGCGAGCCCCATCGAGTACAGGCCGGTCATGGTGCCGACCCGGTCCGGGAACCAGCGCTTGACGATGACCGGCATCAGCACGTTGCTGACCGCGATGCCCATCAGGGCGAGCGCGCTCGCAGCGAGGAAGACCGGCGTACTGCCGACGAACGGACGGATTGCCAGGCCCAGGGCGATCGACACCATGCCCGCGCAGACCACGGCTCCCGGGCCCCACCGTCGCGCGAGGCGAGGTGCCGCCACTCCGAAGAGCGCGAAGCACAGGGGCGGTACGGAGGTGAGCAGACCCGCGACGCTGCCGCTCATGCCGAGCCCGTCGCGCACCTCCTCGAGGAGCGCGCCCAGACTGGTGATCGCCGGACGCAGATTCAGCGCGGCGAGGACGATGCCGATGACGGCGCAGCGCATCAGCCACGCGCGCGTGGCCGGCGATCCGGGAGGTGTGGCAGGGGTCCGCTCGGAGTCTGCAGCGGCGCCGCGAGCCGCGGAGTCGTCGGGAGACTGCTCATGGGCACGCATGGCCGGCGCGCTGGCGGGCGTTGCTGTCCTCGAGGTCGTGTGGTGATGGGCCATGAGCGCCATCATAGAATCATGGGATGATTGGTTGTCCAATCGGAAAGGAAAGTCCATGACGCTGTCGTCGCCCCGGCGCTCCGCACTCTCCGACCAGGTGATCGCAGAGCTGCGCAAGCAGATCACCTCGGGTGAGTGGCCGGTGGGAGCGCGCATCCCGACCGAGCCGGAACTCGTCGAGCAGCTCGGCGTCGCGCGCAACACCGTCCGTGAGGCCGTCCGCGCCCTCGCGCACAACGGCCTCCTGGACATCCGCCAGGGCTCGGGCACCTATGTGGTGGCCACCAGCGAGCTGGCGGGTGTGATGCACCGCCGCTTCGCCGACGCCGATCCCCGGCACATCGCCGAGCTGCGCGCCACGCTGGAGTCCAGCGCGGCCCGGCATGCCGCCGAGCGCCGCACCGAGCGGGAGCTCAAGCAGCTGGACGCGCTGCTGCTGCGCCGCGAGGAGGCCTGGCACTCGGGCGACAGTGCGGCCTTCGTGGACGCGGACGCGACCTTCCACCTGGCGGTCGTCGCCGCCGGTCACAACGACGTGATGACCGCCCTGTACTCGGACCTGAGCGACGTCCTGCGCACCTGGCTGAGGGGCGACGTGGGCGAGGACCTCTCGCCGGAGAACCACATGGACCACGGCCGCCTGGTGGACTTCATCCGGTCCGGCGACGGAGAGGCCGCGGCCGCCGAGGCCGCCGAGTACCCGTTCACCTGCCGGCCGTCGTCCAGGCTCACCGCTCGTGGCTGACCCACACCGCCCGGATCTCCTTCCAGCAGCGCCCCTCGATCCGTACGGTCATCGCCGGCTCCGCCGCCACCGGCGCACTGTCGGTGTCGATGTCCCACCAGCGCGCGCACTCGATGTGCAGCCGGACGCGGTCGGTCCGCGGATACGGGTTGTGGCACCGCGCGACCGCCTGCGAGCCCTGCACGCTGGTACGGCAGTGCGCCTGCGAGTCACGGGAGTCCGGGAGTACGGCACCCGGCGGGACAGCGGTCGCGGCGCCGGCCGGAGTCACTGACAACAGCAGGACGGCAAGCCCCGCAGAGGCACTTCCGGCGTGCCGCCCGATCCGGCGGCGGAGGTCTGAGCTGCGCACGAAGTGACCTCCTCGGCCGTACTGCGGCAAGGCGGTGGACGCCTGCCGCTGCTGCACCACAAGGGGGAAAAGCGACTCGGATCCCAGCGTGCGCGCGGGACTCGAGGGGCGCCTGCCGTGTGCGCCGAACGAGTGACGCCCCGCCCCCGCGACCTGCGGGAACGGGGCGTCCTGGCTACTGCGTGAGGCCGTCAGGCCCCCATCATGTGCACGCCGCCGTCGACGTGGATGATCTCGCCGGTCGTCTTCGGGAAGAAGTCCGAGAGCAGCGCGACCACTCCGCGGCCCGCGGGCTCCGGGTCGGACATGTCCCAGGTGAGCGGCGAGCGGGAGTTCCACACGTCCGCGAGCTCCTCGAAGCCGGGGATGGACTTGGCGGCCATCGAGCCGAGCGGGCCGGCCGAGACGAGGTTGCAGCGGATGTTCTCCTTGCCCAGGTCCCGGGCGAGGTAGCGGCTGGTGGCCTCGAGGGCAGCCTTGGCCGGCCCCATCCAGTCGTACTTCGGCCAGGCGTACTGCGCATCGAAGGTGAGCCCGACGACCGAGGCGCCGTCCTCGAACAGCGGGCGGCACGCCATGGTGAGCGACTTCAGGGAGTACGCGGAGACGTGCATCGCCGTCGATACGTCCTCGAAGGTCGCCTCGAGGAAGTTGAAGGCACCCTGCGGGGCGAAGCCGATGGAGTGCACGACGCCGTCGAGGCCGCCGAGCTCCTCGCGCACGACGCCCGCGAGGCGGTCGAGATGCTCGTCATCGGTGACGTCCAGCTCGATGACCTTGGCGGGCTTCGGGAGCTTCTTGGCGATCCGCTCGGTGAGCGTGGGCCGCGGGAAGGCGGTCAGGATGACCTCGGCGCCCTGCTCCTGCGCCACCTTTGCGGTGTGGAAGGCGATCGAGGACTCCGTCAGCACCCCGGTGACCAGGATGCGCTTGCCGTCGAGAATTCCGCTCATGGTGATCAGTGACCCATGCCCAATCCGCCGTCAACGGGGATGACGGCTCCAGTGATGTACGAGGCGTCGTCCGAGGCGAGGAAGCGCACCGTCGCGGCGATCTCCTCGGGCTGCGCGTAACGGCCGAGCGGGACCTGGCCGACGATGTTCTTCCGCTGCTCGTCGGTGAGCACCTGCGTCATCTCGGTGTCGACGAAGCCGGGCGCGACGACGTTGAAGGTGATGTTGCGCGAGCCGAGCTCGCGGGCGAGGGAACGCGCGAAGCCGACCAGGGCCGCCTTGGACGCCGCGTAGTTGGCCTGGCCCGCGGACCCGAGCAGTCCGACGACCGAGGAGATCAGCACGACGCGGCCCTTCTTGGCGCGCAGCATCGCGCGGTTGGCGCGCTTGACGACCCGGAAGGTGCCGGTGAGGTTGGTGTCGACGACGGAGGCGAAGTCCTCCTCGGACATCCGCATCAGGAGCTGGTCCTTGGTGACCCCGGCGTTCGCCACGAGCACCTCGACCGGACCGTGCTTCTCCTCGATCTCCTTGTAGGCCTGCTCCACCTGTTCGGTGTCCGTGATGTCGCAGCGGACGGCGAGCAGTCCTTCGTCGACCAGTGCGGCCGGGTCACCGGAGCGGTACGTGACGGCGACCTTGTCGCCCGCGGCAGCGAACGCGCGGGCGATGGCGAGGCCGATCCCGCGGTTTCCACCGGTGACGAGAACCGAGCGGCTCAACGGATCACCCTTTCGATAGCGATCTGAGTACTCCCGCAAACTATCGGTACGGTCGCCCGCACGGACAATCGGTCACCGACAGTGGCTCCCGACGCTCCCTGTCGGGTCTCTACAACGGCCCGGGTCTCTGCGCAAACCCGTGGCGGGCGCCCGCGGCCCACGGGATCATCGGTGCACCGGCCGGCCCCGCCGTCGAACCGGTCCCACCGCCGACAGGAGACATCCGTGGCCCATTCCATCGACGAAGCCTTCGCGGCGCTGCCGCTCGGGGCGCTGGCCGACGCGGCCCTCGCCCGGGCGCGCGCGCTCGGGGCCGAGCACGCCGACTTCCGCCTCGAGCGGATCCGCAGCGCGGACCGGCGTCTTCGGGACGCCCGCGCGGCGGGCTCCTCCGACACCGTCGACCTCGGCTATGCGGTGCGGGTGGTGCACGGCGGCGCCTGGGGCTTCGCCTCCGGTGTCGACCTGTCGATGGACGCGGCGGCCCGGGTCGCGGGGCAGGCCGTGGCCATGGCCAGGCTGTCGGCCAAGGTGATCGCCGCCGCGGGGTCCGACGAGCGGGTGGAGCTCGCCGACGAGCCGGCCCACCCGGACCGCACCTGGATCTCCGCGTACGAGGTCAATCCCTTCGACGTACCGGAGGAGGAGAAGGCCGGACTGCTCGCCGAGTGGAGCGGTCGGCTGCTGGCCGCCAAGGGCGTGGCGCATGTGGATGCCACCCTGCGCACGGTCCAGGAGAACAAGTTCTACGCGGACACCGCCGGCACCGTGACCACCCAGCAGCGCATCCGGCTGCATCCGCAGCTGACCGCGGTGGCCGTGGACGCGGACAGCGGCGAGTTCGACTCCATGCGCACCATCGCGCCACCGGTCGGTCGCGGCTGGGAGTACCTGGGCGGCGAGGTCTGGGACTGGGACGCGGAGCTCGAGCGGATGCCGGAGCTGCTGGCCGAGAAGATGCGGGCACCGAGCGTCGAGGCCGGCCGCTACGACCTGGTGGTGGACCCGTCGAACCTGTGGCTGACGATCCATGAATCCATCGGCCACGCCACGGAGTTGGACCGCGCCCTCGGCTACGAGGCGGCGTACGCGGGCACCTCCTTCGCCACCTTCGACCGGCTCGGCACGCTCGAGTACGGCTCCGGGATCATGAACGTCACGGGCGACCGCACCGCCGAACACGGCCTCGCCACCATCGGCTACGACGACGAGGGCGTGGCCGCCCAGTCCTGGGACCTCGTCAGGGAGGGCCGCCTGGTCGGCTATCAGCTGGACCGGCGGATCGCGAAGCTCACCGGTCTCGGCCGCTCCAACGGCTGCGCCTTCGCCGACTCCCCCGGCCATGTCCCGGTGCAGCGGATGGCGAACGTCTCGCTGCAGCCCGCGCCCGCGGGCCCGAGCACGGGCGAGCTGATCGCCGGTGTGGAGCACGGCATCTACGTCGTCGGCGACCGGTCCTGGTCGATCGACATGCAGCGGTACAACTTCCAGTTCACCGGTCAGCGGTTCTTCCGTATCGAGCACGGCCGCCTCGCGGGCCAGCTCAGGGATGTCGCGTACCAGGCGACGACGACGGACTTCTGGGGTTCGATGGCAGCGGTCGGCGGGCCCGACACCTATGTGCTCGGGGGTGCCTTCAACTGCGGCAAGGCCCAGCCGGGCCAGATCGCGGCCGTGTCGCACGGCTGCCCCTCCGCCCTGTTCACGGGCGTCAACATCCTGAACACGACCCAGGAGGCCGGCCGATGACCAGCCCGCGACGGAGCACCGCGCCGCACGAGATGGTCGAGCGCGCGCTCGAGCTGTCCGAGGCGGACGGCTGTGTGGTGATCGCCGACGAGGAGTCGACCGCCAACCTCCGCTGGGCGGGGAACGCCCTGACCACCAACGGCGTCACCCGCGGCCGCACCCTGACGGTCGTCGCCACCGTGGACGGCCGCGAGGGCACAGCTTCCGGTGTGGTGTCCCGCTCCGCCGTCACCGCCGGAGAACTCGCCGAGGTGGTACGGGCCGCCGAGGACGCGGCCCGTGCGGCCGGCCCCGCCGAGGACGCCCAACCGCTCGTGACCGGCGTGCCCGCATCCCCCGACTTCGCGGACCCGCCCGCCGAGACCTCGTCCGCCGTTTTCGACGCCTTCGCGCCCGCGCTCGGCGAGTCCTTCGCACGCGCCGGGGCGGGCGGCCGCGAGCTGTACGGCTTCGCCCAGCACTCCCTGGTCAGCAGCTACGTCGGTACGTCCACGGGCCTGCGCCTCAGGCACGACCAGCCGACCGGGACCCTGGAGCTGAACGCCAAGTCGCGGGACCGTACCCGTTCGGCATGGGCAGGTCGCTACACCCGGGACTTCAAGGACATCGATCCGGCGGCGCTCGACGCGGAGCTCGCCGTCCGGCTCGGCTGGGCGGAGCGCCGGATCGAGCTGCCCGCCGGGCGGTACGAGACGCTGCTCCCGCCGACCGCGGTGGCGGATCTGCTGATCTACCAGCTGTGGTCGTCCGCGGCCCGGGACGCGGCCGAGGGCCGTACGGTCTTCTCCCGGCCCGGCGGCGGCACCCGGGTCGGCGAGCGGCTGTCCGAACTCCCCCTCACGCTGCGCAGCGACCCGTACGAACCGGGCCTCGAGGCGGCACCGTTCCTGATGGCACACGCCTCCGGTGACGACCAGTCCGTATTCGACAACGGCCTGCCGCTGGCCGCGACGGACTGGATCAAGGACGGCGAGCTCGGCCGACTGCTCACCACCCGGCACAGCGCCGGACTCACCGGTCTGCCGCTCGCACCGCCGGTCGACAATCTGATCCTGGACGCCGGCGGCGAGCACTCGCTCGACGAGATGGTCGCGAACACCTCGCGCGGGCTGCTGCTGACCTGTCTCTGGTACATCCGCGAGGTCGACCCGGCGACGCTGCTGCTCACCGGTCTGACCCGGGACGGCGTGTATCTGGTGGAGAACGGCGAGGTGGTGGGCGAGGTGAACAACTTCCGGTTCAACGAGTCGCCGGTCGACCTGCTCGGCCGCGCCACGGAGGCCGGCCGCACCGTCACCACGCTGCCCCGGGAGTGGAACGACTACTTCACCCGGGCCGCGATGCCCCCGCTGCGCGTGCCCGACTTCAATATGAGCTCGGTGAGCCAGGGCGTCTGACACCGCTCGGGCGACCGCGGCCGGTCCCCATAGACTGGCCTGGAACACACACCTGGTTCGCGGCCGGCGCA
>NZ_QUAK01000227.1 GCF_003429565.1 Streptomyces triticagri
GCGGTGACCGGCGGCCGGGCCGCATCGCGGGCTTCGCCCGCGCCGCCGCGCGCCTGCGCGCCGACCACCGGCCGCGCCTCGTCCGGTGGCCGGGTGGCGGGTAACTCGTAGTCGGGGACGGCCTGTTGGAGCGCATCCAGGGCCGCGTGGCCGTAGCGGGCGTCGGTGATCGTGATGCGGCCCGTCGTACGGTCCAGCCAGCCGACCGCCGTGCCGTCGGGCAGGCCCACGTACCAGCGGTCGTGGCCGAAGCGCTGCCACTGAGTGATCCGGAGTTCGCTCATCGTTCCTCCCGGTTGCCGATGCCTCCAAGCCTGGCGGTCCGGGGCCACCCGCAGCGCGGAGCGAACGCGCGTACGGGCGGCCCCGGGTCGCCATCGCAACAGTCCGGCGACGGCGCTCACAAGGGCGCCCGGTCGACGGCACGGCTCGCACCGGACGCCATGGGACGGGCACGGGGCGCACGGAGTGCGACCGTCCGCCCGCCGTCCGCCCCCATCGCACCTGGCGCCGGCCCGGAAACCGCCGCCGGCTCGCCGCAGAATGCACCCGTCCGCCGCCTCGAACCGCGCGTCCCCGCCCGTTCCACGGCTCCCGATCCCCTGCGTCCGCCCCACCCGTACACGTACGGCAGACACCGCCACAAGCACGCGGAGCGAAGCCCTAACACCCACTCCCACCTGGGCTTTCACCGACCGCCGCCCTACGATCCGACGCATCGGGGAACCACCCTGCCCGCCCCGAACACCTCCGCAACGCCCCAGGAGCCCCCGTGCACCCGTCATCTCCGGAACAACCGGTCACACCCAGCCCGCACACGCTCGGCACCCTCCGCACCGTCCGCACCACAGAGGACGTCCTCGCCCTCCTCGACAGACTGTTCGCACCCGACGCGGACCGATGGACGGAGCGAGCCGGCTCCTGGTGGGACACCTTCTACGCGGACCGTGACCGCGATGTCCCGTTCTTCACCGAGAAGCCCGACGAAAGCCTCGTCTCGTACCTCGACCGCGGCCTGCTGCCATCCGGCGGCCGCGCCCTGGACCTGGGCTGCGGACCGGGCCGCAACGCCCTGCTGCTCGCCGCCCGCGGCTTCGAGGTCGACGCCGTGGATCTGTCCCCGTCCGCGATCGACTGGGCCGAGGAGCGCGCTCGGGATGCGGGCGCCACCATCCGCTTCCTGTGCGCCGACGCGTTCACCACGGACCTGATCACCGGCCCGTACGACCTCGTCTTCGACTCCGGCTGCTTCCACCACCTGCCCCCGCACCGCCGGATCAGCTACCTCGCCCTCCTCGACCGGGTGTTGGCCCCGGGCGGCCGCTTCGGCCTGACCTGCTTCGCCACCGGCGGCATGGGCTCGGAACTCCCGGACGAGTCCTTCTACGACCCCTCCCGCCGCCACCTGCACGGCGGCCTCGCCTACAGCCCGGACGACCTCCGCTCCATCTTCACCGCCTTCACGGAACTCGACCTCCGCCCGATGCACGAAGAGCCCGCCGACTCCCCCCACTTCGGCGTCCCGTTCCTCCACACCGCCCTCTTCGGGCTCGACTCAACTCCACTCCAATCCACTCCAATCCACTCCAATCCAATCCACTCGGCTCGATGAACGGACCTCGCCTCGCCTGACGCATAGTCAAGATCCAGCCACTCCCCGGTGACGCGCCGCACGGCCGACCGTTCCGTTTCAAGCTTGATCAGCGTGGACGGCATCCCGGCGCGCCCTTGCCGGTGGCGGACCGGACGCTGCGAACCAGCCCTGTTTCCGGTCGACTTGGCTGGCTCCTACATCTATGGGTAGGCACCTCCCGGCCCTCGTGCCCCCCATGGCTCCCGTACGCCACAGGGGCCCCGAGATGACGCGAAGGAGGTCTCCGTGACCGATGGCGAGACGGAACGGAAGCAGCGGCCGCAGCCGCCCCCGGGGGACGGCAGCGGTCCGCCGGTGCTGCGTACCGAGGGTGTGCGGAAGGCCTTTCCCGGCGTACTGGCCCTGGACGGCGTCGACTTCGAGCTGCGGCGCGGTGAAGTGCATGCGCTGCTCGGGGAGAACGGCGCGGGCAAGAGCACCCTGATCAAGGTGCTCTCGGGTGCGCACCGCGCGGACGCCGGGCGGATCGAGATGGACGGGCGTGCGGTGCGGATCCGGGGGACCGCGGACGCGGAGCGGCTCGGGATTGCGACGGTGCATCAGGAGTTCACCCTGGTACCGGAGTTGACCGTCGCCGAGAACATCTTTCTGGGGCGGCAGCCGCGCCGTTTCGGGATGATCGACCGCGGGCGCATGGTGGCGGACGCCGTATCTCACCTCGGCCGCGTCGGGCTCGATCTCGACCCGCGTCTGAAGGTCGGCCGACTCGGCGTGGCTCAGCGGCAGATGGTGGAGATCGCGAAGGCGCTCAGCCTCGAGGCGCGGGTCCTGGTGATGGACGAGCCGACGGCGGTGCTCACCTCGCAGGAGGTCACCAGGCTCTTCGGGATCGTGCGGCAGCTGCGGGACGAGGGCGTGGCCGTCGCGCTGATCACCCACCGTCTGGAGGAGATCGCGGAGGTCGCGGACCGGGTTACCGTGCTGCGGGACGGCCGCAGTGTGGGGCGGCTGGCCGCGTCCGCGTCCGAGGACGAGCTGGTCCGGCTGATGGTCGGGCGGAGCATCGAGCAGCAGTATCCGCGGCGGCGCAGCCCGGCCGGGCAGCCGCTCCTGAAGGTCGAGGGGCTGACCCGCGACGGGGTGTTCCACGATGT
Organism: Streptomyces triticagri; assembly: GCF_003429565.1. Lineage (GTDB taxonomy): Bacteria > Actinomycetota > Actinomycetes > Streptomycetales > Streptomycetaceae > Streptomyces > Streptomyces triticagri. The sequence continues at coordinate 2,749 of NZ_QUAK01000227.1, forward strand.
GAGCTTCGAGGTGCGGGCCGGTGAGGTCGTCGGGCTCGCGGGCCTGGTGGGCGCGGGGCGCACGGAGGTCGCACGCGCGGTCTTCGGCGCGGACGCGTACGACACGGGGACGGTGACCGTGCACGGCAGCCCGCTGCCGGGGCGCGATGTGCCGGCGGCGCTCGGCGCGGGCCTCGGCCTGGTGCCGGAGGACCGCAAGGGCCAGGGCCTGGTGCCGGACGCGTCCGTGCAGGACAACCTCTCGCTGGTGACGCTGCGTTCGGCGACCCGCGCCGGCGTCGTGGACGTACGCGGTCAGCGCGCGGCGGCCGAGAGCGTGGCGCGGCAGCTCGGCGTACGGATGGCGGGGCTCGGCCAGCCGGTGCGGACGCTGTCCGGCGGCAATCAGCAGAAGGTCGTGATCGGCAAGTGGCTGCTCGCCGAGGCGCAGGTGCTGATCCTCGACGAGCCGACCCGTGGCATCGACGTCGGCGCGAAGGTCGAGATCTACGGCCTGATCAACGAGTTGACCGAGGCCGGCCGCGCGGTCCTGATGATCTCCAGCGATCTGCCCGAGGTCCTCGGCATGAGCGACCGGGTCCTGGTGATGGCCGAGGGCCGCGTCGCCGGCGAGCTGCCGGCCGCGGACGCCACTCAGGACGCGGTGATGGCCCTGGCCGTGTCGACACCGCCCGACGCCGCGGGGCAGCCGTCGCGCCACGACACATCCCACGAGGAGGAGGACGACCACCCCCATGACGACTGACACCCACCCGGAGAACAAGACAGGAGCGGGCACCGCCTTCGACATACGCCGCCTCCTCCTCGACAACGGCGCACTGAGCGCCCTGGTCGTCCTGCTGCTCGCCCTCTCGCTGCTCTCCGACGACTTCCTGACCACCCAGAATCTGCTCAATGTCGGCGTCCAGGCGGCGGTCACCGCGATCCTGGCCTTCGGTGTCACCTTCGTGATCGTGTCGGCCGGCATCGACCTGTCGGTCGGCTCGGTGGCCGCGCTCTCGGCGACCGTGCTCGCCTGGACGGCGACCACCGAGGGCGTGCCGGTGTGGATCGCCGTCCTGCTCGCCCTCGGCACCGGCCTCGCCTGCGGCGTGCTGAGCGGCGCGCTCGTCTCGTACGGGAAACTCCCGCCGTTCATCGCGACGCTCGCCATGCTGTCCGTGGGGCGCGGCCTCTCCCTGGTGATCGCCGACGGCACGCCGATCGCGTTCCCGGAGTCGGTGGCGCGGCTCGGCGACACCATCGGCAGCTGGCTGCCGGTCCCGGTCCTGGTGATGGCCGTCGCGGGTCTGGTGACGGCGCTGGTGCTCGGGCGCACGTATCTGGGGCGTTCGATGTACGCGATCGGCGGGAACGAGGAGGCGGCGCGGCTCTCCGGCCTGCGGGTGCGGCGCCAGAAGGTGCTGATCTACGCCCTGTCGGGGCTGTTCGCCGCGGTCGCGGGCATCGTGCTCGCCTCGCGGCTCGCCTCGGCGCAGCCGCAGGCGGCCCAGGGCTACGAACTCGACGCGATCGCCGCCGTGGTGATCGGCGGGGCGAGCCTGGCGGGCGGCGTCGGCAAGGCCTCCGGCACCCTGGTGGGCGCGCTGATCCTGGCCGTACTGCGCAACGGTCTCAATCTCCTCTCCGTGTCCTCGTTCTGGCAGCAGGTGGTGATCGGCGCGGTGATCGCGCTCGCCGTCCTGTTCGACACGCTGCGGCGACGGGCCGACGGCGGGGCGGGGGTGCCGGGGACGGCCTTGGGAGCGCCCGGTTCCGGGCGGCGCGGGGCGCTGCGGCTCGGCCTGGTCGCGGTGTGTGTGGCGGCCGTGCTCGGGGCGATGACGCTGTTCAACTCCGGTTCCTCGGGAGGCGGTACGACGAAGGTGGGCATGTCGCTCTCGACGCTCGGCAACCCGTTCTTCGTACAGATGAAGGCGGGCGCCCAGGCGGAGGCCGAGAAGCTCGGCGTCGACCTCACAGTCACGGACGCCCAGGACGACGCCTCGGAACAGGCGGACCAGCTGCAGAACTTCAGCGGCGAGGGCATGCACGCGATCGTGGTGAATCCGGTCGACTCCGACGCGGTGGCCCCCGGCATCCGGGCCGCACGCAAGGCGGAGGTCCCGGTGATCGCCGCCGACCGTGCGGTGAACGGCGAGACCACGGACTCGCTCGTCGCATCCGACAATGTGGAGGGCGGCAGGCTCGCCGCGAAGGCGCTGGCCGAACACCTCGACGGCAAGGGCCAGGTCGTCACCCTGCAGGGCGTGGCCGGTACGTCGGCGAGCCGGGAGCGGGGGCAGGGCTTCGCCGAGGGCATCAAGGCGTACCCGGACATCAAGGTGGTCGCCAAGCAGCCCGCCGAGTTCGACCGCGCCAAGGGCCTGGACGTGATGACGAATCTGCTGCAGTCGCATCCGGACGTCGACGGCGTGTTCGCGGAGAACGACGAGATGGCGCTCGGCGCGGCGAAGGCGCTCGGCGACCGGGCCGGCAAGTCGGTGGCCGTGATCGGGTTCGACGGCACGCCGGAGGGGGTCGAGGCGGTCCAGGCGGGCAAGCTGTACGCCTCGGTGGCACAACTCCCCGAGCAGCTCGGCCGGATCGCGGTACGCAATGCCGTCCGGGCCGCCGACGACAAGGACGTGAAGGACGTGATCAAGGTGCCGGTGAAGGTGGCCACGCGGGAGAACGCGGACGATTTCTCGTGACGGGGACGGATCCCGCGGCGGCGCCCGACTCCAACGACCTGCTCTCCTACGACCTGCTCGTGGTCGGTTCCGCCAACGCCGACCTGGTGGTGGGTGTCGAGCGCAGGCCCGGCGCCGGTGAGACGGTGCTCGGCTCGGACCTGGTGGTGCACCCCGGCGGCAAGGGCGCCAATCAGGCCTGCGCGGCGGGGCGGCTCGGCGCCCGCACCGCGCTGCTCGCCCGGGTGGGCGACGACGCGCACGGCCGGCTGCTGCTCGAATCGCAGCGGGCGGCCGGGGTCGACACCTCGGGCGTCCTGGTCGGCGGTGCGCCCACCGGGGTCGCGCTGATCACGGTGGATCCGTCGGGCGACAACAGCATCGTGGTCGCCCCGGGTGCGAACGCCCGCCTCACGCCCGCGGACGTACGGGCGGCGGGGCGGCTGTTCGCGGCCGCGCGGGTGGTCTCCGTACAGCTGGAGATCCCGCTCGAGACGGTCGCCGAGGTGGTCCGGGCACTGCCGCCGGACGCGCGGCTCGTCCTGAACCCCTCGCCACCCGCTCCCCTGCCACCGGAGGTGCTCGCGGCCTGCGATCCGCTGGTGGTCAACGAGCACGAGGCGCGCTACGTCCTCGCCGGCGGGCCGCAGCCGGTGGGTGCGACGCCCGAGGAGTGGGCGCCGGCGCTGCTTGACCTGGGCCCGCGATCGGTGGTGGTCACGCTGGGCGAGCGCGGCGCGCTGGTCGCCGTACGCCCGCCGGACGGCTCACCGGCGCCCGCGGTGCACGTGCCGAGCCCCCGGGTCCGTGCGGTGGACACCACCGGCGCGGGCGACGCCTTCACGGCGGCGCTCGCCTGGCGCCTCGGCCTCGGCGACGAGCTGCCGCGGGCGGCGGCGTACGCGGCACGGGTCGGGGCGGCCGCGGTGACCCGCGAGGGCGCCCAGGCCTCGTACCCGACGGCCGCGGAGGCGGCGGCCCTCTGACACCGGTCCGTCCGGGCCCGACCTCGCCGCACCACTCGACGGCAGGCCCGGACGCCGCCCCCGGGCGTACGCTCGACCGATGGACGAGACCGGAGCCGAGTGCCGGGCGCTTCAGCGGGCCAGGTGGCTCGCGGACGACGTGTTGTTCCCGTCGGCGGCCGAAGTGGAGAGCGACGACCGGGTGCCGGCCGCACAGCTGGACCTGCTTGCGGCCGAGGGCTTCTACGGGCTGGCCGCGCCGGAGGACCTCACACGCCTCGATCTGCCGGACTTCCCGGCCGTGCTGCGCCTTGTGGAGCTGCTCGCCGGCGGTTGTCTGACCACGACGTTCGTCTGGATGCAGCATCACGGTGCGGTGATGGCGCTGGCCGATTCGGCCAACGAGGCGCTGCGTACGGCGTACTTGGCGGATCTGGCCGAGGGCCGGCGCCGCGCGGGTCTGGCCGTCGGTGCCGCGGTACGGCCCGGCCCGCCGCTGGTGCGCGCCGAGCGGGTCGACGGTGGCTATGTCCTCGACGGCGAGGCGCCCTGGGTCACGGGCTGGGGCATGGTCGACGTGCTGCACACCGCGGGCCGCGACACGGACGACGTCGTGGTGTGGGCGCTGCTCGACGCCGAGGAGAGCGGGACGCTGTCGGTGGAGCCGCTGGAGCTGCTCGCGGTGCAGGCCAGCCGCACGGTGACGGTGCGGTTCACCCGTCATTTCGTACCCGACGAGCGGGTGCTCGGGACGCAGGCGCAGGCCGCGCATCTGCAGGGGGACATCGAGTCGGTACGGTTCACCGGCTCCCTGGGCCTCGGCCTGGCGGGGCGGGCGATCACACTTCTCGGCGAGGAGGCCGGCGCACTGCCCGGCGAGCTGGACGCGGCCCGGTCACTGCTGCTCGGGGCGAGCCCCGAAGAGGTGCCGGCCGCGCGGGCGCGGATCTCGGAACTGGCGCTGCGCGCGGCATCCGCCTACGCGGTCGCCCACGGCAGCAGATCCCTGCTCCCGTCCGCGACCGCCGGCCGCCTCGTCCGCGAAGCCACGTTCCTCCTCCTCTTCGCCACGAGACCCACAATCCGCGAAAACCTCCTGCACCGCCTCACCACGTCCAGCCGGTCCGGCGACCCCTCCATCCCATCCGGCGACCCTTCCAGCCCGCCCGGCGGCTCTTCCAGCCCATCCGGCAGCTCTTCCAGCCCGTCCGGCGTTTGAGGACATCTTTCAGCCCGTCCGGCGCTTGAGGACGAGCCCGCCAGGGCGAAAAGGAAGCCCGTCCGGCGCTTGAGGACAAGGCGCCCCAGCGCCGGACGCGCTGAACCCCCGCGGGCCCGCCGCCCGCTGACGCCGCCCGCTAAAGCTTGTCCATCCCCGAATACGGCACAGGGATCCGGGCTTGGCGAGCGCCGAAGTCGACCAGCATCGCCACCCCCTCCTCGACCCCGATGATCCTGCCGAGCCCATGACGGTCGTGAGACACACGGTCCCCCAGCGCAAACTCCTTCACCACAGGAAGCGCGGGGGCTTTGAAGGGACTGGTGGCCAGATGGCGCCGGGGCGCGGATCGCTTTGTCATTGCGGTCAGTATGCGCCACACCCACCGTCCGCGGGACCCGTACGACGCGAGGGGCCGTACGACGCGGGAGCGAATGCCTCCCCGCCGTTCAGGCCGACGCCCGCTTCCGCGGCGCCGCCTTCTTCGTCGTCTTCCGCGCAGCGGCCGAGGTCGACTTCGCAGCCTTGGCCCCCTGCGACTTGCCACCCGCCCCCGCCTTGGACGTACTCGCCTTGGACGTACTCGCCTTCGACGAACCGGCCTTGGACGTGGCCCCCGCGGCAGACCCGGACTTCGCCGCCCGCGAGGACTTCGAGCCGGACGCCTTGGACGTGGACGCCTTCGAACCCGCCCCCTTCGACCGGGAGGCCCCCGTCCCCGACGACGCCGACGCCGTCGACTTCTTCCCACCGACCTGCTTCGGCGCAGCCGGCGCGGACTTACGGGCAGCAGCCGTCTTCTTCCGCCCCACGAGCGACGTGACCTCCGCGGCCTCCCCGGAACCCCGGGAATCCCCGGAATCCCCGGAATCCCCGGATTCCGCCCCCTCCCCCCGCGCCTCCTGCGCGGCCCGCACGCTGCTCTCCAGCGCCGCCATCAGATCGATCACCTTCCCACCGGACTCCCCGCGCTCCGCGGCCGGCGCCGGCTCCACACCCTCGGTCTTCGCGGCCAGCATCTCCTCGACCGCCTCGCGGTAGTCGTCGTGCAGGGTCGAGATGTCGACCTCGCCGAGGGTGTCCATCAGCGCGTCCGCAAGATCGAGTTCGGCGTCCCGCACACTGACCTGCGTCTCCGGCGCGGCGGCCTCGGGCGCGCGGATCTCGTCGGGCCAGAGCAGCCCGTGCATCGCGATGGTGTCGTCGACGACGCGGAGCATCCCGAGCCGCTCGCGCCCGCGCAGCGCGAACTTGGCGATGGCGACCTTCTGGCTCCGCTTGAGCGCCTCGCGCAGCAGGGTGTACGGCTTCGCCGCCGGTACGCCGTTGGCCACCAGGTAGTACGCGGTGCCCATCTGCAGCGGATCGATGGCGTTCTCCGGGACGAAGGAGACGATCTCGATGGTCTTGGCGGTCGGGATGGGCAGCGACGCCAGGTCCTCGTCGGTGATCGGGATGATCGAGCCGTCCGCGTCCTCGTAGCCCTTGCCGATCTCCGCCGACGGGACCTCCTTCTCCTCCAGCTCGCACACCTTGCGGTACCGGATGCGTCCGCCGTCGGCGGTGTGCACCTGGCGGAAGGAGATCGAGTGGTTCTCCGTGGCGTTGACCAGCTTGATCGGGATGCTGACCAGGCCGAAGGAGATCGCGCCGTTCCATATCGATCGCACGTCGTACCCCGTCCGTCTTGCGGTGGAATATCGGCTTCCCACTGTTTCGCGTGGGATTCTCATCGTATGACGCCCATCACCGAGGTGGAGGGCCGACGGATCGCGCTCTCGAACCTGGACAAGGTGCTCTATCCCGCGAGCGGCTTCACCAAGGGCGAGGTGCTGCACTACTACGCGGTCGCCGCCGGCTCGCTGCTCAGCCACCTGTACAACCGTCCGGTCTCGTTCCTGCGCTTCCCGGACGGGCCGGACGGCCAGCGGTTCTTCGCGAAGAACGTGCCGCCGGGCACCCCGTCCTGGGTCCGTACGGCCGAGGTGCCGCGGCGGGCGCACGAGGGCACCCTGCGCCAGGTGCTCGTCCAGGACATGGCGAGCCTGATGTGGTCGGCCAATCTGGTGACGGAGTACCACACCCCGCAGTGGCAGGCCGACCGTCCGGGGGTCGCCGACCGGCTTGTGCTCGATCTCGACCCCGGCCCGCCGGCCACCGTCGTGGAGTGCTGCCGGGTCGCGCTCTGGCTGCGCGAGCGCCTGGCCGCCGACGGGCTGCAGTCGTACGCGAAGACCTCCGGGTCCAAGGGCCTGCACCTGCTCGCCCCGATCGAGCCGACCCCGTCCGAGCAGGTGTCGGCGTACGCGAAGGAGCTCGCCGTGGAGGCAGAGCGGGACCTGGCCGGGCTCGCCCTGCACCGGATGACCCGCAGCCTGCGGCCCGGCAAGGTCTTCGTCGACCACAGCCAGAACGCGGCCGCGAAGACCACCGCCACCCCGTACACCCTGCGGGCCCGCCCGGAGCCCACCGTCTCCGCGCCCGTGACCTGGGACGAGGTGGCGGCCTGTGCGGCGCCGGCCGAGCTGTCCTTCCTGGCGGGCGACATGCCGGACCGTCTCGCCCGGCACGGCGACCTGCTGGCCCCGCTGCTCAATCCGAACCGGGCCGGCCCGGTGCCGAAGCCGTCGGGTTGACCTGCGCCGGACCCCGTACGGGAGGACCCTGGGGGCATGCCCGTGAAACCGTCGCCCGCCGTGGTCCTGCGGCCGCCCGTCGCGGTGATGCGGCCCCGTGCGGTCCCGTCCGTGCCCGGACCGGGCGGTCTGCCCGGCGGGGTGCAGTACTCGATCAAGCTGGACGGATTCCGGGCCGTGGCCTTCCGTCTCGAGTCGAAGGTGGTGCTGCAGTCGCGCTCGGGGCGCGATCTGGGCCCGGAGTTCCCGGAGGTCACGGCGGCACTCACCGAGCAGCTCGCGCCCGGCGCCGTACTGGACGGTGAGCTGTGCGCCTATCAGGACGGGCGGCTCGCCTTCCACGAACTGCTGCGGTCCCCGGCCGCGCGGGAGCGGGACGGGGTGCCGGTGTACTTCATCGCCTTCGACGCGCTCGCCACACCGGGCCGCGATCTGCGCGCGCTGCAGCTGCGGGAGCGCTGGGAGCGGCTCGGCGAGCTGCTCCCGCCCGGTGTCCCCGGCGCCCAGCGGGTCCTCGCCACCAGCTCGTACGAGACGGCCCTGACCTGGTACCGGGACATGCGGTCGGTCGGTGTCGAGGGTGTGGTGGCGAAGGCCCTCGACTCGCCCTACTCGACGGCCGCCGCCTGGGCCTGGCAGAAGGTGCGGCACAGCGACACCCGGGAGGCGGCGGTGGTCGGCTTCACCGGTACGGCGGTACGGGCCCGCGCCCTGGTGGTCGTGCTGCCCGGGGACGACACCCCGGTGCTCTCCAGCCCGCTGACCCCGCCGGTGCGGGCGCGCGCCCAGCGGCTGCTGCCGCCGCCGGACGGCCAGGGCACGATCAATGCGGTGGGGCTCGGCGACGTCCCGTATCTGACGGTGCCGTCCGGAGTCTTCGTGGAGGTACGGCAGTTGGCGACCCGGCATGCGACGGTGTCCGTGGTCCGCTTCCGGGAGCCGGGGCGCTGAGCGCGGGGCGCGCCGCATCCACCGGTTCCGCCCGCGCCGCGCCGTCGGCGGCGCGATGGTTCACCGGCAGCCCGGTACGGTCTTGCTACTTTGCCCGGTATGACCGGAACGATGGCGGATGTGACGGACGTGACGGGCCGCCCCGGGGCGCCCGTCCCGCCGGTCCGTGTCGACCGTCGCCGCGGCACCGAACTCGCCCTGCTCGTCCTCGCGGTGCTCATCTGCCTCTTCGGCTACGCCTATCTCGGCCTCGCCCGCGACGGAGCCGTGCCGCCCGACGCGCTCGGCTACGGCGGCGGGCTCGGCGCCCTCGCCCTCGTCGCCCATCTGGCCGTACGGCTGCGCGCCCCCTGCGCCGATCCGCTGCTGCTGCCCATCGCGGTGCTGCTCAACGGCCTCGGCCTGGTGCTCATCCACCGCCTCGACCTGGAGACACCGGGGCACACGGCGGCGCTCGCCCAACTGGTGTGGTCCACCGCGGGGGTGGGCCTGTTCATCGTGACGGTGTTCTTCCTGCGCGACCACCGGGTCCTGCAGCGGTACGCGTACGTCTCGGTCGTCGCGGCGCTGCTGCTGCTCGCCGCGCCGGTCGCCTTCCCCGCGGTGAACGGCGCCCGGATCTGGGTGCGGATCGGCGGATTCTCGCTGCAGCCCGCGGAGTTCTCCAAGGTCCTGCTCGCGGTGTTCTTCGCCGCCTACCTCGCGGCGAACCGCAGCGCCCTCACGTATGCGGGCCGGCGGCTGTGGCGGTGGCAGCTGCCGACGGCGCGGGTACTCGGCCCGGTGGTCACCATCTGGCTGTTGAGTGTGGGGTGTCTGGCGCTCGAGCGGGATCTCGGCACCTCGATGCTGTTCTTCGGGCTCTTCGTGGTGCTGCTGTACGTGGCGACGGGGCGGGCCGGGTGGATCGCCGCGGGGCTGCTGCTCGCCGCGGCCGGTGCCTGGGTGGTCGGCTCGTTCGAGCCGCATGTGGCGGGCCGGGTCTCGGACTGGCTGCACCCGCTCGCCTCCGTGGAGGCAGGCCTCGGACCCAACCAACTCACCCAGTCCCTCTACGCGTTCGCCTCCGGCGGGCTGCTCGGCACCGGTCTGGGCCTCGGCCATTCCACGCTCATCGGCTTCGCCGCCAAGTCGGACTTCGTGCTGGCCACGGCCGGCGAGGAGCTGGGCCTGACCGGTCTGAGCGCGATCTTCCTGCTGTACGCCCTGCTCGTGGCCCGCGGCTACCGGGTGGCGCTCGGTCTGCGCGACCCGTTCGGGCGGCTGCTCGCGGTCGGGCTCGCGGTGATCGTGGCGCTGCAGGTGTTCGTGATCGCGGGCGGGGTCACCGGACTGATCCCGCTGACCGGGATGCCGATGCCGTTCCTCGCGCAGGGCGGCTCTTCGGTGGTGAGCAACTGGCTGATCGTGGCGCTCCTGATCCGGCTCAGCGACTCCGCCCGCGACCGGGGAGCGGACCGGGACCTGGAGGAGGCGGCGTGAAACGGTACCGGGAAGGCCGCAGCGGCACTCCGAAGCGGCCGACGGCCGGCGCCGTCCCGCCCGGCGGCGGCGACATGACGCGGCACATCCGCCAGGCCGCCGCGCTCTGCCTGCTCCTGGTGCTGCTGGTGCTGCTCAACGCGACCCGGCTCCAGGTCTTCGAATCGCGCGCGTACGACGCCGATCCGGCCAACCGGCGCGAGGTGATCGCCCGTTACGCCCAGCCCCGCGGCGACATCCTGGCCGGCGGCCGGCCGCTCACCGGATCCAAGGACACCGGCGAGCAGCTGCGCTACGAACGCACCTACCGCAACGGCCCGTTGTACGCCCCGGTCACCGGCTACGCCTCCCAGTCGTACGGCACCAGCCTCCTCGAGCGGACCGGGGACGGGCTGCTCGCCGGCACCGACCCGATGCTGCAGCCGCTGCCCCTGTGGAACGACTTCACCCGCTCCCGCGAGCCGGGCGGCGCCGTGCACACCACCATCTCCCCCGCCGTACAGCAGGCGGCGTTCGCCTCGCTCGGCGCCAAGCGCGGCGCGGTCGCCGCGATCGAGCCAGCCACCGGCCGCATCCTCGCCCTGGTCTCCACCCCGTCCTACGATCCGGGCCTGCTGTCCGGCAACGGCCCGGACGTGAAACGGAGTTGGGAGCGGCTGACCACCGCCCCCGGCAAGCCGATGCTGAACCGGGCGATCCGGCAGACGTATCCGCCCGGCTCCGCCTTCAAGGTGGTGACCGCGGCGGCCGCCCTCGACAAGGGAACCGTCACCGACGTGGACGCCCCCACCAGATCGCCCGACCCGTACACCCTGCCCGGCACCACGACGCGGCTGACCAATCCGGTGGACGGCTGCGAGGACGCCTCGCTGCGCTACGCCTTCGTCTGGTCCTGCAACACCGTCTTCGCCCGGCTCGGGGTGCGGACCGGCGAGCAGGCGGTGGCGGGCACGGCGCAGAAGTTCGGCTTCAACGACCCGGACCTGCGGATCCCCGCCGCGGTGTCCCGGAGCACCTTCGACGCCTCGATGGACGACGCCCAGCTCGCCCTCTCCTCGATCGGTCAGTACGACACCCGCGCCACCCCGCTGCAGATGGCGATGGTGGCCTCGGCGGTGGCGAACAACGGCGATCTCAAGACCCCGCACCTGGTGGACCGGACCACCGACGAGGACGGCGACCCGCTGATGGTCGAGCACGCGATGTCGCTGCGCCAGACGTTCAATCCGCGGACCGCCACGATCCTGCGGGAGTTGATGGTGGAGGCGGTCGAGAAGGGCACGGGCGGTCAGGCGGCCATCAAGGGCGCGACGGTCGGCGGGAAGACGGGTACGGCCCAGCACGGTCTGGGCAATGCCGGTGTGCCGTACGCCTGGTTCATCTCCTGGGCGCAGGCCGAGGGCGCCGCTCAGCCGGCCGTCGCGCTCGCCGTGGTCGTGGAGGAGGCGGCCGTGGACCGCGACGACATCAGTGGCGGCGGCAGTGCGGCGCCGGTCGCCCGCGCGGTGATGCAGGCGGCGCTGCGCGAGGAGTGAGGCCCCGCGGGAGCCTGTCGAGGGTGCTCAGGCGCTGAGTAGGCAGCACCCGGTCTGGCTGCGGACCGGCCGGCCGGCGGAGCATGTACTGCTGACCGGTCACCGGGAGCGAGGAGCGGCGGAGCAGCATGGGTGAGGAACTGGCCGGACTCCTGCGCAGCTGGCGGGCACGGCTCGAACCCGCCGACGTCGGACTGCCCGCGGGCCGGCGCCGCCGCGTGCCCGGGCTCCGCCGCGAGGAGGTCGCCGCGCTCGCGGGTCTGCCGCTCGGCCAGTACACCCGCCTGGAGCGCGGTCAGCGCCCGCGTCTGGCGCCCGGCGCCGCCGTACGTCTGGCGCGGGCGCTGCACCTGGGGGCGGACGAACGGCTGCGGCTGCTCGCGCTCGTCGAGGCCGCGCCGCAGGGCGGCCCGCCGGACGCCGGTACGCGGCTGCGGCCGGAGCTGGCCACGCTGGTGACGGCGATCGACGGTGCCGCGGCCACCGTCCTGGACACCGGTCTGAACGTACTGGCCTGGAACCGGGCGGGCCATGCGCTGCTCGCCGGCCATCTCGACCCGTCCGTCTCCCCGTCCCCCGGCGCACACCGGCCGCGGCACAACCTCGCCGTGCAGCTCTTCCTCGACCCGCAGACGCGGCGGCTGTATCCCGAGTGGGACGTGGAGGCCCGGCGGGCCGTGGCGCTGCTGCGGCACGCCGTCGCCCGCGAGCCGGACGATTCCCGACTGGCCGTGCTCGTGGGCGAGTTGACCGGAGCGAGCCGGCAGTTCGCCGCACTGTGGGCGCGCCCGCCGCACACGCCCGGCAGCTACGGGAAGGTGCGGATCCGGCATCCGCTGGTGGGGCTGCTGCCGCTGGTCTTCGCGTGGACCGAGTTCGCCGACCGTACGGGGAACCGGCTGCTGCTCCATCATGCCGAGCCTTCGGCGGCCGCACGGGCGACGTTCCGCATGCTCACCGAGCTCTCCGGGCCGGTCCAGGGTCCGATTGACACTCCGTAGCCGTCTGCGTAGCTTCCGCTGGATGGACCGACGGAAAGAGCTGCGCGGATTCCTCCGCTCGCGCCGTGCCCGGCTGCGTCCCGAGGACGTCGGTCTGCCCCTCTTCGACGAGCGGCGCCGGGTGCCGGGGCTGCGCCGCGAGGAGCTGGCCCAGCTCGCGGGCGTCAGCATCAGCCACTACACCCGCCTCGAACAGGGCCAGTACACCAACGTCTCGGCCGAGGTCCTCGACGCGATCGCCTCGGCGCTGCGGCTGCGCGCCGACGAGCACGAGTATCTGCACAATCTCGTACAGCTGCCGCGCACCACCCCCGGCGGCCACCCCGGCAGGACGCTCGAGAATCTGCAGTACCTGGTCGACTCGATCACCGGCGTCCCCGCGTACATCACCGGCCGCTACGGCGATGCGCTGGCGTGGAACCGGCTGACGGCGCTGACCCTCTTCGACTTCGACACGGTGCCGCCGGACCGGCGCACCTGGACGCATGCGATCTTCCTGGACACGGTGCTGCGGACCAGACTGACGGACGCGGGGCAGTGGGAGCGGGCCGCCCGCTTCCAGATCGGCTATCTGCGGCTGTGCTGGAGCCGCTTCCCGGACGACCCGGTGATCTCCGCCGCCATCGCCGAACTCCTGCGTATCAGCGACGACTTCAGGCGCCTGTGGGGCGAGCACCTGATCCACAACTGGCCGCAGAAACGGGTACGCATCCGCCACGAGCGGGTCGGCGCCCTGGAGTTGGAGCTGGAGGTGATGCGCCCGGACGGGGCGCCCGAGCTGGCCTTCGCCAGCTACGCGGCCTCGCCCGGCTCGCCGACCGAGGCCGCGCTGGGGGAACTTGCGGCGGGGCAGCGGGCGACCGTCCGGTCGTAGGGCTTGGGGACCGGTCCCTACGGCGCGGGGACCGGGCGCCTTTCGGCCGCCCGGCCCCGTCGTGGTCTTCCGTCGTGGTCTTCCGTCGTGGATCTTTGTCGTCGGCGCGTCCTGGTCAAGTCGACGCGTCCTGGTCAATGGGCGGCTGCCGTCTCCGGCACGCCGTCCTCGGTGCCGGCGGCCTGGTCGTCCGGGCCCGTGGTGGAGCTGTCCCCTCCCCGCTTCCGCAGCACCGTGAGGGCGATGACCGCGCTGGTGGCGGTGATCAGGGCGCAGGCGACGCCGATGCTGTTGAGGCCGCTCGCATAGGCGGACTCGGCCGCGCCGAGCAGGGCCTCGCCGGCCTGTCCGGGCAGTTCACGGGCGGCGGCGACGGCGTTCTCCATGCTCGCGCCCGCCGATTCGGCGGCGCCCTGCGGGGTGCCGGCCGGGGCGTCGAAGGCGCCCCGGTAGACGGCGGCGCCGAGGCTGCCGAGGGTGGCCACGCCGAGCGCGTTGCCCAGGTCGCCGCTGATGGAGGAGAGCGCGGCCGCGGACCCGCCGCGCTCGGGCGGTACGGAGCCGACGACCAGACCGGTGCCGAGCGACCCGAAGGTGCCGACGCCGATGAAGATGATCACGAAGCCGGTCATCAGGAGCGGCATCCCGCCGACCGCGTCGACCTGGGTGAGCAGCAGATAGCCGGCCATGCCGATGAGCAGCGCGGCCCCGACGACGGTGCCGGTCGCGAAGCGCCGTACGAGCACCGGTGCCACCTGCGCGGCGAGGATCGAGGCGACGGCCGAGGGCACCATCAGCAGGCCCGCCTCCATCGGCGAGTAGCCCTCGACCATCTGCAGGAAGCCGGTGATGAAGAGGTAGCCGCCGCCGGTGCCGAGCATCGAGACCATCAGGATCAACAGCGCGGCGGTGAAGGCGCCGATCCGGAACAACTTCAGGTCGAGCAGCGGGTGTTCGAGCCTGCCCTGGCGCTTCACGAAGACCGTGCCGACGGCCACGCCGACGACCACCGCGCCGAGCGGCAGCGGGGCGAACCCGTGCCGGGCCAGCTCCTTCAGGCCGTAGATCACGGAGAGGATGGCGACGAGCGAGAGCAGCACGCTGAACAGGTCGATACGGCCGGCGTCCGCGTCCTTGTACTCGGGGAGCAGCTTCGGGGCGGCGATCAGGAGCACCACCATGATGGGCACCCCGAGCAGGAACACCGAGCCCCACCAGAAGTATTCGAGGAAGATGCCGCCGACGGCCGGGCCGAGCGCCGTACCGCCCATGAAGCAGCTGGCCCAGACCGCGATGGCGCGACCGCGCTGGTTCGGGTCGTGGAACATGTTGCTGATCAGGGCGAGGGTCGAGGGCATCAGGGTGGCGGCGGCGATGCCGAGCAGTGCCCGGCTGAGGATCAGGGTCTCGGCGCTGGCCGAGCAACTCCTCAGGGCGGGCCCGTCCCTGCGGATCCTGGCCACCAGCCAGGTGCCGCTCGGCGTGACCGGCGAGCATCTGCGGGAGGTGCCGCCGCTGCCGCTGCCCGCGTCCGCGGACGGCCTGAGCGCGGCGGAGGTGCGCGGCTTCGGTGCGGTCGAGCTGTTCGTGGCGCGTGCCGCGGCATCGGCGCCGCACTTCGTCCTGGACGCCGGCACCTTGGACGCGGTGGTGTCGGTGTGCCGGCGCCTGGACGGCATCCCGCTCGCCCTGGAGATGGCCGCGACCCGCGTACGGGCCCTGGGAGTGCACGAGTTGGCGGCCCGCCTCGACGACCGCTTCCCACTCCTCGCGGCCGGCTCGCGCGGCGCCCCGGCCCGGCAGCGCACCCTGCGCGCGGTCATCGACTGGAGCTGGGAGCTGCTCGGCGAGAGCGAGCGCGCCGTACTGCGCCGCCTGGCCGTGCACGCCGACGGCTGCACCCTGGACGCGGCCGAACAGCTCTGCACCGGGGGCGCAGTGGAGCGCCCGGAGGTGCTCGATCTGCTCGCGCGCCTGGTGGACGGCTCGCTCCTGGTGATGTCCGAGAGCCCGGACGACGGCCCCCGCTACCGGCTGCTCGAATCGGTCGCCGCGTACGCCTCCGAACGCCTCGCGGAGTCCGGCGAGTCGGCGGACCTGCGGCGCGACCACCGCGGGTACTACCTGGCGCTCGCCGAGCACGCCGAGCCTCAGCTCCGGGGCCCCGCGCAGCGCCGGTGGCTGCGCCGCCTCGACACCGAGTACGCGAATCTGCGCTCAGCCCTCGACCACGCGGTGGCGGCCGGCGCCGCGGACACCGCCCTGCGCCTGGTCAACGCCCTGGCCCGGTACTGGCAGCTGCGCGGCCGCCACGAGGAGGCGCGGCGCGCACTCACCGCGGCGCTGGGCACGGCGGGAGACGCCGACCCCGTGCAGTCGGCCCGGGCGACGGCGTACCTGGGCGGCTTCCGGCTGCTGCTCGGCGGCACTCCGGATCCGGTCGGCGAGTACGAGGCCGCGCTGCGCCCGTTCGACGATGTGGAAGACCCGTGGGGCCGGGCCACCGCGCAGTGGTTCGTGGCCTCCCAGCAGTACGGCGTCGCCGACCGGCGCCCGAGCCAGGAGCTGCTCGCCTCCGCACTCGCCGGCTTCACCTCGATCGGGGACCGGTGGGGCACGGCCGCGGTGCTCGCGGAGCTGGCCTTCCACGCGCAGCTGGACGGGGACTGGGACGCGCTGCGCCGGCACGGCGGGCGCAGCCTGGACCTGTTCCGTGAACTGGGCGACCAGTGGGGCCAGTTGCACGCATCGGTGCCGCTGCAGATGGCGGCCCAGGTGAACGGCGACTACGCACGGGCCGAGCAGCTGCACCGCGAGGGCCTGCGCAGGGCCGAGGACCTGGAGCTCTGGCCGGACGTCTGCTTCCAGCTCTCGGGGCTCGGCCGGATCGCGCTGCTCGGCCGGGACTTCGCCCGCGCCCGGGACTTCCACGAGCGGGCCCGGCGCCTCGCGGTCGCCCAGTCGGACCGCTTCGGCGAGCAGTACGCGGAGACCGGCCTGGCCATCGGCGCCCGCAGGCAGGGCGATCTGGACGCGGCCGAGGCCCATCTGCGCCAAGTCCTCGAGGTGCACCGGCAGATGGGGTACGAGCCGGAGGTCCCGGCGCTGATCCTGGCCGAACTCGGCTTCGTGGCCGAGCTGCGCGGTGATCCGTCGACCGCCCTGCGCCTGCAGCGCGAGGGCCTGTCCGCGGCCCGCGCGGCCGGCGGCTCCCGCGGCCTCGCCCTCGGCCTCGAGGGCCTCGCCGGCGCGCTCTCCCTATCGGGCGACGCCACTGCGGCGGCCCACCTCCTCGGCGCGGCAGCAGCGGCCCGCGACTCGGTGGGCGCGCCGCTCCCGGAGGGCGAGCGCGACGACGTCGCACGCATCGAAGTCCGGACCCGCGGCCTCCTCGGCGAGGCCGAGTTCACGACGGCGTACGAGTACGGCCGGGCCCTGGGCCCCGAGGACCTCCTCAAGCACCACCCGTCCCTGGCCACCCCGCCCGGGAGATCAGCGAGTTGACCTGGGCAACACGGTGGGACAGCTCTCCGGCCGGGATGTCGACGATCTCGTAGCCGAAGGTGCGGTAGCTCTGCTCGTGGATCTGCTCGAAGACCAGCGAGTCCTCGAAGCTGATCCGCCGGGCCGGACTCGGCTCGCAGAAACCCAGATTGCGGACGAAGAGCACCTGCCGTTCGTAGATGCCCCGGGAGGTGATCCGCTCCAACTCCTCGCTCAGCGCCGGTGACACGGGATGGCCGAGGTAGGTGGCGAGGGCGTGGGTACAGACCGGCGAGCGGTCGAAGACCTGGACGTCACCGGAGGCATCGGCCTCCGACTGCCGCCGGCGCTGCAGCGCGGCGATGTCGTCGATGAACGACGCCCGCGTCCACGGCTCGTCCACGCCCTTCCCCTGCGCCTCTGCGATGACCGAGGTGGCCGCCTCCTCGACGACCGCGTGCCCGAGCTCCGCCAGGCGGTGCAGGATCGAGGTCTTGCCGGATCCCGGAGTGCCCGTGAGGACGTACCGCCGCATGTTCTGAGTGCCTTTCGTGGGTGTGCTGCTGTGTCCGAGGCGGCGGCGGCCACGCGCGACTAGGCGTTCTTCTCGATCTCCTCGCCCGCCGCGATCGCGTCCCGTACCTCCGCGACGCGCTCCGCCTCCTCCTCCGCGAAGCGTTCCGCGTCGAGTTTTTCGGCTATCTCCTCGTCCTGGGCCATCAGTTGGTCGAGGTTGGAGTTGCCCATCTCGAAGACGCCCATGTCGACGTACGCCTCCTGCAGGCGTTTGCCCCACAGGCCGATGTCGCGGACGCACGGCACGATGCGGCTGAAGAGCAACTGCCGGAAGAGCTGCAGGTATTCGGACTGCTCGCTGTATTCGTCCGCCTCGGCCTTCGGGATGCCGAAGTTCTCCAGGACCTCGACGCCGCGCAGTCGGTCCCGCATCAGATAGCAGCCCTCGATCACGAAGTCCTCGCGCTCGCGGCGTTCCGCGTCGGTGAGCTGCTGGTAGTAGTCGCGCAGGGCCATCCGTCCGAAGGCCACGTGCCGCGCCTCGTCCTGCATGATGTACGCCAGGATCTGCTTGGGCAACGGCTTGTCCGTGGTGTCCCTGATCATGCCGAAGGCGGCGAGCGCGAGCCCCTCGATCAGCACCTGCATGCCGAGGTAGGGCATGTCCCAGCGGGAGTCGCGCAGGGTGTCGCCGAGCAGCGACTGCAGATTGTCGTTGATCGGGTAGAGCATGCCGAGCTTGTCGTGCAGGAAGCGGCCGTAGATCTCCGCGTGCCGGGCCTCGTCCATCGTCTGCGTCGCGGAGTACAGCTTGGCGTCCAGGTCCGGCACCGATTCGACGATCCGCGCGGCGCAGACCATCGCACCCTGCTCACCGTGCAGGAACTGGCTGAACTGCCAGGACGCGTAGTGCTTACGCAGTTCGCCCTTGTCCTTGTCGGTCATCTTCGCCCAGTGGCGGGTGCCGTAGAGGGTGAGGGCCTCGTCCGGAGTGCCGAGCGGGTTGGCCGGGTCGACTTCGAGGTCCCAGTCGATGCGCTTGGCGCCGTCCCACTGCTTGTCCTTGCCCTTCTGGTAGAGGGCGAGGAGGCGTTCGCGTCCTTCGTCGTACTCCCAGCTGAAGCGGGCCGCGCCGGTGGCGGGCACCTGCCAGACGGGGTCTTCGGGGTTCTTGGTGTAGAGCTCGCTGGTGGACACGTCGCGTCTCCTTCGGCTCGCAGGGTGCCTGCAGTACCGGCCCGTCTGCAGATTCACACGCTGGTATACGTACGGTCAACAACTCCCGCGGCACCTCCGCGGAGCGTGGTCGCCACCTGCCGCAGCAAGTCCCGTACAAGGGATTGACGGTCCTGCTGACGGGCAGTCTCATAAGACGTGACCTTCGGTAACTCGACGCGCGCACCCATCAGTTGCGGGACGGGACGGACGGCATGACGACCACCGCGGAAGCCGGCGCGCTCACCGGCGTGAGCGATGCACTCGGCCTGCTCAAGGACCGCGAGCAGGTGGCCGAGCGACTCCTCGAGGCGTCCGCCAGACACTCCTTCGACCCGGACCGCGAACTCGACTGGGACGCACCGGCCGAGCCCGGCAAGTGGTTCTGGCCGCCGGAGCTGGTCTCGCTCTACGACACCCCGATGTGGCACCGGATGCCGGAGGACCAGCGCCACGAACTGGCCCGGCACGAGGCCGCCTCGCTCGCCTCGCTCGGCATCTGGTTCGAGATCATCCTGATGCAGCTGCTCGTACGGCACATCTACGACAAGTCCGTGACCAGCTCGCATGTGCGGTACGCGCTGACCGAGATCGCCGACGAGTGCCGGCACTCGATGATGTTCGCCCGGATGATCAAGAAGGCCGGGGCGCCGCCGTACCACGTGACGCGTGTGCACCACAATCTTGCCCGGGTGCTCAAGACCGTGTCGACCACGCCGGGTTCCTTCGCCTGCACGTTGCTCGGCGAGGAGATCCTGGACTGGATGCAGCGCCTCACCTTCCCCGACGAGCGGGTGCAGCCGCTGGTGCGCGGGGTGACGAGGATCCACGTCGTCGAGGAGGCTCGCCATGTGCGCTACGCCCGCGAGGAGTTGCGCCGCCAGATGGTCACCGCGCCGCGCTGGGAGCGGGAGTTGACCCGGATCAGCAGCGGCGAGGCGGCCCGCGTCTTCTCCCTCGCCTTCGTGAACCCCGAGGTCTATTCGAACGTCGGCCTGGACCGCCGCGCCGCGGTCGCCCAGGTCAGGGCCAGCGCCCACCGCCGTGAGGTGATGCAGACCGGCGCCCGTCGCCTGACGGACTTCCTGGACGACGTGGGTCTGCTGCGCGGTGTCGGGCGGCGCCTGTGGCGCAGCTCCGGCCTGCTGGCCTGAGACTCCGGGGACCTCCGGGGCACCTGCCGGGCTCCTCCCTGGATCTCCCGGGAACCTCCCGGGACTTCCGGAGGCTGACGCTCCGGGACCGGTCGGCAGGCACTGCCGATACGCTGCCAGACATGTCCCCCGCCACCACCCCCGCGTACCGACGGCTGAGCGTCGAGGCCAGACGGGTCCAGCTGCTCGACGCGGCGCTCGGCCTCTTCGCCCATCATGCCCCCGAGGACGTCTCGGTGGACGACGTCGCGGAGGCCGCCGGCGTCTCCCGGCCGCTGGTGTACCGCTACTTCCCCGGCGGCAAGCAGCAGTTGTACGAGGCCGCACTCGGCACGGCGGCGGACGCGCTGCGCGCCTGCTTCGACGAACCGCAGGACGGCCCGCTCACCGAACGGCTCGGCCGGGCCCTCGCCCGCTATCTCGCGTTCGTCGACGGGCACGCCACCGGATTCAGTGCGCTGCTGCAGGGCAGCGGGGTGGCGGCGACCTCGCGGACCGGTGCGATCGTGGACTCGGTGCGTACGGCGGCCGCCGAGCAGATCCTCTCCCATCTGGACGTGACGGAGCCGGGGCCGCGGCTGCGGATGATGGTCCGGGTGTGGATCGCCGCGGTGGAGGCCGGCTCCCTGATCTGGCTCGACGAGGGCAAGGAGCTGCCGACGGACGAGCTCTGCGCGATGTTCCTCGACCACTTCGTCGCCCTCACGGTCGCCACCGCGGCGACGGACCCCCAGACCGCGGGCGTCCTCCAGACCGCCCTCGGCCTCGAACGCGGCGACGGCCCCGCGGGCACGCTGGCCCGCCGCGCCCTCCCGGTCCTGGGCGACGCGGGACACCTCCTGTAGGCGCGGCGCCGGGTCGTCGTTCGGCCCGCCCGGGGAAACGGGAAGGGGCGGTTCGGGGGACACTGGCCACGTGAAGAGCGAGAACACCCCCTTCGTCGGTGGCCCCCTGGACGGCCGCGTCCTACCGATCCTGCTCGGCCCCACGGGCCACCCGCCCAAGGTCTACGAGGTCCCGGTCCCGGACCGGGAGGGTGGCGGCCCGCCCACCGTCCTCGTCTACCGCCGCGTCCCCGCCGGCTACAGCAGGCGCCTCGGCCTGCAGCAGGGCTGGAAGTACGAGTACGACCCGAGCGGACAGCGCGGCCGCCGCCTGAAGTGGCCCTGGTCGAAGCCGGACCCACAGACCGACACGGGCAACGGCACCGGCACCGGCACCGGCACCACCGACGCCCCTCCGGAGCGCCCCACCTGACGGGATGTCAATCCTGCCGCACCGCACCACCCCGTATCGAGTGGAACGTTGACTCCGCCCGGCCCTGCCCACCCGGCAGGCCCCCGCAGCACGTCCGACGCTCGCCTCGGAGGTGATGCCCTGTGCGGGCAGAAACGCTGCGCATCCTGTGCGCGACAGCAGTGGCGACGACAATCCTGGCAACCCCCGCCACCGCGGCCCCCGCCGCGCCGCCCCCAGCCGCCCCGCCCCCCGCCGCACAGTCCGTGGGCCGGCTCCTGACCGAGCTCCAGAAGCTCTACCGCCAGGCCGAGCAGGCCACCGAGACGTACAACGCCACCGCGGTCGCACTGAAGAAGCAGCAGCGCGAAGCGGCCCTCCTCGGCAAGGACCTGACCAAGGCCCGCAAGGACCTGACCGCGAGCCGCGCCGCGGCCGGCCGGCTCGCCCGCCGCCAGTACCAGGGCGACAGCGAACTCTCCCCGTACGTACGGCTGCTGCTGGCCCGCGACCCCCGGTCCGCCCTGGACCAGGGCCATGTGCTGCGCCGCCTGACGGACCGCCGGGCCAGGACCATCGACCGGCTGACCGCGGGCGAGAAGCACGCCGCGTCGCTCGCGACCCGTTCCCGCAAGGCCCTGGACAAGCAGACCGCTCTCGCCGGACAGCAGAAGAAGCAGCGCGACACCGTGCGGCAGAAGCTCGCCGAGGTCGAGAAGCTGCTCGCCGGCCTCAGCGCCGAGGAACTCGCCGAACTGAGCCGCCTGGAGACGGCAGGCACCGAGAAGGCACAGCAGTCGCTGCTGGCCTCCGGCGCCCTGGGCGCCCCCGGCCCCGGCGGCTCCCCCGCCGCCACCCGCGCCCCGTCCTCCGCAGGCGACAAGGCCGTACGCCACGCCGTACGCCAGATCGGCAAGCCGTACGTATGGGGCGCCGAGGGCCCGGAGTCGTACGACTGCTCCGGGCTCACCTCGCAGGCCTGGGCGGAGGCGGGCCGTACCATCCCGCGCACCTCGCAGGAGCAGTGGAAGCAGCTGCCGAGGGTGCCCCTGAAGTCGCTCCGGCCGGGCGACCTCGTCGTGTACTTCCCTGACGCCACGCATGTCGCCCTCTATCTGGGCGACGGCCTGGTGGTGCAGGCGCCGCGTCCCGGTACCAAGGTCAAGGTCTCCCCGATCGCGGCGAATCCGCTGCTCGGCGCGGTACGCCCGGACCCGGGCGCACCCCCGGTCGACGACTACCGCCCGCCGAAGCTCCCGAAGGGCGCCCGCGACGGCTCCGACACCGGCTACGGCTCGGCGACCGCACCGGACGCGTGATCCACCGCGGCACCGCACCCGTACTCCCCCTCCCCCTCCGCAGATCCCCCGCGCCCAGGACCAATCCGCGCGGCCGTCCGTACCGAACCAGGGGCATCGACAACCGAACGCAGTTCCGCACCCAGCGAGCACGGCGGGCGGCGGGGCTGCCGAAAGGGGATGCTCCTCGTGACAGCCCGACGCTCAACCCGCCTCACCACGCTGCTGGTTCTGCCCGCGGCAGTCGGCCTCGCGGTGTCCGCACCCGCGGTCGCCCACGACGGCCACGGCGGACACGACGGCCGACCCGCCGGCAAGGCGAAGGCCGAGGACGGCGACACGTATCAGATCGACCTCGGGCAGCTGAACGACTCCGGCGCGAGCGGCGCCGCACTCCTGAGCCTCGACGGCAACAAGCTGACCGTGAAGGTCGACGCCAAGGGCCTCGTCCCCGGTCAGCCGCACGCCCAGCACATCCACGGATCCACCGACGGCCACGACTTCCGCTGCCCGGACAGGAGCGCGGACAAGGACGGCGACGGAATCGTCACCACCGCAGAGGGCCTCCCGGTGTACGGGGACATCAACATCTCCCTGACCACCGAGGGCGACACGTCCAAGGACAGCGGCCTGGCCGTCGACCGGATGCCGGCCGCGGACAAGGACGGGAACGTCAAGTACTCGCGCACGATCACCGTTTCGCGGGACGTGGTCGACCATCTCAGGGACCTGCACCTGGTCCAGCACGGCATCGACCCGAACGACAACGGCAAGTACGACTTCGGCAAGGGCAAGAGCGAGCTCGACGCGAAGCTCCCGCAGGAGGCGACCGCGCCCGCGACCTGCGGCATGGTCAAGGGCGCCGCGGTCGGCTCCATGCCGGTGGGCGGTGTCGAGACCGGCACGGGCGCCCCGCAGGGTGACCACACGTCCACCGGCATGTTCGCCGCCGCAGGCGCGTCCGTCCTGGCCGCCGGCGGACTCTTCGCCCTGCGCCGCCGCAGCCGCCCGAGCGCCGCGGCCGGCCCCCAGGCCTGAGCCGCGGACCCGCTGAGCAGGGGACGCGCCATGAGGGAGACGCACGAGGCAGGCGACGACGGCGGTGGCGGGCGCCCGGGCGAGCCCGGCGGCGAGGCGACCGGACCGGGCGGC
>NZ_QUAK01000222.1 GCF_003429565.1 Streptomyces triticagri
AAGGCTTGTCCTCAAGCGCCGGACGGGCTGAATATCAGCCCGTCCGGCGCTTGAGGACAAGGCCCGCCAGGGCCGGTTCTTCTAAGCCCGTCCGGCGCTTGAGGACGCCTCCGTGGACGCAGTCCGTGAGGCCGGGGCCCCGTCACCCGACGTCTCCGACGTCGACGGCGGCGGCTTCGCCGTGGTCGGATCGGGATCCGGCGTAGTCGGGTCCGGGTCCGGCGTGGTCGGATCAGGATCAGGCGTGGTCGGATCGGGGTCGGGCGTAGTCGGGTCCGGGTCCGGCGTGGTCGGATCAGGATCAGGCGTGGTCGGGTCAGGGTCGGGCGTCGTCGGGTCCGGATCCGGCGAGGACGCGTCGTCCGTCGGTGACTCGGACGGCGTCGACGCCTCCTCGGACGAGACCGGCGCGGTCGGGTCCGCCGCCTCCGCCGTCGCCTCGTCCTTCGACGGCTGGTCCGCCGGAAGGCCGTCGTCCCCGCTGTCCTCGACCGCGGACTGCCCCGGTCTGACCTTGTTGGCCGGCGGCTCGTCGTCGGACGTGGCCCCGAGGGTCACCACGGTGCCCAGTACGGCCGCGAGCAGCGCCCCCGCCCCCGCGGCGGCCAGATTGCGCCGCGCTCCGAGGACCACCCGCTTGCGGCCGCCGCCCGCGGGGGACGACGAGGCGGACCGCACGATCACGGTCGAAGGCTCCTCGGGCGGCTCGCCCTGCACGCCGGCGACGCCCACGGCGAGCGGCACTCCGCCGGGCGGCGACGCCGACTCCTCGTAGCGCGCATCGGGCACTTCCTCGCCCGCGGCCGTACGACCGCCGTGCACCGCACCGCCGGAGCGGTCCGCGACAAGGGCGAGGGCCCGGCGCCCGGCGACCGTGCCGCGCTTGTCCGCGAGCACCCCGCGCATCCCGATGGATGCCTCGAGCTCCGCGCGGGCCCGGTCGAGCTGCCCGACGATGAGCGCCAGAATCCCCAACTCATGGTGGAAATAGGCCTCTTCGCCCACCTCGCCGGCCTCGCGGGCGGCCTCCTGACCGGCCCGCAGGGTCCGCTCCCAGGCCCCGACGGCGAAGGCCGCCGCATAGGCGGGCGCGGCGGTCCGCGCCAGGAGCACCGCGGCACTGGCGTGCCCGGGAGCGGATCCCGGCACCAGGACGGCGAGCGCGGCGAGCGCCGCATCGGCCTCGGCGGCGGCCCGCTCCGGCGTCACCGAGGGGTGCCCCGCCCACCAGGCGTAGTGCTGGGCCGCGGTGAGCGCACGGTCCGCCGCGTCCTCCGCGTACCCGCAGGTCTCCAACTGCGCCTGCACACCGGCCGCGAGGCGGTAGCGGGCGCCGACCGGGGTGACGAGCGCCGCGGCCACCAGCTCGCCGAGCGCCGCGTCCGCGTGGGTGTCCCCCACCAGGGCCGGCAGATGCGCCTGGTGCGGCACCTCGCCGCCGAGCGCGACGGCGAAGCGCAGCGTGGTCCGCGCGGATTCGCTGAGCCGGGCGGCGAGCAGCGCCGCGGGCGCGGCGCCCTCGGCCAGTGTCGGCAGCGGTACGTCGTGCATGTCGTCGGCGTCGAACGGTGCGTCGACCGGCGCCTCGGCGTAGTAGCCGTACTCGTCGAAGGCGGTGGGATCGGCTCGCAGCAGATCACGCCGGCGCAGCAGTGCACCTGCCTGGACGAAGCGGAGCGGCAGCCCTTCCGACTCGAACCACAGATCGGCTGCCCAGCCGGCCTCGTCGTCGGTGAGCGGCCGGCCCACGGCCCGCTCGAGGAGCTCGAGTCCGCCGCTGCGGCCGAGCCCGCCGAGGAACACCTCCTCGAGGTGCGAGTCGGGGGAAGGGGCGGCGATGTCCGGTGTGGTGGCGACCAGGACGGCGCACTCCGGCGTCGCGTCGAGCAGTTCGTCCAGCGCCGCTCCGCCGAACTCCAGGTCGTCGAGGACGACCACCGCGCCGATCTGCTGGACGAGGGTGAGCAGTTCGCCGTGGTCCGGCCGGTACTCCTGGCTGCGGTAGGCGGCCGCGTAGAGCTCGTGGAGCAGCTCGGTGGCGCTTCTGCGGTGGCCGTTGAGTCTGATCACGCCGTCCGGTGCGAGGTCCGCGCAGTCCTCGGCGACCGCGTCGAGCAGCGCGGTGCGGCCGGATCCCGCAGGCCCGGTCAGGCGTACGGAACGCCCGCGGGCGAGCAGCCGCACCAGGCGCTCGCGCTCCTCCTGGCGCTCGAGCAGCGGCAGCCGGGGCGCGGCGGGTCCCGCCGGTGCGGGCGGCCGTGCGGTGCTGCGGACCTCGGCGCGCTGGGCCGCGGTGTACTTCTGCGGCCGCGGCGGCTGCTCCCCGGGCGGGCAGGGCTCGATCTCGCTGCCGTCCACGGGATTGACGGTGAGCAGGAAGTCGCCGGTGACCAGCTGAACCGTGCGTGCGGGCACGGGACTTCCGAACTCGGGCGTCAGGGCGTCGCGCGGCGGCCGGGGTGTGCTTCCCCCTCCGGACGCACCCGCCCCTGCGGGCACGGCGCCCCCCGGCGTGCCCGTCCTACCGCTGTCGCGGCCGTTCTCTTCCGGTCCCCGGTGTATCGGGTCCATGGTCAAAGCCCCCCAAAAGCGTCATGTGCCGATGGCCTCCCCGACCTCTCGCACATGCCACTGTCGCTTCTGGTCCGGTGTCCGCTGCCCGACGGCGTCGTCAAGGGCGAGCGACCGAACCTTAGACCTTCGGCCAGTATCGCGGAACGGGCGGGGTGCCGCCCCGTCCCGGACGTCACATTCTCGTGAGGATTGCGGGCGGGCATCGCGGTCGGGACCGTACGCGGCATTACAGGGGAGTTGCCCTGATGCCGCCCTCGATGGCCAGGATGCGGTGCAATCGCGTGGCGACCAGGAGCCGCTGCATCTGCGGCGGGACGTTTCTGAGGACCAGGCGCCGTCCGCAGCGGCCGGCCTGCCGGTGCGCGCCCATGATGACGCCGAGTCCGGTGGCGTCGAGCGCGGCGAGGTCCGAGAGGTCGAGTACGAGATCGCCCGCACCCTCGTCGAGGGCGGAGTGCAGAACCGTCCGGGCGTCCGCCGCGCTTCGTACGTCGAGGCTGCCCCCGACGGTCAGCTCGGCGTGGTCGCCCCTGATGTGCATATGCGCTCCCCGAGTACTGCTTCACGTCACTGTGGTCACTGTCGTCACACTGAACTGTGGTCTCACTGAACTGACTGGCGAACGGGCGCAGAAGTTGCCGTCCGTAAGCGAACCGATACCCAATTCACCCGCCAGGGGGACGTCGCGGAGGCCGCGGCGCGGTTCAGTGCTTGTAGAACCCCTGCCCGCTCTTGCGGCCGATGTCGCCGGCGTCGACCATCCGTCGCATCAGCTCCGGCGGAGCGAACTTCTCGTCCTGAGATTCGGTGTAGATGTTGCTCGTCGCGTGCAGCAGGATGTCGACGCCGGTGAGGTCGGCGGTGGCCAGCGGCCCCATGGCGTGGCCGAAGCCCAGCTTGCACGCGGTGTCGATGTCCTCGGCGGTGGCCACACCCGATTCATAGAGCCCCGCAGCCTCGACGACGAGCGCCGAGATCAGCCGGGTGGTGACGAAGCCGGCCACATCGCGGTTCACGACGATGCACGTCTTGCCGACGGACTCGGCGAACTCCCGGGTGGCGGCGAGGGTTTCGTCGCTCGTCTTGTGTCCGCGGACCAGTTCGCAGAGCTGCATCATCGGGACCGGCGAGAAGAAGTGCGCACCGACGACACGTTCGGGATGCTCCGTGACCGCCGCGATCTTGGTGATCGGGATGGCGGAGGTGTTGGAGGCGAGGACGGTGTCGTCCCGCACGATCTTGTCGAGGGCGGCGAAGATCTCGTGCTTGATCTCCAGCTTCTCGAAGACGGCCTCGACGACGATGTCGGCGTCCGCCGCGGCGTCCAGATCGGTGGTCGTGGTGATCCGGCCGAGCGCGGCCTCGGCGTCCGCGGCCGCCAGCTTCCCCTTCGCGACGAACTTGTCGTAGGAAGCCTTGATGCCGTCGGTGCCCCGGGTCAGCGCGGCGTCGGTGACGTCGCGCAGCACGACGTCCCATCCCGACTGCGCGGAGACCTGGGCGATTCCGGAGCCCATGAGTCCGGCTCCGATGACGGCAAGCTTCCTGGCCACTGTGCGATCCCCTTACCCGCTTGTGCACTTACTCGGTGTTTATCACTGGTCTTCAGCGGACCCTAGCGGCCGCGCGGCCCGTATGGGGCCCTTCGAGACGCGCGTCACGCCCGCGCGATGTCCCTGGACAGGGACGGGAGGCGTATCACATGACGGACATCACAGGGAGCCCATCAGGCCTGCCGTACCGCGTAGTTGAGAATCGTCTCGCCCCAGACGTCCTCGATCTCGTCGAGCAGGTCGAGGGTCGCGCGGGAGACCTCGTTCGCCTTCTCGCCGCGCACCATCCGTCCTCCGATGAACGCCATCAGGGTGCTCTGCAGCCAGGCGAGCTGACCCCCCATGAGCAGCGGCATCGGATCGTCGGGCGCGGCGTCGGTCTCCTCGCGCAGCGTGTCCACCACGTGCTGGAGCGCCTCCTGTTGTACGTACCAGAGGCGGGCCCGCAGCGTGGGTGCGTCGTGCAGCACGCGCATGAAGCCGGCGTACCCCTCGAAGAGGCCCATCCGCGGCGAGACCGCCTCCACCTCCGCGCGCAGTTCGCGCAGTACGGCCGCCGCCGCGGACTCCCCGACGTCGCGGGCGCGCACATAGCGCGAGAGCCGCTCGACGATGCCCGCGCTGCGGTCGAGGAACAGGTCCTCCTTGGCGGGGAAGTAGTTGTACACGGTGTTGACCGAGACCTCGGCGGCCTCGGCGATCTCCGCGATCGTCACCGAGTCGAAGCCGCGATCGAGGAACATGCCGGTCGCCACGTCCGAGATGTGCTGTCGGGTCCGGCGCTTCTTGCGCTCCCTGAGCCCCTCGTTCCTGGGCTCCGCGGGCTCGCCGGGCTCGCCCGCGGCCGCTCGTGCTGCTTGCGCTGCCATCGGCCCATCGTAGCGGCGGCTGCAGCCACTGAAACCTTGAGTCGGCACCCAAGCTTGGCGTCATAGAATTTTTGAGTTGATTGCAAAATTTCATCGACTCTGTTTTTCTGGAGCCATGGCGATCCTCAGCACCGCGGGACTCTCGCGGACCTTCCAGACCAAACAGGGCCCGGTCGAGGCCGTCCGCTCCATCGACCTCACCGTCCAACCGGGCGAGATCCTCGGCTTCCTGGGGCCGAACGGCGCCGGCAAGACCACCACCCTCCGCATGCTCACCACGCTGCTCGCCCCCACCAGCGGCGCCGCCACGGTGGCCGGCCACGACCTGCTCACCGACCCCGAGGGCGTACGGACCCGCACGGGGTACGTCGCCCAGTCCGGCGGCACCGACCCGAACGTCTCGGTGCGCGAGGAGCTGGTCACCCAGGGCCGCCTGTACCGCCTGAAGCGCCCCGCAGCCGTGGCCCGCGCCGCCGAGCTCGCCCGCGACCTGGGCCTCGACGATCTGCTCGACCGCCCCACCCGCGCGCTCTCCGGCGGCCAGCGGCGCCGGCTCGACATCGCCCTCGGCCTCACCCACCGCCCCGAGCTGCTCTTCCTGGACGAGCCCACCACCGGCCTCGATCCCGCCAGCCGGGCCGATCTGTGGGACCTGGTACGGCAGTTGCGCACCGAGCACGGCACCACGGTGTTCCTGACCACGCACTACCTGGACGAGGCGGACGCCCTTGCCGACCGCATCGTCGTGGTGGACGACGGCCGGATCGTCGCCGACGACACCCCGACCGCCCTCAAGCTGCGGCACGCGGGCTCGGCCGACGCCTCCCTGCAGGACACCTTCCTGGCGATCACCGGCCGTGGGCCCGCACCGGAGCACCGCATCCCGGTCGCCACCTGAGCCACACCACCCCTCCCCGCCGGACCACCCTTCCCCCCGCCCCAAGGACCGCACGATGCTGCTGCACGACACCTCGATCATCTTCGGCCGGTACGTCCGGCAAACCCTCCGATCGAAGTTCCAGATCCTCTTCGGCATCCTGATGCCGCTGCTCTATCTGGTCTTCTTCGGACCGCTGCTCACCGATCTGCCACTCGGCTCCGAGGGGACCTCCTGGCAGATCCTGGTGCCGGGGCTGCTGCTCCAACTCGGCCTGTTCGGCGCCTCGTTCGCCGGCTTCGCGGTGATCATCGAGAAGAACACCGGGGTGGTGGAGCGGATGCGGGTCACCCCGGTCAGCCGGCTCGCCCTGCTGCTCGGGCGGGTGCTTCGGGACGCGCTGCTCTTCGTCTTCCAGGCCGTACTCCTGGTGCTCGCCGCCCTCGTCATGGGGCTGCGCGCACCGCTCGGCGGGGTCCTGATCGGCTTCGCCTTCGTGGCCGTGCTCTCGCTTTCGCTCGCCTCCCTCTCGTACGCCCTCGCCATGTCGGTCAGGACACCGCAGGAGTTCGGGCCGGTGATCAACAGCGTGACGATGCCCGCGATGCTGCTCTCCGGCCTGATGCTGCCGATGGCACTCGCACCGAACTGGCTCGATCTGCTCTCGCACTTCATTCCGTTCCGCTATCTCGTCGACGCGGTCCGCGCGGGCTATGTCGGGGACTACGCGAGCTCCCGGATGCTCTACGGCGTGCTGATGGCCCTCGCACTCGCCGCGCTCTCCGTGACGGTGGGCACACGTCGCTTCCGCAAGGCCGGGGCATGACGGCGGGGGCGTAATCTCGCAGCATGGTCAATCTGACGCGCATCTACACCCGTACCGGCGACCAGGGCAGCACGGCGCTCGGCGACATGAGCCGCACCGCCAAGACGGACCTGCGGATCGCGGCCTACGCCGACGCCAACGAGGCCAACGCCGCGATCGGCACCGCCCTCGCCCTCGGCGGCCTCGACGAGGAGCTCACGACCGTCCTCGTACGGGTGCAGAACGACCTCTTCGACGTGGGCGCCGACCTGTCCACGCCCGTGGTGGAGGACCCGGAGTTCCCGCCGCTGCGCGTCGAGCAGTTCTACATCGACCGGCTCGAGGCGGACTGCGACACGTTCAACGAGCGGCTGGACAAGCTCCGTTCGTTCATCCTGCCCGGCGGTACGCCCGGAGCGGCCCTGCTGCACCAGGCCTGCACCGTGGTCCGCCGGGCCGAGCGCTCCACCTGGGCCGCGCTCGAGGCGCACGGCGAGACGATGAACCCGCTCACGGCGACCTATCTGAACCGCCTCTCCGACCTCCTGTTCATCCTGGCCCGTACGGCCAACAAGGAGGTCGGGGACGTGCTCTGGGTGCCGGGCGGCGAGCGCTGACCGCGCATCCCCGGCGGGGACCTACGTCCTGGTGAGCGGCCGCTCCTCGTCCGGGGCGGGCGCCGGTGCGCGCTTCGGGAAGACCGTGTAGCAGACGCCGATGGCCACATTGATGGCGATCAGGAACAGCATCTTCTGCTGCCAGTCCCGCAGCGACTCGGTGGCGCCGTCCGGGCCGACGTACCAGACGGCGCCCTGCAGCAGGGCCAGGGCGATCACCGCGGCCAGGATCCAGCGGCCGGCCAGCTTCCACTCGTGGATCGCGCGGGGGACGCCGTACTTCGGGGTCGAGGGCGGCGGCCCGCCGGCGAAGCGGTGGGCGACGCGGACGTCCACCCACTTGACCGTGTAGTGGCCGAGGGCGATGGAGTATCCGATGTAAACGGCGGCCAGGCCGTGCTTCCAGTCCGGTTCCGCGCCGTTCTTCAGATCGATCACGGTGACCACGAAGAGGATCGCCTCCAGGACCGGCTCGCAGAGCAGCACGGCGATGCTCGCCCGGGGCTTCTTCGCCCAGTAGCGCAGCGCGAGGCCGGCGGCGAGCAGCACCCAGAAGCCGACCTCGCAGATGACGATCAGCCAGACGATCATGGCCCTTCTCCTCTCGACGCTCTCCAGCCTGGCGGGCGTACGGGGACGGATCGTCGTCGGCGGTGACGAAGTGCGACTGCATCCTTCGATGTAGTCGGCGGCCGGGGACTTCCGCCGTCGCGAGGAGGTCCGGCGCGGCCCCGCCGTGTTGGATGGAGGGGTGAGCCTGAGCCGACCGCACCGCGACGACGTCCTGATCGCCCTCGCCGGGCTCAGCGGCGGACTGCTGCTCTGGGGCATCGGCCTCGGCATGAACCCGGGCCGCCTCCTCGACGACGAATGGCTGCTCGTCCCGCTCGCCCTGATGGCCTGCCTGGAACTCCTGCGGCGCACCCGGCCCGGCTTCGGCGTCGCCGCGGGCACCCTCGTCCTGGCGCTCGACCAGTGCACCCAGGGCAGCCTGGCGACCCTGGTGATGTACACGGACCTGATGTACGCCGCGGTGCTCTACGGATCGCCCGCCCTCGCCCGCCGACTGCCGGTGATCACCGGGGCCGCCACGCTCACCGTGATGTTCGGGTCCCTCGCCCTCATCCGGGAGCCGGAAGCCATCCTGCTCGGCGTGATCGCCGGCTTCATCTCCTTCGGCCCGGCGACCACCGGCATGCTCGTACGCAATCACCGCGAGGCCGCGGCGTCCGAGCGGCTGCGGGCCGAACAGACCGCGCTGCTCGCCGAGATGGACCGGGTGCAGGCGGTCAACGCGGAGCGCTCCCGAATGGCCCGCGAACTGCACGACATGGTCGCCAACCACCTCTCGGCGATCGCCATCCACTCCACGGCCGCGCTCTCCCTCGACGACCCCCGCACCACCCGCGACGCGCTCGGCGTGATCCGCGAGAACAGCGTCGAGGGACTGGCCGAAATGCGGCGCCTCATCGGGCTGCTCCGCGACTCCGGCGGGGAACGCGAGGCGCACGCCGAGCCCACCCTGGACGGCCTCGAGTCCCTCGTCGAGCAGGCCAGGGCCAGCGGCGGCCCGTCCGGCGGCCTCAGCTTCGCGCTGTACGACGAACGCCCCGCCGACGCCCCGCAGCTGCCCGCACCGGTCGAGCTCGCCGCGTACCGCATCGTCCAGGAGTCCCTGACGAACGCCCTCAAGCACGCCGCGCCCGGCGAGGTCACGATCCGCCTCTCCCGTACGGACACGGCCCTGCGCATCGTGGTGACCAGCCGCTTCGGCGGCCGGGACGGACCGCGGGCGCCCGGTTCGGGTGCGGGTCTGGTCGGCATGGGCGAGCGTGCGACCCTGCTCGACGGGTCGTTCGAGGCCCTGCCCGTCGACACCGACGATCCCGCGGTCAAGCTCTGGCGTGTGACGGCCGAGCTGCCGGTGGAGCACCGAGGAGGAACAGCATGATCCGCGTCCTGGTCGCCGAGGACCAGTCCGCCGTACGCGCAGGGCTCGTCCTGATCCTGCGCAGCGCCGAGGACATCGAGGTGGTGGGCGAGGCGGCGGACGGCGAGCAGGCGGTCGCGATGGCCCGTGAACTACGGCCCGACCTGGTCCTCATGGACGTACAGATGCCGCGACTCGACGGGGTGTCCGCGACCCGGCAGGTGGTACGGGAGCAGCTCGCGGACGTCCTGGTGCTTACCACGTTCGACCTGGACGAGTACGTCTTCGGGGCGCTGCGGGCGGGAGCCTCGGGGTTTCTGCTCAAGAACACCGATGCACACGATCTGCTCGATGCGGTGCGTGCGGTCGGCCGGGGGGACGGCCTGATCTCGCCGGCCGTGACACGGCGGCTGATCGCGGAGTTCGCGAAGCCCTCGCGGGCGGTGGGGGCGGATCCGTCGGTGCTGTCGTCGCTGACTCGGCGGGAGGGGGAGGTCCTTGCGCACCTCGGGCAGGGGCTCTCGAACGCGGAGATCGCAGCCCGCCTCGACATGGCCGAGGCGACGGTCAAGACCCACGTGAGCCGCCTGCTCTCGAAACTCGGACTCCGCAG
The DNA here is from genome assembly GCF_003429565.1 of Streptomyces triticagri. Classification (GTDB taxonomy): domain Bacteria; phylum Actinomycetota; class Actinomycetes; order Streptomycetales; family Streptomycetaceae; genus Streptomyces; species Streptomyces triticagri. Next base: position 9,839 of record NZ_QUAK01000222.1, read on the forward strand.
CCGCGTCCAAGCGGCCGTCCTCGCCCAGGAGTTGGGGCTTCATGGGAGCCCCTCCGGCGATTGAGGAGGCCTGTCCGGCAGGACTTTCGGGAAGGGGCGGGGTGGGGTTCGGTCCCGCAAACAAAAGACGCGCTACGCGACGTTCACCCGCTGGCCGGGCGGCGCCGCCTCCAGCCACGCGAGGAACCCCGTCAGCGCGTCCTCACTCATCGCAAGCTCGATCCTCGTCCCCTCCTGGAGACACCCGAGCACCACCGCATCGGAGAGCAGCGCAAGCTCCTCCTCCCCCTCCGGTGCCCGCCGGTCCACGACCTCGATCGTGGCCCGCTCGAGCCCCCGCCGCGGCCGCGGCGCATAGGAGAAGACCCGGAACCAGTCGACCCGGTCACCGTTGTAGCGCGCGATCCCGTACGACCAGCCCTTGCCCGAGGTGTCACCACCCTCGGGCGCATTCCAGCGGAGGCTGCAGTCGAAGGTCCCCCCGGACCGCTGGATCACCCGCCGCCGTACCCCGAAGACCAACAGGCCCGCCAGGATCAGGACGACAACGAGCGCACAGACGAGCACAGCGAGGATCATCGGCACCGACCTCCTCGCTTCCAGTAACGGAACTGACCTTCACCTGCATCGCCACAGCCGCGACCGGGTCTGGAAAATCCAGACCGGCCGCGGCTGAGTCGTCTGCCTGATCTCTCGGCGTCGCGCTCGTTCAGTGCGCCGCCACCGCTCGGAGGCGGACATCGGCGCGCCGCTCGGCGGCCGCATCGGCCTCCGACTTGGCACGGTCGAGGGCTCGCTCCGCACGCTTGACGTCGATCTCGTCGGCCAGCTCGACGATCTCGGCCAGCAGCGAGAGCTTGTTGTCCGCGAAGGACACGAACCCTCCGTGCACCGCGGCGACGATGGTCTCGCCTCCGCTGGTGCGGATGGTCACCGGGCCCGATTCCAGCACACCGAGCAGCGGCTGGTGACCGGGCATGACGCCGATGTCGCCGGACGTGGTCCGCGCGACGACCAGGGTGGCCTCGCCGGACCAGACACTACGGTCGGCGGCGACCAGCTCGACATGCAGCTCAGCAGCCAAGGTGGCTCCTCGGGTCACCACCCGGCGGCTTCGCCGGGTGTTGGTCGAATTCTAAAGGGCGTGCCGTGGGGGACGGGACTCGGCCCCGTCCCCCACGTCGAGTCCGGGACTCAGGAGACGCCGAGCTCCTTGGCCTTGGCCTTGAGGTCGTCCAGGCCACCGCACATGAAGAACGCCTGCTCGGGGAAGTGGTCGTACTCGCCGTCGCAGATCGCGTTGAACGCGGCGATCGACTCGTCGAGCGGCACGTCCGAACCGTCCAGGCCGGTGAACTGCTTGGCGGCGTGGGTGTTCTGCGACAGGAAGCGCTCGACGCGACGGGCGCGGTGGACGACCAGCTTGTCCTCTTCGCCCAGCTCGTCGATGCCGAGGATCGCGATGATGTCCTGCAGGTCCTTGTACTTCTGCAGGATCCCCTTGACGCGGCTGGCCGCCTCGTAGTGGTCCTGCGCGATGTAGCGCGGGTCCAGGATGCGGGACGTCGAGTCCAGCGGGTCCACCGCCGGGTAGATGCCCTTCTCCGAGATCGGCCGGGAGAGCACGGTCGTCGCGTCGAGGTGCGCGAAGGTCGTGGCCGGGGCCGGGTCGGTCAGGTCGTCCGCGGGGACGTAGATCGCCTGCATCGAGGTGATCGAGTGGCCACGGGTCGAGGTGATGCGCTCCTGGAGCACACCCATCTCGTCCGCCAGGGTCGGCTGGTAGCCCACCGCGGAGGGCATGCGCCCGAGCAGCGTGGAGACCTCGGAGCCGGCCTGGGTGAAGCGGAAGATGTTGTCGATGAAGAGCAGCACGTCCTGCTTCTGCACGTCACGGAAGTACTCCGCCATGGTCAGCGCGGAGAGCGCGACGCGCAGACGCGTGCCCGGCGGCTCGTCCATCTGACCGAAGACGAGGGCGGTCTTGTCGAGAACGCCCGACTCCTCCATCTCGTCGATGAGGTCGTTGCCCTCACGGGTGCGCTCGCCGACACCGGCGAACACGGAAACACCGTCGTGCAGCTTCGCCACACGCATGATCATTTCCTGGATGAGGACGGTCTTGCCGACGCCGGCGCCGCCGAACAGACCGATCTTGCCGCCCTTGACGTACGGGGTCAGCAGGTCGACGACCTTCAGGCCGGTCTCGAACATCTCGGTCTTGGACTCGAGCTGGTCGAAGGAGGGTGCCTTGCGGTGGATGGACCAGCGCTCGGACTCCTTGCCGTTCTCCTCCGGGACGTTCAGCACCTCGCCGAGGGTGTTGAACACCTTGCCCTTGGTGAAGTCGCCGACCGGCACGGTGATGCCGGTGCCGTTGTCGGTCACCGGGGCCTGGCGGACCAGACCGTCGGTGGGCTGCATGGAGACGGCGCGGACCAGGCCGTCACCCAGGTGCTGGGCGACCTCGAGGGTCAGCGTCTTCTTCTCGCCCTCGTTCGCCGGGTCGGAGACCTCGACGGTCAGCGCGTTGTAGATGTCCGGCATCGCGTCGACGGGAAACTCCACGTCGACGACCGGGCCGATCACCCGGGCGACGCGGCCCGTGGCAACGGCCGTCTCAACTGTGGTGGTCATTACTAGTCACTCCCCGCGTTGGCGTCGGCCAGGGCTGCGGAGCCACCGACGATCTCGCTGATTTCCTGGGTGATTTCGGCCTGGCGGGCCGCGTTGGCAAGTCGGGTGAGCGATGTGATCAGGTCACCCGCGTTGTCGGTCGCCGACTTCATCGCGCGGCGTGTGGCGGCGTGCTTGGAGGCAGCCGACTGCAGCAGCGCGTTGTAGATCCGGCTCTCGACGTACCGCGGAAGGAGGGCGTCCAGGACGTCCTCCGCCGACGGCTCGAAGTCGTACAGGGGCCGGATCCCGTCCTGCGTACCGGCCTCCTCGGCAACCTGGTCGAGGCTCAGCGGGAGCAGCCGGGAACCGACCGCCTCCTGCGTCATCATCGAGACGAACTCGGTGTAGACGATGTGGAGTTCGTCCACGCCGCCCTCGGCCGTGTCCTTCTCGATGGCCTCGATCAGGGGTGCCGCGATCTGCTTGGCGTCCGAGTATTCCGGCGCGTCCGTGAAGCCGGTCCACTCGGCCGCGATCTTCCGCTCACGGAAGTTGTAGTGCGCGATGCCACGGCGGCCGACGATGTACGTGTCGACCTCCTTGCCCTCGCCCTGCAACTTCTCGGTGAGCTTCTCGGCACCCTTGATGGCGTTGGCGTTGAACGCACCCGCCAGACCACGGTCGCTGGTGAGCAGCAGCACCGCGGCCCGGACCGGGCTCTCGGCCTCGGTGGTCAGCGGGTGCTTGTCGTTCGCACCCGTCGCCACCGCCGTCACGGCACGCGTGAGCTCGGTCGCGTACGGCGTGGAGGCGGTCACCTTGCGCTGTGCCTTGACGACACGCGAGGCGGCGATCATCTCCATCGCCTTGGTGATCTTCTTCGTCGCAGTGACGGACCGGATGCGACGCTTGTAGACCCGGAGCTGCGCTCCCATGAGTCAGGTCCCTTCCTTACGTCACTTGGAGACGTCGACGGCGGCCGGAGCGTCCTCGCCGATGAGCTTGCCGTCGGACGTCTCGAACTGCTTCTTGAACTCCGCGACCGCGTCGCCGATGGCCGTGACGGTGTCGTCGTTCATCTTGCCGCCCTCCTTGATGGAGGTCATGAGTCCCTGCTCCTTGCGGTGCATGTACTCGAGGAGCTCACGCTCGAAGCGGCGGATGTCGTTCACCGGCACGTCGTCCATCCGGCCGGTGGTGCCGGCCCAGACGGAGACGACCTGGTCCTCGGTGGCCATCGGCTCGTACTGCGCCTGCTTGAGCAGCTCGACCATGCGCTGGCCGCGCTCCAGCTGCGCCTTCGAGGCGGCGTCCAGGTCGGAGCCGAAGGCGGCGAACGCCTCGAGCTCACGGAACTGGGCGAGGTCCACACGGAGCCGTCCGGACACCTGACGGATCGCCTTGTGCTGCGCGGAACCACCGACTCGGGAGACGGAGATACCGACGTTGAGCGCGGGGCGCTGACCGGCGTTGAACAGGTCCGACTCCAGGAAGCACTGGCCGTCGGTGATGGAGATGACGTTGGTCGGGATGAACGCCGACACGTCGTTCGCCTTCGTCTCGACGATCGGCAGACCGGTCATCGAGCCGGCACCCATGTCGTCGGAGAGCTTGGCGCAGCGCTCGAGCAGACGGGAGTGCAGGTAGAAGACGTCACCCGGGTAGGCCTCGCGGCCCGGCGGACGACGGAGCAGCAGGGACACGGCGCGGTAGGCGTCGGCCTGCTTCGAGAGGTCGTCAAAGACGATGAGGACGTGCTTGCCCTCGTACATCCACTGCTGACCGATGGCCGAACCGGTGTACGGGGCAAGGTACTTGAAGCCCGCCGGGTCGGACGCCGGGGCGGCGACGATCGTCGTGTACTCGAGCGCGCCCGCCTCCTCGAGGGCACCGCGCACCGAGGCGATGGTGGAGCCCTTCTGGCCGACGGCGACGTAGATGCAGCGCACCTGCTTGTTCACGTCGCCCGAGCGCCAGTTGTCGCGCTGGTTGATGATCGTGTCGACGGCCAGGGCGGTCTTGCCGGTCTGGCGGTCACCGATGATCAGCTGACGCTGGCCGCGGCCGACCGGGGTCATCGCGTCGACGGCCTTGTAGCCCGTCTCCATCGGCTCGTGCACCGACTTGCGCTGCATGACCGTGGGGGCCTGCAGCTCGAGGGCGCGGCGGCCGGACGTCTCGATCTCGCCGAGGCCGTCGATCGGGGCACCGAGCGGGTCGACGACGCGACCCAGGTATCCCTCGCCGACCGGCACGGAGAGCACCTCACCGGTGCGCTGCACCGGCTGGCCCTCCTCGATGCCGCTGAACTCGCCGAGGACGATGGCACCGATCTCGCGCTCCTCGAGGTTGAGGGCGAGACCGAGGGTGCCGTCCTCGAACTTCAGCAGCTCGTTCGCCATGGCCGAGGGCAGGCCCTCGACCTTCGCGACGCCGTCGCCGGCGACGGTGACCGTACCGACCTCCTCGCGCGAGGCCGCGTCCGGCTTGTACGCCTGGACAAAGTTCTCCAGCGCGTCCCGGATCTCCTCCGGCCGGATCGTGAGCTCCGCCATCTGGGTTCCCTGCTCTCCTTGTTGGGCCCGAAGTTTTCTTGGGGGGTCTGGGGCTGTTTCCCTAAGCGGCGTGCGCCGCGGGCCCCCAGGAATCCTTTGCACGGCCCAACTCGGGCCGCTTGCCATGCTTGTTGAGTTGGTGGTGACGGCGTCCGGCCGTCAGCCGGCCATCCGTCGCGTCGCGTCCTCGAGACGGTCCGCGATGGAGCCGTTGATGACCTCGTCGCCGACCTGCACCCTGATCCCGCCGAGGACCTCGGGGTCCACATCGAGATTGAGGTGCATCTCGCGGCCGTACAGCTTGGCCAATGCACCGGCGAGACGCTGCTTCTGTCCGTCGGACAGCGGCACCGCGGAGGCGACCACGGCGACCATCCGCTCCCGGCGCTCGGCGGCGAGCTTGGAGAGGGACTCGAGTCCCGCTTCCAGGCTACGTCCACGCGGCTGGGTCACAAGACGGTCGACCACGCGCTCGGTCGTCTTCTCAGCGCGGCCACCGAGCAGGCTGCGCAGCAGCTCGCCCTTGGCGGCGGTCTCGGCCGACCGGCTGGTGAGGGCGGCTCGCAGCTCGGAGTTCGAGGCGACGATCCGGCCGAACCGGAACAGCTCGTCCTCGACGTTGTCGAGCCGGCCCCGCTTCTGCGCGGCGGTGAAGTCGGCGATGTTCGCCAGCTCCTCCAGCGCGTCCACCAGGTCGCGCGAACGCGACCAGCGGGAGCGGACCAGACCGGACACCAGGTCGAGCGTCTCGCCGCCGATCTGGCCGCCGAGCACGCGGCCCGCGAGCTCCGCCTTGGCCTCGCCGTCCTGCGCCGGGTCGGTGAGGACCCGACGCAGCGAGACCTCACGGCCGAGAAGCGCGGTGACGGCAGCCAGTTCGTCGGCGAGCTTCGCCGCGTCGGCCGACGTACTGTCGGTCAGCGCGTCGAGCCGCTCCTTGGCCGCAGCGAGGGCCTCGCGGCTCGCACCGTGGGCGGTCATCGCGTGGCCTCGGCCTTCGCCTCGAGGTCGTCGAGGAACCGGTCGATGGTGCGGCTCTGCCGGGCGTGGTCCTCGAGGGACTCGCCGACGAGCTTGCCGGCCAGGTCGGTCGCCAGCTTGCCGACGTCCTGACGCAGAGCCTGCGAGGCCTGCTTCTTGTCGGCCTCGATCTGGGTGTGACCGGCAGCGATGATCTCCTCACGCTGCCGCTGGCCCTCGGCGCGCATCTCAGCGATGAGCTGCGCACCCTGCTCCTGCGCCTCCTGGCGCAGTCGCGCGGCCTCGTGCCGGGCCTCGGCGAGCTGAGCCTTGTACTGCTCGAGCACGCTCTGCGCCTCGGTCTGGGCCGCTTCGGCCTTCTCGATACCGCCTTCGATGGCCTCCCGGCGCTGCTCCAGAACCTTGTTGATGTTCGGGAGGAGCTTCTTCCAGAAGACGAAGAAGACGATGGCGAAGGCGATGGTGCCGACGAGCAGCTCGGGGCCCGGAGGAACGAGCGGGCTCTGCTCTTCCTCGGCCGCCAGCTGCACCAGGTTGGCGATCACATCAATGCCTTTCGTCGAAATACGGTCAGTGAGGGCTTAGATCACTTGCCGTAAACGAACGGGAGAACGATGCCGATGAGGGCGAGCGCCTCACAGAAGGCGAAGCCCAGGATCTGGTTGGCGCGGATCAGGCCGGCCGCCTCGGGCTGACGCGCGAGGGCCTGGGTGCCGTTACCGAAGACGATGCCGACGCCGATGCCGGGGCCGATCGCGGCGAGACCGTAACCGATGGAACCGAGGGAGCCGGAGACGCCAGCGGCGAGTTCGATGGACGCGGACATGCCGTTACTTCCTTCTCTTTCATGGACCGGTGGGGGTTGGCCACCGGGCGTTCTGGGGGTGGTGCGGTGGGGCCGCCTCAGTGGTGTTCGGCGAGCGCGCCCTGGAGGTACGAGCAGGCGAGGAGCACGAAGACGTACGCCTGGACCGCCTGCACGAAGAGTTCGAAGAGGATCATGACCATCGTCATGACGAAGGAGACGCCGGCCGCCGGGATCAGCCAGCTGTTCAGCAGGTACCAGGACGCGACGGTGAACATCACCAGCATCAGGTGACCGGCGAACATGTTGGCGAAGAGCCGGACCGCGTGCGTGAAGGGACGCACGAGCAGGTTCGAGAAGAGCTCGATGAACGACACGAGCCACTTGATCGGGCCGAGCGAGTTGTCGTAACCGGTGACGTTCTTCCAACCGCCCACGAAGCCATGGCGCTTGAAGGTCACGGACACCCAGGTGACGTACACGATCGCGGCGAGCACCGCGGGGTACGCGATGACCGACGACACCGGGAACTGCATCAGCGGAATCACGGACCAGATGTTCATGATCCAGATGAAGAAGAACAGCGAGACCATCAGGGGGACGTACTTCTCGCCCTCCTTCTTGCCCATGGTCTCGTACACGATCCCGCGGCGGACGAAGTCGTAACCCGCCTCGGCCGCCAGCTGGAGCTTGCCCGGAACGACCTTCGCCTTGCCGAAGGCGAGCGTGAAGACCGTGACGACGATCAGGGTGGTGAGCAGCGCGAGCATCATCACCTTGTTGAACTCGAACCCGCCGATCGTGAACATCGGCTTGAAGAGGAACGAGTGCAGGCCCGGCGCCGGGAACGCACATCCGTTGTCGGCCAGGATGCGGCATTCCCAGCCAAAGGCAAGCTGGGTCTGTTCAGCACTCACCGCGGGCTCCTTCGGCGTGACGCATAGATACGGCAACCTCGTTGTGTCGGCGCGGCGCGCAGCCGCGAGTCGGCACCGGACTGGTGTTTCGGATGTGGGGGCGGCAAGCAGGCAGGGAGCCTCGCGATCGAGCAGGCGTCGGCTCTGGTGCCCGCGCCCGCTGTGCCGCAGTTGGCACCGGACGATAGCAGGATCTCCTGGGACCCTTTATCCCGGCCCTACCCCTCACGACGACGACCCCGTCTTGTGGTCCTTCGTCGCGTCCGAGGAGTCCGGATCGATGTAGAAAATCTTCGTCTTCATGTGCGCACGGGCCATCGAGACAACCCAGGTCAGCGTGCCGACGACGACAGCGGCCGCGAACGCCTTCGGGTTGAAGAGAGTGGCGTCCTTGAAAAGGGCGACGAAAAGGAACAGCACGAGCAGCTGCACCACATAGAGCATCAGCCCCATCGCCTGGAACAGATACGGCCAGTGTTTGGCCGTGTACTGCAGGCCGAGGATTCCCGCCCCCATGAAGACGATCACGATCACCGTCCCGATGACGGCTCCGAGCGCACCTTCCCCGCCGGCGACGATCGCACTGACCGCGGCGGCCACAGCGCCGACGGCGGCCGTGGGCCCCGCGATGGGAAGGAGAGTCCGGGCGTCGAGAGACGGCATGCGGCGGCTCCACTTACGTACTGAGGAAAACTGGGGAAACTGTGCAAAAGCGACGAGTCGTCACGGGCGAGCGTAGGGCCTCGGGAGGAGATCGAATTCTCCGGGCCGATGACCGTCGCACTACGGTCTTTCGGCCTCTTCCCGAGATCTCGTGAACGGTATCACAAACTATTTGATGAGGTCTTTACCTGTTCGGTGTGCCCGCCGTCACACATGAGGGTTAATGCGCGCGTCTGTGCGTTTGGGCGGTGGAGATGTCTGGTATCGCCCCGGTTTCATCGAGGGGTTCCGGCCTCTCGTGCCTCGATGTGACGTGATCGTCCGCCGATCGCGGTCGCTCCGTGCAGCCCGGCGCCGACCGCCGCCTCCCGCTCCTCCGCGGAGGCCTCGGAGTCCCCGGACGCCTCCTCGGCACCATCGGCCTCGTCCGTGCCGTACGTCACCGCGTGGTGTCGGCCACGCCGGTAGCGCGGCGGCAGAACTCCCTCCGCCCAGTGCGGCATCCGCGGGGTGAAGCGCGGCAGCAGGAGCAGGACCAGACCGACCGCGCTGAGCGCCACGATGCACAGCACGATCCACATGGACGCCGAGTGCACCGAGTACGCCAGGGCGCCGAAGGCGATCAGCGCCGACCAGAAGTACATGATGAGGACGGCCCGGCTGTGCGAGTGCCCGATCTCCAGGAGCCGGTGGTGCAGATGACCACGGTCGGCCGCGAACGGCGACTGGCCGCGCCAGGTCCGCCGGACGATCGCGAGGATCAGGTCCGCCGCCGGCACCGCGATGATCGTCAGCGGCAGCAGCAGCGGGATGTACACGGGCACCGTCTGGTGCACCGCCGAACGCTCCGACCCGGCGAAGAGGTTCATCGCGTCCGGGTCCACCTGACCGGTGATCGAGATCGCGCCCGCGGCGAGCACCAGACCGATCAGCATCGATCCGGAGTCGCCCATGAAGATCCGGGCGGGATGCATGTTGTGCGGCAGGAAGCCGAGGCACATGCCCATCAGGATCGCCGCGAACAGGGTCGCCGGAGCAGCCGCCTCCAGGCCGTAGCCGTACCAGATGCGGTACGCGTACATGAAGAACGCGGCCGCCGCGATGCAGACCATGCCGGCCGCGAGACCGTCCAGACCGTCCACGAAGTTGACCGCGTTGATGGTGATCAGGACCAGGGCGACGGTGAGCAGATTGCCCTGCCACTGGGTGAGCGAGACCGTGCCGACGCCGGGCACCGGCAGCCACAGGATCGTCAGACCCTGCATGACCATCACGCCCGCGGCGATCATCTGGCCGCCCAGCTTGATCAGGGCGTCGATCTCGAACTTGTCGTCCAGGACGCCGATCAGCCAGATCAGGGCCGCGCCGGAGAGCAGTGCCTGAGGTTCGCTGGAGCTCTCGAAGACGCCGTTGAGATTGTCCAGGTTGTCCGCGACGAGCAGACCCGCGCAGAGTCCGAAGAACATCGCGATCCCGCCGAGCCGCGGGGTCGGCTCCCGGTGCACGTCGCGCGCGCGGATCTCCGGCATCGCCCCGGCGACGATGGCGAACTTCCGCACCGGCCCGGTGAGCAGATAGGTCACCGCCGCCGTGACGCAGAGCGTCAGCAAGTATTCACGCACGGGCTTCCCCACAGATGTCGCCGGCTACCTCAGCCCCACACCCTAGCTTTGCGCGCGTGGGGTTGAAGACTTCCGGGTAGTACCGACGTTTGCGCTGGTTCCGCTCGCCTACCCGCTCCGGGGCTCGCGAGACATCCCGGGCGGACCCGCCCGGCCCGGTCAGACCATCACGCCGGGCGCCGGCACCGCGGACGTCGTGCCCTCGCCCGGGGTGCCGTACGGCGGGAACCCTCCGGCCAGATCACGGACCTCGTCCCGCACCCGGCGGCCCGCGTCTTCGCTGCGGATCGCGGTCGCGAACAGGGCGGCGATCCGGGCCATCTCCTTCTCCGCCATGCCCTGCGTCGTCACGGCCGCACTCCCGAGACGCAGCCCGCGCGCATCCGCCCAGGGCAGCGCGCAGGTGTCGAGGACGAGCCCGGCGGCCGCGAGCCGGCCGCGGGCGGTCGCCGCGTCCACACCGAGCGGTGCGGGATCGACGGTGAGCAGATGGGTGTCGGTACCGCCGGTGGTGACGGTCAGGCCCTCGGCGGCGAGGCCCCCGGCGAGGGTGCGCGCATTGGCCACCACCTGGTGCGCGTACGCCCTGAAGTCCGGCGTCGAGGCCTCGCGGAAGGCGACCGCCTTCGCCGCGATCGCATTCATCTGCGCCCCGCCCTGGCTGAACGGGAACACCGCCCGGTCCACCCGCTCCGCGAACTGCTCGCCGCAGAGGATCATCCCGCCGCGCGGCCCGCGCAGCACCTTGTGCGTCGTCGCACACACCACATCGGCGTACGGCACCGGGCTCGGCGCCGCTCCCCCGGCGATCAGGCCCATCGGATGCGCGGCGTCCGCGATCAGATACGCACCGGCCTCGTCCGCGATGTCGCGGAACGCGGCGTAGTCGATGTGCCGCGGATACGAGATGGATCCGCAGACCACGGCCTTCGGCCGGTGCGCACGAGCGAGCGCCCGCACCTGCTCGTAGTCGACGATCCCGCTCTCGGCGTCCACTCCGTAGCCGATGACGTCGAACCAGCGGCCGGAGAAATTGACCGGCGAACCGTGGGTGAGATGCCCCCCGTACTGAAGCCCCATGGCGAGGACCTTGTCGCCGGGGCGGAGCAGTGCGGCGTATGTGGCGAGTACCGCGGAGGATCCCGAGTGCGGCTGCACATTGGCGTGTTCGGCCGCGAAGAGGCGCTTGGCGCGGTCGATCGCGAGGCGTTCGGCGGCGTCCACGAGTTCGCAGCCGCCGTGGTGGCGGGCGCCGGGATAGCCCTCGGCGTACTTGTTCGCCAGGGGTGAGGCGAGTGCCGTGAGCACGGCACGCGAGACGAAATTCTCGGCGGCGATGAGCTGCAGGGTCTCGGCCTGCCGAACGGCCTCACCATGCAGGATGTCGGCGATCTCGGGGTCCAGCTCTACGTCCGACATGACGGGCTCCGGGCAACGAGTCGGGCTGCGGCCCCTCCAATGTAGGCCGACGCCCACCATCCCGCCCGTGGGCTCTCGCCGGAGGGGCTCTCATGGAGCCCCTCCGGCGATTGAGGAGAAGAAACGGTGAAAGGGCGGGACCGGGGCCAATCCCCTAAGCCCGGGCCGGCAGCCCGGTCAGCGCCGTGACCACAGGATCCAGCGCATCGTGAATCTCGTCCCCCACCGCCCGGAAGAACGGCATCGGCGCCCCGTACGGGTCGTACACCTCATCGGCCTCCGCGCTGGGCGCGAGAAGCCACCCCCGAAGCGCCGCCGCAGCCCGCACAAGAGCCCGAGCCCGCTCGACGACCCCCTCCCCCAGAGGATCGGGAAGCGTGGCCGGATCTATCGCCCGCACAAGCCGAGTGAACTCCTTGAGCGTGAAGGTCCGCAGCCCCGCCGAGTGCCCCATGGAGATGACCTGCGCCCGATGATCCCGCGTGGCGGTGAGCACCAGATCGGCCCGGATCACATGCTCGTCGAGCAGCTCACGCCCGAGGAACCCGGACGCGTCGGCGCCGAAGTCGGCCAGCACCGCGGCCGCGTTCGCCTCCATGTTGGCGCCCTCGTGCCCCCACGTACCGGCACTCTCCACGATGACGCCGCCGGTGCCGAGGTCACCGAGCCGGTGTGCCAGGGCATGCCGCGTCAGCCGCTCGGTGATCGGTGAGCGGCAGACGTTGCCGGTGCTGACGTGGAGGATGCGGAAGGAGTCGGTCAGGCCCGCTATGCCACGCCCCTCGGGGGCCGTCAATTGGCCACCTCGAGGTCGGGTACGACCTTCCGGAGCTCCTCCGCATCGAGGGCACCGGCCCGGAGCAGCACCGGCGTCGAGCCGGAGACGTCGACGATCGACGAGGGCACATTGCCCGGCGTCGGGCCGCCGTCCAGATATACGGAGACGGAGTCGCCGAGCATCTCCTGGGCCGCGTCACAGGTCTCCGGTGCCGGGTGCCCGGTGAGATTCGCCGACGACACCGCCATCGGGCCCACCTCGGTGAGCAGTTCGATGGCGACGGGGTGCAGCGGCATCCGTACGGCGACGGTCCCGCGGGTGTCCCCGAGGTCCCACTGCAGCGACGGCTGGTGCTTGGTGATCAGAGTGAGGGCGCCCGGCCAGAAGGCGTCGACGAGTTCCCAGGCCTGCTCCGAGAAGTCGGTGACCAGGCCGTGCAGGGTGTTCGGCGAGCCGATCAGGACGGGCGTGGGCATGTTCCGGCCACGGCCCTTGGCGGCGAGCAGGTCGGCGACCGGCTCGGAGCCGAAGGCGTCGGCGCCGATGCCGTACACCGTGTCGGTGGGCAGCACGACCAGTTCGCCGCGGCGTACGGCGGACGCGGCCTCGCGCAGACCCGTGGTGCGGTCGGTCGCGTCGTTCGTGTCGTATCGCCGTGCCATCTAGCGTGCCTCCTCGGGCGCGTCAAACTTCTGGGTGTTCCGGCCGGTGCCGGGGGCCGCGGCCGTCACGGGGTGGCCCTGCGGGCCGTGGCGAAGCGCGGGCGGTTGTTGAGATCGGGGTGGTCCGCGGCGTCCGACCAGCCGCGTTCCTCGGTGAAGATCCACGGCACCTGGCCGCCCTGGGTGTCGGCGTGCTCGATGACGACGAGCCCGCCGGGCCGAAGGAGGCGGTGCGCGGTGCGCTCCAGGCCGCGGATGGTGTCGAGCCCGTCCTCACCGGAGAAGAGGGCGAGACCCGGGTCGTAGTCACGGGCCTCGGGCGCCACGTACTCCCACTCGGTGAGCGGGATGTACGGCGGATTGGAAATGACCAGATCCACCTGGCCGTTGAGCTCGGGGAACGAGCTGAGCGCATCGCCCTGCCGAAGGTCGACCCTGGAGTCCGCGACGTTCTTGCGCGTCCACACCAGGGCGTCCTCGGACAGCTCCACGGCGTGCACCCGTGAGCGCGGCACCTCCTGGGCGAGGGCCAGCGCGATGGCCCCGGAGCCGGTGCACAGGTCCACGATCAGCGGCTCGACCACATCCATGGCCCGTACCGCGTCTATGGCCCAGCCGACCACGGACTCGGTCTCCGGCCTGGGCACGAACACCCCCGGCCCGACCTGCAGTTCCAGATACCGGAAGAAGGCACGCCCGGTGATGTGCTGCAGCGGCTCGCGGGCCTCGCGGCGCGCGATCGCCTCCCAGTACCGGGCGTCGAAGTCCGCGTCCTTGACCGAGTGCAGCTCTCCGCGCCCCACGCCGTGCACGAAGGCGGCGAGCTCCTCGGCGTCGAAACGCGGCGAGGGAACGCCGGCATCGGCCAGCCGCTGGGTGGCCTGCGCCACCTCGGCGAGCAGCAGATTCACTGGGTCCTCCGGCTCTGGTCCTGGTGCTTGGGGTTCACTGCACCCCTACTGGGCGGCTGCGAGCTTCGCCGCGGAGTCCGCGTCGACACAGGCCTGGATCACCGCGTCCAGGTCGCCGTCGAGCACCTGGTCCAAGTTGTACGCCTTGAACCCGACACGGTGGTCGGAGATGCGGTTTTCCGGGAAGTTGTACGTGCGGATCTTCTCGGAGCGGTCGACGGTGCGCACCTGGCTGCGGCGGGCGTCCGCGGCCTTGCTCTCGGCCTCCTCCTGCGCGGCGGCGAGCAGCCTGGAACGCAGGATACGCAGAGCCTGCTCCTTGTTCTGCAGCTGGCTCTTCTCGTTCTGGCAGGAGGCCACGACTCCGGTGGGTACGTGCGTGATACGGACCGCGGAGTCGGTGGTGTTGACGGACTGGCCGCCGGGTCCTGAGGAGCGGTAGACGTCGATCCGCAGATCGTTGGGGTTGATCTCGATGTCGATCTCCTCGGCCTCGGGCGTGACGAGCACACCGGCCGCGGAGGTGTGGATCCGGCCCTGCGACTCGGTGGCCGGCACCCGCTGCACGCGGTGCACACCGCCCTCGTACTTCAGCCGCGCCCACACGCCGTTGCCGGGTTCGGTGGCGCCCTGGCTGTCCCGATGAGGTTTCGCCTTGACCGCGACCTGGACGTCCTTGTAGCCGCCCAGCTCGGACTCGGTGGAGTCGATGATCTCGGCCTTCCAGCCGATCCGCTCCGCGTACCGCAGATACATCCGCAGCAGATCGCCGGCGAACAGCGCGGACTCGTCGCCGCCCGCGCCCGCCTTGATCTCCAGGAGTACGTCCTTGTCGTCGCTCGGGTCGCGGGGCACGAGCAGCAGGCGCAGCTCCTCGGTGAGTTCCTCGCGCCGCTGCTCGAGGTCCTTCACCTCGGCGGCGAAGTCCGGGTCGTCCGCGCCGAGTTCACGAGCGGTCTCGATGTCGTCGCCGGTCTGCTTCCAGGAGCGGTACGTGGCGACGATCGGGGTGAGCTCGGCGTAGCGCTTGTTGAGCCTGCGCGCATTGGCCTGATCGGCGTGGACCGAGGGGTCCGCGAGCTGCTTCTCGAGATCGGCCTGCTCGCCGATCAGGTCCTCGACCGCCTCGAACATCTCCGGGCTCCTGGATTTCGTACTGCATGGATGTGGTGAGCGAGCACCGCCCGGTCCGCGGCGGACCGGGGGCGGACGAAAAGAACGCCGGTCCCGGGCGCCCCCGAAGGAGCGGCCAGGACCGGCGCAGTGGCTCGCTACTTGTTGGCGGAGCCGGCAGCCTTGCCGAAGCGGGCCTCGAAGCGGGCCACGCGGCCACCGGTGTCGAGGATCTTCTGCTTGCCCGTGTAGAACGGGTGGCACTCGGAGCAGACCTCGGCACGCACGGTGCCGGATTCGATGGTGCTGCGAGTGGTGAACGACGCGCCACAGGTGCAGCTGACCTGGGTCTCGACGTACTCGGGGTGGATGTCGCGCTTCAAGGTGTCTCCTAGTTTCGGGAGGGCGCCGGGTCGCAGGGCGGGATGCTCATGCGTGAACCGGGGCCGACGTACCAGTCTGCCAGGACCGGCCGTATCTCCCAAAACCGGGGTGGGGGCCGAACTATTCCCCCGCCGGATCGGGCACCGGTGGCCTGGACCGTCGGGCCTGCCTCAGTGGCTGCCCACGACGTCCCCCGCGTCGCCCTTGTCGCCCGCCGAGTCCTTGGTGGCGGACTTCGGGATCGCCTTGTCGGCGTGCAGGGCCTTCCAGACCTGCTGGGTCTGGCGCTCCATCGGCACGACGCGGTTGGGGTCGGCGGTGTCGTACGTGACGGGCAGCGTGACCATGTTCATGTCGTTCGGCCCGATGCCCTTGAGGCCGTTCGCGAAGCCCATCAGGCTGTTCACCGAATCGAGCTCGGAGTCGGTGGTCAGGGCCTTGGTGGCGGTGTCCGCGACGCCCACCAGCTTCTTCGGGCTGCTGAACAGGCCGACGTCCTTGACCTGGTTGATCAGCGCCTTGATGAAGGCCTGCTGCAGTTGTATTCGGCCGAGGTCGCCGCCGTCGCCGACCGCGTGCCGGGTGCGGACCAGGCCGAGCGCCTGCTCGCCGTTCAGCCGGTGCTGCCCGGCCGCCAGGTCGAGGTGGCTGTCCCGGTCCTTGATCGGCTTCTTGGTGGTGATCTCCACGCCGCCGAGCTTGTCGATCAGCTTCTGGAAGCCGCTGAAGTCGACCTCCAGATAGTGGTCCATGCGGATCCCGGACATCTTCTCGACGGTCTTCACCGCGCAGGCCGGGCCGCCGGCGGAGTACGACTCGTTGAACATCTGGCGCGGGCCGCCCGGGTCGGTGCCGCCGTCGTCGGTCGCGCACTCGGGCCGGGTGATCAGGGTGTCCCTCGGTATGGAGACGACGCTGGCCTTCTTGTGGCCCTCGTATACGTGCACGACCATCGCGGTGTCCGAGCGTGCGCCCTCGTCGCCGCCGCCTCCGAGGTGGCCGTTCTTGCCCTCTCGCGAGTCGGAGCCGAGCACCAGGATGTCCATGGAGCCGTTGTCCACGTTCTCCGGCCGGTCCTTGCCGAGCGCTGCGTTGATGTCGACGCCGTCGATGTTGCCGTTGAGCTTGAAGTAGAGATAGCCGAGGCCGGTGCCGCCGAGCACCACCACGGAGGCCGCCACCCAGGCCGAGACGACCAGGGCCTTCCTCCGCTTGCTGCGCGGCTTGCGGCGGCGCCCCTTGCCGCTGCGGCGCGGGGACGTGCTGCTCTCGGGCTCGCTCTCGTCGGGCGTCATGCGCTCCTCAGTCCTCGGTGGTCGGATACCCCCTGCTCTCAGGGCCAGTCGTGTTCCGTCGTCCGACAGCCGGTCCGCGGGCGGTCCGGCCATGTGTCAGACGTGGAAACCGCAGAAAGGGTTGCACAGCGAACTAAGCGCCCCGTCAGCGCAGACTGTGCGCCGCACCACCCACCGGCACGCCCCGCCGCACCCCGCACCACCTCTTCCGCCCCTGTCCACCTGGGAGTTCGTTTCCGTACACCCCGATGCACCACGGGGCACCCGGAACGGCCGGATGTGGTCAAGATCTCCACCTCGCCCGCCGACGGCGTGACGTACACCACTCCCGTACGTGGAGCCCCAACTCGCCCTGTACCTCCGTGAGTTGACCCATGTCGTACGACGACGGCGCCCCGTCACCTCGGAAGGTGACGGGGCGCCGTACGCGGTGCCGG
>NZ_QUAK01000223.1 GCF_003429565.1 Streptomyces triticagri
CGCCGGCTCCCGCAGCACCCTGCGGCCCGTGAGGACCATCGTCCCCACCGTCGCCACCACGGCGATCCCCGCAATGGCCCCCCACGTGCCGAGCCCCTGATCGGGCCACACCGCATCCGTCCGCACCGCGGTGAAGGGCACGATCCCCACCACCCCGGCAACTGTCCCGAAGAACACCCCGGTCACGGTCAGCAGCACACTCTCGAACCACACCATCCCCAGCACCTGCCCCGGCGTCGCCCCCGACAGCCGCTGCTGCCCGAACTCCCGTCCCCGGTAGGACGTCGCCGCGTACAGACTGTTGATCAGCATCACGCAGGAGAACGCCACGATGATCCCGACGACGATCAGATTCAGCGACTCCATGTTCTTGTCCTCGACGGACTTCGTGAGGCCGGAGGCCTTCAGCGCGTCGTTCTCCACCGCCTGCATGTACAGCGTCGCCGTGGCGAGCCCCGTGAAGAGGATCAGCGGCATCAGCACACCGGACAACTGCCCTGCCCGCTGCCGCATGTTGTGCACCGCCAGATACCCGCTCGGCCCGAACACCGCACTCAGCGGCCGCTCCACCACCCCGAGCACCCCGGACAGCATCCGCGGCGAGAACACCGCGAACCCGACCGCGACCAGAATCGACCCGTACGCCGGCGCCGCCATCAGCGCGGGCTCCGTCGCATCCATCGCGAACGTCGCCGACACCGCACCGAGCCCGAGCACCAGCGCAAGCCCCCCGAAGACGGCCTTCGCCCGCCCCCGTCCGCTTACGACACCGGCCGCGGCCCGGGTCGCCCGCCGCACCGCCAGGAACGCGGCACCGATCGACGCCAGCAGCGTCACGCTGACCCCCGACGACAGGGCGATCGGCCCGAAGACATGGTCGACGCTGCCCGCCACCTCGCCGTTCTCCTGGAACACATCGAGCAGCGCCGAACCGCCCAGCATCGACGGACCGATCGCGAGCAGCGCACCCACCAGCCCGATCACCGCCGCCTCACCGACGACCATCCGCTTGATCTGCGCGGGCGTCGCCCCCGTGTTGCGCAGCAGCCGGATCTCGTCCTCCCGCTGCCGCACGTTCACGGTCAACGTGGAGGCGACGGCGAAGAAGACGAGCAGCGTGCCGTATCCGCCGACCACCGCGGCCGCCGTCGTGAGAGAGGTGGAGCTGACGTCGTCGACACCGGACGCGCCGGCCGTGTCGTGCAGCGAGTTGAACACCATGATGACCGTGGCGCCCAGGAACGAGGACAGCAGCGTGGCCACGAACCGCCCCGGCCGCTTCCCGATCGAACGCATCGCGAGCGAGAACATCACTCACACCCCCGCCATCGTCGAGTACGAACCGGCCGCCTGCTCGTCGCCGAGGTGCGCGAGGCGCTCCGCGACCGCGTCCACGGTCGGCGCGTGCATCTCGCCCACGAACCGCCCGTCGGCGAGAAACACCACGGAGTCCGCATAGCTGGCCGCCACCGGGTCGTGCGTCACCATCACCACCGTCGCACCGTGCACCCGTACGGTCTCCTGCAGCAGCCGCAGCACATCACGGGCGCTACGGGTGTCGAGCGCACCGGTCGGCTCGTCCGCGAAGACCACACCGGGCTCGGTGACGAGGGCCCGGGCGATCGCGACCCGCTGCCGCTGACCGCCGGAGAGTTGGTCGGGGTGGTGGTGCAGACGGTCCCCGAGGCCGACCTGGGCGAGGATGCGCCGGGTCTTGTCCCGGTCGATGCGCTGCCGGGCCAGCTTCAGGGGAAGCGTGGTGTTCTGCTCGACATCGAGCGTCGGCAGCAGGTTGTACTGCTGGAAGACGAAGCCGATCCGGCGGCGCCGGAACTTCGTCAGGGCCGCCTCGCTGCCGCCCGTCATCTCCTCGCCGTCCACCATCACGATGCCGCTGTCCGGCCGGTCGAGCCCCGCCGCGCACTGCAGCAGCGTCGACTTGCCCGAGCCGGACGGTCCCATCACCGCGGTGAAGCTGCCCGGCCGCAGGCTCAGAGTCACGCCGTCGAGCGCGGTGACGGCGTTCTCCTCGCTTCCGTACGTCTTGCTCACCTTGACCAGCCGCAGTGCCTCGGAGCTGCGGCGGGCCGTCCCGTTCTTCTCGCTACGACGAAACATCATCGACTCCATCGACCCCTCGGACGGGCGCCGGGTCCGCTCCCTGCGCCTCGACCTCGAAGTTACGGACGGCGACGGTCCCGCACATTGGGCGTACGACCCGAGTACGGGGTGGTGGTGGATACACCTCCGGGCGGGGGCCGGCCCACCGCGCCGAGCGTCCCCGGCAGTCAGCCTGAGGGCTCGGGGGCGGTGGGCTCGGGGGCCGGTGCTGGTGCTGGTGCTGGTGGCGGTGGCGGTGGCGGTGGCGGTGGCGAGTCTGATGGCCCGGGTTCCGTTCCGATGTGGCCCGGGTGCGTTTCGCCTCGTACGGTCGCGCCGCCCGGGAGCCTGCCCGTACCGGTGCCGGTGACCGTGCCGGTCCCTGCGGCGGTGGCGCTCCGCCCGTCGAGACCTCCACCGACGGCCCCACCGATACTTCCGTCGAACGGCACGAACCAGCCGTACGAGGACGACGTCGACGAGGGCGCAGACACAGACGCAGACGCGACGGGTGTACGGCCCGCTGCCGCGGCCGGGTCCGGGGCGGCCGCCGCCGCACCGGGGCTTGCGAGTACGGAGATGTACGGAGGCAGAGGCCCCGGCAACGACACGGCTCCCGCATCCGGTACGGCTCCCACTCCGGCGGGCGCGAGTCCGGGGCCAGGTCCAGCACCAGCACCAGCACCAGCACCAGCACCAGCACCAGCCAGTGACTCGGCCAGGGCCTCCACCGCAGCCGACTCCGACGCGGATGCCGACGCCGGTGACGGCTCCAGCTCCGACTCCGGTTCCGGTTCCGGCCACCGCTCAGGGACCAGCGCCCCACGCTCCACCAGCCGCGCCACCTCAGGCAACACCGCGAGGACGAGCCGCGAACGATCGGAGCCGTCAGCCGACGCGAGCCGCTCCACATGCTCCCCGAGCGTCGGCCGGCGCACACCCGACGCCTCCACCGCCGCAGCCGCCGCCCTCCCACACGCACCCAACAGCGCCACCGCCAACGGACTCGTACGATCAACCCAGTTGAGCCCATCCGCAGGAACCCGCAACACCTGCTCGGCCAACTGCCACCCACCCGAGCCGACACCAGAACCGGCACCGGCACCGGACCCGGCCCTGGAGTCCGCGGCGCCACCGGCCCCGCCGGCCGAGTCCGCCCCGGCGCCGAGCACTGCCTCCTGCACCAGCCGCACCCCGGCCCCCGGCTCGAAGACCGTCGCCAGCGGATCATGATCCCGCAGCCAGTCCTGCCGTCCGAACCACCCGGCCACCTGCTCACCGTGCAGCGCCCCCGCCTCCGCGCTCAACTCCTCGACCCGCACCACCGGATCGAGCCGCCCGGAGTTCCGCAGCGTGACCGTCCCCGTCCCCACTGCCTCGATCTTCTGCGCCTCGAACCACCCCAGCCACGCCTCCCGCTGCCCCAGATGCTCCTCGCCGCCGCACTCCTCCAACCAGCCGTCCACATAAGCCCGTACGTCCTGGACCTCCTGCTGCACCGCCCACGCGTCAAGGCCCGCACCGGCCGGCACCCACCCGGCGACCCGGTCCCGCCAGTCCGCCCCCACCACATGCGCCCACTGCGCCCGAAACTGCAGATGCCCACCCTCGGTGAGCAACTCCGCGCCTGCCGCAGCGAGTTCGGCGCCGAGCAGATCGCCCGGCCGCCCCGAGTCCCGGTACACGCTGTGCACCGTGCCGGGCCCGACGGCATACGGCGGATTGCTCACCACCAGATCGAAGCGCCGCCCGGCGACCGGCTGCAGCATGTCGCCCTCGAGCACCTCCCAGTCCAGCCCGTTCAACGCGGCCGTGGTCGCCGCGAAGCGCGCGGCCCGCGGCGACAGATCCGTCGCCGTCACCCGCGCCGCCCGCCCGGACAGATGCAGCGCCTGCACCCCGCACCCGGTGCCGAGGTCGAGCGCGGTGGCCACGGGATGCGTGGGCGTGGCCCGGTGCAACTGCCGCGCACCGGGCCCGATCGGCGGCACCCGGTCCGGCCTCCGGTCGTACGGTTCGGGCCGCAGGAACAGCGGGAAGTCGGACACCGACCACCACGCCTCGTACGGGCGCAGATGCACGGCCGCGCGCGCGGCACCGTCCCCGGCCGGCTCCAGCAGCGGTACGAGCGCCGGGGCGGCCTTCACCACCGGCACGGCACGCCCACACAGGAACAGCTCGATCAGCAGCCCCAACGGGTCGTCGGCACCCAGCACTTCGAGGGCCGGCCCCGGGTCGTAACGATTCAGCGCCTGCGCCGCGTCGCGGCCGATCCGCGCGACGATCCCGTCGCGCGTGTACCCGTGCGTCATCAGTACGCCCCGCGACGCTTCGGTTGCCTCGGGCGACAGAAGTGGTCCGGTCATCGTCGTCATAATCCGGTTTTCGGCCGGGCACCCACCGGACTTGACCCCACCCCCTACGGGTTAACCGCATTGAGCGAACGGAGTGAACCCCCGCCCACCCCCGGCGAGTTGATCACCCGACCCCCGTTTCCCCTGCTAGAGACCGCACACCCCCACTCACCACCCCGGCAACCTACGCCCGCGCCACCTTCAACCCGTGATGCGCGAAATGGACCTCGAGCAGCTCGGCGAGGACACGCGAATCGTCATGCCTGCTGAGCAGTTGCCCGGCCTCCGTCTCCTCCGCAGGGAAGGCGACACCCCCGGGGAGCACGACGGCCCGCGTGAAGAAGTCACACACGACATCCGCGAACTCGCCGGCCGGAGGCTCGGGAGCCGACTTGCCCAACGCCACAAGCCCTGACTCCACGATGGCATTGAGATAACGCCTGCGCGCGTTCCGCCGGTGCCGGGCCTCGCTGGACCCTCCCTCCTCACTCACCTCCACCACACGGAAGTCGTCGAGCGAGATCTCCGGCCACTGATCCGGGTCGCGGACCGCCACGAGAGCCTCCTCCACGGAGGCCGCACGGACCTGAACCGCCCGCCTCGTCCCGCCGTCCGCACTCTCCAACTCGACCCGGAACTCCGACGGACCGCCATCGCCCCCTTCGTGCGATGCGACACTCATGCGCCCTCCCTCAGGCACGTACGTACGACTGCAACCACTCGCACGACTATACACACGGTGTATAGCTACGAGTCGCATGAACGGGACATATGGGTCACCCCGCCTCCCCCATCAACTCCCGTGTCAGAGCCATCAACCGCTCCCGCGCGACCGGGTCGTACGCCTGGTCATGCCACGCCATCGAGCCGCCCCCGGTCCCGCCCGTGCAGCAGCACCACACACCCCTGCTCGGCCCACACCCCACCAACCACCAACCACCAACCGCAACGCCTCCAACTCCCGCTGCACCCCTCAAGTTTCCTACCTCCACGCCCGACTCGCACCCCCTGTGGATAACTCCCCCACACACCGCGCACCCCGTCGAACACAAGGTCGGAAAACCGCCGGCACGACCAGGACCGGCCCAGGGAGAATCCACGGATGAACGCCGAGAACCAGGGCATCCACATCCGGCACCGCGGCAACGAACCGCAGGTCCACCCCACCGCCTACGTCGCCCCGACGGCCACGCTGGTCGGTGATGTGCGCGTGGGACCGAGGGCGCGGGTGATGTTCGGAGCGGTGCTCGATGCCGAAGGGTCCAGGATCGAGGTCGGGGAGGCGACGGTGGTCTGCGAGAACGCGGTGCTCCGCGCATCCACGGTCGCCGGCGATCAGCCGGTGCTTGTCGGCGACCACGTCTTCGTGGGGCCGCACGCCACACTGCTGGGCTGTGAGGTCGCCAGGTGCGCCTATGTGGCGACCTCGGCGACGGTTCTGCAGTGCGCACGGTTGGGGGCAGGCTCGGTTGTCGCCGTCGGCGCGCTCGTCCACGCACGCACCGCGGTACCGGACGAGTACTTCGTACCGCCGCACACCGTAGCCCTCGGCGCGCCACTGCGGCTGCGGGCGCCCGGCGACCCGGGCCTGGCCGAGGCCATCGGCCAAGTGGGTTTCGCGCAGGTCGCGTTCGGCGTCGATGCGGAGTGGACCGACCAGATCAGCCGCTATGAGCGCATCGCGGAGGTGCGTGTCGCCGAGTTCGGCGCGCACGCCGACGACGAGGTGTTGGAGTGACGGGGGCACGGGTCACGGATGACGCGGTGACGGGGTTCTGAGTCCCGGCCGGCGCCAGGTTGCCGCTTGGTTGCGGCAAGGGGACTTGAGACGCCCCTCGTTGCGGAACTGGGCATCGTATTGCCGAGCCTTGCCGCCGCCCCCGACCCACTCCCGTCGCGGGCGTGGTGACGCAACTCACGTCCGCGAGGCCCGGTTTGGGCCCGATATGCGGATGCACGCACAGCCCACCCCATGCCATTCTTCGCGATAGCAATCTTCGGTCGGCCGGTGCAGCGTGCAATTTTCGGGCCTACAGCCCCACCGTCCGCCATGGATTCACGTACGCAACAGATTTCGTTGATCCCTGAACATTGAGGTGATGTGAGTGTCGGTCACAGCGGTACGGCGTGGACTGGTCGCTTCGTTGGCTGTCCTGGCGCTGAGTGGTGGGGCTGTGGCCTGCGGAAGTTCGGGCGACGACGCCAAGGACGACGCCAAGTCCGAGTCACCGGCGGCAAGCAAGCAGGGCGGGAAGGACGACCAGGAGGAGCCGCAGACCCCGGAGGGCAGCGAGTCCGACGGCCCGCCCTCGGACGGGACGGACTCGGGCGAAGGCGCCACCGAGGTCACCGGCCCGCACCCCTCCGCCGCGGACCTGGAGAAGGCGGCGGTCACGGCCGCGGACGTGAAAGCGGCCGGCTACACGGTGAAGAAGCCCAGCGCCTCCGACATGGAGGGCATGGGCGAGGAGAAGGCGAAGAAGCCGGCCTGCACCCCGCTCGCCGACCTCCTCGGCGGTACGCCCACCACCCCCGAGCCCGCCGCCAAGGTCCTGCGCCAGCTCAACTCCACGGACGACGAGGCGACGGACCGCGCCCCGGCCGTCTTCACGTTCCTCCTCTCGTACGGCGAGAAGGCGGGTACGTCGTACGTCGCGGCGCTCAAGGGCGCGGTGGAGGCCTGTGCGGACGGGTTCGAGACGACGACGCGTTCCGGCGGCAAGGCCTACAAGGAGGCCAAGGAGATCGAGGCGCCGGCCCCGGACGCTGGCGACGAGGCGTACTCCTACGAACTGGCCGGCGACCTCGGCGGCATGGCCGTCCCGCTGGACTTCCACGTCGTCCGCAAGGGCCGGACCGTCGCCGTCTTCTACGCGATGGGGCTCGAGCCGGGCGCCCCCGCGAAGGTGCCGGGCGAGGCGGTCGAGGCACAGGTGAACAAGCTCAAGTAGCGGTCGGCGCATCGGTGCGTGCGTACGGGGAGGGGACGTGATGTACGAACGGTCCAGTACGAAGGCCAAGGCGAAGGCGACCACCAGACGCCGACACCGACACCGACGCCGGGCCGGCCGCCGTCCGAACGAGACCTTCGGCCACCGCATAGCCCGCCAGTTCGGCGTCGCGCACCTGGACCGCGGGGCGAGCATGGTCGAGTACGCAGGCGTGCTCGTCCTCGTCACGGCGATCGTCGTGTCCGTGATGGGTCTGTCGCTCGGCGACACGGTTGCGGAGAAGGTCTCCACGCAGGTCTGCCGCATCGTCGGCGGCAGCGATTGCGGGGACGCCGGCTCCGCACAGGCCTCCGGCAAGGACTCACCCGTCACCGACGGCACGAACCCCGGTAAGAGCGACGGCAAGGACGGCGGTGCGAAGCAGGCCGCGTCCAAGGAGGACGAGGAATACGCCGCCGCCCAGAAGGAGTTGAAGGCGGCGCAGAAGGCCTACAAGTCCGACAACGCGAAGGCGAAAGCGGCGGCAGGCGAACTGGCCCGCATCCTCGCGGAAGAGCTCGGCATCAAGGACGCCTTCGACTGCATTACGAAGGGCGAATCCTCCGCCTGCACGGAGACGGTCCTGAACGTCCTCTCCTCCCTCATCGGCGGAGCCGTCGGCAAACTGGCGAAGAAATACGGCGCCCCATGGAAATGGGACGAAGCCGCCGACCTCATCAAGACCCTCAAGAAACACGGCGGCGACCTCTACTCCGGCATCAAGGGCCTGATCAAGAACAAGAAACGAGTGGCCAAGGCCGAGGCCCGGCTGAAGGCAGCGGCCAAGGCATGCAGCAGCAAGCCCAACCACTCTTTCCTGCCCGGCACTTCAGTGCTCCTGGCGGACGGTCGCCGCATCCCCATCGAGACGATCACCGTCGGCGACAAGGTCCTCGCGACCGACCCGACCACGGGCCGTACGGCCGCACGCCCGGTCACCCACACCATCACCACCCACGACGACAAACACTTCACCCGCCTCACGGTCGGCGGCGGCGCGGGCGGCGGCGGTCCAGGACCCGAAACCCTCACCGCAACCGACACCCACCCCTTCTGGCTCCCGTCCGAGAACCGCTGGACCGACGCGGGCGACATCAACCGCGGCGACCAACTCCGCACCGCCGACGGCACGTCCCACCCCGTCACCTCCATCACCCGCTACACGGAGCGCCAGACCACCCACGACCTCACGGTCGCCGACATCCATACGTACTATGTGCTGGCGGGGGCTACGCCAGTGCTGGTGCACAACCAGAATTGCACCAAGCCCGTCAACCTCCCAGGTTGGCGGAAAGTGGACGTAGATATGGATCATGTCCTCGACCGGCACACTGCAGCCGGCAAGACCTACAAACAGAGCGGCATCAAGACAAAGTTCCCGGACGGCATGTCCGCGAAAAGGATAAAGTCGACGATTCGCAAAGCCTATAAGTCATCTTCGATTGCGGGAAGATCTCAAGGAGATCGCGTCTTCCTCCGGGGATCGGCGAATGGACTTGAGGTCGAAATGTGGGTCAACAAGAAGACCGGCATGATTGAAACCGCCTATCCGGTTTGGAAGTGAGATTATTGGGTTTCGAGGTGCACTGCGATGTGGACTCGCTCGATCAGGCCAGGTCAGGTGCCATCTGGGGCGACATTTGGGTCCGCATTTCCGGCTACGCCTTTCCGGAATCTCACTGGAACGACATGGCCGTGGCGCTTCTCGTGGAGCTGCTGGACGCGGTCGATTCGCTCGCTCAGGACGCGGAGCGACGGATCAGGGTGAGGTTCTTCGACGGCCCGTTCCACATCGACTTGGCCGGCCTCGGCGGCGGGGTACTGCACGCTTCGGCAAGCATCGACGGCACCGAGCGACAAGGAACTGTCGATTTGGGTGAGTTGCGCCAGTCCTTGAAACGGCTGGGAGCCGAGCTCGCAGCCACGTGCGTGGAGCGAGGATGGGGCGAGGAAATGGACGTCCGGCGGCTGCAGGCCAAGTCGTAGAAGCAGCGGGATGCATGGCGGTCACATAGAACTTGTCCGCTTCCCGCCAAAGGAAGCCTCCAGTTGATCGCGATGTGCGAGCAACACGGCCAGGGCCGCGCCCTCGAGAAGGAGGTCGTCCATCGACAGCAGGCAAGCACCTTCCTGCGGCACACCGTTGAGTGCCGGCACCGATACCTCGACGGCTGTCCGGACTGCGCGACCTTCGTCCGCGGAGCTTGAGCCGCGCTCCCGCTCGGGTTCACAGCCCCGACCGACCGCGCTCACGCGACCGTCATGAACGTCACGTCCCGCCACACTTCGTTCAGCAAGGAGAGTGATCACCGTCGAGCGCGCTGAGCACATGCGGGTAGCGGAACGGATCATCAACGAGGTTGCCCAAGGGCTCCGGAGTCTGGACGATGCCGTGGCCTGGTTCTCCTCCCTGGGGAGAATCGAGCAGAAAGATGTGCTGCGCGACGTTGTTCATTGCGCCTTGCAAGCCCACGCGACAGTGGACGAGGCACGTGAAGGGCTGCTGCGATCGGGCGTCAAACCGACCATGACCCCAGCGGTGTTGGTTGTTCGCGAACCGATTCGCGGGCAGATGGGCAAGATCCTCGACCTGCCGCCCGATGAGTACGAGAAGTCGCTCCGCGTCCTGTTGTCCACATTCGCCGTTGCTGACACGCGGCGGAGGAGAGACGAATGCCGAGGCACGTGTACGCATGCCTGGCATCACCTGTCGTAAGCGTCGCAGCAAACGACGGGTGATTGCCGGAGCTGGGCCTCAGCGCACCGCCCCGCACTCCACCCACAGCAGTTTGCCCGCGCCGAAGGGAGCCGTGCCGAGGGTGTGGGCGCCCCAGCCGTCGGCGTAGTGGGTGATGAGGAGGAGGCCGCGGCCGGAATCGGCAGGGGCAGCGCGATCCGATGCCGGTACGGGGACGGGGCGGCGGTTGCAGAACGGCGGTGGGATGTACGGGTGGGAGTCCCATACGGCGACCCGTACGCGGTCGGCGGTGACGGCTCTGAGGCGTAGCCCGTACGGGCCGAGCCCTGCGTGTCGGTACGCGTTGGTCACCAGTTCGCTGGCCAACAGCTCGGCGGTGTCGGCCAGTTCGCGCATTCCGTGCGAGCCGAGGACGGCGCGGAGGGTACGGCGGGCGACGCCCGGAGCGCGTGGATCGTTGGGGAGTTGGAGGGCGTACGTCCAGGGGGCGGCTACCGTTGCTGAGGTCATGGTTCCTCCGATGGCATTGGGAGAAGGGGGAGTTGTTGCTCCGGTGGCTCTGTCGCGGCGTCCCACGGTGCACTTCCGGGCGTTGGTCCCGCAGACAAAGTAGCGTGGGTGACATGAACTATTTCCCCATTTGCCAAATATCTGAGCCGATTCGCTCGCGCGAGTGACGCGCCAACAAGTAACTGGACAGCGGGAGTTGAAAGTGCCTCCTAAGCCGGCCACGTCCGCCAGGCGACTACGTCTGGCCGCCGAGCTGCGGAAACTGCGAGAGCGCGCCGACCTGTCGGCCACGGAGGGCGCCCGGCGCCTCGGCGTCAGCCAGGCTCAGCTCAGCAACATCGAGGCCAGCCGTTTCGGCGTGAGCCCCGAGCGCATCAGAGCCCTCGCCGACATCTACGAGTGCGCGGACCAGGCGTACGTCGACGGCCTGATCGAGCTCACCAGGGATGAAAAGAACGCGTGGTGGGAGACGTTCCGCGGGATACTCCCCGCCCCGTTGCTCAACCTCGCCGAGCTGGAGCACCACGCCACCCGGCTCAGGTCCGCCAACACCACGCACGTCCCTGGCCTGCTCCAGACCACCGACCACGCGCGCGAGATCTTCCGCCAGGTCGTCCCCGAGTTCACAGCCACCGAGGTGGAGCACCGGGTCAGCCATCGACTCCAGCGCCAGGCGGTGCTGGAACGGTCGGTGCCGTTCAGCGCGACCGTTCACGAAGCCGCGCTCCGTACACCCGTGGGCGGTACAGCCGTCGCTCGCCGTCAGCTCGAGCATCTGCTCACGCAGAGCGAGAGAGAGCAGGTGACGCTGCAGGTCATCCCCTTCTCCGTCGGCGCACACCCCGGCTCCGGGCAGACCTTCTTCTACATGCATGGGTCCGTCCCACCCCTGGACACCGTTCACCTGGACCAGTCTCACGGGCCCGTACTGCTCGACGCCGTGGACCAACTCGACCAGTACCGCGCCCTGATCGACCGCATGACAGCCGTCGCCCTCGGCCCGGCCGAATCGCGCGACCTCATCCGTACCGTCATCCGCGAACTGTGAGAGGTGTCCCGATGCCCGCGCCCACCTGGCAGAAGTCGAGCTACTGCGGTCAAGGCGAGTCCTGCATATACGTAACCCGCCCCACCCCCACCACCCTCAGACTCACCGAAAGCAGCGATCCCAGCGGGGCGATACTCGAGACCACCCCGGCGGCCTTCGCCGACCTGCTGCGGGTCGTACGCGGCGGACAGCCGGACACCCCCGGCCGGGAGCTCACCGTCACCTTCACCCCTGACGGCAGAGTCCTCCTCACCGCCCCAGGCGACCCGACGGTCGTCACCACCACCCGAACCCAATGGGAAACCTTCGTACTCGGCGTACGGTCCGGCGAGTTCGACCACTTCGCCGCCGCGCCCGCGACCGTCTGAGCCGCGCTCACGCCGGCGCGGACGCCGAGGTGAAGATCATCGGTACGGCCAGGAAGAAGCGGTCGGCCTCGGCCCGATCCCGCTGCTCGGCCAGCCAGCCGTCCGCCTGCGAGCGCGTGACGGCGCCGGCGGCGCAAGCCGTCTCGGCCAGCCCTCCGACCAGAGGCAGTCCGGCAGACCCCGTGAACACCAGCGTATGGACCTCGACTTCGACGTCGCGGAAGCCGGCGTCGAGGAGCAGGGCGCGGAACCTGCGGGCCACGTACGGCGCCGTGATGGTGTCGAAACGGGCGCGGGCGATGCTCCGGGTCAGGACAGGGTCGTCGGAGTCGATGAGGCACACCTCCCAGTCCTGGCCAAGGAGCACCACCCGGCCTCCGGGCACCAACACCCTGCGAGCCTCCGCCAACGCCCGCTCAGGATCGGCCAGTTCGTGGAAGACCTTGTCGGCCCGATAGCCATCGACCGAGGCGTCCGGCAGGGGCAGCTCGTACGCTCCCGCGACCCGGAAGTCCGCCGCGGGCCACCGCTCGCGGGCGACGGCGATCATGGGCTCGCTCGGGTCCACGCCGATCGCCTCGACGCCCTGCCCGGCCAGTTCGGCCAGTCCCGCCGGTTCGACCAGTCCCGCCAGTCCCGCCAGTTCGGCCACGGCGAGTCCCGCGCCACAGCCCACGTCCACGACGGACGCACCCCGTCGCGCGCGGAGCAAGTCGTACGTACGGGCCCGCAGTTCCGACGCACCCGGCTGGCGGTCCGCGATGTCGAGCAGCCCCACGAGTCGTTCCGCCGACCGCCGGGCCCGTTCCGATTCACCACTCATTCCGGCCGCACCCTTCCAAGTCCCGCGTGACCAGCGTCCATTACACCCGGTACATCCGGCGACAGCCGCCGTCACCCGTTCGGTAGAACGCACCCCCGAATCGCACGCCACCGGCGCCACCTCGATGAAGATCAGCACCATGTCACGCAGCGACACCACGAAGACCGGATCCGGACTCCCCGCTCAGCGCCCCGCCCTCCCCGATTGGTACGGCGACCTGCTCGGCGAGATCAAGCACACGGTCGGCCGCGCCCGCGTCAGGGCTCAGCGCGCGGTCAATACCCAACTCGTCCAGATGTACTGGGAGATCGGCCACCAGATCCTGCGCAGGCAGGAGCAGGAAGGGTGGGGCACGAAGGTCGTCGCCCGGCTCGCCACCGACCTCAGGACGGCCTTTCCGAACCAGCGCGGCTTCTCGCGCCGCAACCTGATGTACATGCAGCAGATGGCCCGGACCTGGCCGGAGCCAATTGTGCAACAGCCCGTTGCACAATTGCCCTGGGGCCACATCACCGTCCTCATGCGCCGCCTCAAGACCCCTGCCGAGCTGGACTTCTACGCCACCGAGGCCGCCCACCACGGCTGGTCACGGGACTGGCTCGAGCACTGCATCGCCCAGCGGCTCCACCTCACCCAGGGTTCCGCCCCGTGCAACTTCGACGCCACGGTCCCCGAGGACTCGAAGCTCGTACGGGACATCGTCAAGGACCCGTACCGGCTCGACTTCCTCTCCCTCGACTCCCGTCACACGGAGCGCGAGCTGGAAGACGCCCTCGTATCGAACATTGTCCGATTTCTGACTGAGCTCGGCGTGGGCTTCGCCTTCGTCGGGCGGCAGTACCCGGTGCTGCTCGACGACCGCGAGTACCGCATCGACCTGCTCTTCTACCATCTGCGCCTGCACCGCTACGTCGTCATCGAGCTCAAGACGACCGAGCCCACGCCGGAACACATCGGCAAGCTCGGCTTCTACGTGGCCGTCGTCGATCGGCTGGTGCGCGACCCGGAACGCGACGACGCGACGGTCGGCATCCTGATCGGCGCCGAGCACCACCGCGCCTCCGTGGACATCGCGCTCGGCAACAGCAATCAACCCCTCGCCGTCAGCTCGTACACCGAACTGCCTCCGGAACAGCTTGCCCTGATGCCCAGTGAGGACGACTTGTCCCGAGTGGTCCAGGACGTGCTCGACGCGGAAGCAGGAGAAGACGCGAAGCCCCCGGGCGACGCCTGAGCCAGCCCTCCGGCCCGTCGTAAAGTTCCAGCCAAATCCTGCGCGGCCGGAACGCCGCTACCGCTCACGCCGCGTGACGATTACCCGCTGTTCATTGCCCGGCGTCAACCCCCGTGATACACAGAGTGACGATACGGGCCACTGCATACCGTCCGGCACTCCAGCCGAGGCGGTCCGGGGTGGATCCACACGAAGTCCGCCGAGGATTGACGCCAAAGTCGACATACGACAGCGGCATCGTCGGCGAGAATGGGCCTGGCTCCCGCACCACGGCAGGGGCCGCGAACGACCGGACAGGGGCGGTGAGTTACATGCTTATGGCAGCCGAAAAGGGCGACATCACCACCATCATCGGCGGGATCGCCCCGGACTGGGGTCCCTTCGGGAGCCTGGGCAACGAAGCACGGGTGATGATCGAAGTCGTGATGGCCATCGCCATCCTGCTGTGCCTGGGCATCGCCATCTGGGGCGCGGCCAAGCAGCGCATCGGAGCGACGGCGCTCCGCGACACCTTCAGCGCCGAGCAGGGCAAAGGCCTCATCGTGGCCGGCCTCACCGGCGTCTTCATCATCGGCTCGCTCGGCACGGTCTTCA
The DNA here is from genome assembly GCF_003429565.1 of Streptomyces triticagri. GTDB lineage: Bacteria > Actinomycetota > Actinomycetes > Streptomycetales > Streptomycetaceae > Streptomyces > Streptomyces triticagri. The sequence continues at coordinate 14,720 of NZ_QUAK01000223.1, forward strand.
CCATCGTGTACGGGATGGCCGTCTAGCGCCCCCGACCGACCGGCACCACCCCAGTCCTGCTTCACACAGTCCTGCTTCACAGTCCTGCTTCTGAGTCCTCGGCCGGTGCGCACCCGGCTTCCGTCCCATCCGTCCGTCGCGCCCACCGGCTGAGGATCCGCTTCTCTGATGTCGAGTCACCACACCGCGCCCGCGCGGGAACCAGCACGGCTACCGTCGTACTACGCGGTCAACCGACAGGGTGAGGGGGCGTACGGCGCATGAGTCTCGGCGACGAGCACGGTGGCCGATCGGACGACGGCTTCGGCGACGACGCCCGGATCGGTTACGGCGGCACGGGCCAGACCCGCACCCGCCTGCCCGAACGCGACGACCCGTACGGCGGCGCCCGACGCCCACCGCGCTCCTCCCGCAGCCTCGTGACGGTCGTTGCGGTCGTGGTCCTGCTCGTCGCGGCGATCGCGTTCGCCAACAGAGGCGGGGGCGAGGACGAGGGCTCCGGCGAGAGCGGCGGCGGAAAGCCCGGCGCGGCACCGACCGCTGCGAGCGGCGAGAAGCCGGTGGAGGGGAAGGACGGGGGGATTCCGTCGGGGTTCGCGCACAGTCGGCAGGGGGCGGAGTCTGCGGCGGCCAACTACAGCGTCGCCCTCGGCGCCGAGGGCATGTACAAGAAGGACCAACGCCCGGGCATCGTGAACGCCGTGTACGCACCCGACGTCGTCGCCGACCGCGAATCTGCCCTCGACAAGGTGTACTCGGACCCCAAATTCCTGGCGAGCATCGGTCTGAACAAGGACGGGTCGGCCCCCCAGGGGCAGACCTTCGTGACGCGCTTCAGCCCGGTGGGTTCCAAGGTCGAGAAGTACAGCGCGGAGACGGCGACTGTTTCAGTCTGGTACTCCGCCCTCTTCGGCCTGGCCGGCGAAGGCTCGGAGAACCCGGTCTCGGAGAGCTGGTACACGAGCACATACCAACTCAAGTGGGTTGGCGGCGACTGGAAAGTTGTCGACTTCAAGCAGAAGGACGGCCCCGTGCCGGTCGGCCGTGACCAAGCAGCTTCCTCGGCCAAGGACATGGCAGACGCGGTGAAGAAGTTCGGGGGGTTCACGTATGCCCGTTAAGGGACAACGAACCGCCAAGCTCACGGCAGTCGTGGCTGCAGTGCAGGCAGCGAGGATCGTCTTCGCGACCCGCGCCTTCGCGGCTCCGGATCCGCCCGAGGACGACCCGTGTGATCTGATCCGCGGCCCCGCCAAGGAATACTGCGAAAACGGCCAATCCGGCGGCGGCCGCGAAACCCCCAACTCCCCCGCCGACGACACCCTCTCCACCCTCGACCCCCTCTCCTCCCTGGCCAAGGGCTGCGCAGACGCCGCCTCCTGGACCGTCAGCAAGCTGAGTGACGCCGTGCAGGAGACGGCGAACGTCGACTTCACCAATGCCAAGTTCCTGCAGCAGTACGCCGTCGTCTTCGCCGCCTCCGCGATCCTCACCCTGGTCCTGTGGCTGCTCGCCGTCGCCAAGCGCGCCATCCGCGGCGTACCGCTGATGACCGCGATCACGGAAGCCGTCGGCTTCCTGTGGCTGACCGTGCTCGCCTCCGCGTTCACGCCGCTGATCCTCTACACCGTCGTCTCCGCGACGGACGGCGTCAGCGAGGCGATCGCGAAGACGACGGGGAACCAGACGGACGCGTTCTTCGGCACCTTCTCCGAGGCGCTGAAGAAGGGGGAGGACATCGGCGGCGGCCCGATCATGCTGATCGTCGTCTCGCTGGTGTCGATCCTCGCGGCCGGCGTGCTGTGGCTGGAGCTCGTCATCAGGGCAGCGCTCCTCTACGTGGGCGCCCTGCTCGGCACCGTCGTGTACGCGGGCCTCGTCGACAAGAACCTCTGGTCCCACGTACGCCGTTGGGCCGGGATCATGGTCGCGGTGATCCTGGTGAAACCGGTGATCGTGATCGTGCTCGGCCTGGCCGGCGCGCTGTCGGGGGACGACGGTCCGGACTCGTTCTCCGCGGTGGTCTCCGGGCTCGCGATCATCCTGCTCGCCATCTTCGCCTCGGCGATGATCTACCGCTTCGTCCCCGGCTTCGGCGACGACATCGCGGCCGCCCGCAACAACCGCATCATGCAGGGCGCCGAGGGCAAGGCCGCGGCCGTCATCAGCTCCCCGGCGGCGCTGGTGTCCCAGGGCATCAAGACGCACAGCTCGCGCGGCCGCGGCGGTGAGGGTGGAGGCGGCGGATCGTCCACCCCGCGCCAGTCCAATCCGGCGAGCGGCGGCGTCGCCGCCCACAGCAACCGCCCGTCCGGCGGAGCAGCACCCGCGGCCCCCTCCGGCACCAGCCCGAAGAGCGGCGCGCACACCACGCGCACCGGCCGCGCAGGCAAGTCGAGCAACCCCACAGGAGGTGACGGGCGTTGACGACCCAGTCCCACACGGTCACGCCCCGCCGTACGTATCTCATCGGCCGCGCCCGGCCGAACGCCATCATCGGCAAGAACCGCGAGACCGGCGAGATCACGCTGATCATCGCGGGCGCGTTCCTCGGCATGATGTGCGGGCTGCTCGTGCCGGTCCTTTCCCTGCGGATCGTGCTGCTCATGGGCTTCCCGCTGATCGCGCTCGCCGCGGTGTACGTGCCGTACAAGCGGCGGACGTTCTACCAGTGGTTCGAGATCAACCGTTCCTTCAGGCGCAGCCTGCGAAGCGGCGCCGTGTACCGCTCCGGTGCCGCTGAGGCGGGCGTACGCCTGGACGGCAAGGAGGTCGAGGTCGGGCCGCCGCCGGGCATCGGGCGGATCAACTGGCTGGCCGCGCCCTTCGGCCCGGACGAGATCGCCGTACTGCTGCACGCGGACCGCCGTACGGTGACCGCGGCGATCGAGATCGAGGGGCCGGGCGTCGGACTGCGCGACTCGGAGGACCAGGAGGCCCTGGTCGACCGTTTCGGCACCCTCCTCAAGCACGTGGCGAACGGCGACGGCTTCGTCACCCGCCTGCAGATGCTCGCCCGCACCCTGCCCGCCGACCCCGACGCGCACGCCAAGGACGTGGCGGTACGGGGCGACGGCACGGCGCCGGTGTGGCTGCAGGAGTCGTACGACCAGCTGCAGTCGATGGTGTCGACGAGCAGCGAGCAGCACCGCGCGTATCTGGTCGCGTGCATGCACTACAACCGTGAACTGGCCGCCGAGGCACAGGCGATGGCGCGCGCCACCCGCTCGCACTCGGGGCGCAAGCTCGACAAGGACGGCGGTCTCGCGGTGGTGATGGCCCGCGAGCTGACCGACATCTGCTCGCGTCTGCAGGAGGCGGACATCCGGGTGCGTCAGCCGCTCGGCCAGGCCCGGCTCTCCTCGCTGGTGCACTCCATGTACGACCCGGACCACCCGATCGACCACATCCAGGCGATGACGAAGCGGAACGCCTGGCCGGCCGAGCTGGACGCCACCGAGCCGACGTATCTGCAGGCGAAGACGCGGGAGTCCAGCACGCGTGCGCCGTGGTGCCATGCCACGGCGTGGGTGAAGGAGTGGCCGATGACTCCGGTGGGCGTCAACTTCCTTGCGCCGCTGCTCGTCCACACCCCGGACGTGATCCGTACGGTCGCGGTCACCATGGATCTGGAGCCGACCGAGATCGCGATCGAGCGGATGCTGACGGAGAAGACCAACGACGAGGCGGAGGCCAGCCGTCAGGCCAAGATGAACCGCACCGTCGACCCGCGCGACATCGCCTCGCACTCCCGCCTCGACCAGCGCGGCGAGGACCTGGCGAGCGGCGCGGCCGGGGTGAATCTCGTCGGGTACATCACGGTGTCGTCCCGTTCCCCGGAATCGCTGGCCCGGGACAAGCGGACGATCCGGGCCTCGGCCGGCAAGTCGTATCTGAAGCTGGAGTGGTGCGACCGGGAGCACCACCGGGCGTTCGTCAACACGCTCCCGTTCGCGACCGGCATCCGAAGGTAAACGACAAGTAGGGGAAGCAGCACTCATGCGAGATCCGCTGACCATGCTGACGGACGCCTTCACCAGCTTCCTGTTCGGCAAGGTGGAGACGACGAGACTGCCAGTCCGCACCTCGACGGGCCAGGCGCAGGCGGTCTACCTGCCGACGGCCGCCCCCGGTCTCGGCGACTCGGGCGTCATCATCGGGCGTGAGGTGTACAGCGGGAAGGGTTACATCTACGACCCGTTCCAGCTGTACGGTCAGCAGCTGCCGGCCCCGCACTGGCTGGTGCTCGGCGAGTCGGGCAACGGCAAGTCGGCGCTCGAAAAGACGTATGTCATGCGGCAGTTGAGGTTCCGCGACCGGCAGGTGGTGGTGCTCGACGCGCAGGGCGAGGACGGCGTCGGCGAGTGGAATCTGATCGCGCAGGAGCTCGGCATAACGCCCATCCGGCTCGACCCGACCGTCGCCCTGGACACCGGCATCCGCCTCAACCCCCTCGACCCGTCCATCACCACCACCGGCCAACTCGCCCTGCTGCGCACCATCATCGAGGTGGCGATGGGCCACGGACTCGACGAGCGCTCCGGTTTCGCGCTCAAGGTCGCGCACTCCTACGTCAACGAGACCGTGGTGGAGCGCCAGCCGGTCCTCACCGACATCGTCGACCAACTCCGCCACCCCGAGCCGGAGTCGGCACAGGCGATGAACGTGGCGACGGAGGACGTACGGGCCTGGGGCCTGGACGTGGCGCTCGTCCTGGACCGGCTCGTCGACGGTGACCTGCGCGGCATGTTCGACGGCCCGACGACCGTTGGCATCGACCTGGACGCGCCGCTGATCGTCTTCGACCTCTCGCACATCGACCGCAACTCGATCGCGATGCCGATCCTGATGGCGATCGTCGGTGTGTGGCTGGAGCACACCTGGATCAGACCGGACCGCAAGAAGCGGATCTTCCTGGTCGAGGAGGCCTGGCACATCATCAACTCGCCTTTCGTGGCACAGCTGTTCCAGCGTCTGCTGAAGTTCGGGCGCCGCCTCGGACTGTCCTTCGTCGCCGTCGTGCACCACCTCTCCGACGTGGTGGACGGTGCGGCGGCCAAGGAGGCGGCCGCGATCCTGAAGATGGCCTCGACGCGTACGGTCTACGCCCAGAAGGCCGACGAGGCGCGGGCGACGGGACAAGTGCTCGGCCTGCCGCGCTGGGCCGTCGAGATCATCCCGACCCTCACCCCCGGCATCGCGGTCTGGGACGTCAACGGCAACGTCCAGGTCGTCAAGCACCTGATCACCGAGTCCGAGCGTCCCCTCGTCTACACCGACCGCGCGATGACCGAGGGGTCCGCCCTGGAGTCCGCCGCCCCGGATGACGACATGCTGGCCGCGGACCGCGAGGCGGAGGAACGCGCCGCGTACATCGACCGGTTGAACAACCCGTCCGCCGAATCCACCGTGGCCTGAGGTGGGGTGACATGCCCGAGCACCATGACACGTACGGTCCCGGCGGCGCCCATCGGCACGAGCGGCGCGGCGGTGGCGGGATCCCCGACGGGCTCCTCGTCGGCGTGCTTGTCTTCCTGCTCGGCCTGACCGTCCTGGTGTGGACGGCGACGGGCCTGGCGGCGAAGTTCGCCCACGGCGCCTGGCCCGACACGGTCACCTTCGACCGCACACCGGGCGCGATGCGCCAACTCGCGGCGGAGCCCCATGACATCGCGGGCGCCTGGCCGGACACGGCCCCCGACTCCCTGTCCGGCTACGGCCTCTTCTGGGGCCTGTTGATAGGGCAACTCCTGATCCTGGTCGTCCTGACGATCTTCGTGATGGGGACGGTGGCTCGGTGGAGGGCGCTCAGGGCAAAGCCAGCCCGTCCAGATCCAGCCCGTCCAGATCCAGCCCGTTCGGCGTTTGAGGACAAAGCTTTTGAAGCCCGTCCGGCGCTTGAGGACGACGAGGCGCGCAGCGCCGATGCTTTCGAAGCCCGTCCGGCGATTGAGGACACCAGCGACGCCCGCGTCAAGGAACCCCCACCCACGGCCGTGATCCCCTCACCCCGCGCCCCGCTGATGATCGGCACCCCGGAAACCCGCCGCCCCGCGGCGATCCGCGCCATCGAGGACGCCACAGGACCCGTCCTGATCCTGACCTCCGACCCCACCCTCTGGGAGGAATCCAAGGACGCCCGCGCCAAGCTCGGCCCCACCCTCCTCTTCGACCCCACCCACCGCTGCGACACCCCGGCCCGCATGCACTGGTCCCCCAGCACCGGTTGCACGGACAAGCCCACCGCCAAGGAGAGGGCCGCCGCCCTCCTCGCCCCCGTACGCCCCACGGCCCGTATCGACGCCGCCGTGGCGGACACCGCCGAGACGCTCCTGCGGAGCTATCTGCACGCGGCGGCCGTCGACGGCCGCCCGTTCAAGCACGTACACCGCTGGGCGCAGGGCAGCCAGGTCCAGGAGGCCGTACGGATCCTGCGGACGAACCCGAAGGCGGCCTCCGGCACCGGCGGAGAGCTCGAGGCGGCCCTCACCGCACATCCCGAACGACGGGACATCGCACAGGAGTTGACGGCCCGCGCACTGTCCGCCATGTTCTCCGTACACATCCGGGAGGCCTGTACGGAAAACCGAACGGATGCGCAGACCCTGGATTCTTTCCTGGACGAGGGGGGCACGCTTTACGTGGTGGGTGAAGCCATCGAGGACCCCAAGTCGCATCCGGGTGCCATGCCGCTGCTCACGGCACTCGCCTCCAGCGTGGTCGAGCGCGGCCGGCGCATGGCCGAACGGTCATCCTCCGGTCGCCTCGACCCACCACTTGCGCTGGTCCTCGACGACGTCGCGGCCGTCGCCCCACTCCCCCAGCTCCCGGACCTGCTGGCCTCCGGCGCCGAGCAGGGCCTCCCCACCCTGGCCCTGCTCCGCTCCCGCGAACAGGTCCGCACCCGCTGGCCGGGAGCGGAACTCCCGGCCTGAAGAACTCCCGGCCCGAGCAAGGCTGTTCGCGACATCGAGGCGGACATCAGGACAGGCATCAGGACGGGGGCATCAGGACGGGCATCAGGACGACAGCCCCCGCCAGAAGCCGACGTGGTGATCGCCCGCGAAGTCCGTACGCCCGATCCGTCCGGACGCGAGCCGCTGCACATACGGATCGCCGGCCGTGAACCTCTGCCACGCGGGCGCACCGTCCCCGTTCACCTGCCCCGTGCGCGCGAACCGGCTCCAGTAGCCGATCACCGTGTCGGAGAGGCGGGACTGCCGGGCGTCGAGCGGCTCGAAGAGGTCGTTCTCGAAGAGGTAGGCGAGATCGACCATGTGGCCGGTGCCGAGCGAGAAGCTCTCCGGCCGCGGTACACCCCGGAAGTACGGGGACTCGGCCTCGGCGAAGTCGTAGGCGTGGACGGAGGTGTGCCGGGCCAGTGCCCGCTGGGTGTCGAGCGCCGCGGTCGACCACTCCGAGTCGGTCAGCACGGCGGACAAGGCCGCGCCGGGCGCCGGATATGCCGCCGCCGGGTACTCGGCGAGCACCGCGGGCGCGACCGCCCCGAACTGCTCGGTGAGCTTCCCGGCGTACTCCTCGGCGGTCAACGGCCGTCCCGTCGTGGTCTCTTGGGTGGCCGCGAGCCCACTCATCTCGTCGTGGGTCGACCCGTGCAGCACCGGCACCCGGGCGAACCTCCCGGCGGGGATGGCGCGTGACGGCGACTCCGGCAGCACCTCGCCGTCCACGACGGGCCGGTACCCTTCGTGTCCGGACACGGACGCTTTGATCAGCGCCGCCGTCGACTTGCGGCGCAGGCAGGAGTCGACCGTACAGGGGTCGTCGCAGCCGGCCGCTTCGGCGATGGCGCGCCCGTTGTCCTCGGCCTCCTTGCGGGTGAAGGATCCGTCCGGTCCGACGCAGCCGGCGCTCTGGACGATCGCCCGGTGGAACAGTCCGCGCGCCGCGGGCGAGACGAGCTGCGCGCAGACGCTGTAGCCGCCGCCGGACTGGCCCATGAGCGTCACGTTGCGCGGGTCGCCGCCGAAGGCGCGGGCGTTGCGCCTGACCCATTGGAGGGCGGCCTGCTGGTCGAGCAGGCCGAGGTTGGCCGGCGCGTCCAGTCCGGATGCGCTGAGGAAACCGAAGGTTCCGAGCCGGTAGTTGAGGGTCACGACCACCGCGCCTTGTTCCGCCGCGGCGAGCTTCGCGGCCCGGTAGGTGCCTCCGTCGCCGTAGGTGAAGCTGCCGCCGTGGATCCAGACGACGACCGGCAGCCGGCCCTGCGTCCGGCCCGCCGGGGTCGTGACGTTCAGATACAGGCAGTCCTCGCTGCCGCCGCCCTCGATGGCGATGGGCTGGTCGGTGGGCTGTGCGCAGGCGCTTCCCGGTGTGCGCGCGTCGAGCGGCGCGGACCGGGGACGCGGCGGCCGCGGCTCCTGCCACCTGCGGTCGCCGGTGGGCGGGGCCGCGTACGGGATGCCCTGGAACGTCCGTACGCCGCCGGTGACTTGGCCCCGGACCGGGCCCTCGGTGGTCGTCACCCGGGTCCGGTCACCGGTGCCGGCGTCCTGCCCGCCGGGCCGCGCGGCGGCCGGATCGCTCGCCGCGACGGTGGCAGCGATCGCGGCACAGGCCGTGACCGCGGCGACGAGACCTCCGATACGGGTCTTACGGAACTTGGCGGACTTACAAAGCTCAGGGGACTTGCGGGATGTACGAGGCTTCACGGTGCTCATCCGGACTCCCGGGGTCGTCGTGACCAGCTCAGCGCGAGCCACTGGGAGCGAGCCACTCCGAGCGAACGGCTCGGAGCAGAACGGCTAGGAGCAGAACGGCTCGGAGCAGACCGCTCGGACAGGCAGCTCGACGCGAACTGTTAGGGCACGACCGTAGCCAGAATTTGGGCAAACGCGCAATACGTTTGTCCAATGCATCTGTCCAATGCGATCGCCTGATGCTTACGCCTGAGACGCTCGCCTAGCACAAACGCCCAGGCCATTGCTAAGGTCCGCACCATGGGAAACCGGGAGAAGCTCCTCGAAGCCGCGCGTGAGTGCCTCTTCACGAAGGGGTACGAGCGGACGACGGTCCGCGATCTCGCCTCCACCGCCGGCGTGAGCATGGCCGCGATCGGCTACCACTTCGGCTCGAAGGAGGCGCTGCTCAATCAGGCACTGTTCCAGGCCCTCGACTCGGGTGGCCGGGCCTTCGGCCCACCCGACGAGAACACCGGCCTCGGCGCGCTCTGGCAGCGCATCATCGAGGCGTTCTCGGCCGACAAGACGTTCTGGACGGCCAATCTGGAGACCGTCCTGCGCGCCCAGCGCGACCCCGCACTGCGCGAGCAGATGGCCGAGGGCCTGCAACAGGGCCGCGCCGGCATGGCACGCGAGGTCACCGGAGCGGCCGAGGACGAGCTCTCCGAGTCGACGGTCCGCACTCTCGGCTCGGTCCAACTCGCCCTGGTCAGCGGCCTGATGATGCAGCACCTCACCGACCCCGACGCGGCCCCCACCGCCGACGAGGTCCTGGCCGGCCTGCGCGCCCTGGCCGCCCACCTGCCCGAGGACACGTGAGCCCCCCCGGGTCACTCCACCCCGTACAACCGCAGAAACACCTCCACCCCGTCCCGTACGAGCTCCTCCACCGCCGCGGGCTCCAGCGGCAGCGCGCCGTAGTACGAGTCGAGCATGACGCCGCCGCCCAGGAACAGGCTCAGATGCCTGGCCGCCCGGTCGGCACTGCCCTCGTCGACGGCGAGGCGCCCTTCCTGGCCGACGGCCAACAGGTGGGTGCGCAGCGAGAGTTGGGTGGCACGCGGCCCGATGCGCTGCCATTCCTCCAGTACGTCGGCGGGCAGCCGCGGCCCCTCCGGGATGATCTGGCGTACGAGAGCGAAGTGCTCGGGGTGCACCTCGCGCTGCCGGATCCAGTCGAGGCCGAGGTCGAGCAGATCCTCGTACGGCTCACGGAACTTGCGGAAGTGCCGGTCGAACAGGGCGCGATGGGCCTCGGTGACCGCCTCCGCGCTCTCCAGGAGGACCGCCCGGAAGAGGCTCTCCTTGCCGCCGAAGTGGTTGTAGAGCGTGCGACTGGAGACCCCGGCCTCGGCGGCGATCGCGTCGACCCCGGCCCGGGTGTACCCCTCGCGGCCGAACACCGTGCGGGCGCCGCGCAGCACGGCCTGCCGCTTCTCGTCACTCCCTCCGCGCGGCCGCCCCCGCCGGGCACCCTCGCTCGCCTGCACCATCCGGCACTCCTCTCCCTTCGTTTTTACAATCACCGTTGTAATAACTACAGCGTCCGTTGTACTTTACCGTCATGGCTACCGAAGCCGACACACCACGTCGTCAGGGTCGCCCCGCCCTGACCCTCACCATCGTCCTGCTCGGCCTCCTCACGCTCCCCATGGCCATGTCCGGCGTCACCGTCGCCCTGCCGCGGATCGGCTCCGACCTCGACGCCTCCGGCGCCGCGCTCAACTGGGTGGTGGCCGGCTACTTCCTGGCCGCCTCCTCGTTCATGCTGGTCGCCGGCTCGCTCGGCGACATCTTCGGCCGCCGGCTGCTCTTCACGTCCGGCGCCGCCGTCTACACCCTCGGCACCCTCGGCGCGGCCGCCGCCCAGAACATCGTCGTCCTGGACGCGGCCCGGGTGATCTGCGGCATCGGGGCGGCCGGGGTGATGGCGAGCGCCGGTTCGCTGCTCGCGGTGACCTTCGAGGGCGCCGCGCGCGCCCGCGCCTTCGCCATGCTCGGCACCACGGCCGGCGTGGGCCTCGCACTCGGCCCGACCCTCGCGGGCTGGATCGTCGACGCGCTCGACTGGCGGGCCGGCTTCCTGGCCTTCGCCGCGGCCGGGCTGGTGCTCTTCGCCGGCAGTCTGCTGCTGCCCGAGTCACGGGCCGCGATACGCCCCCGGGTCGACAAGGCCGGCGCGGTCACCTTCATCAGCGGCCTCGCACTCGTCCTGTTCGCCGTCACCCAGGGCTCCAAGGAAGGCTGGCTCTCGCCGCCGACACTCGGCCCGCTCGCAGCCGGAGCCGTACTGCTCGCCGCGTTCGTCCGGATCGAGCGCCGCACCGAACACCCCGTCCTCGACCTCACCCTGGCCGGCGACCGCGCCTTCATCGCCTGGCCCATCGGCGTCTTCGGCCTGGGCGCGGCCACCACCGCGGTGCTGGTCTTCCTGCCCACGTATCTGCAGGCCACCAGCGGTTTCACGGCACGGGACGCCGGACTCGTACTGCTGCTGCTCAGCGTGCCGATGGTCGCGCTGCCGCCGCTCGGTGCGCGACTCGTCAACCGCGGCGTGCCCGCGCGCCGGCTGCTCGTCACCTCGCTGCTGATGCTCGCGGCCGGCAACGTCTGGCTCGCGACCCTCCACCCCGGCATCGGCCAACTCGGCCTCGCGGGCCCGCTCATCACCCTGGGCGCGGGCTCCGGACTCTCCCTCGGCATCATCGACGCCCGGGCACTCGGGATGGTCGAGACGGACCGCTCGGGCATGGCGTCCGGCTTCCTCAGTACGGTCCGGGGCGGCACCGGAGCCGTCATGCTCACCCTCTTCGGCGCGCTGCTCCTGGCCGTACTCGAGCAGCGCGCCGGATCCCCGGCACTGGCCGGCCGCATCGCCGCCGGCACCCTCCGCAACCCGGACGCCGCGGCGCACTTCACCGTGTCCCTGCGGATCGCCCTGTGCTCGGTCGCCGCCCTCACACTGGCGCTCGCACTCCTGGTCCACCTACTGCTGCGGCACACCGGACGCCCAGTCCGGCACACCCACAACGGGCTTACGGGCCACGGGAGTACGGGCAACGGGCTTACGAGCAACGGGAGTACAGGAAGCGGACGCACGGACAGCACGGTCACCAGCGCCCGTACGCCTCCTCCCGGGGATCGCTAGGGTCTCTCCCGCGGACGGACCCTAGCCCGCGTCCCCCTGCCGCCCCGCGACCATCTCCAACTCCCTTGCACCCGGCACCGGTTCATCGCCGTCCCCGGCGACCGGCACCGACACCCCCGTCAGCGAGAACCCGCACTTCTCGTACGCCGCCCGCGCCCGCCCGTTCTCCTCGTGCACGAACAACCGCACCCGCTCCACCCCGTCCACCGACCACGCCCACCGCGACCCGGCATCGATCAGCTCCCCCAGGACCCCACGCCCGCGCCACTCCGGCCGCACATACACCGCGACCAGCTGAGCACCGCCCTGGCTGACCTCGTCCCCGAAGACGCTCGCCTCGCCCGCCTTCTCGACGAGCACGACCAGCGTCCCCGCCCAGACCCCGTCCCCGGCCTCCGCCACGAACTGCCGCACGGCCGTACCCGCCGAAGCCCCCGTCGTACGGTCCTGCCAGAAGGAATCGGGCTGCGCCAGCGCCTGCTCGTACGTCTCGACGAACGCCACCGGAGCCGCCGGATCCCGCAAGGCGGCCAGCCGCAACTCCTTGACCTGCTTCCACTCGTCGCCGCGCACGGCCCGAACCCGTATCTCCATCCTCCGATGCTGACCCCGACCACGAACCCACGCAACGCAATTCCCCGCGCCACCGGCCCGCACGCCCGGGACCGAATCCCCGAGTCCACCGCCCCGGATCCTCCATACCGCGGCACTACACCCCACCGCACCGCCGCATCGTCGCCGCCGGTGCCCGCACCAGGGTCCTCATCCTCCTCGCGGAGTCCACGGTGAAGACCCACGTCGCCGCATCCTCGCAAAGACCGGCGCCCGCGACCGCATCCAGGCCGCCTGGTGAATCCGAGCTGGAAATGCAGAAAGCCCCGCACCATACGGTGCGGGGCTTTCCCACAATTAGTTCGGCGGCGTCCTACTCTCCCACAGGGTCCCCCCTGC
>NZ_QUAK01000224.1 GCF_003429565.1 Streptomyces triticagri
CCGGCCGGTCGGAACCACTCGGTCCGACCGGCCGGGGCCGATCCGTACGGTACTGCCGCCCGCGATCAGTCCTGCTTCTTGCGCCGGGTGCCGAAGACGATCTCGTCCCAGCTGGGCACCGCGGCCCGCCGTCCCGGACGGACGCCGTCCGCTTCGGCCTGCCGGTCGGTGGTCCCGACGAGCCGGTCACGGTGGCCGGCCACCGCGCGCGGCATCAGCACATCCGCGTACGCCGATCCCGCGGACGCCGCGGAGGCAGGCGGCTCCTCGGCCTCCGCTTCCTCCTCGGGCTCCTCCACCGGTGGCTGCTCGGTGGAGGCGGGAGTCGCCGCCCCCGTCGCGGTCGGACGCTCGGGCACCACCATGTCGCCGCGGAAGCTCGGCACCGCCTCCAGCAGGCTGGTGAGCGAGTCACGGCCCTGCTCGGACGAGGCGGTCGCCGTCGTGTTCTCCTCCGGGGCCTCGGCCGGCGCGGGCAGACTCGGCCGCTCCATCTGCCGGTCGAGGGCACGGTCGAGCGGCCGGTCCCGCGGCAGCCGCGCGATCCGCGGTACGAACGGGAAGCTGGGCTCCGGCGGCGCGGCGATGTCGTCGGACTCGCCGATCAGCGAGCGCGCCTCGTCGTCCACTGCCTGTACGAGCCGTCGCGGCGGGTCGTACGTCCAGCTCGCCGAGTGCGGTTCACCGGCGACGCGGTAGACGAGCAGCACCTCCCAGGTGCCGTCGTCGCGCCGCCACGAGTCCCACTGGACCGTCTCCTTGTCGACGCCGCGCAGCAGCAACCGCTCCTGGACCGCCTCACCGAGCTGCGGCCCCGCGTTCTCCCCGGGCCTGCGTACGGGAGTCTTGCGGGCCCGTTCGGCCATGAAGGCGCGCTCGGCGAGGACCGGGCCCTCGAAACGGCGCACCCGGTCGACGGGGATGTTCGCGAACTGGGCGACTTCTTCCGCGGTGGCTCCCGCGCGTATGCGGGCCTGGATGTCGCGTGGGCGGAGGTGGCTCTCCACCTCGATCTCGATCTGGCCGAGGCGTGGACGATCGCCGCGCACCGCTGCGCGCAGCCGCTCGTCGATCGGAAGCGTGTACTCCGTCGCGTCCGCAGCCTTCAGCACCAGCCGTGTGCCGTCGTTGCTGACGGCCACGACACGCAGTTCGGGCATGGGGACCTCCCGGGTGGTGCCTGCCGACGTCACGTGCGTCGCTGCTTCCGCTAGTCGAGTGTGGCCTGCCCGGGTGCAGCCTGCCACTACCTTGCCGAGTTGCCCGGCGTGTCGGGCGTGGGCCCTGGAGCGCCGTTATGGCACGGTGACCTATTCGCAACTCTGAGTGACAGGTCGTCACTCTGTGCAGCGAACCCCCTCCCGAAGAGCCATGACGGCTACCGGGCACCCAGGCTGGAGACCGGACCCAGGGCTCGCAACAGTACTCCATTCGGGCCACTCGGGTGGGCCGCCGCGCCGCCGAACTTGTCCCTGGGCAAGGGAGTTGACGCTCGAAGATCGCAAATCGCCCGCGGGTGAAGGTGTTCTGCTTCACAGAATCAGCAGAAACGGAACTAATCACTTCGCCCAAATGTCCCATCTGTGTACAGGTAGGCGAGTTGGCGATCAAGGGACGGGAATGGCCGATCAGTCGGGGACCGGTGAGGAACGCAAGAAGAAGCGCATCGAGCTGAGCGTGCCGCAGGTGGCGGGCAGTGCGGTGGCGGCCGTGATGGCCGCGAAGCTCGCCTCCAGCTTCGGTGTCTACGGCACGATCCTCGGTGCGGGTGTGATCAGCGTCGTGGCCACCTGCGGCGGGCCCGTCTTCCAGCATCTGTTCTCGCGCACCGGCGAGCAGGTGCGGGAGGCGGCCGAGCGGGCCAAGCCGGGGGCCCGGCAGGTGCCGTTGACCGAGGACGGGCGTCTGGTGCCGGAGACGTTCCGGGCGGGCGGCACCGCGGGGGACGCGGCGGCGACCGCCATGCTGCCCGCCGTCGACGCGGCGGGTACGGCCCGGGGAGCGGGCGGCTGGAGCGGCGCGGCGGACGCCACCACCGCGCTGCCCACGGTCGGCGGACCGGCTGCCGAGGCGGAGCGGACGCAGCTGCTCGGCACCGTGCCGGGCGCTGCCCGTCCCGTCGCGCCCGCGGAGGCCGAGAAGACGACGCTGCTGCGCGCCGTCGCCCCGGAGCAGTCCGACGACGACGCCACCCGGATGCTGCCGCGAGCCGAGGAGACGATGCTCCTGCGCACCCCGCAGGGGGCGGGCGGTCCCACGGACCCGGGCGGCTTCGTACCGTCCGGGGGGCCCGGGCAGCCGGGCCGGTCATCGGATACGGCCGCGTACCGGGACTCCGGAGTGCAGGGCAAGCGGGTGCGCAGCTGGAAGCGGCCGCTGCTCGGTGCGGCCGTGGTGTTCGGTGTGACGATGGCCGGCATCACCACGTACGAGATGGTGTCGGGCGAGAGCTTCAGCGGGGGTGACCGGCCGACCATCGGTCAGCTGACCGGAGATGGTTCCTCCGGCTCCGATCCCGCGCCGACTCCGACTCCGGAGTCGTCCACGGGGCCGACCGACGGTGAATCCGGCGGGACCACGGACCAGGAGCCGGACGCGGGGCCGACCACCCCGGACACGGACGGCGGGCCGACCCAGGGCGACAGCGGCCGGGGTGAGGAGTCCGACGGCTCCTCGAAGACGAAGTCCCCCGAGCCGAGCGTCACGCCCACCCCGACGCCTACGCCCACCCCCTCCGACAACACCGGAGGCGACGAGGACGACGGCGGTGACGTCCAGGAGCGCGGCGTGCAGAGCCCGGCCGCCGACTGACCGGCTCGGCCCCCGCCCGCGGCGCGTCCGGCCGGCGTCTCAGTCGCCGAGGACGCGCCGCAGGTACGGGTTGGCGAACCGGCGGTCCGGATCGAGCCGGTCCCGCAGCGCGGTGAACTCCTCGAAGCGCGGATACACCGATGCCAGGTACTCGGCGTCCCGGGTGTGCACCTTGCCCCAGTGCGGACGGCCGCCCGCCTCGGTGAACAGGCGCTCGGCCGCGGTGAAGTAGCGCTGGTACGGGGTGCCCCGGTACATGTGCACCGCGATGTAGGCGGTCTCCCGGCCGGAGGCGGTGGACAGCGCGATGTCGTCCGCGGGCGCGGTGCGCACCTCCACCGGGAAGCTGACCCGCAGACCGGAGCGCTCGACCATGGCGCGCAGCTCGCGCAGGGTCGGCACCAGGGCCTCGCGCGGGACGGCGTACTCCATCTCCATGAAGCGGACCCGGCGCGGACTTGTGAAGACCTTGTAGGGAATGTCCGTGTAGGTGCGGGCGGAGAGCGCACGGCTGGAGATCTTGGCGATGGTCGGGATGGTCGCCGGGACCGTGCGGCCGAGCGAATTGACCGCCTGGAAGACGCCGTTGGAGAGGATCTCGTCCTCCCACAGACCGGCGAGCGAGCTCACCGGGGCCTTGGGGCCCGTGCTGCGGTTGTTGCGCTTGGTGTTGCAGTTCCCGGTGTGCGGGAACCAGTAGAACTCGAAGTGCTCGTTCTCGGCGACGTGCTGATCGAACTCGGCCGTGACCCGGTCGAAGCTCATCGGCTCCTCGCGGGCGGTGAGCAGGAACTCGGGCTCCACGGCGAACGTCAGGGCCGTGATCACGCCGAGGGCGCCGAGGCCGATCCGGGCCGCCGCGAAGACGTCCGGATTCTCGGTCGCCGAGCAGGTCAGTACGGTGCCGTCCGCGGTGACCAGTTCGAGCGCGGTGATCTGGGCGGCTATGGAGGCCGACTCGCGGCCGGTGCCGTGCGTCCCGGTGCTGGTGGCGCCGGCGACCGTCTGCTCCATGATGTCGCCCATGTTGGTCAGGGACAGGCCCTCCCTGGCCAGCGCGCGGTTCAGGCGCTTCAGCGGAGTGCCGGCCTCCACGGTGACCGTGCCCGCCTCGCGGTCGATCGACCGGATGCCGGTGAGCAGATCGGGCCGGATCAGCACGCCGTCGGTCGCGGCCGCGGCGGTGAAGGAGTGGCCGGTGCCGACCGGCTTCACCCGCAGGCCGTCGGCGGCGGCCGAGCTCAGGGCGGCGCTCAGTTCGTCCACCGAGGCGGGGGAGACCTCCCGCTCGGGGCGCGAGGTGACGTTCCCCGCCCAGTTACGCCATGCGGTCCGCGGTGCTTTCGTGCCGCGTGCTGTCGTACTCATGCGCCTCTCCCCGCTGCGGCACCGGCCGGTTCAGCCGGTGGTACCCGAGGAAGCCGACCACGGCCGCGACGGCGCCGGCCACGGCCGGCACCCCGTACCCGGCGTCCGCACCGGCCGCGTCGATCACCATGCCGCCGGCCGATGAGCCGAGCGCGACGCCGACCGCGAGCCCGGTGCTCACCCAGGTCATGCCCTCGGTCAGTTTCGCGCGTGGTACGTGCTGCTCGACGAGGGCCATGGTGGTGACCATCGTCGGTGCGATGGCGAGGCCCGCGACAAAGAGCGCCACGGCCAGGAGAGGAAGGCTCCCGACCAGTTGAAGCGGGATCATACTCACGGCCATCGCACACACACCCAGGAGCCACCGTTTCGCCGGCGCCCCCTTGAGGTGCAGCATGCCGAAGACGACCGCGGCCGTGCAGGAGCCCAGCGCGTACACCGCGAGGACCAGGCTCGCCGCCGACTTGTGGCCCTGCTCCTCGGCGTAGGCCACGGTGACCACGTCGATCGAGCCGAAGATCGTGCCCGTCGCGACGAAGGCCAGGACCAGGACCTGAAGTCCCTTCGAGCGCAGTGCCGTTCCGCCGGAGTGCTGCTCGCGCGGATGCGGCACCGGCTCGGTCGCCCGCTGCGAGGTGAGCCAGAAGACGCCGGTCGCCAGGAACAGCGAGGCGAGCAGCGGCCCGGCCTCCGGGAACCAAGTGGTGGAAAGGCCGATGGAGATGATCGGGCCGAAGATGAAGCAGATCTCGTCCACCACGGACTCGAAGGAGTACGCGGTGTGCAGGAGCCGAGGCTGCGTCCCGTAGAGGGCGGCCCAGCGCGATCTGATCATCGAGCCGAGGCTCGGCACGCAGCCGACCAGGACGGCGAAGACGAACAGCGTCCAGTCGGGGAGCCCGTACCGCGCCGAGAGCAGCAGCCCGGCCGCACCGAGCAGCGAGACCACCATCGCCGGCCGCAGGACCCGCCGCTGACCGAAGAGATCGACGAGCCGGGAGATCTGCGGGCCGCACAGGGCCGCCGAGAGGGCGAGCGTCGCGGAGAGCGCGCCCGCCAGGCCGTAGCGCCCGGTCAGCTGCGACACCATCGTGACGACGCCGATGCCCATCATGGCCAGCGGCAGCCGGCCGATCAGTCCGGCGGCGGAGAAGGCGCGGGTGCCTGGGGCCGCGAAAACGGCGCGGTAGGGGCTGGGCAAGTACGGCTCCGGTAAGGCGTATGGATGGCTCATACAGCTTACGTGCGCCGGGAAGGGCCGTCTGCCGGTTTTCGGTGGGCTCGGCGGGGGTGGCAGGATCGAGGCATGTCAGATGTGCTCGATTCCACCCCTTACGACGCCCTCCTGCTGCTGTCCTTCGGCGGACCGGAGGGGCCCGACGACGTGGTCCCCTTCCTGGAGAACGTCACCCGCGGCCGCGGCATCCCCAAGGAGCGGCTCAAGGAGGTGGGGCAGCACTACTTCCTGTTCGGCGGCGTCAGCCCGATCAACGAACAGAACCGGGCCCTGCTCGACGCTCTCCGCAAGGACTTCGTCGCCCACGGCCTCGACCTGCCCGTCTACTGGGGCAACCGGAACTGGGCGCCTTATCTGACCGACACCCTCCGCGAGATCGCGGCCGACGGTCACCGCCGCCTGCTCGTCCTCGCCACCAGCGCGTACGCCTCGTACTCGGGCTGTCGTCAGTACCGCGAGAATCTCGCCGACGCACTGGCCGCGCTGGAAGCGGAAGGCATCGAGCCGCCCCGGGTCGACAAGCTGCGGCACTACTTCAACCACCCGGGCTTCATCGACCCGATGACCGAGGGCGTGCTCAACGCCCTCGACGCGCTCCCCGAGGGCGTCCGCGCGGGCGCCGAACTCGCCTTCACCACGCACTCCATCCCGACCGCGGCGGCCGACACCTCGGGCCCGGTCGAGGACCACGGCGACGGCGGGGCGTACGTACGCCAGCACCTCGACGTGGCCCGTGTGATCGCCGACGCGGTCCGGGCGGAGACGGGCGTCGACCGGCCCTGGCAGCTGGTCTACCAGTCGCGCTCCGGCGCCCCGCACATCCCGTGGCTCGAACCCGACATCTGCGACCACCTCGAGGAGCGGCACGCGGCCGGCGTCCCCGCGGTCGTCATGGTGCCGATCGGTTTCGTCTCGGACCATATGGAGGTGCTCTACGACCTCGACACGGAGGCCACCGCCAAGGCCGCGGAACTCGGCCTTCCGGTGACCCGCTCGGCCACCGTGGGCGCGGACCCGCGCTTCGCCGCAGCCATCCGCGAGCTGGTCCTGGAGCGGGCCGCCGCCGAGCGGGGCGCGGCCCCCGAGCGGTGCGCACTCGGCGCGCTCGGTCCCAGCCACGACCTGTGCCCGGTCGGCTGCTGCCCGGCCAGGACGCCCCGTCCCGCCGCCGCGGGCGCCGACAGCACCTACGCGTAAGGACGCACCGTGACCGAGCAGTTGAGCAACGAACTCCGGGACCTCGCCGTCGAGGCCGCGCACCGGGCCGGTGACTTCGTGCGCGACGCCCGCCCCGCCGACCTCGGCGTCGCCGCCACCAAGACCAGCGCCGTCGACGTCGTCACCGAGATGGATCTCGCCTCCGAGAAGATGATCACCGGCCATCTCGCGGAGCGACGCCCGGACGACGGTTTCCTCGGCGAGGAGGGTGCGAGCGAGCCGGGCACCAGCGGCGTCGAATGGGTCATCGACCCCATCGACGGCACCGTCAACTACCTGTACGGCCGCCCCGCCTGGGCCGTGTCCATCGCGGCCCGCAAGGACGGCGTGACCCTCGCCGGCGTGGTCTACGCGCCCGTGCAGCGCGAGACCTTCCACGCCGTGCTCGGCGGCGGCGCCCACCTCGGCGATCGACAGCTGCGCGTACGCCCGGCCCCGGAGCTCGGCCAGGCCCTGCTCGGCACCGGCTTCGGCTACCTCGCCGAGCGCCGGGTCCGGCAGGCCGAGGTCGTACGGCAGCTGATCCCCGAGGTGCGGGACATCCGGCGGGGCGGCTCCGCGGCCATCGACCTGTGCGACGTCGCCGCGGGCCGGCTCGACGCGTACTACGAGCGCGGCCTGAACCCCTGGGACCTGGCGGCCGGCGAGCTGATCGCCCGGGAGGCCGGGGCGCTGGTCGGCGGCCGCCCGGGAGAGCCGGGATCCGGTGACCTCCTGGTGGCCGCGCCGCCCGTCCTCTTCGAGGACCTGCAGGGCCGCCTGGACACGCTCGGCGCCTGGCACGACTGAGGCCGTCGGCCGCCGAGCACGGAAGGCGTCCACCACGCACACGAGAGCCCCGGTCCGCCCCCTCCTCGAAGGGGGGGACCGGGGCTCCGTGCGTACGGCTGCGTACGGCTCAGGCGACCTGCACGCCGTGCTCGGCGGCCAGGCGATGCAGATCGTCCAGCTCGGCCTGCTCGACTTCGGCGAGGAAGTCGTCGCCGTCCTCACGGGCCTGGGTGAGGTCGGACTCGGTGGCCCTTATGCGTTGCAGGAGCCCTGCGGTGAATGCGTCCATGGTGCGCCCCCTCGTCGTGGTCGTGGGTCGTCGGCACGGGGGTGTGCCTCGGGAAGGGGCGATCACGGCTCCCACCGTCCGGTCCCGTCTCCGGGAGCCCCTGCACCACGGGGGTGGCGAGAGGCGTGGACGACTCGTGGCGTGCCACATGCAAAGCGTGATCGCGCGGGTGTGCAGTCGTCCTCCCCATGGTGTCTCCGGCAGAAACCTCAACCGGAGCCGCAATCGCCGAATTCCCGTTCCCGGGCACCGAATCCGAGCGGCCGCGAGCGGTCCCGAGTGCCTCTTACAGCCGGTTTACGGCCGAAAGGGGCAGGATGGAGCCCACACCCCTTGATCGGACGGCGTCGACCGACGCCCGTGGGAAGGACTGCGAAGTGCGCGTACTCGTCGTCGAGGACGAGCAGCTGCTCGCCGATGCCGTGGCCACCGGGCTGCGCCGGGAGGCCATGGCCGTCGACGTCGTGTACGACGGAGCGGCCGCCCTCGAGCGCATCGGGGTCAACGACTACGACGTCGTCGTGCTCGACCGGGACCTCCCCGTCGTGCACGGCGACGACGTCTGCCGCCGGATCGTCGAGCTCGGCATGCCCACGCGCGTACTGATGCTCACCGCATCCGGCGATGTCAGCGACCGCGTGGAGGGCCTGGAGCTCGGCGCCGACGACTATCTGCCGAAGCCCTTCGCCTTCACCGAGCTCACCGCGCGCGTGCGGGCACTCGGGCGGCGCACCACGGTGGCCCTGCCGCCTGTCCTGGAGCGCTCCGGCATCAAGCTCGATCCGAACCGCCGCGAGGTGTTCCGGGACGACAAGGAGATCCAGCTGGCCCCCAAGGAGTTCGCGGTCCTCGAGGTGCTGATGCGCAGCGAGGGCGCCGTCGTCTCCGCCGAGCAGCTACTGGAGAAGGCCTGGGACGAGAACACGGACCCGTTCACCAACGTGGTCCGGGTCACCGTCATGACGCTGCGCCGCAAGCTCGGCGAGCCGGCCGTGATCGTCACCATCCCCGGCTCCGGATACCGGATCTGATCCCTCCATGGCCGCCACCCCGCCTCCCCCCACGGCGCCCCCCAAACCCACCTGGGACCCACGGCACACGGACCTGCCGTTCCCCTGGCTGCGCCCGACCATCCGGATAAGGCTCACGCTGCTGTACGGCGGCATGTTCCTGATCGCCGGGATCGTACTGCTCGCGATCATCTACCTGCTCGCCGCCCAGGCGGTACGGGTCGGCAACGACCTGCCGTTCCGCCTGACCGGCGGCGACTTCGCCGCCGACAGCAACGCCTGCCCGGCACTCGCAGGCCGCACGTTCAACAACACGGAGACCTTCAACGAAGCGATCCGCGCCTGCATCGACCACCAGCGCCAGAAGGCCCTCGACAACCTCCTCAGCCGCGCCCTGCTCGCCCTCCTGGGCCTGAGCGTCATCGCCTTCGCCTTCGGGTACGCGATGGCCGGACGCGTCCTGTCGCCGCTCGGCCGGATCACCCGTACCGCCCGCCAGGTGGCCGGATCCGATCTGTCCCGCCGGATCGAACTGGACGGCCCGGACGACGAGTTGAAGGAGCTCTCGGACACCTTCGACGAGATGCTGGAGCGCCTGGAGCGGGCCTTCAACACCCAGCAGCGCTTCGTCGCCAACGCCTCGCACGAGCTGCGCACCCCCCTCGCGATCAACCGCACCCTGCTCGAGGTGCAGCTCTCCGACCCAGGCGCGCCCCCGGAGCTCCAGCAGCTCGGCAAGACGCTGCTCGCCACCAACGAGCGCAGTGAGCAGCTCGTGGAGGGCCTGCTGCTGCTGGCCCGCAGCGACAACCAGATCGTGGAGCGCAAGCCCGTGGACCTCGCAGAGGTGGCCTCGCGGGCGGTCGACCAGGTGCGTATCGAGGCCGTGGAACGGGGCGTGGAGATCCGCGGCGAGCGCGAGCCGGCGGTTGTGCAGGGCAACGGCGTACTGCTCGAGCGGATCGCCCTGAACCTCGTGCAGAACGCCGTCCGGTACAACGCCGCGGAGGACGGCTGGACCGAGGTCACCACCACCGTGGAGCACGGCCAGGCGGTCCTGCTGGTGACGAACACGGGCCCCGTGGTGCCGGCGTACGAGATCGACAATCTTTTTGAGCCGTTCCGGCGCCTGCGCACGGAGCGGACAGGCAGTGACAAGGGAGTGGGACTCGGGCTCTCGATCGCCCGGTCCGTCGCCAGGGCCCACGGTGGCCGTATCATCGCCGAGCCGCGCGAGGGGGGTGGGCTCGTGATGCGTGTCACTCTTCCCCAGTAGCCGGCGCCGCCGGGCAAGGCGCCGATCCGGCCCCGTGTTCGCTTTTGGCGGAATTTTCGGGACCTCGAACCGTGGATTCTCTGTGGAATCGATCACAGCGGGGAATTCCGAGCGTCTACACTCCGTGCTCGCCGAGACGGAATAAAGCCCGGAACATCCGGGTTTTCGGGGGTCCGGATGACGGGAAGTACACGGGGTGACGCCCGTGTAGTGCGACATTCGGACCGTGTACGGTCCCGATCGCCATCCAAGCCGATCACCTCTTCCGGGGTGCGGTTGGGTGTCGATTGAGTAACAGACCTTGATGTGAGGCAAAATCTCCGCCTCAGGTCGGGCACAAGTCCGGCCTCTCACGCGTTACGTGCGCTGAGACACCGCAGACACCCGGAGGGGGAGAGCGACATGGCAACGGATTACGACACCCCACGTAAGACCGATGACGACCTCAACGAGGACAGCATCGAAGAGCTGAAGGCCCGGAGGAACGACAAGTCGACGTCGAATGTGGACGTGGACGAGTTCGAGGCCGCCGAAGGTCTCGAACTACCTGGAGCGGACCTCTCGAACGAGGAGTTGGCCGTCCGGGTGCTGCCCAAGCAGCAGGACGAGTTCACCTGCATGAGCTGCTTCCTGGTGCACCACCGCAGCCAGCTGGCCCGCGAGAAGAACGGCCAGCCGATCTGCCGCGACTGCGACTGAGTCAGGGGCCGCCGTGAAACGCTCCACCCCGCCGCGGAAGCACCGCTTCCGCAAGGCTGCAGCTGACGGTGACCCGATCGAAGAAGCACGTGACGCCGAGCGAGGCCGTACGGCCTCGCTCGTTGCTGCGGAGGGCCCGGGGACCGCGGCCCGCCC
The DNA here is from genome assembly GCF_003429565.1 of Streptomyces triticagri. Taxonomy (GTDB): domain Bacteria; phylum Actinomycetota; class Actinomycetes; order Streptomycetales; family Streptomycetaceae; genus Streptomyces; species Streptomyces triticagri. The sequence goes on from NZ_QUAK01000224.1 coordinate 10,836, forward strand.
CGCTGACGGGGACCTGCCCGCGGCTCCGGCGCCCACCGGGCGCCTGGCCGCCGTCCGTGACGGCGTCCGCAAGTCGAGCCGTGGGGCCAAGGCCCGGATCGGCCAGATCGCCGACCGGATCATCGAGACCGCCCCCCGGATCCCGGTGCGCGATCTCGCCACGCTACGACGGCACTTCCCGGGCCTTGGGCCCGAGCAGATCGCCGACAAACTCGTTTCGGGGGCCTGCAAGGCCTCCTCGACCGTCGGCGCCGGAGTCGGCGCGGCAGCCATGCTGCCGGTGCCGCCCGCCATGCCGGCCGAGCTGGCCACCGAGGTCACCGGTGTCGCCGCGATCGAGCTGAAGCTCATCGCCGAGCTGCACGAGGTCTACGGACTGCGCCCGCCGGGCCCGCTGACCCAGCGCTCCACCGCCTATCTGACCGCCTGGACCCAGGAGCGGGGCATCGAGGTGACCAGGCCCGCGACGATAAACGCGGCACTCGGCGGCCAGATGAAGCGCGAACTCCGCCAACAGATCATGAAGCGCATGGTGCGGAACATGCCGAATCTGCTGCCCTTCATGGTCGGCGCCGCCGTAGGCGCCCTGATGAACCGCCGGGACACCAAGAAGCTGGCCGACCGCGTCCGCAAGGACCTGCGCGCCCACCAGGTCTCGTGGGACGAGCTGGGCGAACTGCCGCCACTGGGCCCGCCCGAGGGCGTCCCGGGCCTGCCTTAGGCGCGGGCTTGCCTCAGGCGCCGCTCTCCGAGCCGTGGTGCGCGGCCCGGGCCTCGTTCACCGCCGACACCAGACGCTCCGGCTCACGCGTCGAGAGATAGACGTACGGCGTCGGGTCCTGCGGGTCCACGACCGGGATCCGTACGGCCGTGCGCACATAGCTGCGCAGCAGCATGAAGGCCCGCGGATCGGCCCGGTGCATCCGCCACTCCAGGGCCGCGGTCTCGTCCAGCGCCTCCGGCTCGCCGAGCGCGGCCACCGGAATCTTCGCGTCCCCCGCCACCAGCAGGCCCGCCACCACCCGGACCCGGGCCGAGCCGTACGCGCTCACCGCCACCGCCGACAGCGCCCCGCCGCCGATCAGACCGCCGAGCAGCGGCAGTGCCCCGAGCGGCAGCAGCATCACACCGCAGCCGAGGGCGATCAGGACCGCGACCGCCCACCAGGAACGGGGAGCGGTGAGGCGTTCGTCGTAGTTCTGGACGAGAGGCTGCATGAACCAAGCTTGGCACGGTGCATGGCCGCCGACGGCGCGCGGGTAAGGTCTGCGGCTGTGACTGGACGAACACCTTCTCTTACGCCCCCGGACGACGCCGTGGCACCGGTGCGCCACGCGGACGCCCCTGCTCCGGGTGAACTGCTCGGTGCGCACTACGAGTACTGCTTCGGCTGTGGCGACGGCCAGCCGCACGGGCTGCACCTGCAGGCCAGGGCGGCCGCCGGCGAAGGTGTCGCGATCACCGCCGAGTTCACCGTGCTGCCCGAGCACCAGGGAGCGCCCGGGCTCGCGCACGGCGGCGTCCTGGCCACCGCGCTCGACGAGACCCTCGGCTCGCTCAACTGGCTGCTGCGGGTCATCGCGGTCACCGGCCGGCTCGAGACCGACTTCGTACGGCCCGTCCCGGTCGGCACCGTGCTGCATCTGGATGCCGAGGTCACCGCCGTCGCGGGCCGGAAGATCTACTCCACCGCGACCGGCCGGATCGGTGGGCCCGACGGACCCGTCGCGGTCCGCGCCGACGCGCTGTTCATCGAGGTCAAGGTCGACCACTTCATCGACAACGGCCGCCCCGACGAGATCCAGGCCGCGATGCAGGACCCCGACCAGGTCAGGCGCGCCCGAGCCTTCGAGGTGAACCCGTGAGCCGCCCGCCCCTCGACGTACAGATCCGCCGCATCGACCCCGAGGTGCCGCTGCCGGCGTACGCGCAGCCCGGCGATGCCGGCGCCGATATCAGGACCACCGAGGCCGCCGAACTCGCCCCCGGCGAGCGCGTGGTACTGCCCACCGGGGTGTCGATCGCGCTCCCCGAGGGGTACGCGGCCTTCGTGCACCCTCGTTCGGGCCTGGCCGCTCGCTGCGGTGTGGCCCTCGTGAATGCCCCAGGGACGGTTGATGCCGGGTACCGTGGGGAGATCAAGGTGATCGTGGTGAATCTCGATCCGCACGACTCCGTACGGTTCGAGCGCTTCGACCGGATCGCCCAACTGGTCGTTCAGCAGGTCGAGAAGGTCCGCTTCCAGGAGGTCGCGGAACTCCCCGGATCCGTGCGGGCCGAGGGGGGCTTCGGGTCCACCGGCGGGCATTCCGCCGTGAGCGGCCGCGAGGGTGGGAATCGATACGCTTCGGTCGTATCCGACCGGGAAGGACAGTGACGTGTTCGGACGTCGTAAGAAAGGTGCCGCCGACGACGCGGCCGGCGAGGCCGAGCAGGTCGTCGACGACGTGGACGGTGAGTCCTCGGTGGACGCCGGGGACGCGGCGGACGACGAGGGCAAGCAGCAGCGGGTGAGCCTCCCGCCGGCGCCCCGTCCGGACGGCCCCTGGGACATCTCCGAGATCCGCGAGCCCGGCGAGGGCCGTGTCGATCTGGGCGGCATCTTCGTGCCCGGTGTCGAGGGCATGGAGCTGCGGGTCGAGGTCGCCGGTGACGCCATCGTCGCCGCGACGGTGGTGCTGCGCGACAGCGCCGTACAGCTGCAGGCGTTCGCCGCACCCAAGAAGGAAGGCCTGTGGGGCGAGGTCCGGGCCGAGATCGCGTCCGGCATCACCCAGCAGGGCGGGGTCGTCGACGAGATCGAGGGACCGCTCGGCTGGGAGCTCAGGGCCCAGGTGCCGGTGCAGCTGCCGGACGGCAAGGGCGGCTTCCAGGTGGTCCGGTTCGTCGGTGTGGACGGGCCGCGCTGGTTCCTGCGCGGAGTGATCTCCGGCCAGGGCGCCGTGCAGCCCGAGGCGGCGGGCCTGCTCGAGCAGATCTTCCGGGACGCGGTCGTGGTGCGTGGCGAGGGCCCGATGGCACCCCGCGACCCGATCGTCCTCAAGCTGCCGAACGACGCGCAGATGGTCCCCGAGGGTGTGCAGCAGGAGAACCAGGAGGAGTCCCGGTTCGCCGGTGGCATGGGGCAGCTGGCGCGCGGGCCCGAGATCACCGAGGTGCGCTGACCGACAGGTCGGCCGGAGGCTGACGAGAGAGGGCCGTACCCCGACGGGTACGGCCCTCGTCGTCTGCTCGGACCCTGCGCCCGTCCCGCGGCGCGGTCGCCCCGCCCATTGCCCGCCACGACGCCCCGCGGCCATACTGGCGCCCGGCGTTCAGGGGCGTACGGGGGAGTGGCACATGACCGACAGGACCGAAGGGCACGGCGGGACGGCCGTGGCCGGTGCGGCGGCGCAGGACGGCGGCGGGGAGCCGATGGTCCGCGTCGAGGACCTGAGCCGGACGTACGGCACCGGAGCCGCCGCCGTGCACGCCCTGCGCGGGGTGACCTTCACCGTGCCCCGCGGCGAGCTCGTCGCCCTCAAGGGCCGCTCCGGATCCGGCAAGACGACGCTGCTCAATCTGGTGGGCGGCCTGGACACCCCGGACGGCGGCAGTGTCGCCGTCGACGGCCTCGAACTCGCCGCGCTCGGTGAGAAGGGCCTGCTCGAGCTGCGCCGCGAGCGGATCGGTTTCATCTTCCAGTCGTTCGGCCTGATCCCGATCCTGTCCGCCGCGGAGAACGTGGGCGTACCGATGCGGCTCCGCAAGGAGGATCCACGCGCGCGTGAGGAGCGGGTCGAGCTGCTGCTCGGCCTGGTGGGTCTCGCCGACCACGCCCGTCAGCGCCCGGGGGAGCTCTCCGGCGGACAGCAGCAGCGCGTCGCCATCGCGCGCGCCCTCGCCAACCGGCCCGCCCTGATCATCGCCGACGAACCGACCGGCCAGCTCGACGCGGAGACCGGGCACGCCGTGATGGAGCTGCTGCGTGCGGTCGTCCGCAGCGAGGGCGTCACCGCACTGGTCGCCACCCACGACGCCGCGATGCTGGACCTGGCGGACCGGGTCCTGGAGCTGAACGACGGACGGATCGTCGAGCACGTCTGACGGCCGGGCCCCGGACGGCCGGTTCCTTCGCCCGGCCGTACGCTCTACGGGGCCGGTGGCGATCGTGAGTCGGCGGCGACGACCAGAGGACCGGCGACGACCGGAGAACCGGCGACGACGGGAAGCCGGCGGCGATCGAAGACAATGGGGCCATGGGACGCGGAACTCGCGGGAAACTCCGCATCTATCTCGGCGCCGCACCGGGCGTGGGCAAGACCTACGCCATGCTCTCCGAGGCGCACCGCAGGGTGGGACGCGGCACGGACTGCGTGGTCGCCTTCGCCGCGCACCACGACCGGCCGCGCACCGAGGAGCTGCTGCACGGCCTCGAGCAGGTGGCCCACCGTGAGCTCGAGCACCGCGGATCGACATACGCGGAGATGGACGTCGACGCCGTACTCGAACGCGCCCCGGCCGTGGCCCTGGTCGACGACCTCGCCCACACCAACGTCCCCGGCTCCCGCAACGCCAAGCGCTGGCAGGACGTCGAGGAGCTGCTCGCGGCAGGCGTCGACGTGATCTCCACCGTCAACATCAAGGACCTCGAGTCACTCGGCGACGTGGTCGAGTCCATAACCGGCGTGCGCCAGCGCGAGACCGTCCCCGACGAGGTGGTCCGCCGAGCCGAGCAGCTCGAGCTCGTCGACATGGCGCCGCAGGCCCTGCGCCGCCGCATGGCGCACGGCAACATCTACAAGGCCGACCGCATCGACGCCGCCCTGTCGAACTACTTCCGGCCCGGCAATCTCACCGCCCTGCGCGAGCTCGCCCTGCTCTGGGTGGCCGACCGCGTCGACGAATATCTGCAGCAGTACCGCGGCGAGCACAACATCCGCACCACCTGGCAGGCCCGCGAACGCATCGTCGTCGGCCTCACCGGTGGCCCCGAGGGCCGCACCCTCATCCGCCGGGCCGCCCGGATGGCCGCCAAGGGCTCAGGCAGCGAGATCCTCGCCGTCTACATCGCCCGCAGCGACGGCCTCACCGCCGCATCGCCCAAGGAACTCGCCGTCCAGCGCACCCTCGTCGAGGACCTCGGCGGCACCTTCCACCACGTCATCGGCGACGACATACCCGTATCGCTCCTGGAGTTCGCCCGGGGCGTCAACGCCACCCAGATCGTGCTCGGTTCGAGCCGCCGCAAGACCTGGCAGTACGTCTTCGGGCCCGGCGTCGGCGCCACCGTCGCCCGGGACTCCGGGCCGGACCTCGACGTGCACATCGTCACGCACGAGGAGGTCGCCAAGGGCCGCGGCCTGCCCGTCGCCCGCGGCGCACGGCTCGGGCGGTCCCGGAACATCGCGGGCTGGGCCGTCGGTATCGTGGGACCCGCGCTGCTCGCGCTGCTGCTGCGGAACATCGACACCGATCTCGGGCTCGCCAACGACATGCTGGTGTTCCTGTCGCTGACCGTCGCCGCCGCGCTGATCGGCGGACTGCTGCCCGCGCTCGCCTCGGCCGCCTTCGGTTCGCTGCTCCTGAACTACTTCTTCTCGCCTCCGACGCACCGGATGACGGTCGCCGACCCGAAGAACATGGTCGCGATCGTGGTGTTCGTGGGCGTCGCCCTGTCCGTGGCCTCGGTGGTCGACCTCGCGGCCCGGCGCACCCACCAGGCCGCGCGGCTGCGCGCCGAGTCGGAGATCCTCTCCTTCCTCGCGGGCAGTGTGCTGCGCGGCGAGACGACGCTCGACTCGCTCCTGGAGCGGGTGCGCGAGACCTTCGGCATGGAGTCGGTGGCGCTGCTCGAGCGCGCCGGCGACGTGGCCCCGTGGACCTGCGCGGGCAGTGTCGGCCCGGACTCGCCGGGCCGGCCCGAGGACGCCGATGTCGACATGCCGGTCGGCGACCACATGGCCCTCGCGCTGTCCGGCCGGGTGCTGCCGGCCGAGGACCGCCGGGTGCTCGCCGCGTACGCCGCGCAGGCCGCGGTCGTCCTCGACCGCAGCCGACTGCAGGACGAGGCGCAGCAGGCGCGCGGCCTCGCCGAGGGCAACCGGATCAGGACCGCCCTGCTCGCCGCCGTCAGCCACGATCTGCGCACCCCGCTCGCCGGGATCAAGGCGGCCGTCAGCTCGCTGCGCTCCGACGACGTCGACTGGTCCGATGAGGACCGCGCCGAGCTGCTCGAAGGCATCGAGAACGGCGCCGACCGGCTCGACCACCTGGTCGGCAACCTGCTCGACATGTCGCGCCTGCAGACCGGCACGGTCACCCCGCTGATCCGCGAGATCGACCTCGACGAGGTGGTCCCGATGGCCCTCGGCGGAGTCCCCGACGGCAGCGTCGACCTGGACATACCGGAGTCCCTGCCGATGGTCGGCGTCGACAAGGGCCTGCTCGAGCGCGCGGTCGCCAACATCGTCGAGAACGCCGTCAAGTACGGCCCCGACGCCCACCGCGTCACCGTCGCGGCGAGCGCGCTCGGCGACCGTGTGGAGCTGCGCGTCGTGGACCGCGGCGTCGGCGTACCGGACGACGCCAAGGATCGCATCTTCGAGCCCTTCCAGCGCTACGGCGACGCCCCGCGCGGCGCCGGCGTCGGACTCGGGCTCGCGGTCGCCCGCGGTTTCGTCGAAGCCATGGGCGGCACCCTCAACGCCGAGGACACCCCTGGCGGCGGCCTCACCATGGTGCTCACCCTGCGCGCCGTGGACCGCCCCGTAGGGGGTGTCACCCCAGCTCCCCGCCTCGGTCACCTCATGACCGCAGGCACACCACCGGAAAGGCAGGCCCCATGACCCGGGTGCTCGTGGTCGACGACGAGCCGCAGATCGTGCGCGCCCTCGAGATCAACCTCAAGGCGCGCAAGTACGAGGTCGACTCCGCGTTCGACGGCTCCTCCGCGCTGCGGACCGCGACGGACCGCCACCCCGATGTCGTCGTACTCGATCTCGGGCTCCCCGACATGGACGGCGTCGACGTCATCAAGGGCCTGCGGGGCTGGACCAGGGTGCCGATCCTGGTGCTCTCCGCCCGGCACAGCTCCGACGAGAAGGTGCAGGCGCTCGACGCCGGGGCGGACGACTACGTCACCAAGCCGTTCGGCATGGACGAGCTGCTCGCCCGGCTGCGGGCCGCCGTCCGCAGGGCCGAGCCCACCGGTGGCGAGGAGGAGGGCGCCCTGGTCGACACCAGCGACTTCACCGTCGACATGGCCGCCAAGAAGGTCCACCGCGACGGCCGTGACGTACGCCTGACGCCCACCGAGTGGCACCTCCTCGAGGTGCTCGTCCACAACACCGGGCGCCTGGTCAGCCAGAAGCAGCTGCTCCAGGAGGTGTGGGGCCCGTCGTACGGCACGGAGACGAACTATCTGCGGGTCTACATGGCCCAGCTGCGCCGCAAGCTCGAGTCCGACCCCTCGCATCCGCGGCACTTCATCACCGAGCCGGGCATGGGCTATCGGTTCGAGCCGTGATCCGTGCCGTGCGTGCGGTGACCGACGGCACTGAACCGGTGTCGGCGGCCCCCGGTACGCTTTCTTCATGAGCGCTGTTTCTGGTTCCGACAAGCCGGCCGGCAGGTTCCGCCGGATCCTGGACCGGCTCTCCTCCTCGCAGGAGGAGCTGGAGTCGGAGGAGCTCCGCGAGGACTCCGCGACGGCGGGCTGCCTGCGCATAGGCGACTGCCAGGACCGCCAGATCGTCACCGTGACTGGTACCTTGCGGACGGTGACTCAGCGGCCACGCGCCGGAGTCCCGGCCCTCGAGGCCGAGCTCTTCGACGGCAGCGCCGCGCTCGACGTGGTGTGGCTGGGCCGGCGTTCCATCGTGGGGATAGAGCCGGGACGCAAGCTGATCGCCTCCGGCCGGATCTCGATGAGCCGAGGCCGCAGAGTGCTGTTCAATCCGAAGTACGAACTCAGACCGCTCGGACGGGAGTAGCCGGTGACGTCAGTCGACAAGCCGACCGACCACACCACTCGGCAGGGGGGCGAGGACGCCGACACCAAGGCCGTCACCGAAGCCGCCCTCTTCGAGGCCTTCGGAGGGCTGCGGGGCCTGATCGAGACGGTCCTGCCGGGTCTGCTCTTCGTGACGATCTACACGATCAACCAGGACCTGAAGAGCGCGGCGATCGCGGCCCTCGTGGTGTCCGTGGTGCTCGTGGTCGTCCGCCTCGCCATGAAGGACACCGTGAAGCACGCCTTCAGCGGCGTCTTCGGCGTCGGCTTCGGCGTGGTCTTCGCGATGATGACGGGGAACGCCAAGGACTTCTACCTGCCGGGCATGCTCTACACCCTCGGCCTCTCTCTCGCGTACATCATCACGGCCATCGCGGGCGTCCCGCTGATCGGCCTGATCCTCGGCCCGGTCTTCAAGGAGAACCTCTCCTGGCGTACCCGGAACCCGGGGCGCAAGAAGGCGTACACGAAGGCCAGTTGGGCCTGGGGACTGATCCTGCTCGCCAAGGTCGCGATCCTCTTCCCGCTGTACTGGTGGGCGGACACCACCCAGTTCGGCTGGGTGACCATCTCCCTGAAGATCCCGCCGTTCCTGCTCGCCGTCTGGCTGACCTGGGTGTTCCTCGCCAAGGCGCCGCCGCCGATCGACGTGTTCGCCGAGATGGAGGCGGAGGAGAAGGCCGAGGAGGAGGCGAAGCGCGCGGCGGCCCGGACGCCGGAGCCGGGGCCGGCGCGGCACCGCAAGCCGTAGCGGCAGCGACGCAAGGGGGGCGCCCCCGGGACCCGCTCGACCGGGTTCCGGGGGCGCCCCTTCGTACGTACGGAACGGCGCTGCGTACGGAATGACGCTCGCTGCATACGGTACGGCGCTGCGTACGGGACGCAGCTACCCCGCCGCATCCTCCCGCCGCACCGACAGCAGGTCCTCCAGCTGCTCCTCGCGGGCCTGTGCGGCCACGAAGAGCAGCTCGTCGCCCGCCTCGAGCACATCGTCGACGGTCGGCGAGAGCACCCGCGTGCCGCGGATGATCGTGACCAGGGAGGTGTCCTGCGGCCACGCGATGTCCGCGATCCTGGTCCCGGCGAGCGCCGACTCCGGAGGCAGCGTCAGCTCCACCAGATTCGCGTCACCGTGGCTGAAGCGAAGCAGCCGGACCAGGTCGCCGACGCTCACCGCCTCCTCCACCAGGGCCGACATCAGACGCGGCGTGGAGACCGCGACATCGACGCCCCACGACTCGTTGAACAGCCACTCGTTCTTCGGGTTGTTGACCCGGGCGACGACCCGCGGCACCCCGTACTCCGTCTTCGCGAGCAGCGAGACGACCAGATTGACCTTGTCGTCGCCGGTCGCCGCGATCACCACATTGCACCGCTGCAGCGCCGCCTCGTCGAGCGAGGTGATCTCGCAGGCGTCGGCGAGCAGCCACTCCGCCTGCGGCACCCGCTCCACCGAGATCGCGGTCGGCGCCTTGTCGATCAGCAGGACCTCGTGCCCGTTCTCCAGGAGCTCACCGGCGATGGAACGGCCCACAGCGCCCGCTCCGGCAATGGCGACCCTCATCGGTGACCGCCCTCCTCAGGGCCCTCGGCGAAGGCCGCCTCGACCTTCGCGATCTCGTCCGTACGCATCATCACGTGCACCAGATCGCCCTCCTGCAGCACGGTCGCCGAGGTCGGCAGGACCGCCTCGCCGAGCCGGGTCAGGAACGCCACCCGCACCCCGGTCTCCTCCTGCATCCGGCTGATCCGGTGCCCCACCCACTCCGTGGAGGTGTGCACCTCGGCCAGCTGCACGCCGCCGGTGGGATCCCGCCACAGCGGCTCCGCGCCGGACGGAAGGAGCCGGCGCAGCATCTGATCCGCCGTCCAGCTCACCGTCGCGACCGTGGGGATGCCGAGCCGCTGGTACACCTCGGCGCGGCGGGGGTCGTAGATACGCGCCGCCACGTTCTCGATGCCGAACATCTCCCGGGCCACCCGGGCCGCGATGATGTTCGAGTTGTCGCCGCTGCTGACGGCGGCGAAGGCCCCCGCCTCCTCGATGCCGGCCTCCCGCAGGGTGTCCTGGTCGAAGCCGACCCCGGTCACCCGCCGGCCGCCGAACCCGGACCCCAGACGGCGGAAGGCCGTGGGGTCCTGGTCGACCACCGCGACCGTATGACCCTGCTCCTCCAAGGTCTGGGCGAGTGCGGAACCCACGCGTCCGCAGCCCATGATGACGATGTGCACGACCGTCCTTCCGGCTTTCATCCCGTGGAGCGCACATGCGCTCCCTCCGACTGTGTACGACCACAACCACGCCACCGGCCGGTGCGCCCGGCGCTCCGACCACCGCTGTCGTGGGCCGACACGGTTCCAGTCCCCTCACAGAGTGGCAGACCGCGGCCGAGGCTACACACGCGCGGTGCGTGCGGAGGGCCGGCCGGGCATCAAGGGATCGTTCGGATTCCCGCGGTCCAGGGGGTGGTGCGTGTGAGAGCCCCGTTCGAACGCTTACGATCGCCACCGTGTCCAAACTGACCGACGTGCCCAAACGCATTCTCATCGGGCGCGCACTGCGCAGCGACAGGCTTGGCGAAACGCTCCTGCCGAAGCGCGTCGCACTACCTGTCTTCGCCTCCGACCCGCTCTCCTCGGTGGCGTACGCACCCGGCGAAGTGCTCCTCGTGCTCTCCATCGCCGGCGTCTCGGCGTACCACTTCAGCCCCTGGATCGCGGTCGCGGTCGTGGTCCTGATGTTCACCGTGGTCGCCTCGTACCGGCAGAACGTCCGCGCCTATCCGAGCGGCGGCGGCGACTACGAGGTGGCCAACACCAACCTCGGGCGCCGCGCGGGCCTCACCGTCGCCAGCGCCCTGCTCGTCGACTACGTGCTCACGGTCGCCGTGTCGATCTCCGCGGGCATCGAGAACCTCGGCTCGGCGATCCCCTTCGTCGTCGAACACAAACTGCTCTGCGCCGTCGCGGCGATCGTGCTGCTCACCCTGATGAACCTGCGCGGCGTCAAGGAGTCGGGCAAGCTCTTCGCGATCCCCACCTACGTATTCGTCGGCGCCGTCTTCTTGATGCTCCTGTGGGGCGCCTTCCGCGGGCTCGTCCTCGGCGAGGACATGAACGCCCCCACCGCGGACTTCGAGATCAAGCCCGAGCACGGCGGTCTGGCCGGATTCGCCCTGGTCTTCCTGCTCCTTCGCGCCTTCTCCTCCGGCTGCGCGGCACTCACCGGCGTCGAGGCGATCAGCAACGGCGTACCGGCCTTCCGCCGGCCGAAGTCGAAGAACGCCGCGACCACGCTCGCGATGATGGGCCTGCTCGCCGTCACCATGTTCTGCGGCATCATCGCGCTCGCCATGGCCACCGACGTCAAGATGGCCGAGCGGCCCGCCCAGGACCTCTTCCTCGACGGCTCGCCGGTCGGCGCCGACTACGTACAGCACCCGGTGATCTCGCAGGTCGCGGCCGCGGTCTTCGGCGACGGCACCTTTCTCTTCGTGATCCTCGCGGTGGCCACCGCCCTCGTCCTCTTCCTGGCCGCCAACACCGCGTACAACGGCTTCCCGCTGCTCGGCTCGATCCTCGCCCAGGACCGCTACCTGCCCCGCCAGCTGCACACCCGCGGCGACCGGCTCGCGTTCTCCAACGGCATCGTGCTGCTCGCCGGCGCGGCCGCCCTGCTCGTATGGATCTACGCGGCGGACTCGACCCGCCTCATCCAGCTGTACATCGTCGGCGTCTTCGTCTCCTTCACGCTCAGCCAGACCGGCATGGTCCGGCACTGGAACCGGCTGCTGCGCACCGAGCGAGACCAGGCCAAGCGGCGCCACATGATCCGCTCGCGCGCCATCAACGCCTTCGGCGCCTTCTTCACCGGCGTGGTGCTCGTCGTCGTCCTGGTCACCAAGTTCAGCCACGGCGCCTGGGTGGCGCTGCTCGGCATGGTCATCTTCTACGTGACGATGTCGGCGATCCGCCGCCACTACGACCGGGTCGCCGAGGAGATCTCCGCACCCGAGGGCCCCACCGACGACACCGTGCGCCCCTCCCGGGTGCACTCCATCGTCCTGGTCTCCAAGGTCCACAAGCCGACGCTGCGCGCGGTCGCCTACGCCAAGCTGATGCGCTCCGACACCCTGGAGGCGGTCAGCATCAACGTCGACCCGGACGAGACCCGCGCCCTGCGCGAGGAGTGGGAACGCCGCGGCATCACCGTCCCGCTCAAGGTCCTCGACTCTCCGTACCGCGAGATCACCCGCCCGATCATCGAGTACGTGAAGGGCCTGCGCCGGGACAGCCCGCGCGACGCAGTCAGCGTGATCATCCCCGAGTACGTGGTCGGCCACTGGTACGAGCACATCCTGCACAACCAGAGCGCCCTGCGCCTCAAGGGCCGGCTGCTCTTCACCCCGGGCGTGATGGTGACCTCGGTCCCGTACCAGCTGGAGTCCTCCGAGGCGGCCAGGAAGCGGGCCCGCAGACGGGCGGACTGGAGCGCGCCGGGCATGGTGCGCCGGGGGCCAGTGGAGAAGAGGACGAAGCAGTCGGCCGGCCGGGCAGGTGGCCGTGCGGAGGACGGCGGTGGCTCGGGCAACGACGCGTAGGACAGGCCCGCCGGACGCGTAGACTCGAATGCTGTTGTCGCACCGCCCTTCCCCTGAGCTCTGGAGTCACCCCGCCATGCAGGCAGAACAGAAGAACGCACCGGCGGGGGAGCAGGGCCAGGAGGAGGCCGGGAAGGTGTCGCTCGTCGGCCGTGAGTACGAGGTCGAGATCGGCCCCGTCGCTCACGGCGGCCACTGCATCGCCCGTACGTCCGAGGGCCAGGTGCTCTTCGTACGGCACACCCTGCCCGGCGAGCGGGTGATCGCCCGGGTCACGGAGGGCGAGGAGGGCGCCCGCTTCCTGCGGGCCGACGCGGTGGAGGTCCTGGACGCGTCCAAGGACCGCATCGAGGCCCCGTGTCCGTACGCGGGCCCCGGCCGCTGCGGCGGCTGCGACTGGCAGCACGTGAAGCCCGGCGCCCAGCGCCGCCTCAAGGGCGAGGTGCTCACCGAACAGCTCGAACGCCTCGCGGGCCTCACGCCCGAACAGGCCGGCTGGGACGGCACGGTGATGCCCGCCGAGGGCGACAAGCTGCCCGCCGGCGAGGTCCCGGCCTGGCGCACCCGCGTCCAGTACGCGATCGACGCGGACGGCAACGCGGGCCTGCGGCGCCACCGTTCGCACGAGGTCGAGCCGATCGAGCACTGTCTGATCGCCGCCCCCGGCGTCAGCGAACTCGGCATCGAGGAGCGCGACTGGTCCGGCATGGCCTCCGTCGACGCCATCGCGGCCACCGGCTCCCAGGACCGCCAGGTCATCCTCGAGCCCCGCCCGGGCGCGCGCCTCCCGCTCGTCGAGCTCGACCGCCCGGTCTCCGTGCTCCGCGTCGCCGAACAGGACGGCGGCATCCACCGCGTGCACGGCCGCCCCTTCGTCCGCGAACGCGCCGACGGCCGCACCTACCGCGTCGGCAACGGCGGCTTCTGGCAGGTCCACCCGAAGGCCGCCGACACCCTGGTCACCGCGGTGATGCAGGGCCTGCTGCCGCGCAAGGGCGACACGGCGCTCGATCTGTACTGCGGCGTCGGCCTGTTCGCCGCCGCGATCGCCGACCGGGTCGGCGACGAGGGCGCGGTCCTCGGCATCGAGTCCGGCAAGCGCGCGGTCGAGGACGCCCGCCACAACGTCCGCGAGTTCGACCGCGTCCGCATCGAACAGGGCAAGGTCGAATCCGCCCTCCCGCGCACCGGCATCACGTCGGCCGACCTGGTGGTCCTGGACCCACCGCGATCGGGCGCGGGCAAACAGACGGTCACCCACCTCTCCACCCTCGGCGCCCGCCGCATCGCCTACGTCGCCTGCGACCCGGCGGCCTTGTCCCGCGACCTCTCGTACTTCGCGGACGCGGGGTATCGGGTGCGGGTGCTTCGGGCGTTCGATCTGTTTCCTATGACGCATCACCTGGAGTGCGTGGCGATTCTGGAGCCGACGGAGAAGGGGCGCTGATCAGGCACCTGGTGGATGTCGTGTGGCGGGCCCCTTCACCGCAACTGCCGCCGCACCAGCTCATGGAGTCTGCCGTTCGTGTCCGCCAACAGGTCCGCGGGTGTGCCCTGTTGGACGATCCGGCCCTCTGACATGACCACCACGCGGTCCGCGTCCAGGACCGTGGAGAGGCGGTGGGCGATGACGATGCGGGTGGCGTTGAGGGTGTGGGTGCTGTCCATGACCGTGCGCTGGGTCTCGTTGTCCAGGGCGGACGTCGCCTCGTCGAAGAACAGGACGCGGGGGCGGCGGATCAGGGCCTGGGCGATCATCAGGCGCTGGCGCTGGCCGCCGGAGACCGCCCCGCCGCCGGCGATCATCGTGTGCAGGCCCATCGGCATGCGTTTGATGTCCTCGGCGAGCCCTGCCATCGCCGCGGCCTCCCAGGCCTCCTCCTGGGTGTACGCCTCGGCGCCGCAGATGCAGTCCAGGATGGAGCCGGTGAGGGGCTGGGCGTTCTGCAGCACCACACCGCACTGGCGGCGCACCGCGGACTGGTCGAGGGCCGCGAGGTCCTGGCCGTCGTAGAGCACGCTGCCCGAGACCGGCTCGTCGAAGCCGATCAGGAGGCGGAGCAGCGTCGACTTGCCGCAGCCGCTCGGGCCGACGACGGCCACGAACTCGCCGGGCCGGATCGCGAGCGACACATCGTCCAGGACGAGCGGCCCGTCGTCGCTGTAGCGGAAGGACAGTGAGCGCACCTCGATCTCGCCCCGGAGCTCGCCGGGCCGGGTGCTCCCGGCGCGTACCTCGGGGGTCGCCTCGAGAACCGGCTTGATCTGTTCGTACATCGGGAGTACGGCGGCCGCCGAGATCAGGGCACCGGTCAGCTGGGTGACCGCGGTGAGGAGCATGGTCACCGCGGTGCTGAAGGTGAGGAACTCGCCCGCGGTGAGGCTGCCCCTCGCCGGACCCGCGAGCAGCAGGAACATGATGAGGGTGCAGAGCGGCAGATACACCGCGTCGAGGACCGTGGTGAGGTTCTTGATGCGGCCCGCCCGCTGCTGGAGTTCCCGGCTGCGCGCGAACTCCCCGGCCCAGGCCGCGTAGGCGAAGCTCTCCGCACCGGCGACACGGAGTTTGGGCAGTCCGCGCAGGGTCTGGAACGCCTGGTTGTTGAGTTTGTTGGCGAGCTTCACCAGGCGCCGCTGCCAGCGCAGTTGCCACAGCCCGAGGGTGAGGAAGACGGCCGCGATGACAGTGAGCATGGCCAGGGCGGTCAGGGCGAGGGGGATGCTGTACAGGAGCAGCAGGACGACGTTCATGGCGCCGATCGAGCCGGCCTGCAGGGCGACCGGGCCGATGCCCGACAGGACCCGGCGGATCGCGCTCACCCCCATCGCCGCGCTCGCCAGCTCGCCGGTGGAGCGGGCGGCGAAGAAGCGGGTGGGCAGCCGCAACAGGCGGTCCCAGACGGCGGGTTGGAGCGCGCCCTCCATCCGGCCCTCGATCCGGAGCACGGTGAGATTCTGCAGTAGCATGAACGCCGCGGAGACGACGCTGCCGATCAGCACGGCCAGCGACACCTGGACGATCAGACCGGTCTCCGCGTTCGGTACGAGGACACCGAGCACCTGCCCGGTGGCGACCGGAACCAGCGCGCCGACCAGCACGGTCACCAGCGAGGCGAGCGCGAGATTGCGCACGTCGCCGCCGCTGCCGCGCAGACTGAACCGGGCCAGGCCCCACGGCGTCAACGGCCGTTCCGGCAGCGGCCGGTGGAACATGACGGCCTCGGGCTCGTACTCCTGTGCCGTGGCGGCGTCGACACGGGAGCGGCGCCCGGACATCGGGTGCACCGACTCGTAGCCGCCGCGTCGCCACAGCAGGGCGACCGGCGCGCCGCTCGCGGCGCGGTGACCCACCAGCGGACCCGCGTTCTCGCGCCACCAGCGGCCGTGCAGCCGGACACCACGGGTACGGACCCGCGCGGCCACCGCGAACTGCTCCACCGGGTCGATCCGTTCGCCCACGCCGCTGTGCACACCGTCGCCCGGCGCGATGCCCGCCGCCTCGGCGACCAGGCGGCAGGCGGCGTACGTGGCGTCGTCGTGACCGCCACCGGGCTCAGGGCCGCGGCCGGACTGCGCACGCCCGGCCGAACTGCCCCTGCCCGAACGGCCGATGGAGGCGATCAGCGTCCGGTCGGCCTGCTCGCGGACGTGCTCGCCCGCCTTGATCCCGGCCGCCGCACGGTCCTCGTGGGCCCGCTCCAGACGTTCGATCCAGCGGTCCAGGGCGGAGAGCAGCCGCCACTGCTGATTGACCATCCGCTGCCACATCGCGGCGTCGACCAGCAGATCACCCGCGGCCTGCTCGCTGTACGCGGCGCCGTAACTCACACTCCCCGGTGCCACCGGCATCCACAGCACGTCGTCGTCGGTCACCACGTCGTCGCCCGTGCCGCGGCCGTCGAGCGGTGCCTCGAACAGGACCCGGTGGCCGCGCCCGATGCCGAGCGCGAAGGCGTGCTCCAGGAGGCTGAGCGCCGCGTCCTGGGTGTCGTACCGGCTGGGGTACTGCTGCTCGTACGACCAGGCGTCGCCGTGGTCCGGGCGGTAGAGCTCGCGCAGCGGGATGCGGCGCAGGACGCAGCCGTGCAGCGGGCGGCCGACGAGGGTGTGCTGCGGCCCTTCGGTCGGGCCGAGCAGCAGCGTGCCCGGTTCGAGCCGGCCGAGGTAGTGCCAGTGGCCCTGCTGCACCGCGTCGACGGCGAACAGGTCGAGGGCGCCCGACACCACGAGCCACAGCACCTGCGGGCCCTCCAGATGAACGCTGGGCAGCCCCGCACAGTCCACCGGTGTGCCGAGCGCCCCGAAGGCGGCGGCGACCGAGTCGTCGTGATGGCCGTGCCCCGAATACGCCTGCTGATGCGGTACGGAGGTCACCTCAGTGCTCCTTGACCAGTTCGGCGTACGGACCGCCCGCGGCGACCAGGCGCTCGTGACGCCCGCGCTCCACGATCCGGCCGTGGTCGAGCACCACGATCTCGTCGCTGTCGCGCACCGTGCTCAGACGGTGCGCGATGACGACGCAGGCGCAGCCGCGGCGGCGCAGACTGTCGATGACGCTCAGCTCGGTCTCGGCGTCCAGGGCGCTGGTCACCTCGTCGAGTACGAGGATGCTCGGGCGGCGGACCAGGGCCCGCGCGATCTCCAGGCGCTGGCGCTGACCGCCGGAGAAGTTCCGGCCGTCCTGCTCCACGCGCGCGTGGATGCCGCCGGGCCTGCGGGCCACCAGGTCGTACAGGCAGGCGTCCTGCAGGGCGGTGACGACGGCGTCGTCCGGGATGGACGGGTCCCACAGGGCGACGTTGTCGCGGACCGTGCCCTCGAAGAGGAAGACGTCCTGGTCCACGAA
The DNA here is from genome assembly GCF_003429565.1 of Streptomyces triticagri. Lineage (GTDB taxonomy): Bacteria > Actinomycetota > Actinomycetes > Streptomycetales > Streptomycetaceae > Streptomyces > Streptomyces triticagri. The sequence goes on from NZ_QUAK01000224.1 coordinate 28,276, forward strand.
GGAGACGGAGGCGGCGAGCGCCCCGCGCGGGATGTCCTCCAGACGCTGCCCGTCGATACGGATCGTGCCCTCCCACGGGCTGTAGAGGCCCGAAATCAGCCGGGACACGGTCGACTTGCCGCTGCCGGAGCCACCGACGAGCGCGACCTGCTGCCCCGGCCCGACCGACAGGGAGAAGTCGGTGAGGAGCGGCTTGTCGAGCGGGCTGTAGCCGAAGGTGATCGCCTCGAGGGCGACATGCCCGGTGAGGCGGCGGGTACTGGCGGCGGGCTCGGGCCGCGAGTAGAGCGTGTCGACGGGGAAGTTCTCCACGTCCTTGAGCCGGGCGACGTCCGCGGCGAAGTCCTGGATCCGGCCGGCGACACCGTTCAGACGGGTGATCGGCGCGGTGAAGCGGGTGACCAGCGCCTGGAAGGCGACGAGCAGACCGATCGACAGATGCCCCTCGACGGCGCGCAGACCGCCGATCCAGAGGATCACCGCGCTGTTCACCGTGGCCAGGGCCGGCGCCACGACACCGAGCCATGCGCTCGGCACCCCGAGCCGCTGCTGCTCGTCCAGGGTGGTGGCGTGCTGGCCGGCCCAGCGCCGGAAGTACCCGTTCTCGCCGCCGGTGGCCTTCATCGTCTCGATCAACTGCAGGCCGGTGTACGAGGTGTTGGTGAGCTTGGCGCTGTCGGCGCGCAGCTTCTGGGTGCCGGTCGCCCGCAGCCGTACGACGATGCGCATCGCCACGATGTTCAGCAGGGCGATACCGACGCCGACGAGGGTGAGCTGCGGGTCGTACGTCCACAGCAGGGCCGCGTAGAGCAGCACCACGATGCCGTCCACCCCGGCGGCCGTCAGGTCGCGGGCCAGGGTCTCGGCGACCGCGTCGTTGGAGGCCAGGCGCTGCACCAGATCGGCGGGGCTGCGCTGCGCGAAGAAGGTGACGGGCAGCCGGAGCAGATGGCGCAGGAAGCGGGCGCTGCCGAGCGTGGAGGAGATGATGCGGCCGCGCAGCAGATTCGCCTGCTGCAGCCAGGTGAGCACCACGGTGAGCGCCACCATCGCCCCCATCGAGGCGAACAGCGCGCCCAGGAGCGAGGTCTGACGGCCGATCAGGAAGAGGTCGATGTACGTCCGGCTGAGCGCCGGCAGCGATGCACCGACCGCCACGAGCAGCAGGCTGGCGAGCAGTGCGGCGACCATGGTGCCCGCGGTGCCGCGCAGCCGCGCCGGCAGTGCCTTCATGACGCCGGGTCTGCGGCCTCCCGGACGGAAGTCCTCGCCAGGTGCGAGGACCAGGACGACCCCGGTGAAGCTGGTGTCGAACTCCTCCGCGGGCACGAAACGGCGGCCCTTGTCCGGGTCGTTGACGTACACGCCCTTGCGGCCGAGGCGGCGCCCCGTGCCGTCGTAGACGACGTAGTGGTTGAACTCCCAGAACAGGATCGCCGGCGCCTCGACCTCGGCGAGTGCGGCGGGCTCCATCTGCATGCCCTTGGCCGTGAGGCCGTAACTGCGCGCCGCCTTCAGGACGTTGCTCGCGCGCGAGCCGTCGCGGGAGACGCCGCAGGCGATGCGCAGCTCCTCCAGTGGGACGTGCCGTCCGTGGTGGGCGAGCACCATGGCGAGGGCGGCGGCGCCGCACTCCACGGCCTCCATCTGCAGGACGGTGGGGGTGCGGACGGTCTTCGGCCGGCTGCCCTTCGGCGCGGGACGCGGGGGCGCGGCACGGCGCCGGCCGCGGCGCGGCGGCGGCTCGGGGCGGTGCCTGCGGCGCCCGCCCGGGGGCGGCAGTTGCTGC
>NZ_QUAK01000225.1 GCF_003429565.1 Streptomyces triticagri
CTCCCGTTCGCCGGGAGGCCGCGGATGCGTGTGTACGGGGTGCTCGGCGGCGGTGTCACTTGCCCATGACGAGGCCGTCCTTGTCCGCCCCGCGGCTGAGCACCAGCCGCCGGATACGGTCGCGGGTCCCGGCGAGATCGCCCGTACCCAGGTCACCGCCCAGGTTCGTCACGCGGCCCGCGTCCGGGTCGAACCACATGGGCAGGAACTCGGCCCGGCGCACCGTCCATCGCCCGCCCGGCTGCGCGGGCGGCGCGAAGGTGAAGCGGCCCATCGAGCTCTGGTTGCCGCGGGGGTCCTGTTCCCCGGCGTGGTTGACCATGGCGCCGGCGATCTGGTCGCCCATGCCGTAGACCACCCAGGTCCCGTTGACCTTCTCGTACGCCTGCGGCACGTGGGCGTGGGTGCCGATGATCAGGTCGATGTCCGGGCGTCCGTCGGTCTGCGCCGCGGTGAGCTGCTCGGCGAGGTCGAGCTGGCGTGCGTCGGGCTCGTCCTGCCACTCGGTGCCCCAGTGCGGGCTGACCACCACGACGTCGGCGCCGGCCCGCCGGGCGGCCTTCGCGTCGGCGACGACCTTTGCGGCGTCGAGCTTGTTGACGACCCAGGGCTGTCCCGGCGGCAGGGGCGCGCCGTTGGTGCCGTAGGTGTACGCCAGATGGGCGACCTTGGCGCCGCCCGCCTCCATCAGGGCCGGGCGCTGTGCCTCGTTCGCCGAGCGGGCCGAACCGGTGTGCTTCACCCCGGCGCGGTCCAGGGCGTCCAGGGTTCGGCGTACGCCGGCTGCGCCGTCGTCCAGGGTGTGGTTGGACGCGGTGGAGCAGGAGTCGTAGCCGGTCTCCGCGAGGGCGGTCGCGACCTCGGGGGGCGACTTGAAGGTGGGGTATCCGGTGTAGTCGCCGTTCTCGCCGTAGACCGTCTCCATGTGGCAGATCGCCACATCGGCCCGGGAGACCACGGGCTTGGCGCCGGCGAGCATGGGCCGGAAGTCGTATCCGTCGCCGCCGGCGTCCAGGGCGGCGCGGCTGATGACCGAGTCGTGCGGCAGGACGTCACCGCCGGCGACCAGCGTGAAACCGGCGGGGCGTGCGCCCTGTCCGCCCGCCACCGAGGGGGCGGGGCCGGGGATCTTGGTGGCGTTGCCGCGTGGTGCGGCGGTGCTCGGGGACGTGTCGGGGGCGCCGGCGTCCGTGCCGCAGGCCGTCGCGGCCGTAGCGAGCAGCACGGCCGCGAGCAGCGCCCCGCCCCGAGGGGCGCCCCCGCCGCGATGCCGGTCCTTGGTGTCCCCGGGGCCCGTGCTGCGCTGGGTCATCGGCCAGTCTCCGTCGTTCGGGAATATCGGCCGTACGAATCCACATTCGGCCATATCGGTAGTCAAGCCGCAATACCGAACATGACCCTCGAAATGGGAGCTTCCACATCCACTTGCGTGGCCGGTGGCCCGTTCGCCGCACCATTCGCCGACGGCTTCGACCGCCCGCCGCAGATGGCCGCGCGGCATATGTGCGCAGCGCAGCGCGTGCGTTGCCATACGCCCATGACGACGGCGATCCAGGACTACGGCAGCACGCGCCCCGCGGGCCCACCGGAGGCGGGGCGCCATCCGGCAGCGCACCGGACCGAGGAACGGGTGCTCGCCGAACTGCAGCGTGAGCACGGCGGCGCCCTGTTCACGTTCCTGCTCCGGCTCACGGGCGGCGACCGGCAGCGTGCGGAGGATCTCGTGCAGGAGACCCTGCTGCGCGTCTGGCAGCATCCGGAGGCACTGGCTCCGGAGCACGGTGCGGTACGGCCCTGGCTGTTCACCGTGGGCCGGCGGCTCGCGATCGACGCTCGGCGAGCCCGTCTGGCGCGCCCCACCGAGGTCGACGGCGCCTCGCTCGACCGGGCCCCGGCCTGCGCGGACCACGCGGAGCGCTCGGCCGCGGTCCTCGATGTACGCGAGGCCGTACGAACTCTCAGCCCGGAACACCGGGCCGTCCTCCATCAGGTGTACTTCCGGGGTGCGAGCACAGCGGAGGCGGCTGCCGCCCTCGACATCCCTCCGGGTACCGTGAAGTCCCGTGCGTACTACGCGTTGCGCGCACTGCGGCGAGTTCTCCCGGGATACTCCGGCGACCTGCGGTGAAACCGGTCATCGGGTCAAGCCTCTGCAAAGTCCCTTGCTCGCGGCCCCGTTGAGTAATCGGCTACTGGCAGCCGTTTACTCGGATGAGGGCCGGGAGCCTCGTCCGCACACGGACTGGAGGGACCGGAGGAAGGCAGGACACGATGCCGCACACGAACAGGGACGGCGCCGGTGGCGAACCCGGTGAGCTGACGGTGCCGATGGCGTGGTTGTACGCCGAGTACATCGCCGAGGAGCTGCTGCGCACCGGTGATCTGATGCCGCCCACATCATTCGAGTACCGCGCGGGCCGCAAGGCGCTGGCCCTGACCATCTTTCTGTCCGACGCCGAGGGCGAGTTGGCGGGCATCCGGGTCATCACCCAGCTGGACACCTGGCTGTCCCTGACCGCGTACGACCGGCCCTGGCAGGACTGGGTACGCGAACGGCTCGATGTGCTCGGCGCGGAGGCCGCCGCGGCCGGGGGCACCGGTCCCGACCTCGCGCTCGCGCAGGCCGCCTGGCGCTGGCTGGAGGAGACGGAGCTGCTCGCCCCCGACCTCGACGCCGTGCTGCACGAGGGCGGTGCGCGGCCCGAGGAGGAGGAACAGCCTCAGGTGTGGACGCCGGCCTGGCAGTTGGGGCTGCCGCTGGGGCATCTGGCGATCAGTCTGTTCTGAGGACGGTCCCGCCGGTCAGCCGTCCTGGTGCGAGGACGGTGAAGAGTGCACGCCCGCACGGTACTTGGGAATCCGGACGGTGATCTTCATGCCCGCCCCGCTGCCGGTCTCGATGACCAGACCGTAGGCGTCGCCGAAGACGGTCCGCAGCCGCTCGTCCACATTGGAGAGGCCGATGCCCGCCGTCGGGCCGCCCTCGCCCCGCAGAATGCGGCGCAGCCGCTCCGGCTCCATGCCCACCCCGTCGTCCTCGATGACGACCAGCGCCTCCGCGCCCGCGTCCTCGGCCCTGATGGTGATCCGGCTGCGCGTGACGGCTCCTTCGAGTCCGTGCTTGACGGCGTTCTCCACCAGCGGCTGCAGACAGAGGAACGGCAGCGCGACCGGCAGCACTTCCGGCGCCACCTGCAGAGTGACGGCGAGCCGCTCACCGAACCGGGCCCGGACCAGGGCCAGATACTGGTCGATCGAGTGCAACTCGTCCGCGAGGGTGGTGAAGTCCCCGTGCGTCCGGAACGAGTAGCGGGTGAAGTCGGCGAATTCCAGCAGCAGTTCGCGGGCGCGCTCCGGGTCGGTGCGGACGAACGAGGCGATCGCGGCCAGCGAGTTGAAGACGAAGTGCGGGGAGATCTGCGCCCGCAGTGCCTTGATCTCGGCCTCGATGACGCGGGTTCGTGAACGGTCGAGCTCGGCCAGCTCCAGCTGTACGGACACCCAGCGCGCGACCTCCTCGGTGGCCCGGGCGAGTACGGCGGACTCCCGTGGCGCATAGGCCACGAGCGCGCCGAGCACCCGGTGGTCCACGACGATCGGCGCGGCGACGCCCCAGCGGCGCGGGCAGTCGAGATCGCCGCAGGAGCAGTCGAAGGCGGCGCCACGGCCGGTGTCGAGCAGGGTGGTCAGGCGGTCCATCACCGGGTCGCCGTGCTGGTCGCCGGTGCCGTCCCAGGCGAGGACCACGCTGCGGTTGGTCAGGCAGAGCGCGTCGGTGCCGAGCAGGGTGCGCAGCCGGCCCGCCGCCTTGCGTGCGGTGTCCTCGGTGAGGCCCGCCCGCAGCGGAGGTGCGGCGAGCGAGGCGGTGTGCAGGGTCTCGAAGGTGGCGCGCTCCACGGGCGTGCCGACGTCGCTGCGGCCCACGGGGTGCGCGGTGCGGCGGCCGAGCAGAAAGCCGCCGGCCAGCAGCAGCGGGCACAGGGCGAGCAGTACGGCCGCTCCGGTACCGGTCATCGGACTCTCCGTTCCGCGGCCGGCGCGGGCGCCGCACTCGCGCCGTCGCCCGACTCGGCCGCCGCGGCGGTCTCCTGGACGCTCAAGGACTCCGGCAGATGCAGCCGGGTCATGGTGGCGCTGGTGTGCGGCGGCACGCTGGAACGGGTGGCGAGGGAGCCGAGCACCATGGCGAGGAAGCCGACCGGCACCGACCAGACCGCCGGCCAGGCGAGCAGGGTGTGCAGCCAGCCGTCGCCCGCCAGACCGGTGACGGTGAGCGTCACCGCCACGAGCGCGGAACCGCCGCCGAGCAGCAGCCCCGCGAGGGCGCCGGGCGGGGTCAGCCCGCGCCACCAGATGCCGAGTACGAGCAGCGGGCAGAACGACGAGGCGGACACCGCGAAGGCCATGCCCACGGCGTCCGCCACCGGCACCCCGGTGACGAGCAGCGCACCGGCCAGCGGCACCACCATCGCGAGCGCGGTGGCGAGCCGGAAGTGGCGGACCCCTCGGGAGGGCAGCACGTCCTGGCTGAGCACCCCCGCCACCGCCATGGTCAGACCGGATGCGGTGGACAGGAACGCAGCGAAGGCGCCGCCGGCGATCAGCGCGCCGAGCAGATCCCCGCCGGCCCCGGAGACCAGGCGTTCGGGCATCAACAGGACGGCGGCGTCGGCCTGTTGGCTGAGGGTGAGCTCGGGGGCGTACATCCGGCCGAGCGCGCCGTACAGCGGTGGCAGCAGGTAGAAGGCGCCGATCAGGCCGAGGACGACGACGGTGGTGCGGCGGGCGGCACGGCCGTTGGGGCTGGTGTAGAAGCGCACGACGACGTGCGGCAGGCCCATGGTGCCGAGGAAGGTGGCGACGATCAGCCCGTATGTCGCGTACAGCGGGTGGTCGGCGCGGCTGGTGGCGAGCGGCTGGCTGACGCTGTCGGCCGATCCCGGCTCGCGGCGTGGCACTTCGCCGCCCTCGGGGAAGGTGAGGCGGGTGCCGCCGGCGATGCGGTGGGTGCCCTCGTCGAGGCTGACCGTGGCGTCCTCGTATCGCCGGTCGTCCACGACTCCGTCGGCGCGGACGGTGAGCGGGGCGCCGAGCTTCATGTCGACGGTGTCCTGGATACGGACGGTGCGCTGTTCCCGGAAGCGGGCCGGTTCGTCGAATTCGGGTCCGGGACTGCCGTCGCCCTGCCAGGCGAGCACCAGGAACAGGGCGGGCACGAGCAGCGCGGTGAGCTTCAACCAGTACTGGAAGGCCTGGACGAAGGTGATGCTTCGCATGCCGCCCGCGGCGACCGAGACCACCACGACGACCGCCACCAGGGTGCCGCCGAGCCAGCGCGGCGCCCCGGTGAGGATCTCCAAGGTGAGCCCTGCGCCCTGCAGTTGGGGGGTGAGGTAGAGCCAGCCGACCCCCACCACCAGCATGCTGACGAGCAGCCGCACCTGGCGGGACTCGAGGCGGCCCTCGGCGAAGTCCGGCAGGGTGTAGGCGCCGGAGCGGCGCAGCGGTGCGGCGACGAAGACCAGCAGCACCAGATAGCCGGCCGTGTAGCCGACGGGATACCAGAGCATGTCGGGGCCGTGCAGCAGGAGCAGGCCGGCGATGCCCAGGAAGGACGCGGCGGAGAGGTACTCGCCGCTGATCGCGGCCGCGTTGAGGCGGGGGCCGACGGTGCGCGAGGCGACGTAGAAGTCCGAGGTGGTGCGGGAGATGCGCAGGCCGAAGCCGCCGATGAGGACGGTGGCGAGGACGACGACCGCGACCGCGGTGATCGCGTACGACTGGGGCACGGCGGTCAGTCGCCTTCCGCCGGCCGGCCGGGCGGGCGCTCGGGGCCGTGCACTCCGTGCACCAGGCGGGCGAAGTCGCGTTCGTTGCGCTCGGCGCGGTGCACGTACCACCAGGCGATGCCGACCAGGACCGGATAGCAGGCGAAGCCGAGGACGATCCAGACCACCGAGGCGTTGCCGAGGGCGTCGAAGAACAGCGGCAGGGTCACGACGGTGAGCGCGAGGAAGCCGAACGCGGTGAGCCCGGCTCGGAGTTGACTGCGCATCAGGGACCGTACATAGGCGGCACCGAGTGTGGTCTGCTCGTCGATCTCCGACTGGGTGGGGTGCCCCGGCAGCCGGTGCACCCGGCGCGGCTCCCCGGTGACCACTTCACGTCGGGGCGTTGGCTCTGCGGACACGGCCAGGAGTGTACGGCGCGTGCGGGGTGCGGCGGAAGGCTCCGTTCATAACGAACGGGCTGGTCAGGGGCATGGTGTGCGGGCGCGTCAGGTGCCGCTCGGGCGCATCAGGAGCTCGCGCAGGCGCGGGGCGTGGCGGCGGGACACGGCGAGTTCGGCCTCTCCTATCCGCACGCTCATGCTGCCCGCGTCGAGGCGGAGCTCGTCGATGCGGTGCAGCGCGACCAGATGCCGCCGGTGGATCCGTACGAAACCGTGCTGCTGCCAGCGCTCCTCCAGGGTGGACAGCGGCACCCGCACCAGGTGGCTCTCCTCTCCGGTGTGCAGCCGGGCGTAGTCGCCCTGGGCCTCGGCGTAGGCGATGTCGGAGACGGCCACCAGGCGGGTCACGCCGCCGAGCTCCACCGGGATGCTCTCGGCCGTGGTGGCGGGCACCGGGCGGGCGGTCCGCGTCTCGCGCGTGCCGACCTGCTCCGCCACGCGCCGTACCGCCTCCGCGAGCCGCTCCGTGCGGACCGGCTTGAGCACGTAGTCGACGGCCTTCAGGTCGAAGGCCTGCACGGCGAAGTCCTCGTGCGCCGTGACGAAGACGATCAGCGGGGGCCTGGCGAATCCGGCGATGAGGCGGGCGACGTCGAGTCCGGTGAGTCCGGCCATCTGGATGTCCAGGAACAGCACGTCGACGGCGTCCGCGCTGTCGGGCCCGGCCTCCAGCGCGCGGCCGATGCGGCGCAGCGCCTGATTGGCGTCCGTGGCCCCCTCGGCGCTGCCGATCCGCGGGTCGGCGCGGAGCAGGTAGAGCAGCTCGGCGAGTGCGGGTTCTTCGTCGTCGACGGCCAGTACGCGCAGCATGCGCCTGGAGTGTATGTGGTCGGCAGTCGTGGGCCAATGCCGGTGAAGGTTGAGTGAATCGGCGGTGTGCTGCGTACCGGAGAGCCGGAGCACCTTCGGGCGGAAACGTGGGGATCGACATGCTGGGGCCTGAACGCCATCGCGACGCCGGCGCATACGCGCTCGGTGTACTGGACCGGGCGGACGCGTTCCGCTTCGAGGAGCATCTGGCGGTCTGCCCCGACTGCTCCGCGGCGGTCTCCGGCTTCGCGAGTACGACTCGGGCGCTTGCGCGTTACGCGGGGTCGGCGCCCCCCGCCGCCGAGGCGTTCACCGTGGTGTCGCCCGCGCTCCTGGACCGCCTGCTGGCCGAGGTGGGGCGGGCCCGGCGGCGAGGGGAGCGGGCGCGGCTGCGCCTGGTGGCCGCCTCGGTGGTGCTCGCGGCCGCCGGCGCCGGGGCGGTGGGAGCGTACGACGGCGGGGGCGAACCGGACGCGACACGGCTCGTCGCGCGGGACGCGAAGAGCGGGGTGTCGGCTGTGCTGGTCGAGCACGACCGGCGGTGGGGTACGGAGGTGGGTCTCGAGGTCAGCGATCCGGACGGCACCCGGGACTGCGCACTGGTGGCGGTGGCCAGGGACGGCACGGAACGGACCGTCACGACGTGGTCGGCCGGGGCCGAGAGATCCATGACGACCAGCGCGGGTACGGCGCTGCGCCCCACGGAGATCGACCACTTCGAGGTCCGTACGCGGGACGGCGAACGCCTGGTCTCCCTGTCGAGCCCCTCCGGCGGCTGAGACGGGCGCACCTCCCTGCGCGGGCGAGGCCGAGAGCATGCAGCGAAGGTGCGGTGCGGCGGCCCGCGTCATCGGTCGGGAATCGTGAACTCGCACCACACGCACTTGCCCGACCCCCGTGACTCCACCCCCCACACCTCCGCGAGCCGGTCCACGAGGAGAAGCCCCCGCCCGGACACCCCCGACTCCCCCGCCTCGCGCCGCCGGGGCAGTGCACTGGAGGTGTCCTCCACCTCGATCCGCAGCCGCCGCTCGCTCCCGGCGAGCACCCGCAGGGTGACGATCGCGGCCCCTTCCGTGTGCATCAGCGCATTGGTGATCAGCTCGTCCGCGACCAGTTCGATCTCGTCGGCCCCCTCCCCCGCGCCCCAGGCCCGCACCGCCGCGCGGATCATGTGCCGGGCCTCGGTGAGCGCCTCCGGGTCGCCGGGGCCGACGTACTGCTGCAGCCGCCCGCCGGACTGCGGCGCATCGGTCAGGCGGCGGCGCAGCAGGAGCAGCGCCGCGTCGTCGAGGCCGGACGCCGCCTCGTCCGCGCCGCAGAGCAGATCCGCGAGTTCGCTCAGGTCCGCGGGGCCCGAGCCGACGAGCGAGGTGAGGCGTTGCAGGCCGTCGTCCAGATCGGCGCCGGGCTCCTCGACCAGGCCGTCCGTGCACAGCACCAGGGTCTGGCCCGGGTCGAGCTCCATGGTGGTGACCGGGTATTCGAGCCGCCCGAACTCTGCGGAGAGGCCGAGCGGCAGGGCGCCGTCCACGGGCAGCCGCCGGCAGCCGCCGTCGGTGCCGCGCACCAGCGGGTCGATGTGACCGGCCCGGACGAACTGGACGACTCCCGTGGAGAGTTCGGCCTCGGCGTACAGGCAGGTCGCGAAGCGGTCGGTGTCCAGTTCGTGCAGGAAGGACGAGGCGCGGGCCATCACGGTCGCGGGGTTGTGGCCCTCCGCCGCGTACGCCTTGAGGACGATGCGCAGCTGGCCCATGACGGAGGCCGCATGGGTGTCGTGTCCCTGGACGTCGCCGATCACGGCGCCGACCTTGCCGCCGGGCAGTTGGATGACGTCGTACCAGTCGCCGCCCACGTCGCGTCCCTCACGGGCAGCGCGGTAGCGCACCGCGATGTCGGCGCCGGGTACGTCCGGGATGGTGCGCGGCAGCATCGCCTGCTGGAGTCCTTGTGCCAGGTCCTTCTCCTGCTCGAAGAGCATGGCGCGCTGCAGGCTCTGGGCGATGGAGCTGCAGAGGGCGACCAGCAGGTTCCGCTCCTCGGGGGTGAATCCGGTCTTGCCGGTGTAGAGGAGGCCGATGGCGCCGATCGGTCTCGCCTGTGCGATGAGCGGCAGATACGCGGCGGCGGTGATCTCCAGATGGGCGATGTGCGGCCACAGGATCGGGTACGAATCGGCGAAGTCCTGGGCGCTCTCGATGAACCGCGGTGCCATGGTGCGCACCACCTCACCCATCGGGTACGGCTCGTCGATGCGGGTGATCGCCGTGCCCTCCACATAGGCGCCCTGGGGCCCGTCGGCGACGAGTCGGATCCGGCCGGCCTCGACGAGCCCGACGACCAGGCTGGCCGGTCCGAAGCGGGAGATCCCCTGCTCGTCGCTGAGCACGTCGATGACGTCCTGGACGGTACGGGCGTGGGCGAGCGCTGCCGCGGTGGCCTGGACGACGCTGGTCTGCCGCCGGCGCTGCGCGTCCGTCTCGAGGCGGGCCTCGGTGTCGCTGAGCTCCTGGGTGGCGTCCCGGACGATGCCGATGATGCGGCGCGGGACGCCCTCGTCGTCGCGGCGGATGCAGCCCTGGGTGTGGGTCCAGCGCAGGCTTCCGTCCCGGCGGCGGACGCGGAAGTAGGCGCCGTAGTTCTCGCTGCCGTCCTTCAGGGCGCGGGACACCATGCCGTCCAGGCGGTGCCCGTCGGCGGGAGGTACGCGGTCGGCGAGGGACAGCGGGCGCTCGTCGTACTCCTCCCCGGTCAGGTCGAAGATCTCGCGCGCCTGGGCGTCCATGTGCATGAGACCCGTGCCGAGGTCCCAGTCGAAGCTGCCCATCCGGTTGAGCGCCAGGATCGGGTCCGGGTGCAGGGGCCAGTCGTCCGGGAATGACAGGTCGCTCGTTCCCCGATCAACCATGGAGCCACCTTGCCACTGTTCGTACCCTTTTTCGACATTTGGCTACGTCGCGTGATCGGGCCGTACGGTCAGCTTCCCTGGGCTCCCAGCAGCGGCGTCGGGCAGCCGTCCGGGATCGGCAGAGCGGCGCCGTCGGGGCCGGTCGGCAGCACGGTGGGGCAGTCGTCCGGGGTGTCGTCGTCCGTCGTCCCGTCGGGGTTCTGGCCGGCGGACTCGTCGGGGTCGGGGTCGTCCTGGTCCGGGTTCTCCTGCTGGTCCGGGTCGTCGGGGTCGGGCTGCTGGTCCTGGTCCTGCTGGTCCGGGTCGTCCTGGTCCGGGTCGTCCGGATTCACGGGCGCGTCCGGGTCGTCCTGGTCGGGGTCGTCCTGGTCCGGGTCATCGGGATCGTCGGGCGAATCCGGATCGTCGGGGCTCGACGAGTCCGGGTCCGGGGACTCGTCGTCGTCCGGCCCGGTGGAGTCCTCGTCCGGGCTGGGGCTGGTCGTCCGCGGGCTCGGCTCCGGCGGCGGAACGGGCTTGTCGCGGCGACCGTCGTCGCCGATCGGGCGCTGGATCCAGGTGTTGTTGGTGACGTTCACGATGGTGATGTTGTTGATGACCTGCGTCGACTGCTGGATCACCACGACCTGGTCCACCTGATAGCCGGGCCACTGCTTGCCCTGGTGGCGCGGGCTGCCGTGCAGCTGCGCGGGCGGCGTCAGCGGATTGCCGCAGGCGCAGCGCACCCGGGGCAGTCCCCGGTTGTCGACCAGGACCGCGGTGCCGGCCTGCATCACCGACTGGTACGCGTTCGCACGGCCGGACCGGAAGCCGTGATTGGTGACCCGGGTGTCGGCGCGCAGCTGGACCGGGGTGAGCCCGCGCAGATAGGCGGTCACCTCGGACCGGCTGATCCCCACGGCCCCGGCGAAGGCCGCGGCCTTGGCCGGTTCGGCGGAGAGGAAGCGGATCTGCTTCTCGACGTCGCAGCTGCTCACGTTCCGGGTGCCGCCGTAGAGACCTGCTGTGTCGCCGGAGTAGGTGCGCGCACCCCGCCCGCTCGGCGTGCCCGTCGGATCCGATTGCGGCGATCGGGTGACGGGCGGAGCCGTCGCCGACCGGGCCGCGGTGGACTCGGTGAACGGGTCGGGGCCCTCGGCGGCCACCGGCTCCAGGAAGAGTTCCTGGTCGGACGCGGCGGCCACGCCGCTCTGGCCGCCGGTCGTGCAGCCGGCGAGGGCGAGGGCGGCGCTCGCCGCGAGGGCCGTGGGTATCGCGAAGGCCTTGGCTCTCCGCCTCGTCACTCGCTTCACACCGATCTCCCAGCCGCGTTCGACGTATTCGTCCGTGTTCGTTGCTGTTCGTTGCTGTCTGTGCCCATTGTCTGGCGGCTCACCGACCGGCCCGCAAGCCGAGCCGGGGTGCCCGGAGTCAGACTGGGAGGCGTGGAGTGGTTCGCTGCGCCCGAGTACTGGGTGGCCCGGCTGGTCTTCCAGCGGGGCCTGGCCGCGGTCTATCTCGTCGCGTTCGTCGGCGCCGCCCTGCAGTTCCGCGCGCTGATCGGCGAGCGCGGGATGCTGCCCGTGCCGCGGTTCGTGGCCGCGGTGCCGTTCCGGCGGGCCCCGAGCCTGTTCCACCTCCGGTACTCGGACCGCCTGTTCGCGGTGACCGCGTGGACGGGCGCGCTCTGTGCCGCTGTGCTGCTCGCGGGCCTGGACGGAGGGCTTCCGCCTGCCGCGGCGATGGCGCTGTGGGCGGTGCCGTGGGTCCTGTATCTGTCGATCGTGAACGTCGGGCAGACCTGGTACGGCTTCGGTTGGGAGTCACTGCTCCTGGAGGCCGGCTTCCTCGCGGTCTTTCTGGGCCCGTCCCATCTCGCGCCACCGGTCCTGGTCCTCTGGTTGCTGCGCTGGCTGCTGTTCCGCGTCGAGTTCGGCGCGGGCCTGATCAAGTGGCGCGGCGATCCCTGCTGGCGCCGGCTCACCTGTCTGGACTTCCATCACGAGACGCAGCCGATGCCGGGCCCGCTGTCCTGGTTCTTCCACCGGCTGCCGAAGCCGGTGCACCGGGTGGAGGTGGCCGCGAACCATGTGACGCAGCTCCTGGTGCCCTTCCTGATCCTCACCCCGCAGCCGGTCGCCTCGGTGGCCGCCGGAATCGTCGTGGTCACCCAGCTGTGGCTGGTCCTCTCGGGCAACTTCGCCTGGCTGAACTGGCTCACCATCGTCCTGGCCGCCTCGGCGGTCGACTACACCCCGCTCACCGGCCCGCCGCCCGCCCTCGATGCGCCGCCGCTCTGGTACGAGATCGTCGTCCTGGCCGTGACGGCGCTCGTCGTCGCCCTCAGTGTCCGGCCGGTGCGCAACATGCTGTCCCGCCGGCAGGTGATGAACCGCTCCTTCGACCCGCTCCACCTGGTCAACACCTACGGCGCCTTCGGGACCGTCGGGCGGGTGCGCCACGAGATCGTGCTGGAGGGTACGGATCACGCGCACCCGCCGTCCGACGACACGGCCTGGCGGGAGTACGGCTTCCACGGCAAGCCCGGTGAAGTACGGCGTCTGCCACGGCAGTTCGCGCCGTACCATCTGCGGCTCGACTGGATGATGTGGTTCGCCGCGCTGGGTCCGAGGTACGCGGAGCCATGGTTCGGCGGGTTCGTGGAGCGGCTGCTCGAGGGTGACCGGGACACCTTGCGGCTACTGCGTCAGAACCCGTTCCCCGATGCCCCGCCGGCGTTCGTACGGGCCCGCCTCTACCGGTGCCGGTTCACCACCTGGCGCGAGCTGCGGGCCACCGGCGCCTGGTGGCACCGCGAGTATCTGCGCGACTTCCTGCCGCCGACACGGCTCGACACCACCGGTCGCCCCGTCGGCGGGGGCGGCCGGCCGGCTCAGAGGCGGTAGGCACGCCTGGCGGTTCCCGAGAACACCTCGATGCGCTCACCGGCGGACAGATCTTGTGTCAACTCCCGTGCCACATCCACCACTTCGGTGTATCCCGCGGCCAGGGTGCAGACCGGCCAGTCGGAGCCGAACATCAGGCGCGACGGCCCGAAGGCCTCGAGGACCCGGTCCGCGTACGGTACGAGGTCGGCTGTCGTCCAGGCACCCGGGTCCGCCTCGGTGACCATGCCGGACAGCTTGCAGAAGGTGTTCGGCAGGCCTGCGAGCGATGTGACGTCCGCGGCCCAGGGCTGCAGCGCCCCGGCAGCGATCGGCGGCTTGCCCAAGTGGTCCAGTACGAAGGTGAGTTCGGGATGCCGCGCGGCCGCCTCGGCGCAGGCGGGCAGCTGGTGCGGAAGGACCACCAGGTCGTATGCGAGCCCGGCCGCGGCGACCGCGTCGAGTCCGCGCCGCACGTCGGGGCGGAGCAGCCAGGACGGGTCGGGTTCGCCCTGCACCTGGTGACGGATGCTCACCAGGTACTGTCCACCGGGCAGTTCACGCAGCCGGTGGAGCCGGTCGGTGATGTCGGGCGCGGTGAGGTCGGCCCAGCCCACGACTCCCGCCACGAGTTCGCTGTCGGCGGCGAGCGCGAGGAGCTCCGGTGTCTCGTCCGCGACGGTGACGGTCTGCACCAGCACGGTGGCGACGACGCCGGCGCCGCGGGCGAGCGGCTCCAGCTCGGCGAGCGTGAAGTCTCTTCGGATGGGGGCGAGTTCGGGTCCGGTGATCCAGTCCTGGTCGCGCACGGACAGGTCCCAGACGTGGTGGTGGGCGTCCACGACGGCATCCGGGGCGCTGTTCACGATCACAGCTCCCAGACGGCGGGCAGACCGGCGTCGGCGCCCTCGGACGAATAGTCGTGGACGACATCGAGCAGCTCGGACATCCGGGCCTGCCAGGCGACGTTCACCGGCAGCTTCTCCAGTTCGGCGATCATCCGCGGATAGTCCTCGCACTCGATGAGGTGGAAGAGGTCCCTGCCGCTGCGCCAGATGGTCCAGGAGGTGGCGCCGGCGGCGCGGATCGCATCGGTGAGCTCCACGGGCACTTCACGGTGCGCCGCCTCGTACTCCTCTATGCGGTCGGCGCGGACCTTGGTGTGCAGGGCGATTCTCATCACTCGACTCCGGTCTGACGGCTGGCGCATGGGTCGGTGGTACGGAGTGTGCGGTGTGCCGGGGTGTCCGGTACCAGCGGCGTCACCGGCACCGGGGCGCCCGCGGGCAGCAGCCCCTCCGACTGCAGTTCCTCCCACAGCGCTGCCGGCACAGGGCGGTGGAACTGCCGTACTGCATCGGTCACTTCGGCCGCCGAGCGTGCCCCGACCAGGACCGAGGCGACGGCCGGGTGGCCGAACGGGAAGGCGAGCGCCGCGGCCCGCAGGGTGGTGCCGTGCCGGGCGGCCGCCTCCTTCATGCGCAGGGCACGCACCAGCACCTCGCGCGGCGCCTCGGCATAGTCGTAGGTCGCCCCTGGGGCCGGGTCGGCGAGCAGACCGGAGTTGAAGACGCCGCCGATCACGACGCTCACGCCCCGGGCGGCGGCCGCCGGCAGCAGTTCGGTGAGCGCGCTCGGGTCGAGCAGCGTGTAGCGGCCGGCGCACAGCACGGCGTCGACGTCGGTGTCACGGACGAAGCGGCTGAGCATCCGGGTCTGGTTCATGCCCGCGCCGATCGCGCCGACCACCCCCTCGTCCCGCAGCCGCTCGAGCGCGGGGTACGCCTCGGCGAAGGCCTGTTCGGCGTGGTCGTCGGGGTCGTGCAGATACACCAGGTCGACCCGGTCGAGGCCGAGCCGGCCGAGGCTGTCCTCGATGCCGCGCCGCACCCCGTCGGCGCTGAAGTCCCAGACCCGGCGGTGGGTGGCGGGGGCCGCGAAGCCGTTCGCCAAGTCGTCCCCGTACGGGGGCTGTTGCTCCACGAGCAGTCGGCCGACCTTGGTGGAGACCACGTACGAGTCCCGGTGCCGCCCGCGCAGCGCGGCGCCGAGCCGGCGTTCGGACAGGCCCACGCCGTAGTGCGGTGCGGTGTCGTACGAGCGGATGCCCGCGGCCCAGGCGGCTTCGACGGCGGCCGCGGCCTGCTCCTCGCCGACCTCCGTGTAGAGGCCGGCGAGCGCGGCCGCACCGAAGGACAGCCGGGTGGGCCGCACTTGACTCGCGCCGAGCCGGGTGCGCCGGGACGCCGGAGTGTCCGCCGCCGGTTCGGCGGGGGTGGCGCCCGTCATGACTGTGCGGGGCGCAGCCTGAGGCCCTGCATGCCGCCGTCCACCGCGAGGGAGGTGCCGGTGGTGGCGCCGGCGGCCGGGCTCGCCAAGTAGGCGATGGCGGCGGCGACTTCGTCCGCGGAGACGAGGCGCCCGGTGGGCTGGCGGGCTTCGAGTGCGGCGCGTTCGGCCTCCGGGTCCGGTGCCGCGTCCAGGAGGCGGCCGATCCATGGAGTGTCGGCGGTGCCCGGGTTCACGCAGTTCACCCGGATCCCCTCCCTGATGTGGTCGGCGGCCATGGCCAGGGTGAGGGACAGGACGGCGCCCTTGGATGCGCCGTAGAGCGCGCGCTGCGGCAGGCCGGCGGTGGCCGCGATGGAGCAGGTGTTGACGACGGCGGCGTGCGCGGAGCGCCTGAGGTGGGGCAGGGCGGCGCGGGTGGTGCGCACCATGCCGAGGACATTGACGTCGAGTACGTGGTGCCACTGGTCGTCGTCGTTGTCCTCGACGGTGCCCTGGGCGCCGATGCCCGCATTGTTGACGAGGATGTCGAGGCCGCCCATCTCCGCGGCCGCCGAGGACACCGCCTCGCGCACCGAGGCGTCGTCGGTGACGTCGCCGCGCCGGGCGAGCAGGGGCTTCGTCACGCCCGCGATGTCCAGGTCGAGCACGGTCACCGCGGCGCCGCGGGCGGCGAGGAGTTCGGCGGTGGCCCGCCCGATTCCGGAGGCTCCGCCGGTGACCAGGGCGCTGAGACCCTCGTACTCGCGTGCTTCGCTGGTCATACGGCCGCTCCGTTCTGCCGGGACTGATCGGGCTCCGGGGGCAGCTGGGCCGGTGGGGAAGCCCAACAGGCGCCGCCGGGGAAGAGGAACTCGGTGAGTGTCTCCGGCCGCATGGTGGCGGAGAAGCCCGGTGCGGTGGGCGGCAGATAGTGGCCGTCGCGCACCGTGACCGGGTCGAGGAAGTTCTCGTGCAGATGGTCGACGTACTCGATGGCGCGGTTCTCGGTGGTGCCGGTGAGCGCCACATAGTCGAACATCGAGAGGTGCTGGACGAGTTCGCACAGCCCCACTCCCCCGGCGTGCGGGCAGACCGGGACGCCGAACTTGGCGGCGAGCAGCAGGATCGCGAGGTTCTCGTTGACTCCGCCGACCCGGGCCGCGTCGATCTGCAGGACGTCGATGGCGCCGGCCTGCAGCAGCTGCTTGAAGACGATCCGGTTCTGTACGTGCTCGCCGGTGGCGACCCGGACGGGGGCGACGGCCCGGCGGATCGCCGCGTGCCCGAGCACGTCGTCGGGGCTGGTGGGCTCCTCGATCCAGTACGGGTCGTACGGGGCGAGGGCCTTGGTCCAGCGGATGGCCTCGTCGACGTTCCACCGCTGGTTGGCGTCGACGGCGATGCGGATGCCGTCGCCGACGGCGGCGCGTGCGGTGCGCATCCGGCGCAGGTCGTCGTCGAGGTCGGCGCCGACCTTCAGCTTGATCTGGGTGAATCCGTCGGCGACCGCTTCGGTGGCGAGCCGGGTGAGCTTCTCGTCGGAGTAGCCGAGCCAGCCGGGCGAGGTCGTGTACGCGGGGTAGCCGCGCTCCCGCAGGCGGCGGGTGCGGTCGGCGGCGCCCTGCCTGCCGCGCCGCAGCAGGTCGAGGGCCTCGTCCGGGCCGAGGGCGTCGGCGATGTAGCGGAAGTCGACCTGGGAGACCAGCCAGTCGGGGTCGGCGTCGGCGAGCAGCCGCCACAGCGGCAGGCCGGCGCGCTTCGCGGCGAGATCCCAGACGGCGTTCACGACGGCGCCGATCGCCATGTGCATCACGCCCTTCTCGGGCCCGAGCCAGCGCAGTTGGCTGTCGCCGATCAGGTCGCGGTTGAGCGATCCGGGGTCGGCGCAGAGGGCGTCGAGCGGGCGCCCGAGCAGGTGCGGGCGGAGCGCGTCGATGGCGGCGACCTGCACCTCGTTGCCGCGCCCGATGGTGAACGAGAAGCCGTGGCCCTCGTGACCGTCGGCCGCGTCGGTGCGCAGCACGACATAGGCGGCGGAGTAGTCGGGGTCCGGGTTCATCGCGTCGGAGCCGTCGAGCTCCCGCGAGGTGGGGAAGCGGATGTCGTACGTCTCGACGGCGGTGATCCGGGCGGTGCCCGGCGATGCGGTGCCAGGCGTTGCGGTGCCAGGCGTTGCGGTGGAAGACAAGGTGTCCCTCTCGGACAGTGGCGCAGGTCAGTCCTGTGCGCGGCCGGTGGTGACGCGGGCGATCATCAGGGCGACGAGGATGATTCCGCCGTAGATCGCCTGGATCCAGAACGACGGCACCTGGGCCAGGGTGAGCAGGTTCTGTACGACGCCGAGCAGCAGTACGCCGGTGAGGGCGCCGAACATGGTGCCCTTGCCGCCGTCCAGGCTGATTCCGCCGATGACCGCGGCCGCGAACACCGTGAAGATCATGTTCTGGCCCTGGTTGGCGTTGATGGCGCCGACGTATCCGGTCTGCATCAGTCCGCCGAGCGCGGCGAGGGTCCCGGCGACGACGAAGACGCCGAGCATCACCCGCTCCACCCGGATCCCGGCCGCCCGGGCCGCCTCGGGATTGCCGCCGATCGCGTAGAGGGAGCGGCCGATGCGGTGGTACTTCAGGACGAGCCCGGCGAGGCCGAAGGCGGCGGCGGCCAGCCACACGGACATGGGGATGGTGAGGAAGGTGGTGGTGGCGAGGGCGTAGAAGGCGTCGGGCATGCCGAAGAGGGTCTTGCCCTCGGTGGCGCCGACCAGGAGTCCGCGCAGCACGATCAGCATGGCCAGGGTGACGATGAAGGCGTTGAGTTTGAACTTGACGACCAGTACCCCGTTGAACGCCCCGATCGCCGCGCCGACCAGGAGGATCGCCAACACCGAGACCACAGCGGGCAGTTCGGTGCCGAAGCCGGCCTGGGCCGCGGGCAGGACGAGCAGGGCGCCGACGGCGGGCGCGACACCGACGACCGATTCGAGCGACAGGTCGAACTTCCCGGTGATCAGGACGAGCGCCTCGGCGAGCACCACCATGGCGAGCGCGGCGGAGGCGCCGAGGATCGAGATCAGGTTCCGCTCGGTCAGGAACGAGTCGTTGAGCAGCGCCCCGAGCACCAGAAGCAGCAACAGGGCGGGTACGAGGGCGAGTTCGCGGGCTCGCCGGAGCAGCACCGAGCGTCCGCCGCGGTCGGCCGGGGCCTGCTTGCCGATGTGGTCCGCCGGGACCGAGGCCGACGCGGCCTTCGTGTCAGCCATGGTCCACTCCTTCGATGGAGGCGATGAGTTCGTGGTCGTGCCAGCCGGCGGGATGCTCGGCGACGATCCGGCCGTGGAAGAGGACGAGCACCCGGTCGCAGCGCCGCAGATCGTCGAGTTCGTCGGAGACGACCAGGACGGCCGTCCCGTCCTCGCGGCAGCTGTCCATCCGGGCGAGCAGGGACTCCTTGGACTTCACGTCCACACCGGCCGTGGGGTTGATGAGGACGAGCAGGCGGGGGTCGGATGCGAGCGCGCGGGCCATCACCACCTTCTGGGCGTTGCCGCCGGACAGGTCGGACACCGGCTGCTGCGGTCCCTCGGCATGGATGTCCAGGCGCTCGATCAGCTCGTCGGCGAACCGTGCGCGGCGGTCCGAGCCGACGAATCCGAACCGTCCGAGGCGGGACAGGACGGTCATGGTGGCGTTGTCGCCGATCGTCATGCCGGGCACCAGGCCCTCGTCGTGACGATCGCGCGGGACACAGCCGACGCCGGCCCGCAGCGCGGCCGGCACATCGCCGAACGGCAGTGCTCTGCCGTCCAGTTGGGCGCTTCCCGAGCTCGGGGTGTGCAGTCCGGCGAGGCTCTCGGCCAGCTCGATCTTGCCGCTGCCGCTGATGCCGGCGAGGCCGACCACCTCTCCCCCGCGGACGGTGAACGAGATGTCGGTGTACGCCTCGGCGGTGAGACCCGACACGGTGAGCAGCTCGGGGGCGTCGGCGGGTACCGCGTCCCGCGCCGGGCCCTGTCCCGTCACCGCCTCGCCCGCCATCGCCTCCACCAGCTCGGCGCGCGGGAGTTCGGCGACGGGGGCGGTGGTGATCCAGCGAGCGTCGCGCAGCACGGTGACGGTCTGGCAGACCTCGTAGACCTCCTGCAGATGGTGCGAGATGAACAGGAAGGTGACTCCGGACTCCTGGAGCGAGCGCATCCGGGCGAAGAGCCGCTCGATCTCGCGGTTGTCGAGCTGCGCGGTCGGCTCGTCGAGGATGATGAAGCGCGCACCGAAGCTGAGCGCGCGGGCGATCTCCACCATCTGCCGGTCCTCGACCCGCAGTTCGGCGGTGCGGACATCGGGGTCGACGCGCACGTCCCAGGTGGCGAGGACCTCGGCGGCCTGCTCGTGCAGTCTGCGCCAGTTGATGAGGCCGCCTCGGCCGGTGGGCTGGCGGTTGATGAACAGGTTCTCCGCGACGGTGAGTTCGGGTACGACGGTGGGCTTCTGATAGACGCAGGCCACCTTCGTACGCCAGGCGTCGCGGTCGGCGAGGGCGGGTGCGGGGCCGCCGTCGAAGCGGACCGTGCCCTCGTCGGGGGCCTGCAGTCCGGTCAGGATGTTCACCAGGGTGGACTTGCCCGCGCCGTTGCGGCCGACGAGGGCGTGGGACTCACCGGGCAGGACGGTGATGCGGCCGTCCTGCAGGGCGACGGTGGGTCCGTAGCGCTTGGCGACGCCCTCCGCCTCCACGAGGGGGATGGTGGGTGTGCTCATTCGACGGTGTTGCCCCACAGCTCGGAGTCGTCGACGTTCTTCTTGGTGACCAGCGGCGCGGGCAGCTGGTCCTCGAGGAGTCCGCTGGGCAGCTTCACGATCTTCGAACCGTGGTCGGTGGGACCGGGTTTGAAGGTCTTCCCGGCCATCGCGGCCTTGATGTAGTACATGCCGTACTTGGCGTACGCGTCGGCCGGCTGGGAGACCGTCGCGTCGATCTGCCCCTTGCGGATGGCGTCGAACTCCTGCGGGATGCCGTCGTTGGAGACGATCGAGATGTGACCCTTGCCGCCGGCCTTCTTGAGCATGCCCTTGGACTTCAGGGTCTGCAGCGTGGGTGCGAGATACACCCCGCCCGCCTGCATATAGATGCCCTTGATGTCGGGGTTGGCGTTGAGCAGGGTGTCGAGCTTGGACGCGGCGGTGTCCGACTCCCACTTGGCGGGGATCTCCAGGACCTTGAGGTCCGGGTACTTCTTCTTCGCACAGGAGCGGAAGGCCTCGGAGCGCTCGCGGCCGTTGACCGAGGCGAGGTCGCCCATGATCTGGACGACCTTGCCCTTCTTGACCTTCCCGCCGAGGAATTCACAGGCCTTCTGCCCGTACGCGACGTTGTTGGCGCGGACCACCATCGCGACCTTGCCCTTCTCGGGCGCCACGTCGACGGCGACCACGGGGACGCCCTTGCGCTCGGCCTGGTCGAGTCCGGCGGAGATCGCGGCACTGTCCAGGGGAGCCACGACGAGTCCTGCGACGCCCTGGTTGAGCTGGTTGTTGATGTCGGTGATCTGCTGGGAGGAGTCGCTGTTGGAGTTGACGGTCTTGAGTGCGTCGACTCCCTCCGACTTCGCCATCTTCGGCACGTAGTCGTTGTACGACTGCCAGAAGGGCGAGGTGAGCAGCGGCAGGATCACCCCGACCTTGCCGCCGTCGCCGTCCTTGTCTCCGGAACCCGGCGATGCGCCGGTGTCCTTCGTACTGCCGCAGGCGGCGAGCAGCAGGCCGGCACCGACGGCGGCTGCCGTGACTCGCAGGGTTCGTGAGCTGAATCGCGCAGTTCTGCCGGCCATCCGACGGCTCCTCATGAGGCGACTGTTGAGCGAGTGCGAGGAATATTTATCAGACCACTTGGCGCGCACAACACCCTCCGTCGGCAACTTTTCCCGCATTCCCGCCATGGTGGTCAGACCACTTTGCTGGCTAGACTGCGCGGCACTCGGTCGGAGGGAGTGGTCGTGGAGCACGTCGATCAGGTGGCACAGGGGGAGCAAGTCTCCCCACCGAAAGGCACGGTGACACAGCGCGCCATCGAGGAGGTCAAGGCGATGATCGCCGAGGGCCGGCTCGAACCGGGCCAGCGCCTGCCCACCGAACGGGAACTCGCCGCCCGACTCGGCATCTCCCGCAGCTCGATGCGGGAGGCGATCCGCGCCCTCACCGTGATCGGGGTCCTGCAGGCGCGGCACGGCTCCGGCATCTATGTGACCCAACTGGAGGCGGGCGACCTCCTGGAGACGTTCGGCGTGGTCGCCGACCTGTCGCGCGGACCGCGTCTGGTGGAGCTGCTCGAGGTGCGCAGGGTGCTCGAGTCGACCGCCGCCGCACTGGCCGCGGCCCGGATCACCGAGGACCAACTGGCCGAGGTCGAGGGCCACTTGATCGCCATGAACGCGACCGACGACCCGGAGGAGATCCTCGCGCACGACCTGGCCTTCCACCGCGCGATCGCCACCGCCGCGGGGAACGACACGATGGCGGCGATCCTGGAGGGCCTGTCCTCGCGTACGTTCCGGGCCCGGGTCTGGCGCGGCTACCAGGAGGAGGGCGCCTTCGAGCGCACCCGCCGCGAGCACGACCGCATCCACACGGCTCTCAGGTCCCGTGATCCGGAAGCCGCCCGCGCGGCCGCGGCCGCGCATGTCGGCGAGGTCGAGCAGTGGCTCCGGACCCAGCTGAAGTCGCTGTGACCCAGGGTCTGTCCGGCGGATCTTCGTGGATCGGCCGGACAGACCCTGGTGACCCGCACGCGCCACTTCTTCGCACGGCAGCACACCTCCGCACTGGACCGGCACGACCGACCCGAACAGGAGAGCGCACCGTATGACAGTGAGCCGCAGAACCTTCCTCACCGCGACCGCCGTTGCGGCGGCCGGCACCTCCTGGGTGCTCGCCGGCGGCCCGCCCGCCGTCGCGGCAGCTCGCGAGGACGCGTACCGACTGCCGATCAGCCCCGACGACAGCATCGAGCAACTCCTCGCCACCGCCGCCCGAATACGCCCGACGGAACGTCAGATCGCCTGGCAGCGACTGGAACGCACCGCGTTCCTGCACTTCGGCGTGAACACCTACACCGGTCTCGAATGGGGCACCGGCGACGAGGCCCCCGAGCTGTTCCAGCCCACCGGGCTCGACACCGACCAGTGGGCGCGGGCGCTGCGCGACGGCGGCTTCGAGCTCGCCATCCTCACCGTCAAGCACCACGACGGCTTCGTGCTCTACCCCAGCCGCTACACCGGGCACACCGTCGCCGCCAGTTCCTGGCAGGCCGGCCGCGGCGACGTGGTCCGCGCCTTCGCCGACTCCATGCGCCGGCACGGCATCAAGGTCGGCCTGTACCTCTCCCCCGCCGACGAGAACCAGTATCTGCACGGCGTCTACGCCAACGGCAGCCCCCGCACCACCCGCACCGTCCCCACCCCGGTCGACGGCGACGACCGCGCTGCCGACGGCCGGCGCACCTTCGAACTGCCGGCCACGGACTACGGCGCCTTCGTGCTCAACCAGCTCTACGAGGTGCTCACCGAGTACGGCCCCGTCGACGAGGTGTGGTTCGACGGCGCGAAGGGCCGTATCCCGGACGACGAGGTGGAGGAGTACGACTGGGACAGCTGGTACGCCCTGATCCGCGCCCTGGCACCGGACGCCGCCATCGCGGTCAGCGGCCCGGACGTGCGATGGGTCGGCAACGAGGGCGGTCTGGCGCGCGAGGACGAGTGGAGCGTGGTCCCGGTCAAGGAGCAGACGTACGGCCGTACGGATGTCGCGCTGCCCGCCGACGCACCCGAGCACGGCAGCCGGGACGCACTGCTCGAGGCCCGAACGGTGGCCACCCATCTGCAGTGGTGGCCGGCGGAGTGCGATGTGTCCATCCGGCCCGGCTGGTTCTACCACGAGGACGAGCAGCCGAAGTCCGTGGACGAGCTCACGGACATCTACTTCCGTTCCGTGGGCCGCAATTCGGTGCTGCTGCTCAACATCCCGCCGGACCGGAGAGGGCTGCTTCCGGACGCGGACGTGGAACGGCTGAGCGCGTTCCGCGCCCGTGTCGAGGCGGAGTTGCCGGAGGATCTGGCCCACGGAGCGGCCGCTTCCGGCGACGGATCGGGGGCGGGCCGTGCGGTCGACGGCGATCCCGACTCGGCCTGGGTGGCGCCCGCGCCCTCGCGGGGAACCCTGGAGATCGACCTCGGCCGGGAGCAGGAGGTGGACCGGATCCGCCTCGCGGAGGACATCCGGCACGGGCAGCAGGTCGAGCAGCTCGTGGTCGAGGCGCGGGTCGAAGGGGACTGGTCGCCGGTCGCCGAGGTCGGCGTGGTCGGGGCGAGCCGCATCGTGTTGCTGTCCGGCGCGACGCGGGCGCGGCACTGGCGGCTGCGGGTCACGGGGTCCCGACAGGCCGCCGGAATCAGCGAGTTCGGCCTGTACCGGTCACGCACCTGAGTGATCGGTCACGCCGGTGAGTACCTGACCGGTGGGCGGCCGTCCGTCGTGGTGACGGCCGCCCCTGCAGGGTCGTCAGTCCACGCTCGGCAGGATGTGCGGCTCGGCGAGGTCGTCCTCGTAGCCGGCCAGCCGGATGGGGGCCGAGCGGGCCCACACATCGAGGCTGCCGAGCTTCTTCGGGGCCTTCGTCTGCCTGCGTTCCTTGGGGCGTTGTTCGCTCTTCGTCTTGTCCGGTGTCACCGCGCACTCCTTCTGTGTCGGGTAACCGCCGGGTCGCACCGACCCGGTGCCGGGCCTCCGGCCGGCCACCCTTCGGGGCTCTTGATGGGTAGTTCGGTCGCGGTGGCGCCGGTGTCTCCTCCGGGACGCGGCCGTGGTGACCGGCTTGTCCCGGGACGGGCCGTGGGTGTGGGTGGCACCCGATCCGGCTGTCCGTCCGGTACAGGGTAACCATATGAGCGGTCCCCTGCTCGATGGGGCTGAAAATTGCCCCGATTTTTGTCAACCCGTGCTTCGTCACAGGCTCTCAGCGGCGTCCGGCCCCCGCATGGCGGGCCCACACGGGAAGTCCGTACCAGCAGAGGCCGAACCAGACCACCATCGCGAACACCGCCCAGACGGCCAGCGAGTCGTCGAGGACGACCCGCAGCACCAGGAGCAGCGCACTCGCCATCGTGCAGAGCAGCAGCACCAGGCCGAGCAGCGTCATACGGGAGGCCCAGACGACGGTCTGCGGTTTCAGCCGGCGCCCTGCGACCATTCGGTGGAACGCGACGGGCCCGATGAGCGCCCCCATGGTCGCCGCCCCGAGCATCACAGTGACCACATAGATCGCGCGGTCCGCGTCCGACAGCGCGTCGAAGCGTGGCTGGAACACGACGGTGAGCAGGAAGCCGAACATGATCTGCACGCCGGTCTGCGCCACCCGCAGTTCCTGCAGCAGCTCGCCCCAGCGCCGGTCGGCCCGCTCCTCCGGCGATTCCCTACGGCCGAGCACCCGCCCGTCCGCATCCGGCTCGGGCTCCGTCCCGGGCACCTTCGCACCATCCCTCATACCCTCCACCTTCCACGGGCTCCGGGTATCCCCTCCACTCCAATCCATTCCCCGGCACGCCACCTCAGCCCGTCCGGCGCTCCCCTCCAGCCCGTCCGGCGTTTGAGGACATCTTTTCCAGCCCGCCCGGCGCTTGAGGACATCCTTCACGCCCCGCACGGCGCAGCCGCACCGCACCCGTTCAACTCCCGTTGTCCAAACCGACAAAACCCCATGGTGTGCTACGCACACACGAGGCAGGAAGGGAGCACCCCGCACATGCACCCACCCAGCATCGACGACCTCATGCACCTGCTGTACGCATCCCAGGAATTCCCGGCCGCCAAGGCCGGAGGGGCCGAAGACGCGTCCGCCCTCGACCACGCCCTGCGCACCGCAGCCCTCCTACGCCGCTCGCACCCGAGCGACAAGGAGCTCCAGACCGCAGGCCTGGTCCACCGCATCGGCGCGCCCCTGCGCCCGGGCGAGCCCGCCGCCCACATTGCCGCACGCGGAGCCGAAACCGTACGCCCCCTCCTCGGACGACGCGTCACGCGCCTCGTACTGCTCCAGGAGCCGACCACGGACACCGACTTCGACCAGGCCCCCTACGCAGAGGACGCCCTCACCCTTCGGCACGCCGCCGCCGCGGCCACCCTCGACGGACTCGGCGTCGGTGTCCTGGAGGACTGGCGTCCGGTACTGGAAATCGTCGCGGCGGCGGCCAGGGTCCGCGTATGACCGGGAACGGCCGCCCCGGCCAACCGCACGCCGCGGCCTACCAGTTGGCCGGCGCGTAGTCCTTGAGGAACACCCCGTACAGGTCCTCACCGGCCTCGCCGCGCACCACCGGGTCGTAGACCCTGGCCGCTCCGTCGATCAGGTCGAGCGGGGCGTGGAAACCCTCGTCGGCCAGGCGGAGCTTGTCGTAGTGCGGGCGCTCGTCGGTGATCCAGCCGGTGTCGACCGAGGTCATCAGGATGCCGTCGGTGCGGAACATCTCCTGGCCGCTGGTGCGCGTCACCATGTTCACCGCGGCCTTCGCCGCATTGGTGTTGGGGTGTCCCGCGCCCTTGTAGCCGCGGCTGAAGACGCCCTCCATCGCGGAGACGTTGACCACGTACGCACGCCCGCTCGCCGCCTGCCGCGCGGCCGCCGCCATCGCCGGGCGCAGCTTGCTGATGAGGACGAACGGCGCGGTGTAGTTGCAGAGTTGGGTCTCGAGCAGCTCCACGGGGGAGATCTGCTCGATGGTCTGCACCCAGGTGTTGGAGTCGACCACGTCGGGGACGAGGCCGCCCGCGTCGATCGCGGTGCCCTCGCGGTGCCGTACGACGCTTGCGTTGCCCGCGACCAGGGCGAGATCGGCGACCTCCTGCGCGTCCATCCCGGAGATGCCCGCCGGCAGCGCGGCCAGTCCGTCCACCGCACCGGAGTTGAAGGCGCCGATGACGTGGTGGGCGGGCAGCTCCCCGGCGGGCAGCGGGGCCGTTTCGCCGTCGACCAGGGCGGCGTACGCCGAGGGCAGCCGGCGCACCGTCTGCGTGGCGTTGTTGATCAGAATGTCCAGCGGGCCGGCCTCGGCGACCTGATCGGCGAGCGCGACGGCCTGCGCCGGGTCGCGCAGGTCGATGCCGACGACCTCGAGGCGGTGCATCCAGTCCGCCGAGTCGTCCATCGCCTTGAAGCGGCGGATCGCGTCCTTGGGGAATCGCGTGGTGATCGTCGTGTGTGCACCGTCGCGAAGCAGCCGCAGCGCGATGTACATGCCGATCTTGGCGCGGCCGCCGGTGAGCAGCGCCCGCTTGCCGGTGAGGTCGGCGCGGGCGTCCCGCTTCGCCCGGTTCTCCGCCGCGCACTTCTGGCAGAGCTGGTGGTAGAAGGCGTCGACCTCGACGTACCGCGTCTTGCAGACGTAGCAGGAGCGGGGGCGCTGGAGTATCCCGGCGATCTCGCCGGCCGCGGAGGAGGACGGCAGCAGGCCCTGGGTCTCGTCGTCGATGCGCTCGGCGGAGCCGGTGGCCGTGGCGTGGGTCACGGAGCGGTCGTGGGCGGTCTTGGCGGCGCGGCGCTCCTGGCGCCGGCGCTGCTTGACCGTGCGGTAGATCCCCGCCGTGGCCCGGCGCACCTTGATCGCATCCGGGTGGTCCACCTCGAGCTTGTCGAGTTCGTCGAGCACGGACAGGCAGACGGCGAGCCGCTCCGGGTCGATGCCGGGGCCGAACTCCTCGGCGCCGAGGGCCTGTTCGGCGCCGGACGCGGGCTCGGGAACACCCGGGCCGTCCGCCCCTGCTGCAGGGTCGAGCCCCTGGCCTTCCGCTGTCACCGTCATCGCCGTTCGTCCTCGTGCTCACTCGGGCCCGGTCGCGGCCTGCGCGCGCACGGGGTCATGGAGTATCCAAGGAGGAAACTTTACGTAGGCACGCGTGTTCTCTCCAAACCGCTCGGTCCCGGTGCGAAGCCGCACGCGACGCTCGACGCCTTGATCACTTCCGGGGCCCGTCCATCGGTACGTACTCGTGACTTACTCGCGAGTAAGATGGCGCCGTCGTTCCGCCCAGCCCGCCGTACTCCGGAGGCCTCCTTGCGTCGCGTGTCTTCCCCTCAGCTCCTCGCCGGTCTGCTCGCCGGAGCGGGGGCGGCCCACTTCCTGATGCCCGAGCCGTTCGACTCCATCGTGCCGCGCGCCCTGCCCGGCTCGCCCCGGACCTGGACCAGGGTCAGCGGCGCGGCCGAGCTGGCCCTCGCCGCGGGCATCGCGCTGCCGCGGACCCGGGCACGAGCCGCCTGCGCCGCGGCCGCCTTCTTCGTCGCCGTCGTCCCGGCCAACGCCCAGATGGCAGCCGACTGGCGTGACCGCCCCGCACCGCTGCGCCGGGCGGCCCAGGCCCGAGTACCCCTCCAGATCCCCCTCGTCCTCTGGGCCCGCAAGGTGGCACGCGACGCCGCCGCCTGACGGGCACGACAAGCCCTGAGCCTCCCGGCCCGATTCCCCGGACCGGGAGGCTCGTCAGCGCATCGAATCCCGTCGGAATCCCGTCGGACGGAAGACGCCTCAGTCCAGGGCCGGCGGCGCCGCCTCCGGAGATGTGCCCCAGTCGGAGGGCTCGTCACCGACGGTGAAGGACAGCGAGCGGGCCCCGCGGATGTCCTCGGTCGTCAGGTACGTGTGCTCCTGCGCGGCCCCGTCGAGCGTCGCCGACTGGATGTAGCGGTCGGAGTCGGAGGTGCCCTCGGCGGTGATGCTCAGCGAACCCTTCGGGTAGTACCGCCGGTCCAGATCGATGTCGACCCGGTCGAAGAGCGGCGTGGACAGGCCCCAGGTGTCGGTGCCCGGCTGCACCGGGAAGATCCCGATCGACGACAGCACGTTCCAGGCGGACATGGTGCCGAGGTCGTCGTTGCCGGTCATGCCGGTCGGCCCGTCGGTGAACAGGGTCAGCGCCGCGTGCACGACGTCCGTCGACTTCCACGGCTGCCCGGTGGACAGATACGTGTACGGGGCGATCAGGTCGGGCTCGTTCTGCGGGTTGTACTTGTCCGCGTTGTAGTAGTCGTACGGGCCGTTGACCCAGACCTCGCGGGCCGTCTTCTCCGGGTCCTCGAGCAGCTGCTCGTAGGCGAAGAAGGAGTCGAGCCGCTCGTTGGTGGCGTCCTTGCCGCCGATCAGGTCGATCATCCCGGGCAGGTCCTGCGGGACCAGCCACTGGTACTGCCACGACGTGCCCTCGTGGAAGCCCTCCGACTCGGCCGGGTCGGCCGGCCCGGTGAAGGCGCCCTTCTCGTCCTTGGCGCGGAAGAATCCGGTCGACTCGTCGAAGATGGTCCGGTAGTTCTGCGCGCGCTTGCGGTAGCGGGCGGCGTCCTCGTCGTGGCCGAGGTCCTCGGCCATCTCGGCGAGCATCGCGTCGGAGAGCGCGTACTCCAGGGTCGCGGAGGCGCCGTGGTCGTAGTCGGAGTCGCCGGGCTTGGCGTGCTCGCGGTCCTTGATGTACGGGGCGAAGCCGTCCTTCAGGTACTCCTCGTTGG
The DNA here is from genome assembly GCF_003429565.1 of Streptomyces triticagri. Lineage (GTDB taxonomy): Bacteria > Actinomycetota > Actinomycetes > Streptomycetales > Streptomycetaceae > Streptomyces > Streptomyces triticagri. The sequence continues at coordinate 28,628 of NZ_QUAK01000225.1, forward strand.
CCTCGCGGCCGACCGCCGGGTGCTCGGTGGGCGGCACCGAGTCGGCGTTCTTCTTCAGCGCGCGGTACGCCTCCTCCTCGTACCCCTCGAGCAGGCCCTGCTTGTAGGCGTTGGTGAGGAACGGGGTGACCGGGTCGCCGGTCATGATGTTCGTCTCGACCGTGCCGTACGCCCACTTCGGCAGCCAGCCTCCCTCCTCCTCGATCTTGAGGACGGAGCGGGCCATGTCGCGGGACTCCTGCGGGGCGAGCAGGGCGAGCAGTTGGGCCTGGGTGCGGTACGTGTCCCACAGGGACCAGTTCTGGTAGTACGTGAAGCCCTTGGCCCGGTGGATCTTCTGGTCGTGGCCGGTGTAGCGGCCGTCCACGTCACTGCCCACGTTCGGCGCCAGGAAGGACCGGTACAGCGAGGAGTAGAAGGTGCGCCGCTGCTCCTCGGTGCCGCCCTGCGCCTGTACGTCGCCCAGGCGCTTCTCCCACACCCGGTCCGCGGCCTTGGCGGTGCGGTCGAAGCCGTGGCCACCCTCGGCGCGCAGATTGCGGGCCGCTCCGTCCGCGTCCACGTAGCTGATCGCCGTGGTGGCCTCGACGGTGCGGTCCTTCGAAGTGTCGAAGCGGGCCCAGGCGCCGTTGCGGCCCGAGCCGGTGGACTTCTTCGAGCCCTCGGTCACCTCGTCGCCCTTCCAGGTGCCGGAGGTCTCGAAGGGCCGGTCGAAGCGGGTGATCGTGTGGATCGTGTACGGCTCGGTGTCCTGGCAGAAGCCGCTGCCGGTGATGGACGTACGGATCGTCCGGCTGTCGAGCACCTCGACCGTGGTGGACTCCGTCTTGTGCAGCGACTGGCCGGAGTTGAGCAGCACATTGGCCTTGTCGGTGGCGGGGAACGTGTAGCGCTGCACCCCGGTCCGCTTGGTGGCCGTCAGTTCGGCGGTGATCCCGGACTCGAGGCCTGCCTTGTAGTAGCCGGGCCGGGCGCTCTCGTCGTCGTGGCTGAACTTCGCCGCGTACTTCTCGTAGTCGGTCTCCGTGATGTCACCCGTGGTGGGCAGCGTCGGCAGATCGCCGCCGAGACCGCAGCCGACGCCGGAGATGTGCACACTGCTGAAGCCGCGGATCCGGTCGTCCTCGTAGTCGTAACCCGTGGTGTGGCCGGTGTCGGGCGAGAGCTGCACCATGCCGAACGGCACCGCGGCGCCGGGGTAGGTGTTGCCCTCGTTCTGGGTGCCGATGAACGGGTTGACGAGGTCGGTGAGCCGCTCGTCGGCGGGCTTCGCCTGCGCGGACGGCACCGCGAGGAAGCCTCCGAGGAGCGCGGCCGCGCCGAGCAGCGCTCCCGTGGTGCGCGCCCGAGCGCGCCTGGGCCAAGACATGGGGATGGTCCTCCCGGAGGTCTTCGGACAACGTTGTCAGACGGCGCGGTCATTCTTCGGCCCGTGCGCAACTCCCGTCAAGGGGTGGGACGGTGGCGGCGCCCGCACACGGACGCTGCCCCCGGCCCTCGCGCCTCGCCCCACATACGACGGAGGGGCCGGCCGCCCG
>NZ_QUAK01000226.1 GCF_003429565.1 Streptomyces triticagri
GGGTCTCCAGCGACCGGAGGGGCGCCCTTCGGTGTTCCGGCAGCTGCGGCTGCCGGTCAGACGACCTCGAGGTCCACCGTGATGTTGCCGCGGGTGGCCTTCGAGTACGGGCAGACCTGGTGCGCCTTCTCCAGCAGGTCCTTGGCGGTCGCCTCGTCCTGGCCGGGGAAGGAGCCCTTGATGGTGACGATGATGCCGAAGCCGTCGTCGTTCGTGCCGATGCCGACCTCCGCGGTGATGCGGGAGCCGGAGATGTCGGCCTTCTCGTTGCGCGCCACGACGCCGAGGGCGCCCTGGAAGCAGGCCGCGTAGCCGGCGGCGAAGAGCTGCTCCGGATTGGTGCCCGCGCCGGAACCGCCCATCTCCTTCGGCGGGTTGACGACGACGTCGAGCTTGCCGTCGTCGGTGGCGACCTTGCCGTCACGGCCGTTCTCGGCGGTGGCGACGGCCGTGTACTTCACGTCGGAGTGCTGGATGCCCATATCTGCTTTCCTTGACTCTTGCGTCGCCCGGGGCTCGCGCCCACGACCCCCGGCGATCTGCTCCAAGAAGACTAACCGCGGCTGCGCGGGGTGGCGCAACCGCGCCCCGTCACGGGCGCACGCTCACAGGCTGACGACCATCTTTCCGGTGTTCGCGCCGCTCAGCACGCCGAGGAACGCGTCGACGCCGTTCTCGATGCCCTCGACGACGGTCTCGCGGTACTTCAGCTCGCCCGAGGCGATCCAGCCGGCCACATCGCGTACGAACCGGGGCTGCAGGTCGGCGTGGTCCCGTACGAGCATGCCCTGGATGCGCAGGCGCTTGCCGATGATCATGGCCATGTTGCGCGGGCCCGGGGCGGGCTCGGTGTCGTTGTAGCCCGCGATCATGCCGCAGACGACGACGCGGCCGTGCACCTTGAGCCTGCTGATGGCGGCTTCGAGGTGGTCGCCGCCCACATTGTCGAAGTAGACGTCGATGCCGTCCGGGGCGGCCTCCTTGAGCTGCTCCGCGACCGGGCCGTTCTTGTAGTTGAACGCGGCGTCGAAGCCGTACTCCTTGGTGAGCAGCTCGACCTTGTCGTCCGAACCGGCCGAGCCGATGACGCGGGCGGCGCCCTTGAGCTTGGCTATCTGGCCGACCTGGCTGCCCACCGCGCCGGCGGCGCCGGAGACGAAGACCGTGTCGCCCTCGTTGAAAGACGCGACCTCGAGCAGTCCGGCGTACGCGGTGAGGCCCGGCATGCCGAGGACGCCCAGGTACGCGGAGAGCGGGGCGGCGGAGCTGTCGACACGGGTGGCGTGCCGGGCCGGGACCTCGGCGTACTCGCGCCAGCCGAGCCCGTGCAGGACCTGGTCGCCGACGGCGAAGTCCGCGGAGTTCGAGGCGATGACCTCGCCGACCGCGCCGCCGTCCATGGGGGCGTCGAGCTGGTACGGGGCGACGTAGGACTTCACGTCGTTCATCCGGCCGCGCATGTACGGGTCGACCGAGAAGTGCTGATTGCGCACCAGGATCGAGCCCTCGGCGGGCTCGGTCACCGGGGTCTCACGCAGGGCGAAGTCCGCGGGCTTCGGCCAGCCGTGCGGGCGGGCGACGAGGTGCCAGGCGCGGCTGGTGGCGGGGAGTGCGGGCTGTGCGGTCACGGGGTGCGGCCTCCATCGGCTTGCGCCATTTACTTCAGTACGTGAAACAACCATGCGCCTGGATATTTCATGTTGTCAAGCAAACGGGTACGGTGGCTGTCATGGCCCGTACGCGAACGTCCCCGACCGATCCCCTGACCCTCGAGGTGGTTCAGCTCATCGGCTCCGTCGTGGCGCGGTATTACGAGGAGTACGAGCAGGCGGCGGCGCAGCATGCGCTGACCGGGGCGCAGGCGCGGGTGCTTGGGCTGCTGTCGCTTGCGCCGATGCGGATGCGGGAGATTGCGCACGAGCTGAAGTGTGAGCCGTCGAATGTCACGGGGATCGTGGATCGGCTCGAGTCCCGTGGCCTTGTGGAGCGGCGGGCGGATCCTGCGGATCGGCGGGTGAAGCGGGCCGCGGTGACCGCGGTCGGGGCGGAGACTGCGGCGGAGCTTCGCGACGGGTTGGATTTTGCTCGCGAACCTCTCGCGACGTTGTCGCGGGAGGAGAGGGTTGTCCTGCGGGACCTCCTTGCGCGCATGCTGTCGCCGGACGTGTCCGGCACCACCTCCAGCCCCTCCGGCGCAACATCCAGCCCCTCCGGCGCTTGAGGAGCGGGGTCCGGGGCGGAGCCCTGGAAGCCACGTGCTTGACCGCCGGTCAAAAGATGTCCTCAATCGCCGGACGGGCTGGATTTCTGGCCTGCGGCCGAAAGATGTCCTCAAACGCCGGACGGGCTGGAGGTGATGCCGGACGGGCTGGAGGTGGTGCCGGACAGGCTGGAGGTGATGCCGGACAGGCTGGAGGTGATGCCGGACGGGCTGGATTTCAAAGGGACCTCAACCGTTGAGCTCGCAACACGAGCTCGAGTTCGAAGCGGCGGTCCGGGTCGTCGATCTCGTCGCCCCACAGTTCGCGGATCTGGCGAAGGCGGTAGCGGACCGTCTGGGGGTGGACGCCCAGTCGCGCGGCGACCTCCGGCGCCCCGCCGCGGGTCTCGAGCCACGCGAGGAGCGTTTCCGCGAGCCGCCGCCCGTGCGCGGGCCCGCACAGCGCGAGCGGTGCGAGGCATCGCGCGGCCAGGTCGTCGATCAGCTCCTCGGGCTGCAGTAGGACCAGCGCCTCGGTGTGCTCCGTACAGAACAGCACCTCGCCGGCCGGCAGCAGCCCCCGCTCCATCAGACCCACCGCCGCCTCCGCCCACCGCAGCGACTTCGCCGCGTCGACCAGCGGCACCGGCGGACCGATCGCGCCCGACCAGCCGGTCATGGCCCGCCGAAGGAGTTCGTGGCGGCCCGCGGCGCCCGGTTCGGGGACGACCATGCGGGGCTGTTCGGTCTCCATGTCGAGGAGGACCTCCTGGCCCAGCGCCGGGGCCACCGCCTCGCGCGCAGGCCGGCGCAGCACCCCGACGGCGACCCGTCCGGGCAGCGGCCAGCCGACACGGGCCGCCCGCTCCCTGAGGGAGTCCGTCGGGTCGCCGCGCGGGTGGTCGGCCAGCAGGAGTTCCATCAACTTGCGCTGCAGCCGCAGACGTTCGCCGGCCTGTCGGGCCGCCGCCTCCGCGTAGCCGCGTACCGACTGGTCCACCAGACCGTCCAAGTACTCGAATCCGGATTCGGCGAGCTCGTACATCGCGGGCGGCGGGATCTCCACCTGCTGCCCGATCTCGGCGAGGCGCCGCCAGGCCAGGCGTACGCCGAGCCGGTAGATGGCCTGCAGCGAGTCGAGGGTGCGGCCGTGCAGGCCCTCGCCGCGGCCGAACTCCTGGAAGACCTCCGGGAGATAGCGAGGCCGGCCCTCGGTGATCACCAGTTGTTTGACGAAGCCCTCCAGGGCGCGCCGGATCCCGACGAGTGCCATCGGTTCCCCCGACTCATCGAGGACGATCGGCAGTTGGGGGTACTCACGGCGGATCTCGCGCAGGATGTCCTGCGCGAGCTGCGGTACTTCGTCCATGGCCAGCGCGGCGAACTGCTTGACCTGCAGCCGTGGCACATCGCGCCAGGCCGATCGGGCGGGCATCCGGTCAGCGCTCCCGCTGGGCCGTCTCGTAGGTGACGAGCGGGGTGTTGGGCTGCTCCGGGGTGGCGTTCAGCATCGAGACGATGCCGAGGGCCGCTGCGACGGCGAGTCCGGCGGCGAGCGCCGCGGTCAGCGCTGCGGCGAGAAGTCTGTGCATGGCAGGGTCAACCTCTCTGTCGGAGGTCACCCACCAGTCCCCCGCCGGCCCCTTCCGGCAGTAGCCCAGTGTCGACAATCGATTGACAGTTCGTCAAGGGTGCGCCTACGGTTCCCGGCCCAGATGCGCAGGTGCGTTTTTCCGACTCGTTTTCTCGCGGCAGTGAGCCTCCACCGAGCCGCCCCAAAACCCTCTGGAGTACCCGGATGCGCCGTACTGCTTCCCCGTTTTCGCTGATCGTGCTGGGTGTCGGGGTCTTTCTCCTGGTCCTCGCGCCGATGCTCGCCTGGTACGTCGAACCACGGGCGAAGCGCACCCCGGTGGACATCGACACCACCACCGTTTTCGAGGGGAAGGGCGCGTATTTCGACACCGGAAAAGTCGAGACCGTCAAGAACCAGAAGCTGACGATCACCCGGCAGGTGCGCGGCGACGTCGCGGACAGCGAGAAGAGCGGCCGGGCCATCTGGGACGTGTCGACCTCGGTGGATCCGGACAAGTCACTGCCCGCCGAGGACCCGCACGACTCGCTGCAGTGGACCCTGGAGCGATGGGTCACCGACCGGAAGACCAACGCCCCGGTGCACTGCTGCCAGGAGGAGCCGTACTTCGAGGGCGAGGCGTACCTGAAATTCCCCTTCGACGTGGAGAAGCGCTCGTACACCTGGTGGGACAACACCCTGGGAGCGACCGTGCCGCTGAAGTACCGCGGCACCAAGAAGGTCCAGGGCTACGAGGGGCTGCACTTCACCGGCACCGTGGAGCCGGCCAAGACCGGAACACGCCAGGTCCCGGGCACCCTGGTGGGCTCGAAGGCCGGCCAGGTGCTCGCCGAAGAGTGGTACGCGAACCACGGCATCGACCTGGTCGCCGACCAGCGCACCGGCCGGATCATCTACGCCCAGATCGGCCCCCGCAAGACGCTCCGCAAGCCCGGTTCGGAAAAGGACGCGGTGGTGCTCCTGGACAGCAAGAAGATCGCCTTCACCGACAAGACCCAGAAGCAGCAGGTCTCGCTGGCCGACGACGACAGCAGCCGGCTCGAACTGGTCGGTGAGACCCTGCCGGTGGGCACCGGCGCGGCCGGTCTGGCGATCGCCGCGGTGGGCGGCGTTCTGGTCGTACGGGGGCGGGAACCGCGGACTCCGCAGGAACCCACCACGATGTGATGAGACGTCAGTGTCAACTGCGCGTGAAATTGTCACTTCCGTGAGTAGCCGCATCGAACGGGTCGGCGAAAACTGTCCATCCCCACCGAATGAACACAGCCGGAACACAGACAACCGGCAATCGGACAACCGGAGTTTCACCCCCTTCCCCCGCTCCACGGCTGTATGTGAATCCCGCCCGGTCCCGGATCTCCGGGAATGCAAGACCCCGGTCTTCCGGGACAGCACGCCCTGCCATCGCATCTCCGTCACCGCACCCCGAGACGAGTTGGAGCAAGGATGCCCCAGCACGTACCTCCTGCCCTGCGCGACCCAGGGTCCCGGGAGGCCCTGCACCGAGCCAGGCCAGGCACGGGCGGCGCACACCCGCGCCGCATCGTCTTCCTCTCCCGCCGCGACCTCGGCAACGCGGCCGCAGGCGGGTCCGAGCTCCTCGTCGACCAGCTGGCCGACGGGCTCACGCACAGCGGGCACCAGGTCACCCTGCTGTGCGGCGGCCCGGCCGCGTACCGCGACTACCGGGTGGTCTCCGCGGGCGGCGATCTCGGCCACTATCTGAAGGCGCGCAGTGCCTTCACCCGGCAGGTCGGCGACTGCGATCTGCTCGTCGAGGTCTGCAACGGCATGCCGTATCTGGCGCCGCTGTGGCACCGGGGCCCCACCCTGTGTCTGGTCAACCATGTGCACACCGACCTGTGGGGGATGCGCTACCCGGCCCCCGCGGCCCGGCTCGGCCGGAAGCTGGAGCACTGGGCGCTGGCCGGCGCGCAGCGCGGCAATCTTCTGGTGGCGGTGTCCCCCTCGACCGCCACCGCCCTCGAGTCGATCGGTGTCCCGCCCGAGCGGATCCGGATCGTGCACAACGGGGTCGAGGAGCCGGGACCGCTCGAACCCCGCAGTGACGAGCCGCTGTTCCTCGCGATGGGCAGGCTCGTCGAGTACAAGCGCATCGATCTGCTCCTTCGCCTGTGGGAGCGGGTCAGACCGGTCACCGGCGGGCGGCTCGTCATCGTCGGGGACGGTCCCGAGCGGGAGCGCCTGGAGCGGATGGCCGGGCCGTCGGTGCAGTTCACCGGGCACATATCGGAGGCGGAGAAACACCGTCTGCTGTGCGCCTCCTGGCTGTTGCTCCACCCGTCGGCGGTCGAGGGCTGGGGGCTCGTCGTCACCGAGGCCGCGACCCGGGGCACGCCCGCGATCGGCTTCGACGTACCGGGCCTCAGGGACTCCATCGAGGACGGCGTCACCGGGGTGCTCGCCCGCGGCGAGTCGTCCTTCGCCGCCGCCTGGTGCACCCTCGCGCTCTCCGCCGAACGCCGGACCGCCTTCGGCAAGGCCGCCGCCGACCGTGCGGCGGACTACCGCTGGTCCAACACCGTCCGGCAGTTCCGTGCCGTCGCGGCCGAGGCGGTGGAGACGGCCGCCGCGGCGGGCACGCCGGGCACCCCGGGCAGAGCGAAGGGCCGGCGCACGTGAAGGACCCGTCGATCCGCAGATCGGTCACGCTGTTCCGGGCGTTCATGCGTGAGCAGCAGGACCCCGAGCACACGTACACCCTGCTCGCCCGGGACGCGGCCGACCAGGTCGAGCGGTACGTCCCGCTGAAGGACCGCGTCGTCGTCGACATCGGCGGCGGCGGGGGCTACTTCACCGAGGAGTTCCGCCGCCGCGGTGCGCAGAGCTATCTCTTCGAGCCCGATGCCACCGAGCTCGGCGCCCGTCCGCCCGAGGGCACGGTGCTCGCCGACGGCTATCTGCTTCCGCTCGCGGACGGCGTCGCCGATGTGGCGTTCTCCTCCAACGTCCTGGAGCACGTGGACGATCCGGGCACGTTCCTCAGCGAGATGGTGCGGGTCACCCGGCCCGGCGGGCTCATCTACGTCTCGTTCACCAACTGGTACTCGCCGTGGGGCGGCCACGAGTGGGCGCCCTGGCACTACCTGGGCGCCGACCGGGCGGTGAACCGCTACCAGCGGCGCACCGGCAAGCCCGCCAAGCACACCCTCGGCGAGAACCTGCACGCCATCCACATCGGGCCCACCCTCAAACAGGTGCGGGCCCGCGACGACGTCCAGGTCGTCTCGGCCAGGTCCCGCTACTGGCCGTTCCTCGCCGGCGCCGTCGCCAAGGTGCCCGGCCTGCGTGAAGTCGCCACCTGGAACCTCCTCCTCATTCTCCGGCGGTGTCCATGACCAGCACGGTCCAGAGCCCACAGCTGCCACCCCGGGTGCCGGCTCCGACCGCGGGGCCCCCCGCGGATCCGCCCGAGGGCCCGCGGCCCCGGCGGTGGCTGCTCGGGTTCTGGGCCCTGGTGTTCGTCCTGTTCGTCGCGGCATCGCCGGGGCGGCAGACGTTCGACACCAAGCTGGGGGTAACCACCGACCCCTGGCGCTTCCTCGGCGACCTCGGTCAGCTCTGGAGCGACCAGGCCGGTTTCGGCGGTATCACCAACCAGTACGTCGGCTACGCCTTCCCGATGCTGCCGTACTACGCGCTCACCGATCTGCTGCAGATACCGGTGTGGCTGGCCGAGCGGCTGTGGATGTCGCTCATCGTGGCCGCCGCGTTCTGGGGTGCGCTGCGGCTCGCCGAGCGCCTCGGCATCGGCAACTCCCGCGCCCGGCTCGTCGGCGCCGCCGCCTATGCCCTGTGGCCGACCTTCACCATCGTCGTGGGCTCCACCTCGGCGGCCGCGCTGCCGGGTGCGGTGCTTCCGTGGGTGCTGCTCCCGCTGGCCGATCCGCGCCTGAGCGCCCGTAACGCCGCACTGCGTTCGGCGCTCGTCATCCCCTTCATGGGCGGCGTCAACGCGGCCTCCACGCTTGCCTCGCTGCTGCCCGTCGGCCTCTATCTGCTGTCCAGGCCGCGCGGTCCGCGGCAGCGCCGGATGATCCTCTGGTGGGTGCCCGGTGTGCTGCTCGCCACCGCCTGGTGGGTCGTACCGCTCCTGATGCTCGGTCTGCACGGCGAGAACTTCCTGCCGTACGTGGAGAACGCGCAGACCACCACCGAGACGATGTCCGCCACCGAGGCGCTGCGCGGCGCCGGCAACTGGGTGGCGTATCTGAATCTGGGCGAGGCCTGGCTGCCGGCCGGCTGGACGGTCGCCGCGAGCTGGCTCGCCATCGTCGGCTCGGCCCTCGCCGCGGCCCTGGGTCTCGCCGGGCTCGCCCGGCGGGATCTGCCGGAGCGGCGCTGGCTGGTGCTGACCGTGGTGTCCGTGATCCTGGTGACGCTCGCCGGATACGGCGGTGCCTTCGGCGCCCCCTTCCACGGGACCGTGCAGGATCTGCTCGACGGCGCGCTGGTGCCGTTCCGGAACATCTACAAGTTCCAGACCGGGCTCGGACTCGCCCTCGCCTTCGGTCTGATGCACCTGGTCGGGGTGGCCGCGCAGGCGCGCGGCGCGCGGCCGGTGCGCGGGCGCCGCTTCGCCCCGCTGATCGCCGCCGTGCTCGTCCTGCCGGGGCTGCTCCTGCCGTACGCGAGCGGGGCGATCCTGCAGCCGGGATCGTTCCAGGAGCTGCCCAAGTACTGGGAGACGACGGCGAGCTGGCTGAAGAAGTACTCGCCCGACTCCCGGTCCCTGGTGGTGCCCGCCACCGCGCACGGCATCTACACCTGGGGCTCGACCATCGACCAGCCGCTCGATGTGCTCGCCGAATCGCGCTGGGCGCAGCGCGACTATGTGCCGTTCGGAGCGCCCGGGAACCGCCGCGCCATGGACGCCGTCGAGCAGGCCCTGCTGACCGGCGGCGAAGTCCCGGGCCTGCAGGACTACTTGAGCCGCGCCGGGCTGCACTATGTGGTCGTACGCAACGACCTCGACCCCGATCAGATGGGCTATGTCCCGACCGCGACCGTCAAACGCACCCTGGAGTCCTCCGGGTACCAGCGGGTCACCGGCTTCGGGCCGAAGACGACCGGCGGCCGGATCGCGGACGACACCCCGATCCAGGTGGAGGGCCTCTATCCGCGGCAGCGCGCGGTGGAGATCTACAAGCCGGGCGACGGTGTGGAACGGCCCGGTCAGGCCGGTCTGAAGCCGATCGCCAACACCGCTGTGGTCAGCGGCGGCCCCGAGTCGCTGCTTCCGCTCTCCGCGGATCCGGCGATGCGGGACCGCCCGACCGTCCTGACCGGCGACAACCATCCCGGTCTCGGCACGGCACCGCTGCAGCTGGTCGGCGACGGGATGCGCCGCGCGGACACCCGCTTCGGGCTGATCAACTCCCATACGTCCTACACGTATACGAAGGACGAACGGAACCACAGCGGCAGCGCCCAGAACCCGGGTGAGCAGCCGCACCAGATCCTGCCCAGCAAGGGCGCCGAGCACCAGACGACGGCCGTCCTGCGCGGCGCGAAGTCGGTGACGGCCTCCTCCAGCGGCAACTGGCTGTTCCATCTGCCGCAGTTCGACCCGGTGAACGCCTTCGACGGCAATCCGAACACCGCCTGGGCGGAGGGCACCGCCTCCTCGCCGGAGGGCGAGTGGCTGCGGATCGGCTTCACCGAACGCACCTACGTACCGCGGGACTTCACCGTCACACCGCTGCCGCAGAGCGGAGTGCGGGCCGCGCCGACCCGGGTGAAGGTCGAGACCCAGGCCGGCAGCGCGGTCTCCACGCTGCAGCCGAACGGGCAGCCGCAGGAGATCAAGGCCCCGCAGGGCGGCTCCACTTGGATGAAGCTCACCATCCTGGACGTGCAGAAGCCCGGGCCGAACGCCTCCGGGGCGGGCTTCTCCGAGATCAGCATCCCGGACGTGCAGGTGACCCGGATGCTCGGGCTGCCGGCCGACGCCGAGGGCGTCGAGGGCGCCGATGCGACCGTCTATGCGCTGCACCGCGCGGCGGACCCGGGCGGCCTCGCGCCCGTCGCCTCGGAGAACGGCCTGCACCGCCGCTTCACCACCGAGGGCCGCGGCGAGTACCAGGTCTCCGCCAAGGCGATCCCCGTACCCGGCAAGGAGCTCGACGAGCTGCTCTACGAGGTGGCTCCCGAGCAGCGCGAACAGCTCAGGATCACCGCCGACTCCACCGCACAGCTCGGCTCCGGGATCTCGCCGCGCAATCTCACCGACGGCGACCTGACCAGTGCGTGGATCGCGGGCGACACTCCCGTACTGCATCTGCGCTGGCCGGAGAAGAAGGAGATCAGCGAGATCGTGCTCGCGGCCGCGGGCGGTCTGTCCTCGCGCCCGCAGAAGGTCGAGATCAGCTCGCCGGACGGCGCGGCGATCACCGGTGTGGACGAGAACGGCTGGGCGCGCTTCGAGCCGATCACCACCGACCGGCTCGACATCACCATCACCGAGAGCGCGCCGCTGACCGTGCACAACCCGTTCGCGGACCGGAAGATGCAGCTGCCGGTCGGTCTCACCGAGGTCCATGTGCCGGCCCTCGAGGAGTACCGCACGCCGCGGCCGAAGGCGGACGCCACCTTCGAGCTCGGCTGCGGAGAGGGTCCGCCGCTCGCCGTGGACGGCACCCTGCACGCCACCAGCGCCAAGGGTGCGGTGCGCGATCTGACCGAGCGCAAGCCGATCGACGTCACGCTGTGCGCCGGCGAGGAGGAGGACGGCAGTGTGGCGCTCGGCAGCGGCGCGCACCGCGTCGAGGCGGGCGACCAGGGCCCGCTGGCCCTCACCGATGTCACGCTGACCTCCGGCAAGCCGGCCGCCCCTGCCACCGCCGAACGTGAGATGTCCGTGCGCGACTGGGCGGGCGACGACCGCTCGCTGACCGTCGGCGCGGGCGCCGCCTCGTATCTGACGATGTACGAGAACGTCAACGACGGCTGGAAGGCCACCATCGACGGCAAGGAGCTGCAGAGCGTACGGCTCGACGGCTGGCAGCAGGGCTGGCTGGTGCCGGCCGACGCCAGCGGCACCATCGAGCTGACCTACGAGCCGGCCACCACCTACGAGATCGGTCTGATCGGCGGCGCGGTGGCCCTGCTGCTCCTGATCGGTCTGGTCCTGATCCGGCGCAGGGAGACCGACCCGGACTACGAGGCCGGTGTCGATCAGCCGGCGCCGCCGGGGCCCGGGCTCGTGCTCGGTGCGATCGTCCTGACCCTGGTCGGTGCGGTCATCGCGGGTCCGTTCGCGCTGCTCGTGCCGGCGCTCGCGGTGCTCGCCCGGTGGCGGCACACGCTGCTTGTGCCGATCGCGTTCCTGGCGATGGCGGGTGCGGGTGCGGTCGCCGCGGTCGGGGCCGGGCAGGCGGTGTCCGAGGACTCCGGTGCGTTCTCGCCGGTGGCTCAACTCCTGGCGCTGATCGCCGTGTTCGCGGCGCTGGTGACCGTGCGGGAGCGGGAGAGCGAGCCGGTGGCGGCGCCTCAGCCCCCGCCGTACTACGGCCCGGTGCCGGCCGCGGGAGCCCCGTACGGCGCACCCGTCGGATCACCCGGTCCGCGTCCGGGGCCCGATCCGGATCCGCCCACCACGCAGCTGCCCCGCCGTGAACGGGGCGCGAACCCGGGGCCGGCCGGGCCGCCCGAGTCGGCCACTCCGCCGCTCGGCACGGCAGGGCCCACGGTGTCGGCGCGCGGACCCGGTTCGGCGACCCCGGACCCGGATCCGGACACCACCCGACTGCCGCTCGGCAAACCGAAGTTCAAGCCGACCAGGCAGCCGTCCGAGCCGCCGAAGCCGCCGGCGGAGCCACCGTCCGGCGAGGGCGGGAACGACGGCAGATGACCCGACCCGCGACACCCCGGCGGGCCGCACGAGGAACGGAGGGCCGATGACGGCCGTGGACCACCCCGCCCAGCGACCCGGTGCGCCCGAACCGCCGCCGCGCCGGGTGCCGTTCCCGGTGGTGGACGAGGTGTCCCGGCACTGCCTGCAGGAGGAGGAGCCCGAGACCGTCCACATCGAGGTGCATCTGCCGGGCCGACCGGACCGGCAGCGGCTGACGGAGGCGTTCCACGAGGCGCTGCGCCGCCACCCCCGCGTGCTGATGCGGGAGGCGCCGCGGCGCTGGTACGCGCGGCGCTACGAATGGGAGCTCACCCGGGATCCGGATGTGCCGGTGGTGAGCTTCCCGGCGGCAGCACCGGACGCCTTCGAGGCCGCCCGGGCCCGTGCGCTCGCCTCGGCTCCGCCGCTCGCGGCGTCCCCGCCGGTGCGTCTCGAGTGCGTCGAGGACGCCGGCGGCGGTGGCAGTGTGCTGTTCCTGGTCGTCAACCACACGGCGCTCGACGGACCCGCCTGTCTGCGGGTCCTGGCGACGGCCGCCGAGCTGTACGGCGGGGTGGACAACGCTCCGGCGGCGCCTCCGGTGCGCGCGGCCGACGCCCCCGGGCAGCCGGTGGCGATGCCCTCGGGGCTCGCCCGCCCCGCGCGGATCGCGGCCGGCGCCCCGGCATCGGCCGGCGGCCGACCCTATCCGGGCAACGGAATGCTGGTCGCCGACCTCCCGGTGCCGCACCGCCCGAAGGGCGCCCCGTACACGGTCAACGACCAGCTGATGGTCGCGACCACGCTGATGATCGCCGAATGGAACCGGGAGCACGGCGGACCGCGGCGGCCGATGCGTATCACCATGCCGGTGGACGACCGGCCGCGGGACGCCTCGATGCCGATCGGCAACGGCACCCGGCTCGTCGAGGTCCCGTTCGCCGCGCATGAGGTCGACCCGGACCGGCTCGGCGCGCTGCTGCGACTCACCGCCGGCCGCACCCGGGCGCTCAAGGCGGCGCAGCGCCCCCAACTCGGGCACGGAGCAGCCCTGTTGACGTCCCCGGTGCTGCCGGTCGCAGCGCGTGCCGCGCTCACCCGGGCGCTGCGCGCGGCGGCCGGCCCCTGGACGTCGACGACCCTGCTCAGCAACATCGGCCGCATCCCGTACGCGATGGACTTCGGCGACGCGGGGCGGGCGAGCGCCGTGTGGTTCTCCGCGCCCGCCCGTGTGCCGCGCGGGCTCACCGTCACCACGGCGTCGACCTCGGGCCGTCTGCATCTGGCCCTTCGCTGGTCGCGGACGCTGCTCGGACCGGACGACGGGGCCCGGCTGCGCGACCTGTTCCAGCACTATCTGCACGCGACGGAGGACCCCCGATGACGTCCACGTCCACCACACCGCGGGGCGGGCTCCGCGACTTCTACGAGGATCCCGCCGTCCCCGTGGCCTCCGGCGACGCCCGCAGTCTGCGCCAGGCCCGGATGCTCGCCGAGGCGCTCGGGCCGGCCGGAGCGGATCCGTCCGTCGTGCTCGACGTGGGCTGCGGTGACGGCACCGCGGCGCGGGCGGCGGCGCCGCTGCTCGCCGGCCACCGGGTGGTCGGTGTCGACTGGTCGCAGGACGCGCTGCGGCGGGCCCGTACCCATATGTCGGACGTGATCAGGGGCGAACTGTCCGACGGGGGACTACCGTTGAGTCCCGGCTGCGCGGACGCCGTTCTGTTCAGCGAGGTGATCGAGCACCTCGTCGACCCGGACAGCGCACTCGACGAACTCCGCCGGGTCCTGAAGCCCGGAGGTCATCTGATGCTCTCCACGCCGAATCTGGCCGCCTGGTACAACCGGGCCCTGCTGCTCGCCGGTGTGCAGCCGGTGTTCTCGGAGGTGAGCCTGCGGGGCATCCACGGCCGGCCGGGCTCCGAAGTCGTCGGGCATCTGCGGCTGTACACGGCCCGCGCCCTGAAGGAGTTCCTCACGGCCTCCGGCTTCGACGTGGTACGGGTGGCGGGGGCGCCCTTCCACGGGGTGCCGAAGCTGCTGCGGCCCTTCGACCGGCTTGTGTGTGCCGCGCCGAGTGCCGCGTCGATCCTGCTCGTGCACGCACGCAAACGGGGCGACGGGGCCGGCGGCACGGCGGCCGACGGCGCGGAGCACCGAACCGCGGGCGCGGCGTAGCCATGTGGTGGGGGGTGGCCGCCGCCCTGGTGGCGAACACGCTGTACAGCCTGGGTTTCGTCCTGGAGAAGCGCGCCCTGTCCACGCTCCCCGCGCTCTCCACCCGGCGCCCGCTGCGGCTGCTCGGCCATGTGCTGCGCAGCCCGCTGTGGATCGGCGGATCGCTGGCCCTGGCCGGGGGGTTCGGGGCGCAGCTCGCGGTGTACCGCACGCTGCCGATCGCCGCGGCCCAGGGCATCTTCGTCTCCGGGCTCGTGCTGCTTGTGCTGCTCTCCTCGCGGCTGCTCGGCGAGCGCACCTCGGGGCGTGAGCGGTATGCGATCGGCGCGATCCTCGTCGCGCTGCTGATGGTGGTGCTCTCCCTGAAGGAGGGCGCCGACACGGTGAGCCGGCATGCACCGCCGGGCCTTGTGCTGCTGATCTGCGTGCCGACCCTGGCCGGCGGGCTGTGGCTGTACGCGAACGCCGAGCGGAGCGCCCGCCGCCGGCACCGGCTGCCCAGCAACGGTGTCGAGTACGGCATGGCCGTCGGGCTGCTGTACGGGGTGAGTTCGCTGGCCATCAAGGGGGTGTCGAGCCATCTCACGACCAGCGGGATCGGGGGCGCGGTCGTCGATGTGCTCGCCTCGCCGTATCCGTATCTGCTGCTGTTCACGGGCGCGTTCGGCCTGATCATGTCGCAGGCGGCGCTGCAGCGGTCCCGGGCCTCGCTGATCGTCCCGGTCTGTACGACGGTGACCTCGCTCTTCACCGCCGTGCTCGGCACCTTCGCCTTCGGTGAGCCGCTGCCCGAGGATCCGGTGCGGCTCACGCTGCGGATCCTCGGCACGGCGCTCGCGGTGTCGGTGCTGCTTGCGCTGCCTCGGCATGACGAGGAGGAGGACGCGGAGTCCGAGTCGGAGAGTGCGGCAGCCGGGGCGCAGGGGGACGACGGGACCGAGGGCCGTGCGCCGGAGGGCGCCTCCTTCGGAGCGGCGGCCGGCCGGGAGGCCGGTCCGGTGCAGGCGGTCGCGGTCGGGCCGGCCGCGGACGGTGCAGCCGCCGATTCCGGGCGCCCTCAACTCCCTTCCCGCCGTGCGATGTTGAAGAAGACACCCGACGCCGGGGCGGCGGGCTCCGCCAGGGCCGGCGAGTGGTTCGACGACAGCCGTTCGCGGGCGGCACGGGAGCGCACACGGTCTCCCGCGGCCGCGAACGGGACGGTGAACGGGGCCAAGAACGGCCACACCCGCCCCTCCCTCACCCCCGCACCCAAGCCCGTACCGACGGCCGCGCTCACCCCCGCGCCTCCACCGGAGCCGGAACCGGAACCGGATACGACACCTGCGCGCGCACCCGTACCCGATCCGGCTACGGAGCCCGGAGCGACACCTCCGCCCGCCGGCAACGCCGCCGCCACCGCCTCCGCCACCACGTCCGCCGACATCGAGATCCACATCCCGCCCGAGCCCGCCCCCGAGGACCGGGAGGCCGCGCCCCATCCGCCTCCCCCGCCCTTCCCCGGACACCGCGAGCCCCCGTCCCGTCCCCGCCCCACAAGGAGTTGAGCCGAGATGAACCCCGACGATCCGCTTCTCAAGATCCTCGCCTGCCCGATAGACAAGGGCCCCCTGCACCTGCTCGAACCGGAGGAGGCGCTCTACAACCCGCGCCTGCGCCGGCGCTACCCGATCGTGGACGGCATCCCCCAACTCCTGCCGTCCTCGGGCGAACAGATACCGGACGACGAGCACGAACGTCTGGTCAAACGGATCGAGGCGGCCGAGACGTCATGACCATCGCCGCCCGCATCGGGCCCCTCCTGCCGACCCGCCTCACCGGCGCGCTCGCCCGCCTCGTCTACCCCCGCTTCGAGCCCGAACTGGCCCGGCTCGGCGACTACTTGCCCCGGGACTGCGGCACGGCCGTGGACGTCGGCGGCTGGTACGGGCCGTGGTCGCACCGTCTGGCGGCGCGGGCCAGGCGCGTGGTCGCGGTCGAGCCCGTACCGCATCTGGCCCGCACCCTGGAGGCCGCCACGCCCGCCAACGTACGGGTGGTCCGGGCAGCAGCCTCCGACCAGGACGGCACCGCCCGGCTCTGGCTGCCGGACGGCGACCGCGGCGACCGCGGCGTGTCGTCGCTCGTGCGCCGGGACATCCACGGGCAGGCCCTCGAGGTGCCGTCCCTGACCCTCGACGGGCTAGGACTGCGCGAGGTCGGCTTCGTCAAGATCGACGTGGACGGGAACGAACTGCCCGTGCTGAACGGCGCGTCGGAGCTGCTCGACCGGGACCGGCCCGCGCTGATCGTGGAGCTCGAGGCCCGCATCCAGCCCACCGCGCCCGTGATCGACCTGCTCGCCCGGCACGGCTACCGCGGCTGGGTGCTGCCCGGCGACAGCTGGGTCACCCTGGACGACTTCGACCTGGACGCCCACCAGGCGGCCACCGAACACGTGGTCAGCCAGGGCCTGCTCCGCCGCGTCCTCCCCTTCCGCGGCCCCCGCTACGTCAACTCGGTCCTCTTCCTGCCGGACGGCCGGCGTCCGGGGCGCGGGGCTGCCCGGGCTCGCGGGGCACGAGTGCGGTAGGACGCGTGCTGTTCGGAGAGGTCGGTGGCGCGGCGATGCGTGCCGCGACTCAGTCGGCGGTGCCGCGCTCGACAACCCACTCGGTCTTCTGGCCGGTGATGGAGGAGATGCGGTCGTAGTCCTGGTCGTAGTGCAGGACGATCGCACCATGGCGTTCCGCTGTGGCGGCGATGACCAGATCGGGGAGCTTCAGAGTGCGGTGAAAGCCACGGTTGATCGATTTGATCTGCACTTCCTTCGCCCGGTCCCACACCTCGTCGGGCGTGGGCAGGAGGTCGAAGCCGCGCACCAGGTGCAGGATGGTCTGCGCCTGGCGGGCCGACCGGGCGCTGACCAGGAGTTCCATCTCGACCATCCCGCACACAGCGATCAGACCGCGCTCGGAGAGGACGTCGAGACGCTCGGCGACGGCCGGTTTGCCCCAACGGGCGTGTGCGGACTTGTCGACGAGGTACACCTGCGGCTGCGTCACGCGACGTCCTGGCTGCCGGCGGCCTCGCCGTCCTGGTCGCGGTCGTGCAGCAGATCGATCTCGCCCGACTTGATCTTCTCGGCGAACTCCCAGCGCCGACGGCGCTTCACCGCATCATCGAGGGCAGCCCGGAGAGTGGCGGCCTTCGTCTTCGTATCGAAGATCGCAGCGGCCTCGTCGATCAGCTCTTCTTCGATGTCTACGACGAATCGACCCATGTCATGCGCCTTCCCGTGGAGGTGGGGGTTCCGCGGGGTGCACCAGCGCCCACACAGACACAAAAACGATACCATTTGGCCGTCAGTAGCGATACAGATTCCCGTCCGGGGCGAGGTGGCGTCACTGCAGGCCGGGCTACGCCCCGGGGCTCACCCCGCCTCGGGATCCCAGTCCAGGAGGCGGACCTTGGCGACCGTGCGGACATGGCGGCGCATGGCTGCCGCCGCGCCGCGGGCGTTGCGCTCTTCGATCGCGTCCAGGATCGCGCCGTGCTGGGCGAGGGAGCGGGCGGGGCGGCCCGGCTGGCGCAGTGACTCGTTGCGGCTCTCGGTGATCTGGTCCGCGATGGACCGCATGAACTCCGCGAGCAGCGAGCTGTGCGCGGCCTCGGTCACGGCGCGGTGGAAGAGGCGGTCGCCGTCGACTCCGTGGCCGCCGCCCTCGATGTCGTCGGCCATCACATCGAGCGCGGCCCGCATCGCTTCCAGGTCCTCGTCCGTACGGCGCTCCGCGGCGAGTTCGGCCAGCTTGGTCTCGAGTGCTTCGCGGGCCTCCAGTACGTCGGGGAGTCTGCGCCGGCGCTCCACAAGGCGTTCGACCGGCTCCGCGTCGAGGCTGTCGCGGACCAGATAGCTGCCGCCGCCGTGCCGCACCTCGACCAGGCCCTGCACCTCGAGGACCACGATGGCCTGCTTGACCGAGGCCCTGGACACGCCCAGGCGCTGGGCCAGTTCGCGCTCGGGGGGCAGCCGGTCGCCGGCGCCGAGTCCGCCCTCGGCGACGTATGCCCGCAGTCGGTCGAGCACCTGCTCGTACAGCCTGGTCCTGCCCATCGGACGCAGTGCGTCGCTCACGCCCTCCCCCTCCCCGCGGCACCTCGGCCGGCACCGACCTTAGCAGCGGAGACCCGGCGATCGGACCAGTGGCTGAGCCAATTCTCGCGCAAACCCTTGACGCAGGGAGCCTCGCCCTCGACGCTGTGACGCGCCAACAGGCCGAGTGGCTCAGCCACTTCACCACCTTCCGGGGACGCCCAAGGGACGGGAGCCCACGATGCCCGCCGAACTGATCTCCATCCTTGTGCTGGCGGTGGTCTTCGTGATCGCCACCACCCGCTCCATCAATATGGGCGCGCTCGCGTTCGCCGCCGCCTTCGGGGTGGGCGAACTGGTCGCGGACCTGGACGCCGACGGCATCTTCGCCGGCTTCCCCGGGGACCTCTTCGTGGTCCTGGTCGGCGTCACCTACCTCTTTGCCATCGCCCGCGCGAACGGCACCACGGACTGGCTGGTGCACGCCTCGATCCGCCTGGTGGGCGGCCGGATCGCGCTGATCCCCTGGGTGATGTTCGTGATCACCGGGGCGCTCACCGCGATCGGTGCGGTCAGTCCCGCCGCGGTGGCGATCGTCGCGCCGATCGCCCTGAGCTTCGCGGCGCGTTACGGCATCAGCCCGCTCCTGATGGGCGCGATGGTGGTGCACGGTGCTCAGGGCGGCGGCTTCTCGCCGATCAGCATCTACGGGTCGATCGTGAACGGCATCGTGGAGCGCGAGGACCTGCCGGGCAACGAGATGTTCCTGTTCCTCTCCTCGCTCGTGGTGAACCTGCTGATCGCCGGCGTGGTGTTCGTCCTGTTCGGCGGACTCAAGCTGTCCGGACGGAGCAGCGTGACGGCGGCGGCCGCGGTCGGGGGCGGTACGGGCGAGGCCGGTACGGCCAAGGGCGGTCCGGGCAAGAGCGCAGCCGCCGGCGGGGGTTCGGCAGAGGGCAGTTCGGGGAAGGACGGGACGCCCGCCGGATCGCCCCTGGACGCCCCGGTCGTGGCCACCCTCGCCGCGCTGATCGCCCTGGTCGTCGCCGTACTCGCCTTCGACCTCGACGCGGGCCTGAGCGCGATCACCCTGGCCGTGCTCCTGAGCGCGTTCTGGCCCGAGACGAGCCGCCGGGCCGTGGGCGAGATCGCCTGGCCCACCGTGCTGCTGATCTGCGGCGTCCTCACCTACGTCGGTGTGCTCGAGGAGATGGGCACCATCAAGTGGGCCGGCGAGGGCGTCGGCAACATCGGTGTACCGCTGCTCGCCGCCGTGCTGCTCTGCTACATCGGCGCGATCATCTCGGCCTTCGCCTCCTCCGTGGGCATCATGGGCGCGCTGATCCCGCTGGCCGTGCCGTTCCTGGCGCAGGGCGAGATCGGGGCGGTCGGGATGATCGCGGCGCTCGCGATCTCCGCCACGGTGGTGGACGTGAGCCCGTTCTCCACGAACGGCGCGCTGGTGCTCGCCGCCGCCGAGGACGTGGACCGGGAGCGCTTCTTCCGGCAACTCATGGTGTACGGAGGCGTGGTGGTGGCCGTGGTCCCGGCGGTGGTCTGGCTCGCCCTGGTGGTCCCGGGCATCGGCTGACCGGCTGCGACGATGGGAAGCACGACGAGACGACGGCGAACGTCAGGAGACCACAGCGTGAGCGAACCGACCCCCGACCTCTTCCCCGCCCTCCGCCCGGACCACGACCGCCCGGCCCTGGCCTTCGGCGACCGCACCCTGACATACGGGCAACTGGCCCGGGTGGCCGGGGCGTTGACCGGGGAGCTGCGGTCCGCCCGCCGGGTCGCCCTGTGGGCGACACCGACCCTGGAGACCGCCGTGGGCGTGGTCGTCGCGCTCGAAGCCGGCGTCCCCGTGGTGCCGCTGAACCCGAAGATCGGTGCGGGCGAGCTGCGGCACGTCCGCACCGACAGCGCCCCCGATCTCGTACTCGCCGCGCAGGACGACCGACTGCCGCCCGCTCTCGACGAGTTGCCGCGAGTGACGATCCGCACGGACCCCGACCGGGTGCCGTCCCGCGCACCGGTCCCGGTCGAGCGGCCCGCCGCCGACGCCCCCGCCTTCGTCGTCTACACCTCCGGCACCACCGGACCGCCCAAGGGTGCCGTGCTGCCCCGCCGGGCGGTCTCCTCGACGCTTGACGCCCTGGAGGACGCCTGGCAGTGGACGGCGGACGACGTCCTGGTGCACGGCCTGCCGCTGTTCCATGTGCACGGACTGATCCTGGGCATCCTCGGACCACTGCGCCGCGGCGGTTCCGTACGGCACCTGGGCCGGTTCTCGACCGAGGGCGTGACCCGGGAGCTGGCGAGCGGCGGGACGATGCTGTTCGGGGTGCCGACGATGTACCACCGCATCGCCGAGTCGCTCGCCGGCGACCCCGGTCTGGCGAAGGCGCTCGCAGGGGCCCGGCTCCTGGTGTCCGGCTCGGCCGCGCTCCCGGTGCACGACCACGAGCGGATCGCGGCTGCGACCGGCCGCCGGGTGATCGAGCGGTACGGGATGACCGAGACGCTGATGAACACCAGTGTCCGGGCGGACGGCCCGCCCGGCACCGGGACGGTGGGCGTACCGCTGCGCGGTGTCGAGCTGCGTCTCGTGGAGGAGTCCGGCGAGCCCGTCACCGACCCGGACGGGATCGGCGAGATCGAGGTGCGCGGCCCGAATCTGTTCACGGAGTATCTGAACCGGCCGGACGCGACGGCCGCGGCGTTCACCGCGGACGGCTGGTTCCGCACGGGAGACATGGCGGTCGTGGACGCCGACGGCGCGGTCCGTATCGTCGGCCGCAAGGCCACCGACCTGATCAAGAGCGGCGGCTACAAGATCGGCGCGGGCGAGATCGAGAACGCCCTGCTCGACCACCCGGACGTACGGGAGGCCGCGGTGACGGGCGAGCCGGACGCGGACCTCGGCGAGCGGATCGTCGCCTGGATCGTGCCGGCCGACCCGGCGGACCCGCCGTCGCACACCCGCCTGGCGGACCATGTGGCGGCCCAACTCGCCCCGCACAAGCGGCCGCGCGAGGTGCGGCTGCTCGACGCACTGCCCCGCAACGACATGGGCAAGATCATGAAGCGCCGCCTCACCGACCGCGCAGCGGCCGCCACGGGGGACGGCACCGCCCATGACTGAGCGCTGGACCGCGCGGGAGGCACTCTCCGCCGTCACCGACCGTTTCGACGAACTCCCGCACAAAGACGCCGAGTTCAAGGGCGACGGGCCGATCGACTGGCAGGGCTACGGCGTGGCGCGGGCCCGCGCGGCCGGACGGACCGGCGAGGCGGAGTCGGTGATCCCGGGCACCGCACGGATCGACGGCTGCGAAACCGTGCTCATCGCCTTCGAGTTCGGCTTCCTGGGCGGTTCGCTCGGCGAGCGGACCGGGGACCGGATCGAGGCCGCCTACGAGCACGCCCGCGCCCACCGGCTGCCGGTCGTGTCGCTGCTCGCCACGGGCGGCAGCCGGATGCAGGAGGGCATGCGCGCACTGACCCAACTCCAGCGCGTGGCACGGCAGTCGGCGCTGCACCGGGCCGCGGGACTCGCGCAGATCGCCGTCCTGCGCGACCCGGCCACCGGCGGCGGCTGGGCCACCCTCGGCGCGGGCGCGGACCTCACCCTGGCACTCCCCGGAGCACAGATCGGCTTCGCCGGATCCCGGGTGCGGCCGGCGGGCGCGGACCCGTGGGCGTACTCCGCCGAGGGGCAGCTGGCCGCGGGCGCGATCGACGCGGTGGTGCCGGCGGCCCGGTTGCGCCGCGCGCTCGGTTCCCGACTGCGGCTGCTCACGGGCGGCGATCCGGCCGGCTCCCCCGATCCCGTACCGCCGCCGCGCGCCCTGGGCCGCACGGACACCGCCGGTACGGGCCGGGACGCGGTCCGGCGGGCCCGGGATCCCGAACGGCCCCGCGCCCGGGCGTATCTCGCGGACTGGCTCGAGGAGCGGGTGGAGGTGCGCGGCGACCGCTGCGGCGGCGTCGACGCAGGGATGGTGTGCGGCTTCGGGCTGCACGCGGGGCGGCCGGTCGCGTACGCGGCACAGTGCGGCACGGCGACCAGGCCCGCGGGCTTCCGTACGGCGGCCCGGCTGATCCGGCTCGCCGGGCGGCTCGGCATCCCGGTGCTGACCCTGATCGACACCCCGGGCGCCGCGAACGACGCGGAGGCCGAGCGGGCGGGCGCGGGCGCGGCGATCGCCGAAGCGTTCGCCGCGGTGGCCGAGTCACCGGTGCCGGTCACCTCGCTCGTGGTCGGCGAGGGCGGTTCGGGCGGGGCGCTGGCGCTCGCGGCGCCCGGCAACACCTGGGCCACTCCGGACAGTTACTTCTCCGTGATCGCCCCGGAGGCCGCCGCGGCCATCCTCAAACGGGACCCGGGTGACGCGGACGCCACCGCGGACCAGCTGCGCCTGCGGCCGCAGGACCTGGTGGATCTGGGAGTCGTCCGCGCAGTGGTGGGCAACTCCCTTACGCAGCACTCCTGGTGACTGCCGGTCAGGCTCTGCGTACGAACATCCCGGGCGAACACCGGCTCAGGTGTTCCCTGGAACAGGTGATCGTCGCTCCTTCGATTGCCCGGGACCCGTGTGACCAACGATGCTTACGGTGCGCAAGCAACGGGCTGCAGACCGTATTTGGCGCATGTCCCACACAAGCATCACGTGCACCCGCCGGCGCCGCAGAAGCTGGTACCGGAGCCACGGGTCACGGGTAACACAAGGAGAAAGCACCAGATGAACTTCCTCACCGACCTCCTCGCCGGCGTCGTCCACTTCGTCGGCTGGCTGGTCTGACCGAAGTCCCGCAGCGGCGCCGTCTCCCCTCGTCCCACGGGGAGGCGGCGCCGCCGCTCTGTGTCAGGGGCGGTCCGGAGCCGCTCAGGCCTCCGGGGACCGCGCGTCGTAATGGGCGAATCGGCGCCACTTGAGGGCGAGCAGTCCGACTGCGATCACGCATGCGACGCCGCCGCCCGTGATGGCGAGCTGGGGCGAGGTGAGGTCCGCGACCGCGCCGGCCGTGAAGTCCCCGAGGCGGGGGCCGCCCGCGACCACCACGATGAAGACGCCCTGGAGCCGGCCCCGCATGTCGTCGGGGGTGGCCGCCTGCAGCATCGTCGAGCGGAACACCATGGAGACGGTGTCCGAGCAGCCGGCGAGGGCGAGGAACAGCATGCCGAGCCAGAGGTTGCGGGTGAGGCCGAAGACGGCGATGGCCGTGCCCCAGGAGGCGACGGCGAGCAGGATCGCCAGTCCGTGCCGCCGGATCCGGCCCAGCCAGCCGGAGAACACGCTGCCGAGCAGCGCACCGATCGCGGGCGCGGCGACCAGCAGGCCGGTGGTCTTCGCGTCACCGCCGAACCACAGCACCGCGACCGCCGGGAACAGCGCCCGTGGATGCGCGAGCACCATCGCGCACATGTCGGTGAAGAAGGTCATCCGGAGGTTCGGCCGAGTGGCGAGGAAGCGCAGTCCGTCCAGGACGGAGGCGCGTTTCGTGCCGGCGCCCTCCGCCCGGTCCGGCTTCATGGAGGGCAGCCGGTACATGGCGTAGAGGGAGGCGCTGAAGGCGGCGGCGTCGATCAGGTACGCGGCCTGGTAGCCCCAGAAGCCGACGAGGAGACCGCCGAGCATCGGGCCGAACATGGTGCCGGCGGTGGTGGTGACGGAGGAGAGGGCGTTGGCCGCGGGCAGCTGCTCGGGCGGCAGCAGCCGCGGGATCATCGACAGTCGGGCCGGGTGGTTGAGCGCCGCACAGACCGCCTGCAGGGCGACGATCGAGTAGAGCAGCCACACCCGGTGGAATCCGGCGAGCGCGGCCGCTGCGAGCACGAAGGACAGCAGGCACAGCCCGGCGGCGCTGGCCAGTCCGAGGGTGCGGCGGTCCACGGTGTCCGCGATGGCGCCGCCGTACAGACCGAAGCCCACCAGCGGTACGAGCGAGAAGAGACCGACGAGGCCGACGGAGAACGCCGAGCCGGTGATGTCGTACACCTGCAGGGAGATCGCCAGGGCGGTCATGGCCTGCCCGAGCCAGGAGACGGTCTGCCCGACCCACAGACGCCGGTAGTCCACCGAGGTGCGCAACGGCGTCAGATCGGCGAGGATCCTCTGCCGCCCCTGACCTATGTCTGCGGATCCGTCCTGGTCGACCCCGGTCTTCTTGCGCACACGGGATGGTAACTCCGGCGGCCGGCGGGACGGCCGGCATTTTCCGGTGGGCGGTGACCACCGGCGCCCAGCGGAATCACCCGTCCGGCGGCACCCCGCCCGGCGCATCCCAGCGCGCGGTCTCCGACCGGCCGCCACAGGATGCGAGAAGGGCCGTCGTCCGGCGGCCGCACACGGTCAGTGCTCTCGGGAGGATCCGCCATGACCGCAAGCCTCGACCAGTTGCGGCGCTGCCACGTCGGCGTCGACCTGGGCGCCGCGCGTACCCGCGTGTTCGTCAAGGGTGCGGGACTCGTCGTGGACGAGCCGAGCGTCGCGGCCATCAACACCAGGACCGGGTCCCTGATCGCCGTCGGCGAGTTCGCCGAGCGGATGACGGGCCGTACGCCGAGCTACATCAGGGTGGTGCGGCCGGTGTCCGGCGGCACCGTGGTGGACATCGACATGGCGCAGCGGATGCTGAGCCATCTGCTCGACGACAAGCTGCGCCGCACGCTGCGCCGCAAGCCGCGGCTGCGGGCCGCCGCCTGCACCCCGCACGACGCGGATCCGCTGGCGCAGCGGGCGACCACCGAGACGCTGATCGGGCTCGGCGCCCGGCGGGTGGAGCTGGTGGACACCCTGATCGCGGCGGCGGTCGGCTGCGGGCTTCCGGTGGAGCGCCCGGAGGCGACCATGATCCTGGTGTGCGGGGCGGCGACCACACAGGTCGCGGTGCTGTCCATGGGGGCGATCGTCACGGCGGTACGGATCCCGGTGGGCGGCGACGCCATCGATCACGCGATCGTCCAACTCCTGCGCCACCAGCACGAGTTGATGCTGCCGAGCCAGTCCGTGCGGCCACTGCAGCTGGCGCTGAGCGGGAACGGTCTGACCGCGCGCGGACCGGAGTCCACCGAGATCCACGGCCGTGATGTGGCGACCGGCCTCGCCCGCTCCGTGCAGGTGCGTACGGCGTCGGTGCGCGAGGCCATCCACACACCGCTCACGACCGTGCTCGACGGGATCGGCAAGGTGCTGCGGGACTGCCCGCCCGACCTGGTCGCGGACCTGGCGGACCGCGGGATCATGATGGTCGGCGGCAGCGCACTGCTTCCCGGCCTGGACCAGATGCTCCGGGACGCCACCGGCATGCCGGTGCACATCGCGGAGCGGCCCGACGTCTGCTCGGTGCTCGGCCTCGGGGCGATGCTCGAGGGCTGTATCCAGCCGATGCAGCTGGATCTGCTTGGCAGTTGAACCGGGAGCCATCGTGTCGATCTCCGTGCAGCTGGCCGGCGCCGTCCTGATCCTCGGGGCGTTCGTGCTCGCCCAGGCGGGCCGGATGCCCTTCGGGTCCGCCGGGCATCTGTGGCTCAATTTCGTGGGCTCCTCGCTCCTGGTGATCGACGCGGTGGCGGGCGGCCAGTGGGGCTTCCTGCTGCTCGAGGGCGCCTGGGGTCTGTATGCGCTGCTCGGCCTGGTCAGCTGGGCCCGCGGCAGGCCGGTGACCGGGCAGGAGGTCGCGTGACCGAGGGCCGGCCCCGGCGGCTTCCGCTGCTCGTGGACGCCGTGCTCAGCGTCGGTACGGATCTCGAACTGCGGGTCACGCTGCAGCAGTTGGTGGATTCCGCGACGCGACTCACGGGGGCGGCGTACGGAGCGCTCGGGGTGGTGGGTGCGGAGCCGGGCGGGCGGGTCACCGAGCTGTTCACGGCGGGCATCGACGAGCGGGCGCGGGAGCGGATCGGGCGGCTGCCGGACGGCCACTCCGGGGTGATCGGTGAACTCCTCGCCCATCCACGGCCGTTGCGGACCGACGATGTGACCGGCCACCCGCTCTCCTCGGGGCTGCCGCCGAACCATCCGCCGGTGCACAGCTTCCTCGGAGTTCCGGTGCTGGTCGGCGAGGATGTTTTCGGCAATCTGTATGTGGCTCAGAAGCAGGGCGGTCCGTTCACCGGAGAGGACGAGCAGCTCCTGAGGGTGCTCGCCGCGCAGGCCGGTATCGCGATCGACAACGCCCGGCTGTACGAGACGGCCCGGCAGCGGGAGCGCTGGATCTCGGGCACGGCGGCGGTCACCACGGCTCTGCTGTCCGGCGGCGGCCCGGACGCGGCGCTGACCGTGGTCGCCGAGCAGGCCCGGCAGCTCGCGGAGGCCTGCGCCGGGGTGATCCTGCAGCCCACCGACGAGGGCGGCATGGAGATCGTGGCCGCCTCCACTCAGGAGGACCCGGGGTCCCTGATCGGTACCACGATCACTCCGGGCAGTCCGGTGCTGGAGCAACTCCTCGGCGGGGAAGCGGTGTTCGTGACGGACTCGGCCACCGATGCGCGGATGACCACGCCGGTGAGCGAGCGGTTCGGGCCGAGCATGCTGCTGCCGCTGCAGAGCGGCGGCCGGCTCATCGGCACCCTCGCGCTGCCCCGGGTGCGCGGCGACCGCGACTACACACCGGTGGAGCGGCAGCTCGCCGGCCAGTTCACCTCGCAGGCCGCGCTCGCCCTGGTGCTCGCCGACGCGCGGCGCAGCCGGCGGCGGCTCGCGGTGTACGAGGACCGCGACCGCATCGCCCGCGATCTGCACGATCTGGTCATCCAGCACCTGTTCGCCACCGGGATGATGCTGGAGTCCGCCCGCCGCAGGGCCGAGGTGCCCGCGGTCGGGCAGGCGCTGGAACGGGCCGTGGAGGAACTGGAGTCGACGGTCCAGGAGGTCCGCACCACGATCTTCGCGCTGCAGCAGCCGCCGTCGGACTCCCCGGCCGGGCTGCGTGACCGGGTGCTGCGGGAGGCGGCGACGGCGGCCGCCCTGGTCGGCTTCCAGCCGTCGGTGCAGTTCGCGGGCCCGGTGGACAGCCGGGTCGGACGGCGGGCCGGGCGGGGGCTGCTGCTCGCGCTGCGCAGGGCCCTGACCGCGGCGACCCGGCGCGCCCAGGTGTCCCGGATCGACGTCCGGGTCGACGCGGACGCCCGATCGACCGACGGCGCGGCGGCCGTACGTCTGACGGTGTACGACGACGGCGAACCGGCCGGGGACGCGGAGGGCACCGGCACCACGGTGACCTGGGAGTCCCCGCTGTAGCCCCGGCGCGGCGGGCCGACCACCGTCCGCCCCGGGCCAGTTGGCCGCCCGGTACCGTATCGCCACCGCGCCACCGCGCCACCGCGCCTGAACCACGATCAGCCGGCACCACGACGAAGGGACGCCACCCGATGAGCAGCAGGCCCCGCCCCGAGGTGACGCGCGAGCAGATCCTTGCGCACCGTGTCGCCGCACAGGGCCTGGACCGCGCGTCGACCACCCCGGACGTACTGGCGCTCGGCGTGCAGGACACCCCGAACGGCTCGGCCCGCCTCGCCTTCGCCGCACGCGGGGTCGCGCCCGACGAGGTGCCGGGCGGCCTCGACCGGGTGTGGTCGTTCCGTGGTGCTCCGCACATCCACCGGCGGAACGATCTGCGGGCGCTCGCGGCCGCGCTGTGGCCGGTGTCGGACGCGGATGCCACGGCGCGGCTCGCCAGTGTGCAGCTCAAGCGGGGCTCGGCGCTCGGGGTCGAGGCGTTCGCCGTCACCGCGCGGGCGTTCCGTGACGTGGTGACGACGCCGATGCCGAAGGGCGAGGTGAGCACCGCGGTCTCGGCGGCCGTGCCCGAGGTGCTGACGTTCTGGTGCGAGCCGTGCGGGGCGCGGCACATCTCGGGTCAGCTCTTCCAGCAGGCGGGGCTGTTCGCCGCGCTCGAGGTCGGGGTGACGGGGCGGCAGACGGTGCTCGCGCCGCTGCACGACCGCTTCCCGGTGCCCGTGGCGGCGGCGGGCACCAGTGAGCTGGTACGGCGGCTGCTCGGGTTCCTCGGTCCGGCGGCTCCGGCGGAGGTGGCCGCGCTGCTCGGCACGAAGCCGGCCGTGGTGGAGTCGCTGTGGCCGGACGGTCTGGCGGAGGTGGCGGTGGACGGCCGGCGGGCCTGGCTCCCGGAGGGCTCGCTCGCCGGCCTGCGCACCGCCGAACCGGGTTCCCTGGTACGCCTGTTGCCGCCGGGCGACCCGTTTCTGCAGGCGCGTGACCGCGCGCTGCTGCTGCCCGATCCCGCGCACCGCAAGGAGCTGTGGCGGCCCGTGTCGGCGCCCGGCGCGCTGCTGGTGGGGGCGGAGATCGCCGGCACCTGGCGGGTGAAGGCGGCGGGCCGCCGTGCGGCGGTGACGGTCGCGCCGTTCGCACCGCTGCGGGCCCGGGTCCGCAAGGCCCTGGAGGCGGAGGCGGCCACGGTCGCGGAGGCCCGCGGTGCGACGGGGGCGACGCTGGACATCGCCTCGTAGCGCGCGCCCCTCTCCCCCGGCAGCACGCGCGCCTCGCTCTTCCCCTTCCTCCAGGTCACCAGCTCGGCAATTGCTAAATTTCGCAACTCAATACATGCTGTGAGGGCTGTGCCCGCAGGTAGCCGCGGGCACAGCACTTCGCCGTCGGGGAGCATGTGGGGGATTCGTCCAGGTGAACGCTCTGATCGACCGGTACTGGAAGCCGGTACGCGCCCTGCTGCCCGCCCGGGCCGACTACACCGCCATGGCCCGGGACCCGCGCCGCGATCTGCTCGCCGGACTGACCGTGGCCGTCGTCGCGCTGCCGCTGGCCCTCGGCTTCGGCGTCTCCTCGGGTCTGGGCGCCGAGGCCGGACTCGCCACCGCCGTCGTCGCGGGCGCACTCGCGGCGCTGTTCGGCGGCTCGAATCTGCAGGTCTCCGGGCCCACCGGTGCGATGACGGTGGTCCTGGTGCCGATCGTCGCCCAGTACGGGCCCGGCGGGGTGCTCACCGTGGGGCTGCTCGCCGGGCTGATGCTGATCGCCCTCGCCCTGCTGCGCGCCGGCAAGTACATGCGCTACGTGCCCGCCCCCGTCGTCGAGGGCTTCACCCTCGGCATCGCGTGTGTGATCGGGCTGCAGCAGGTGCCGAACGCTCTCGGGGTGCCGGTACCGGAGGGCGACCGGGTTCTGGTGGTCACCTGGCGGGCGGTCGAGGAGTTCGCCCGGGCCCCGCACTGGACCGCGCCGGTCCTGGCGATCGCGGTGGCGGGCGCCGTGCTCGTCGGTGGGCGGTGGCGGCCCACCCTTCCGTTCTCCATCCTCACGGTCGCCGCGGCGACCGTGGCGACCTGGGCGTTCGATCTGGACGCGGCGTCCATCGGAGAGCTGCCC
This sequence comes from Streptomyces triticagri, assembly GCF_003429565.1. Lineage (GTDB taxonomy): Bacteria > Actinomycetota > Actinomycetes > Streptomycetales > Streptomycetaceae > Streptomyces > Streptomyces triticagri. The sequence goes on from NZ_QUAK01000226.1 coordinate 29,257, forward strand.
GCCGGGCTGCCCGCGCCCTCGCTCGGCTTCCTCGAGCCCGCCGCGGTGCCCTCGCTGCTCGCGCCGGCGCTCGCGGTCGCGGCGCTCGCCGCGCTCGAGTCCCTCCTCTCGGCGACCGTCGCGGACGGGATGACCGTGGACCAGCGGCACGACCCGGACCGCGAGCTGTTCGGGCAGGGCATCGCCAATCTGGCGGCTCCCCTGTTCGGCGGCGTGCCCGCGACCGCCGCCATCGCCCGTACCGCCGTGAACGTCCGCACCGGCGCCCGCTCCCGGCTCGCCGCTCTCACGCACGCGGTGGTCCTCGCCGCGGTGGTCTTCGCCGCGGCACCCCTGGTGTCCCGGATTCCGCTCGCCGCGCTCGCCGGCGTGCTGCTCGCCACGGCGGTACGGATGGTCGAGGTCGCCTCGCTGCGGGCCACCGCCCGCGCCACCCGTTCCGACGGTCTGATCCTCGTGCTCACCGCCGTGGCCACCCTCGCGCTCGACCTGGTGTACGCCGTGATCATCGGCCTGGTCGTCGCGGGTGCCCTGGCGCTGCGCGCGGTCGCCCGGCACGCCCGGCTCGACCGGGTCGACTTCACCCCGCACCTGGACGACTCGCACAGCGACGAGGAACGCGCGCTGCTCGCCGAGCACATCGTCGCCTACCGCATCGACGGACCGGTGTTCTTCGCCGGGGCGCACCGCTTCCTGCTTGAACTCGCCGAGGTCGCCGACGTCCGGGTGGTGATTCTGCGGATGTCCCGGGTCACCACCATGGACGCGACCGGCGCGCTCGCCCTCAAGGACGCGGTGCACCGGCTCAACCGGCGCGGCATCGTCGTACACAGCTCCGGGGTGCGCCCCGAGCACCGGCAGGTGCTTGAATCCACCGGTGCGCTGGAGCTGCTGCGGCTGCACGGCAGGGAGTACGCCTCCACGCCGGAGGCGATCGCCGGGGCCCGGCGCCACCTGGAGGGCGAAGGGCTGCTGGCCGCCGCCCGGGAGCGGTCGGGGCAGTGAGGCGCCCGCGCCGCGGCGGCCCGTTCCGCCCTCCCGGGGTCGGCAGCGTGCCCGCCGGGAGCGAGGATGGGGGCATGGCACGGAAATCCGGGTACGCGCGCGGCACGGCCCACGAGTGGCGGCGGCGCGGCGCGCGGCCGGCGAGCGGACGGTCCGGGAGGGCGTTCCGGTGAGCACACCGCTGTACCAACTCAAGGCCGAGTTCTTCAAGACACTGGGTCACCCGGCGCGCATCCGGGTCCTGGAACTGCTCAGCGAGCGCGAGCACTCGGTCGGCGAGATGCTCCCCGAGGTCGGCATCGAACCGGCCCATCTCTCCCAGCAGTTGGCCGTGCTGCGCCGGGCGAACCTGGTGGTGACCCGCAAGCAGGGTTCGACGGTGTACTACTCGCTGACCAGCTCGCAGGTCGCCGAGCTCCTGAAGGTGGCCCGCACCATCCTCTCCGGGGTGCTGACCGGCCAGGCGGAGCTGCTCGCCGACCTGCGCGCGGCCGAGCCCGGACCGGCGGCCCGCGGCGGGAAGCGGGCGTAGGAC
>NZ_QUAK01000228.1 GCF_003429565.1 Streptomyces triticagri
CCCGGCGCCCGGGCCCGCCCGCCGACAGCGGGGTGGAGGTCGGCGGGCGGGCGCCCGGGAGCCGCGCGGCGGTCGGGTGGCGGGCCGGTGACCCGGCCTCCCCACCGCCCGTACCGCGGAAGGGAGTTACTTGATGCCGGCCGCTGCGCAGGCCTTCTTGAACTCCGCGGTGCAGATCTCGCTGGCCTTGTAGACCTTGTCCTTGATGATCGTGTCCTTGACCTGGTCCTTGGTCACGACCTGGGCGTCGTAGAGCTTCGCGGGCGTGCCCTTGAACTCACCGGTGATCGAGTCGACCTTGGTGTCGGCGATGTCCTTGAAGTCCTTGCCCTCGAGCAGGCGGACGGCGATCTCACCGGTGGCCTCGGCCTCCGGCTTGATCTGCTTGTAGATCGTGAAGGCCTGCTTGCCGGAAAGGAGCCGCTGGACACCGGCGAGTTCGGCGTCCTGGCCGCCGACCGGGACCTTCACACCGCGCTTGTCGAGCGCGGTGATGATGCCGCCGGCCATGCCGTCGTTGGCCGAGTAGACGCCCTCGAAGCCGTCCTTGCCGAGCGAGTCGATGGCCGCGGCCATCTTCTTGTTCGCCTCGTCCGGGGACCAGTCCGGGATGTCCTGCTCGTACACGATCTTGCCGACCTGCTTGTCCAGGACGCTGTGCGCGCCCTTCTTGAACAGCGGGGCGTTCGGGTCGGTCGGCGAGCCGTTGATCATCACGACGTTGGCGTCCTTGGCCTTGTCGCCGAGCGCGTCGACCAGGCCCTCGCCCTGCAGGCGGCCGATCTTCTCGTTGTCGTAGCTGACGTAGGCGTCCAGCGGGCCCTCGGCGAGGCGGTCGTAAGCGACGACCTTGACGCCCTGGTCCTTGGCCTTCTTCACCCAGGACTTGGTGGCCTTGAAGTCCACCGAGTCCAGGATGATCACCTTGACGCCCTCGGTCAGCAGTGCCTCGAACTGCTTCTTCTGGGTCTCGGTGTCCTGCGCGGCGTTGTTGTACTTGACCTCGCAGTCGGAGCACAGCTCCTTGATCTTGCCTTCGATCAGCGGGCGGTCGAAGGTCTCGTAGCGCGTGGTCTTGTTCTCCGGCAGCAGCAGACCGATGGTCTTGTTGTCGCCGTCGTCGCCCGAGTCGCTGTCGCCGGCCTTGCCACAGGCGGTCATGGCGAGGGCCATGGAGACCGCGGCGGTACCGATGACGACGCGGCGCGTCATTGCGTTCATTTGGGGTGCCTCCCTGACGTGGCCGCGTCCTTGCGACCGAGGTGTCCGGAAGTCAACTCGGCTGCGACGGCAGCGTCAAGGAGTAAATCCTTAACGAGATGACAACGGTGCCATGCGTTATCTAAGTGAAGGCAGGTACGGCGGCACCCAGAGTGCCGTCCAAAAGGGTTGAATCGCCCATTTCACTCAGAGCCAAGGCTAGCGCGCCGAGCACCTCCGCACGCCCGCCGAGCGCCCCGGGAAGCACCGACAGCTGCCGCGCCGCGCTGGGGATCGCATAGCGCCCCACGGACTCCCTGATGGGCCCGAGCACCAGCTCCCCGGACTCGGCGAGATCGCCGCCGAGCACCACCCTCGAGGGGTTCAGCAGATTGCAGAGGTTCGCCACCCCGCTGCCGATGTGCCGGCCGACGTCGGCGATCACCCGGCGGCAGCCCGGATCGCCCTCCCGGGCCAGGCGTACGACCTTCTCCATGCTGAGGTCCGAGCCGTGGCTCGACTCCAGGAGCGGCAGCACGTACCGGGCGGCGGTGAAGGTCTCCAGACAGCCGCGGTTGCCGCAGCGGCAGACGGGGCCGGCCTCGTCGAGCGTGATGTGCCCGATCTCGCCCGCGGTGCCGCCGGGGCCGCGGTAGATCTCGCCGTTGATCACCAGACCGGAGCCGACGCCGCTTGCGACCTTGATGTACGCCAGGTCCTTCACCCCGCGTCCGCTGCCCCAGACGAGCTCGCCGAGCGCGCCGAGGTTCGCGTCGTTGTCGACGGCGACCGGGACGCCGAGGCGGGCGCGCAGCTCCTCGGCGGGGTTGGTGCCCGTCCAGCCCGGCAGGATGGACGTGGAGCCCAGGGTGCCGGACTCCACGTCGATCGGGCCGGGCACGCCGAGACCCACTCCGGCCACCTTGGCGCGGGCCAGTCCGGTGCCGTCGATCAGCCGGCCGACCAGCTCGTGGGCGCGGTCCAGGCCCTGGGCCGCCGAGGCGTCCACGTCGAGCGGCTCGGCCTCCTCGGCGAGCACCTGGTGGGCCAGATTGCCGACCGCGACGCGCAGGTGGGTGTGGCCGAAGTCGACGCCCACCACCAGGCCGGCGTCGCCGCTCAGCGAGACGCTGCGGGCCCTGCGGCCGCCCGCCGAGGTGGGGGTCACCTCGACCGTCCCGCCGTCTTTCAGCTCCCGCACGATGTTGGACACGGTCGCCGCCGAAAGCCCCGTCGTCCTGGCGATCTCGGCCTGGGTCAGCGATCCCGCCCTGCGGACGGCACGGACCACTCGCTCGAGGTTCGCCCGGTGCAACGACGTCTGCGATCCCGGAGTCTCCATTGACTCAACTGCTCCCGCTCTTGGTTCCAACATGTGAACTCTAAATAGAGACTTTGCCGCCGTGTCCCGTCAAGTACTTGAGCAGAACGGGAAAAGCGCCCGCCGGCACTCGGACCGGCAGGCGCTTCGTGACCCGTACGCGTGGACGTACCGGACGTACCGGGCTACTTCACGGATCCCGCCGTGAGCCCGGACACCACATGCCGCTCGATGAACGCGAACAGCACGATGACCGGCACGATCGCCACCACGGAGGCGGCGAACAGGTAGTTCCACTCCACCGTGTAGGCACCGATGAAGTTGTTGATGCCGACGGTGAGGGGCTGCTTGTCGGGCTCCGTGGTGAGTGTGAGCCCCATCACGAACTCGTTCCAGGAGGTGATGAAGGTGAAGATCACCGCGGTCACCACACCGGGCAGCGCGAGCGGCAGCGTCACCTTCACCATCGCGCCGAACCGGCTCGCCCCGTCCACCATCGCCGCCTCCTCCAGCTCCGGCGGGATGGAGCTGATGTAGGCGGTCAGGATCCACACGGCGAAGGCGAGGTTGAAGGCCGCGTTCGTGAAGATCAGTGTCCAGACCGAGTTGAGCATGCCGAGCTGGTGGAACTCGCGGTAGAGACCGACGAGCAGCGCGGTCGGCTGGAACATCTGCGTGACGAGCACGAGCAGCAGGAAGAGCTTGCGCCCGCGGAAGCGCATCCGGGCCGTGTAGTACGCGGCAGGCAGCGACACCAGGAGCACGAGCAGCGTGGCGCCGCCCGCGACGAGCAGGGTGACCTGGAGGTTCTGCCCGAGCTCCGACTCCTTCCAGACCTCGATGAAGTTGGACCACTCGAAGTTCTGCGGCAGGTAAGTCCGGTCCCTGAGCTCGTTCTTGGGCCGCAGCGCGGTGACGACCATCTCCAGGTACGGCGCGAGGAACAGTGCCGCGAGCAGCCAGGCGACGGCCGTGATGACCAGCGTGCGGGGCTTGAAGCTGCGCTTCTTCGGCGGGCGGGGCTTCGGCGTACGGGCCGTACTCCCCCGGGTCGCCGTGGCGGTGGCCATCAGTCCTCCTCGTTCCACCGGCTGACCTTCAGGAAGATCAGCACGAGCACCACGACCATCGCGAAGTTGACCACGGACATCGCGGCGGACTCCCCGATGTCGGTCTCCTTCAGCTTGTACATGAACACCATGGTCGTGGAGGTGTCATAGCCCGGGCCGCCCTGTGTCATCGCCCAGATGATCGGGAAGGAGTTGAAGACGTTGATGAGGTTGATGACCACGCCGACCAGGAAGGCGGGCCGCAGCATCGGCAGGGTGACGTGCCGGTACGTCTGCCAGGGCCCCGAGCCGTCGAGCCGCGCCGCCTCGTAGACGTCCGAGGGGATGGTCTGCAGTCCCGCGAGCAGCGTGTATGTGGTGAACGGCAGCGAGACGAAGACCGCGACCGCCATCATCCACGGCCAGGCCGTGCTCGAACTGCCCAGCCAGTCGCGGGAGTTGTCGATGATGCCGAGGTCGAGCATCAGGGTGTTGAGGACGCCCGCGGTGCGGTTCAGCATCCACTTGAAGCCGATGGCGGTCATCAGGACGGATGCGGCCCAGGGGGCGATCAGTGCCCAGCGGGTGATCCGGCGGCCGGGGAAGCGCTGGTTGAACAGCTGGGCCAGGGCGAGCGACAGGAGCATCGTCACCGACACCACGACGACCGTCCAGATCACCGTCCAGACGAGCACCGAGCCGAAGTCGCTCTCCTCGAAGAGCTTCTTGTACTTGTCGGTGCCGGCGCTGCCGCGCACGATGCCCGCGATCGAGATGTTCAGGAACGAGGTGCGGACCAGCTCGAAGATCGGCCAGATGACCACCACGAGGATCAGCAGGATGACGGGCGCGATCCAGGGCAGCGGGCCGAGCCGGGCGATGCCGCTGCGCCGGCTCCTGGGCCTGGGTGCGCGCCCGCCCCGTCCCCGACCGGATTCGGCCGGGGACGGAGGGGCCTTCAGTGACACTGGGTCTCCTAGCGAAGAGGGTGAACGCAGTCCGGGAGCCGGCTACTTGACGTCGGCTGCCGCGGTCTCGGCCTTCTTCTGCAGGTCACCGAGGACGCTCTTCGGGTCGTCCGTGGCCGCCTTGCCGCCGGTCTTCTTGATCTCGGCGGAGATCACGTCCCACGCCGGGTCACCGAGCGGGTAGAACTTGGCGTCCGGCAGCACCTCGAAGAGCGGCTCCAGGTCCTTGTGCTTGCCGTTGGTCTGCATCTCCTTCAGCGCGTCGGTGGTGACCGGCATCAGGTTGTACATCTCGTCGAAGGCGAGCATCTTCTTCTGGTACGTGAAGTCCAGGAACTTCTTCACGCCCTCCTGCTCGGCGCCGCCGTCCTTGAACGCCATCATCCAGTCGGCGACACCGAGGGTGCTCTCGAGCGGTCCCTCCTTGCCGGGGATCGGCACGACGCCGTAGTCGACCTTGCCGTCCTTGGCCATCTGGATCAGGCTCGGGTGGCCGTTGAGCATGCCGACCTTGCCCGCAGCGAAGTCGGCGAAGGCCGTCTTGCGGTCCGTGGAGGCGGGGTTGGGGTACGTCAGGCCGGGCTTGACCAGGTTCTTGGACAGCCACTGGAAGGTCTCGACGTTCTGCGGGCTGTCGATGGTGTACTTGCCCGAGTCGTCGGTGTAGCCACCGCCGTTGCCGAGCTCCCACATCATCGTCTCGCCCTGGGTCTCCTCGGGGCCGAGCGGCAGGGCGTACGGGGTGTCGGCGGCCTTCTTGCTCTTGATCTTCTTTGCGGCGTCGGCGAGTTCGTCCCAGGTGGTCGGCGGCTCGTCGACGCCGGCCTTCTTCAGGATGTCCTTGTTGTAGAACAGCACCCGGCTCGAGGACACCCACGGGATGCCGTACTGGGTGCCGTCCACCTCGCCGGCCTCGGCGAAGGACGGTATGAGCAGGTCCTTCGTCTTGGGCGAGAGGACGTCGTCGGCCTTGTACAGCAGGTCGTCGGCGACCTTGTCGGCATAGCCGCCGGTCTGCAGCAGGTCGGGCATGTCGCCCGCCTGGATCATGTTCTTGACCTGCTTGTCGATGTCGTTCCAGTTGATGACCTGGACGTCCACCTGGTAGCCGTCGTTGGCCTTCTCGAACTCGTCGGCCACGTCCTTCCAGTACAGCTTCGAGGCGTTGGACGCCTTGTCCCCGTAGTCCGCCGCGACCACCTTGATGGTCTTGCCGTCGCCGTCACTGCCGCTGTCGCCACCACAGGCGCTCAGCCCCAGAGCCATCGCGAGCGTCGCCGCCCCCGTGGCCATAACCCGATTCCTCATGCTGCTCACCCTTCAACATCGGTCTCGACGAAACGCGGCAGGTCTCCCCATGGCCCGCGGCGCCGTGGCGCAGACCCTACTCACGCGAATAATCACCGCGACAGGCCTAGACCACTTTCGTGGCCAAGCTGAAATCACGGCCGTACGGGGTCACTTGAGCGCCCCGGCGGTCAGTCCGGCCTGCACCTGCCGCTGGAAGACGATGTACACCACGAGCACGGGCAGCATGGCGATCGTCAGACCCGCGAACAGCGCTCCCCAGTCCCCCCGATAGCCCTGGTTCACGGCGAGCGCGGCAAGTCCCTGCGGGAGTACGTACTTGCTCTCGTCCTCGTTGTTGAGCAGCAGCGGGAGCAGGTACTGGTTCCACTGTCCGAGGAAGTTGAAGATGCCGATGCTCACCAGACCGGGCTTGGCCATCGGCAGCATGATCTGGAAGAACGTCCGTGTGTGGGAGGCCCCGTCGACCATCGCCGCCTCCTGCACCCCGGTCGGCAGGGTCCGGAAGAACGAGGTGAGGAAGAAGGTGGTGAACGGCAGCGAGTAGGCGATGTACGCGATCATCAGCCCGTGCCGGGTCTCCAGGATCCCGAAGTTGTCCATCACCGCGTACAGCGGCACCAGGGCGAGGATGACCGGGAACATCATCCCGCCGGCGAACAGCATGAAGACGAACCGGTTTCCCGGGAAGGTGAAGCGGGCGATCACATACGCCGCCATCGAGCCGAGCAGCATCGTGCCGGTCAGTGAACCGGCCAGAATGGTCAGGGAGTTGATCACATAGAGGCCGATGTTGGCCTCGGTCCAGGCATGGGAGAAGTTCTCCCAGTGCAGGGACGTGGTGAAACCCATCGGGTCGCTGAGGATGTCGCCCGAGGTACGGAAGGCCGTCATCACCACCCACAGGAGCGGCCCCGCCGCCATCACCACCCACAGGACGAGGAAGGCGTGCGAGAAGACGTTCAGGGTGGCGCTCTCCCGGGCGGGCTTCGGGCCGGCCGGCACCGCGTCCTGAGGCGAACTGCCCGTACGGGAGGTGTTCTTGAGTGTGCTCATGGTCTGCGCGCTCCCGTGGGCTTCAGAATTCGATCCGGTCGCGGCTCCCGACCCGCATGATGATCAGGGAGAACACCACGCTGAGGACGAGAAGCACGACACCGATGGAGGTGGCGTAGCCGTACTGGCCTTCCTGGAAGCGCTCGTAGAGGAAGACCGGAGTCACCTTCAGGACGTGCTTCGGCATCATCACCAGGACGATGGCGAAGGAGTCCAGCGCCTGGATGCCCATGTAGATCCAGCCGGTGCGCACGGTGTCCCAGATCAGCGGCAGGGTGACCCCGAAGAACGTCCGGGAGCGGCCCGCGCCGTCGAGCAGCGCCGCCTCGTAGATGTCCCGCGGGATCGACCCCATGGCCGCGGAGAACAGCACCACGTAGAAGCCGACGAAGCTCCAGGACAGCACGGTGAGCATGGCTATCAGGGCCCAGCTGTACTCGCCGCCGAGCCAGGCCGGTCCGTCGATGCCCACCAGGTCCAAGGAGCCGTTGAGCAGACCGCTGTTGGTGTTGAACACTCGGCCCCAGATCACCGCGATGATCGCGACGGACAGCACCTGCGGGAAGAAGTAGACGACCTTGTAGAGCGACGAGCCGGCCACCCCGGAGACCGCCTGGCCCTTACGGTGCCGGCCACCCGCCGTGATCATGTACGCGAAGAACATCCCGAGTACGAGGGTGACCACCGGCGCGACGACGAGCAGCGTGACGCTGGTGACCGTGGAGTCCCAGAACCGCTCGTCGTTCCACATCTTCACGTAGTTGTCGAAGCCGATGAAGTTCGCCACCGGGCCGCCGGACCAGTCCGTGAACGAGTAGTAGATCGCCTGCAGGAACGGCGAGATCACGAAGAGGCCGTAGAACGCCAGCGGGATCGCCAGGAACCCCACGATGAAGCGGTACTTGTCGAGCGTGCGGTACCGGCGGTCGTACCGCACGCGCTGCGGGGTGAACCGCGGCGGCAGCAGCACCGCCGCGGCGAACAGCAGCCGGCCCGGGGGCTTCTGCGCCCCCGTGCTGCCGGACTCCCCTTCCTTCGGCGGCCGTTCGTCCGCCCGTATCTCCGTGCTCACGCGCTCAGGCCTTCTTGACCTTGGTGATGTCGGGGTCCTTGACGATGCGGTCGCAGGCCTTCTGCATGGTGTCCATGGCCTGCTTCACCGACATGTCACCGAGCATGAACTTGCCCATGACGCCGTTGAAGTCCTCGTCGAAGAGCTGCCCGTACCACTCCTTGAAGAAGGGGATGACGATGTTGTCGCCGGCGGCCGTGATGGCCTTCTGCGCGCTCTCGGTGCCGGGCGGCAGCTTCATTCCGTCGATCGCGCCCTTGAGGACGGGAATCGAGCCGACCTCGTTGAAGAAGTTCCGCGAGGCGTCCTTGCTGTACATCATGCGGAGCCACTCCATGCCGCCCTGCACGTTCTGTGCCTTCTCCGGGATGAGGAAGGGCTCGCCGGGCGGCGAGTAGAGCGTGCCGAACGGCAGGGCGTCGCCCTTGTCGAGCGACGGGGTGGCGCCGACGGCCATCCGGAAGCCCTTGGGCGTGGTGTCCTTGGCCTCGTTCTCCACCCAGGAGCCGTCGGGCACGAAGACGCACTTGCCCTTCGTCCAGGCGGTCTGCATCTCGGTGTGCGCCTCGGTGCCGTCGAAACCGGTGAGGACGTACTTCTTGGCGACCAGCTCCTCGAAGGCCTCGAACACGGACTTGACCGCGTCGTGCTTCCAGGCGTTCGGCTCCAAGTAGTCCATCGCTTCGATGACTTCGCGCCCGCCGACCTGCGCGAACATGGCGTACATGCTGAAGAGCATGTAGCGCGGGTGGCCGCCCGGGTAGCTCCAGCCGTGGATGCCCTTGCTCTTCGCCTTGCGACAGACGGCGAGCATGTCGTCCCAGGTCTCGGGGTACTCCATCTCGAGCTCGTCGTTCAGCAGGCGCTCCGAGTACCAGTTCCCGTAGACCGTCACGGCCAGGTTGAGCTGGTAGCAGCCCTTGGTGCCGAAGGCGCCCATCTCCCGCATCCCGGGGACGAGCGACTCCTCGACGGTGGTGCTCGGGTCGTCGTACGAGGGCGCCTTGAGCAGCTCGTCGAGGTCGGCCAGCTGGCCGTTCTTGACGAGGGTGCCGGGGGTCATGTCATCCGCGCCGGAGTTGTTGATCACGTCAGCGGAGGGCTTGCCGCGGATGATCTTCGTCTGCAGCTGCTGGGAGATCTTGGTGGTCTTCTTCTGGGTGGCCTTCGCCTCGGGGTACCGCTTCCCGTACATGTCGGTCACGTACTGGGCGTACTTGTCGCCGTATCCGCCGTCGAAGATGTAGACCGTGAGCGGGGCGTTGTCCTTCACGCCGAGCGGATTCTTCTTGGACTTGGTGCCCTTCTCGGTCTTGTCCTCGCTGCCGCCGCCGCTGGCGCAGGAGCTCAGGGCCCCGACGGCCGGCACGGTGAGCAGACTCGCTGCTGCGGCTCTCTTCATCACGTCACGACGATTCACGCCGGTGGATCGCATGCTCACGACGTCTCCAGGACTCGGGCGGAGGACCCGGTCCCGCAACGCCGAATGGCGAACGGACCGGTACCGCAGGTCGGTTGAAGCTGGTCTGTTGTGCACGTACGACGGCTGCATGGCAAGGTGCTCGCCCGCCATTCAAGGTGCCGACAGGTATAGTCCACTCCTCGCGGGTAGAGCAAGATCGAATACAGCTTCCACCGGCGTCTTTTTCGAGTTGAGACCTGTAATAAGGGTCGCCGATTCCGCTTTTGGTTCGGACAAACCCGCCACCCGGCCGGACGCTTCGACTCCACTGCCGTCGAGATCCCCTTCAACACCCTTGACACCGTGGGTCACTTGACGACCTACTGGTTCCTGCGCAGTGAACTGACAACGTTGTCGCTTGCTCAGGAAGGATCTCGGGGATGAGACCCAGACCTCGGTTCGGACACCACCGTGGGCGGCACCGAGCCGTCGTCCTCGGCACCGCCTCGCTGGTACTCGCCGCCTCGGCGCAGGCGCCGGCGCTCGCCGCTCCCGGTCAACCGGACGGCGCCGCGAAGGAGTTCAGCTCCTCCTTCGAGAAGGACGACCCCGCCCCGGACTGGCGCAGCACCGTCGAGACGGACGCCGACGGCAAGAAGAAGGCCTCGGGCGTGGGCAGCGGATTCGAGGACAGCATCCCGGGCACGGTCAACGACCGGGTGGGTGCGGTCCGCGCCAGCGACGAGAACGCGGACGGCGGCGAGGGCAAGGACAACCTCGTCGACGGCGACCCCGACACCAAGTGGCTCGCCTTCAGCCCCAAGGCCTGGGTCGAGTACGACATCGACGCTCCGGTCGAGGTCGTCAAGTACGCCCTGACCTCGGCCGACGACCACGACGAGCGCGACCCCAAGTCCTGGAAGCTGCAGGGCTCGAAGGACGGCGAGGACTGGAAGACGCTCGACAGCCGGGATGGCGAGACCTTCTCCGAGCGGAAGCAGACCAAGGAGTACGAGTTCGACAACTCCACGGCGTACGAGCACTACCGCCTGGAGATCACCGGCAACAACGGCGCGGACGACGCGGTCCAGCTCGCCGATCTGCAGCTGTCCGACGGCAGCACGGACAAGCCGGCCTCGGACATGCTCTCCGTCGTCGACACCGGCCCGGGCAGCTCCCCGACCGCCAAGACCGGCGCGGGCTTCACCGGCAAGAAGGCGCTTCGCTACGCCGGCACCCACAAGGCGGACGGCGGGGCGTACTCGTACAACAAGGTCTTCGACGTCGATGTGGACATCGAGAAGGACACCCAGCTGTCCTACAAGCTCTTCCCGTCGATGCCGGAGCCCGCTGAGGACCTGTCCTACGCGTCCACCCATGTCTCGGTCGACCTGGCCTTCACGGACGGCACCTATCTGAGTGAGCTGGGTGCGGTCGACAGCCATGGCGGGGAGCTCACCCCGCAGGGGCAGGCCGCGGCCAAGCGCCTCTATGTGAACCAGTGGAACAACGTCGCCTCGCGGATCGGCCAGGTCGCCCAGGGCAAGACGGTGGACCGCATCCTGGTGGCGTACGACTCCCCCAAGGGCCCGGCGAAGTTCCGCGGCTGGGTGGACGACGTGTCCCTGAAGGAGGTGCCGCCGGCGAAGCCGAAGGCCCGCCTGTCGGAGTACGCCTCCACGATCCGCGGCACCAACTCGAGCGGCGGCTTCTCGCGCGGCAACAACATCCCGGCGACCGCGGTGCCGCACGGCTTCAACTTCTGGTCCCCGGTGACCAACGCCGAGTCCACCAGCTGGATCTACGACTACGCGAGCGGCAACAACGAGGACAACCTGCCGACCATGCAGGCCCTTGCCGCGAGCCATGAGCCGAGCCCCTGGATGGGCGACCGGCAGACCTTCCAGCTGCTGCCCTCGGCTCAGAAGGGCACTCCGGACACCGACCGGGAGAAGCGTGAACTGCCCTTCCGGCACGACAAGGAGACGGCGCAGCCGCATTACTACGGAGTGACGTTCGAGAACGGCATCAAGGCCGAGATGGCGCCGACCGACCATGCGTCGATCATGAGGTTCAGCTATCCGGGCGACGACGCGAGCGTCATCTTCGACAACGTCACGGACGAGGGCGGCCTGACCCTCGACAAGGAGAACGGTGTCGTCACCGGCTACTCCGACGTCAAGAGCGGCGGATCCGCCGGAGCCACCCGGCTCTTCGTGTACGGCGTCTTCGACAAGAAGGTCACCGGCGGCGACTCCTCCGGCGTCACGGGCCATCTGCGCTTCGACGCGGGCGAGGACCGGACCGTGTCACTGCGGCTCGCCACCTCGCTGATCTCGGTGGACCAGGCGCAGGACAACCTGAAGCAGGAGATACCGGAGGGCACCTCCTTCGACAAGGTCAAGGGCGACGCCCAGGACCAGTGGGACGAGGTGCTCGGCCGGGTCGAGGTGGAGGGTGCGAACGAGGACCAGCTGACCACGCTGTACTCGAGCCTCTACCGGCTGTACCTGTACCCCAACTCCGGTCACGAGAAGGTCGGTTCGAAGACCCGGTACGCCAGCCCGTTCTCCAAGCCGGCCGGCAAGGACACCCCGACGCACACCGGGGCGAAGATCGTCGACGGTGAGGTGTACGTCAACAACGGCTTCTGGGACACGTATCGCACGACCTGGCCGGCGTACTCCTTCCTCACCCCGAAGAAGGCGGCGAAGCTGGTCGACGGATTCACCCAGCACTACAAGGACGGCGGCTGGACCTCGCGCTGGTCCTCGCCCGGGCCCGCCGACCTGATGACCGGCACCTCGTCGGACGTGGCCTTCGCCGATGCGTACGTCAAGGGCGTGGACCTGGACGCGAAGCCGGCGTACGAGGCCGCCCTGAAGAACGCGACCGTGGTGCCGCCGAATTCGGCGGTCGGCCGCAAGGGCATGGAGACCTCGCCGTTCCTCGGCTACACCAGCACCGAGACGCACGAGGGCATGTCCTGGGCGCTCGAGGGCTACATCAACGACTACGGCATCGCGAAGATGGGCGAGGCCCTCTACAAGAAGACCGGCGAGAAGCGGTACAAGGAGGAGTCGAAGTATTTCCTCAACCGGGCCCGCAACTACGTCAAGATGTTCGACGACAAGGCGGGCTTCTTCCAGGGCCGTGACCTCAAGGGCGACTGGCGCGTCAAGTCCGAGGACTACGACCCGCGCATCTGGGGCCACGACTACACGGAGACGAACGGCTGGGGCTATGCCTTCACCGCTCCGCAGGACTCCCGCGGTCTGGCGAATCTGTACGGCGGCCGGGCCGGTCTGGGCAAGAAGCTGGACACGTACTTCGACACCCCGGAGACCGCGGCGCCCGAGTTCAAGGGCTCGTACGGCAGCGTCATCCACGAGATGACCGAGGCCCGTGACGTACGGATGGGCATGTACGGGCACAGCAACCAGGTCGCCCACCACGCCACGTACATGTACAACGCGGCCTCGCAGCCCTGGAAGACGCAGGAGAAGGTCCGCGAGGTCCTCTCCCGGCTGTACGTCGGCAGCGAGATCGGGCAGGGCATCCACGGCGACGAGGACAACGGCGAGCAGTCGGCCTGGTACCTCTTCTCCTCGCTCGGCTTCTATCCGCTGGTGATGGGCAGTGGCGAATACGCCATCGGCTCCCCGCAGTTCACCAAGATGACCGTGCACATCGAGGGCGGCAAGGACCTCGTGGTGAAGGCGCCCAAGAACAGCGACAAGAACATCTACGTCCAGGGCGTCAAGGTCAACGGCAAGAAGTGGACGTCCACGGCGCTGCCGCACTCGGTGCTCGCCAAGGGCGGCACGGTCGAGTTCGACATGGGCCCGAAGCCGTCGCGCTGGGGCACCGGCAAGAAGGACGCGCCGGTCTCCGTCACCAAGGACGACAAGGTCCCGAATCCGCAGGACGACGTCCTCGACGGCAAGGGCCCGCTGTACGACAACACCTCCGAGACGGACGCCGAGATCGCCTCGGTGAACCTGCCCGTCAAGGAGGCCACCAAGGCCGTCCAGTACACCCTGACCTCCGCGGACCGGGCCAAGGCCCCGGACGGCTGGAAGCTGGAGGCGTCCAAGGACGGCGACAAGTGGAAGACCGTGGACCGGCGCTCGGGCGAGTCCTTCGCCTGGGACCACCAGACGCGGGTCTTCTCGATCGACGATCCGGGCAAGTACCAGCACTATCGGCTGGTGCCGACCAAGGCGACGACGCTGGCGGAGATCGAGCTGCTCGGCTAGCAATCGCAAGGGTGCGGGGCGGGTACGGAGACTTCCGGGCCCGCCCCGTCCGCATGTCCGGGACGGACCGGTGGTGCTCGACGGCGGGTGGGGTGACCGACCTCTCCCCGTACGGGGACGACAGACCCAAGTGCACCCTTTAGTGTGAATGGGTACTTTTTCGCCAACCCGGGAGGCCTCTTGCCAGGCGCAGCCGACAGTCCGGAGCGGCAGCGGGACGCCGCCCCGGGCAGCCGTCGAATACGGATCGCCGTGGCCGTCTCCGGAGCGGCCGTCGTTGCGTTCGGGGGCCTGTATCTGGCCGGACGGCTCACTCAGGGTGACGGGATACCCGAGGGGACGCGGGTCGCCGGTGTCGACATCGGCGGCCTCGATTCAGCCGCGGCCCGTGAGCGCCTCACCGACGAGAAGGGCGCGGCCTGGGCCTCGGCCCTGAAGGTGCGGGCCGGTGACCGTACGGCGTCGGTGTCGCCCGCCGCGGCCGGCCTCTCCGTGGACATACCGGCGACCGTGGACCGGGCCGGGGTGAACAGCGGCAACCCGTTCTCGGTGATCGGCTCGCTCTTCTCCGGCACCTCCGAGCAGCAGGTCGATCCGGTGGTCCGGGTCGACGAGGACAGGGCCAGGAGCGCACTCGCGGCGACCGCGAAGGACGTGGACCGGAAGTCCCGCGACGGCGCGGTCACCTTCCGTGACGGCGAGGCGAAGGCCGTGCAGGCCCGCACCGGACAGCGCCTGGATGTGGACGGTTCCGTCGACGCGCTGCGCGACGCCTATCCCGTGGCCGACGACCGGCCGGTGACCCTGCCCGTGGACCGTTCACGGCCGAAGGTCCCGCAGGCCGAAGTCGACCGCGCCATGGCCGAGTTCGCCCGTCCGGCGATGTCGGCGCCGGTCACCCTGACCATCGGCGCGGAGCGGATCACCGTCTCCCCCGGCGCACTCGCCCGGCACCTGGGCATGAAGGCCGAGCAGGCGGACGGGTCCGGGAGGACGACGGACGACCGGACCTCCGTACGGACCGCGGCGTCGGACGACGGGATGCGTCTCGTACCCGTCCTCGACGGCAAGGGCCTGCTGGCCGATCCGGCACTCGCCGACCCGCTGGGGCGCGCCGCCGGCACCCCGCGGGAGGCGCAGCTCGAGGTGCAGGGCGACAAGGTGGTGGTCGCTGCGGACGGGCAGCCGGGCCGCAGCGTCTCGGCGAAGGACCTGCAGAAGGCCGTCCTGCCGCTGCTCACCGGCAAGGGCGAGGCGGACCGTACGGGCCCGGTGGCCGGCCGGACGGTGCAGCCGAAGCTGACGGCCGAATCGGTGCAGGACCTCGGCATCAAGGAGGTCATGTCGTCGTTCACGGTGAACTTCCCGGCCGCCCCGTACCGCACCACGAACATCGGCCGTGCGGCCGAGCTGATCAATGGTTCCCTTGTGATGCCGGGCGAGACCTGGAGCTTCAACGAGACGGTCGGCGAGCGCACGAAGGAGAACGGCTTCGTGGACGGCACGATGATCCTGGACGGCAAGTACCAGGAGGCGGCCGGCGGCGGGGTGTCCTCGGTGGCCACCACGGTCTTCAACGCGGTGTTCTTCGCCGGCGTGAAACCGGTCGAGTACGGGGCGCACTCCTTCTACATCGAGCGCTACCCGGAAGGCCGGGAGGCGACGGTCGCCTGGGGCAGCCTGGACCAGAAGTTCCTCAACGACTCCGGGCACGCGATGTACATCCAGGCGACCGCCACGGACACCTCGGTCACGGTCACCTTCCTCGGCACCCGCAAGTACGACAAGATCGAGGCCGAGAAGGGTCCGCGGACCAACATCACGCAGCCCGAGAAGCACGAGGTCAAGGGCGACAAGTGCGAGCCCCAGACGCCGTACGAGGGCTTCGACGTCTCGGTGGACCGCATCTTCGAGAACGACGGCGCCGAGGTCCGCCGCGAGACCTTCAAGACCCACTACACGCCCCGCGACGAGATCATCTGCGTGGACAGGAAACAGGACTGACAGACAGGGTCCCGGCGCCTAAGATCACCGGTGGCATCGCGTGTCGGTCACCGGCTGGGTGAGGCATGGAGGTGCCGGGAGTTTGCCTTTGGAGGCATTCACCGTGTCAGTGCAGTTCAACCACACCATCATCGCGTCGAAGGACGCACGGGAGTCCGCGGAGTTCTTCGCGGAGCTCCTCGGTCTCGAAGTCGGCGCCCCCTGGGGGCCGTTCACCCCCGTCGTCCTCGACAACGGCGTGACGCTCGACTTCGCCACCCCGCCCGACGGAGCCACCCCGCTCCAGCACTACGCCTTCCTCGTCTCGGAGGACGTCTTCGACGCCGCGTACCGGAAGATCTCGGAGCGCGGCCTGGAGCACTGGGCCGATCCGCATCAGCAGCACCCGGGTGAGTACAACACCAACGACGGCGGCAAGGGCGTGTACTTCCTCGACCCGTCCGGGCACGCGATGGAGATCCTGACCGTGCCGTACGGCGGCTGGCCGACGCAGAAGTAGCGGGCCGCAGGGCATCACAGCACAAGGGCCGCACCCCCGGATTCCGGGAGTGCGGCCCAACTGCTGTGCCCAGTCGCCTACTTGCGGATCAGGCTGCGCAGCACGTACTGCATGATGCCGCCGTTGCGGTAGTAGTCCGCCTCGCCGGGGGTGTCGATACGGACGACCGCGTCGAACTCCACGCCGGTGTCGGTGGTGACCTTCACCGTGCGCGGGGTCGTGCCGTCGTTCAGCTCGGTGACGCCGGTGAAGGAGAAGGCCTCCTCGCCGGTGAGGCCGAGCGTCTCGGCGGTCTGGCCCTCGGGGTACTGCAGCGGAAGGACGCCCATGCCGATCAGGTTCGAGCGGTGGATGCGCTCGTAGGACTCGGCGATGACGGCGCGGACGCCGAGCAGCGCGGTGCCCTTGGCGGCCCAGTCGCGGGACGAGCCGGAGCCGTACTCCTTGCCGGCCAGGACGACGAGCGGGATGCCCTGGTCGATGTAGTTGCGCGAGGCGTCGTAGATGAACGACACCGGCTTGTCGGCCTGGGTGAAGTCGCGGGTGAAGCCGCCCTCGGTGCCCGGCGCGATCTGGTTGCGCAGGCGGATGTTGGCGAAGGTGCCGCGGATCATGACCTCGTGGTTGCCGCGGCGCGAGCCGTAGCTGTTGAAGTCGCGGCGCTGCACACCGTGTTCGGTGAGGTACTTGCCGGCCGGGGTGTCGGCCTTGATCGCACCGGCCGGGGAGATGTGGTCGGTGGTGACCGAGTCGCCCAGCTTGGCGAGCACCCGGGCGCCGGTGATGTCCTCGACCGGGGTGGTCTCCATCGTCATGCCCTCGAAGTACGGGGGCTTGCGGACGTAGGTGGACTCGCCGTCCCACTCGAAGGTGTTGCCGGTCGGGATCGGCAGCGCCTGCCACTGGGCGTCGCCCGCGAAGACGTCGGAGTAGGACTTGTTGAACATGTCCTCGCCGATGGCGTTCGCCACGACGTCGTTGACCTCGGCCTCGGTCGGCCAGATGTCCTCGAGGAAGACCGGCTTGCCGTCCTGGTCGGTGCCGAGAGCGTCGGTGGTGATGTTGACCTTCATCGAACCGGCGATGGCGTACGCGACGACCAGCGGCGGGGACGCCAGGTAGTTCATCTTGACGTCGGGGTTGATGCGGCCCTCGAAGTTCCGGTTGCCGGAGAGGACCGAGGTGACGGCCAGATCGTTGTCGTTGACGGCCTTGGAGACCTCGTCCGGCAGCGGGCCGGAGTTTCCGATGCAGGTGGTGCAGCCGTAGCCGACCAGGTTGAAGCCGACCTTGTCGAGGTACGGGGTCAGGCCCGCCTTGTCGAAGTAGTCGGTGACGACCTTGGAGCCCGGGGCGAGGGTGGTCTTCACCCACGGCTTGCGGGTCAGGCCGCGCTCGACCGCCTTCTTGGCCACCAGCGCTGCGGCGACCATGACGTACGGGTTCGAGGTGTTGGTGCAGGAGGTGATGGCAGCGACCGTCACCGCACCGTGGTCGATCTCGTACGTGCTGCCGTCGGGGGCGGTCACCGTGGTCGGGTTCGACGGGATGCCGTTGGTGGTGGCCGGGGAGTCGGACGCCGGGAAGGACTCCTTGCCCGCCTCCTCGTCGTCGGCGACGTAGTTGCGGACGTCCACGGCGAACTGCTCGGCGGCGTTCGCCAGGACGATGCGGTCCTGCGGGCGCTTCGGTCCGGCGATGGACGGGACGACCGTGGCGAGGTCCAGCTCGAGCTTCTCGGAGAAGTCGGGCTCGGCGGCCGGGTCGAGCCAGAGGCCCTGCTCCTTGGCGTACGCCTCGACGAGCGCGACCTGCTGCTCGTCACGGCCGGTCAGGCGCAGGTACTTCAGGGTCTCGTCGTCGATCGGGAAGATCGCGGCGGTGGAGCCGAACTCCGGCGACATGTTGCCGATGGTGGCGCGGTTGGCGAGGCTGGTGGCCGCCACGCCCTCGCCGTAGAACTCGACGAACTTGCCGACCACGCCGTGCTTGCGCAGCATCTCGGTGATCGTGAGGACCAGGTCGGTGGCGGTGGTGCCGGGCTTCAGCTCACCGGTCAGCTTGAAGCCGACGACGCGCGGGATGAGCATCGAGACGGGCTGGCCGAGCATCGCGGCCTCGGCCTCGATGCCGCCGACGCCCCAGCCCAGCACGCCGAGGCCGTTGACCATCGTGGTGTGCGAGTCGGTGCCGACCAGGGTGTCGGGGTACGCCTGGCCCTTGCGGACCATGACGGTGCGGGCCAGGTGCTCGATGTTGACCTGGTGCACGATGCCGGTGCCGGGCGGGACGACCTTGAACTCGTCGAAGGCGGTCTGGCCCCAGCGCAGGAACTGGTAACGCTCCTTGTTGCGGCCGTACTCCAGCTCGACGTTCTGCGTGAAGGCGTCATTGGTGCCGAACTTGTCGGCGATGACGGAGTGGTCGATGACCAGCTCGGCCGGGGCAAGCGGGTTGATCTTCGCCGGGTCGCCGCCGAGCTCCTTGACGGCCTCACGCATGGTGGCGAGGTCGACGACGCAGGGCACACCGGTGAAGTCCTGCATGATCACACGGGCCGGCGTGAACTGGATCTCCTGGCTGGGCTGGGCCTGGGAGTCCCAGCCGCCGAGGGCCCGGATGTGGTCGGCGGTGATGTTCGCACCGTCCTCGGTGCGGAGCAGGTTCTCCAGGAGGACCTTGAGGCTGTAGGGAAGGCGTGCGGAGCCCTCGACCTTGTCCAGCCTGAAGATCTCGTACGACTCGTCGCCCACGCGCAGCGTGCTGCGGGCGTCGAAGCTGTTCGCCGACACGACCGTCTCCTTCATCCGTGTGCGCGCATCCCTGCGCGCTGTCCCTCTGGTGCGGCGGCTTTTGCCGCGCAGTGCCGCACAACATCGCTCCGGTCCGCTAAGGTAAGGCTTAGTTAGGTAACCCTTACCGGGTGGCGGTGCGGTGCGCCCTCGGCAGTTATCTCGATGTCGAGATAACTCTAGTACATGACCGCGGCACGGTCATGCCCGGCCACCCCTGACCTCTCTCATCCAATCGAGTCGTTTACTCAGCGAACCCAGTCGTTTCGCCATCTGTCTCAGCGAACCTAGTCGTGCGACCGGACACGCTGGGGGTGCTGAGTGTCTGTATCAGCCGGGGTAGATCTTCCTGCGCCGTACGTAGAGCTGTCGTACGTGGACTCCGTACGCACGCGACAACGCCTTCCCTTGGTGGCCTGTGTGACGGCCCGCTTTGAGGACGTGGCGCCGGTGCGGCCCTTTCGATGGTCTCGTGGTGAACGTCACTTCTCCGGTTGGTACTGGTCGGCCACAACCGGGCAGCACGTCGGCTTCGAGTCCTGGCTAGAACGGGACCGGCTCATACTCATGGACTTCGACCCTCTGGTGACAGGCATCGCCTCACAGCCCTTCTGGCTGCACTGGCACGATGGCGAGCGAGAGCGTCGGCACGCCCCGGACTACTTCGTACGCCGGGCGGACGGCTCAGCGGTGGTTGTCGATGTCCGCGCGGACGATCGGATCGAGCCGAAGGACGCGGCGGCGTTCGAAGCGACGCGCATCGCCTGTGGTCAGGCGGGATGGCAGTTCGAGCGAGTTGGCACTCCGGGGGCGGTGCTCCTGGCGAATGTCCGGTGGCTGTCGCGCTACCGGCACCCGCGATGCCTACGTCGAACGTCTGCGGATCGCCTGCGGGAGGTCTTCACGGCCCCAGGTCCATTGCTGGCCGGGGCCGATGAGGCAGGTGACCGACTCGCGACTCTGCCCGCACTGTTCCATCTGCTTTGGCTCCAGGAACTGGTCGCCGAGGATCTAGCGGCCCAGTTGTTGGGCCCGCGCACGGTCGTGGGCTTGACCGGAGGAGGTGCTCAATGAGTCGAAGAACGAGTGGCAGGGTTCCGCCCACATCCCGGCTCGCGGAGTTTCCCAGGGCGGCAGCTAAGCAGGCACTGTGGTGGGAGGGACACATTCTGGAGGTGCTTCACGGCCTATCTCCGGAGGCGCCTGCAGGAGCCGTTCCCCGACCGCAGTTCGACCCCCGGCAGCACTCGCTGGCTGAACGCGAGCGGGCCAAGGCGGCCGAATTGACGACGGCCGGGCACAAGGTGACGGCCAGCGGGATCAAACAGCGACGCCAGCGCTACCAGCGTGACGGACTGCTCGGGTTGGCCGATGGGCGGTCGGCCAAGCAGATGCCGGCCTTCGGCCAGGTCGATGCGGTGGTGGTTGAGGCGATGCAGAAGGCGATTGAAGAAACGCCCCAGAACTCGTCGAGGACGATCGGGTTCATCGTCTGGCGGACCACGGAGATTCTGGCCGGCCGCGGGGATGCCGACGGCGTCGAGGTTCCTTCCCGAGCCACTCTCTATCGGCTCTACAGCAAGCTGGAGACCGGAACTCACGCCACGGGTTCAGCCCGCACGCGTCGCTCGGTCAATGCACGGCCACCCGGCCCGTTCGGGGAAGTCCCCGCGAGTGCACCGGGCGAGTTGATGCAGATCGACTCGACCCCGCTGGACGTGCTGGTGCGCCTGGACGACGGCATCGCGGAAAAGGTCGAGTTGACTGCGATGGTCGACATCGCGACGAGGTCGATCACTGCCGCAGTTCTGCGGCCGACCACCAAGGCCGCGGACGCTTCCGCGCTGCTAGCTCGCAGCGTCACCCCAGAGGCGATGCAGCCTGGCTGGTCAGAAGCCCTGCGGATGTCCCGTTCGGTGCTGCCTCACCGTCGGTTACTGAACGTGGACGAGCGCCTGACACACGCGGCTGCACGGCCCGTAATCGTGCCGGAGACGATCGTCTGCGACCACGGCAAAGTGTTCATCTCCAAAAACTTCAGGGCCTCTTGTCGCTATCTGGGCATCAATCTGCAACCAGCCCACAAGGGAACGCCGACCGACAAGGGCACGATCGAGAAGACTCTGGGCTCGGTGGCCACGCTCTTCGCTCAGTTCTGCGCGGGATATACCGGCTCAACCACGGACCGCCGCGGCCGAAAGCTGGAGGACGGGCCGCTGTGGTCCCTTCCTGAACTCCAGAACCTGCTCGATGAATGGATCATCGCCGTCTGGCAAAACAGACCGCACAATGGACTGCGCGATCCACAGGCACCAAGGCGAGCGTTCTCGCCCAACGAGAAGTACGCAACGCTCCTTCAATCGTGCGGCTACGTCCCGGCCCCGTTGAACGGCGAGGACTACATCGAGCTGCTGCCCGAGCGGTGGCAGGCGATCAACAGCTACGGCATCCGAATCAAGCACCGCACATACGACGACGGCGAGTTGGGCCCTTTGCGCCGCCAACACTCCGGAGTCGCGGAGAAGAAGGGCTTGTGGGAAATCCACCACGACCCCTACGACATCTCCCGGGTCTGGGTACGCGACCGCCAGCACGACCGGTGGATCACCGTGTTCTGGAAACACCTGCGCCGCGTTGGCGTCCCGTTCGGTGAACTTGCCTGGGACCACGCCTGCGAACAGGTTCCCGGCGGCACCGAGCAAGAGATCGCGGATGCTGCCGCCGCGCTGCTGCGGCGGGCCCACGACGGCCCCGCCCTCAAGAAAGGGCCTGCGAACAAACGGTCCCGGCGAGTCGCTGCACGGACCCGGGCCACCACCTCCGACCGGCCGGTCCTCGCCCCACCGGCCGCTGAACCTGTTCAGGAAAACCAGGCAGCCGACGAGCTGGCCGAAGTCATCCCGCTGGGTCTGTTCGACCCCCTCGCGAACCCTTGGAGTCGTCCGTGACTATCTCCGAGCCGCCAGTCCTGCAAGAAGCCGACGCCGAGGCCAACCAGCAGCTAACCACTCTGGAGGGGTGGCGACGATTTGCCTCACCCGACCAGACCGAGCCTCCGGTCCTGCTGTCTCCAGCCGAACTGGGCCGACTTTCCCCCGCCGAGCGGGCGCTCTATGACGAGGACCGGCTCGATCATCACGCCCGTATGCTCGTGGTCGCTACCTCGTTCGTCAAGAAGACTGTGGTCTGCGGCCGGCGACTGGTCCTGCTCAACCGGCGCGCGATCAGTGCCCGCCGCGGCCTGATGGTCTCCGGGCTGCCCGGCACGGGAAAGACCAGCGCTATCACCCAGCTCGGGCTCGCCCACGAACTCCTCGACCGGGCCCGCCATCCGCACGTCAGAGGCCGGATCCCAGTGGTTTACATCACCGTCCCACCCGCTGCGACCGCCCGCATGATCGCTGCCGAGTTCGCGCGATTCCTGGGACTTCCGGTCCGGCGCAGTTCCAACATCACAGACATCATCGAAGCAGTGGTCGGCGTCTGCACGGACACCCGCACCGGCCTGATCCTCATTGACGAGATCCACAACATTTCGCAAGTTACCCGCGCTGGCGCCGACGTCTCCGACACCCTGAAGTACTTCTCCGAGCGCCTACCCGCGACGTTCGTCTACGCAGGCATCAATCTCGAAACCAGCGAGCTCCTGACCGGCGTTCGGGGCGCCCAGATCGCGGCCCGCTTCACCCTCGTCCCCACCCGCCCATTCCCCTACGGAGACGAGTGGAAGGGGCTCGTCGCGACCCTGGAAGAGACCCTGCTGCTGCACGATCACCCTCCGGGCAGCCTGGACAAGCTGGACCGCTACCTGCACGGCCGAACCGACGGCATGATCGGAGCCTTGTCCCATGCGATCCGAGGAGCCGCGATCGACGCGATCCTGGACGGCACCGAGCGGGTGACCAAGGCCGGGATCGACGCGATCCCGCTGGACCATGCTGCGGAAACAACCAACAAGCCGCTCGCAAAGGCCCTCACACGGTGACCGAAACGCTTGAGAAGCCTTTGGCATGCCTTCCCATCCCGCTCGCCCCTCGGCTCGGTGAAAGTACAGACTCGTACATTCGGCGTCTCGCCAAAGCCAACCACCTGAAGCCGAGCTACCTGCACGGATTCCTATGCGGACCACCGTTCTGGTTCGGTAAGCCCCGCCTCGATCGAATCGCTGCTGTCTCCGGACGCACGCCTCACGTGCTCCACCAGGCCCTCGCGGATGCCAGTTCACCCAGGCTTCGCTACAAACCCGCTCCCCTTCGGCTGCCAGCGAGCCGCCAGCAAATGCTCTACTACGAGATTCGGGCCATTGCGACGCGCGATTCCCTGACCATCCGGGCGCTCGTTGATCGATTCAACCAACCGCGCCGAACGATCCGGCAGGCACTCAACACTCACGGCCCTTGGACCCGCGAAGAGGATCGAACTGCCCCTCATGTGATGGAGCATCTCCGGCACCTGGTCGACCCAATGATCATCGCCGGACTCAGTTGCCGGGCAATCTGGACAGAACTGATGGACACGCATGGCGAGACCGTCTCCGGCAGCACCCTTGCCATCTACGTCCGAAAGAGGCGCCAGGAAGTGGATGAGTCACTCCCCAAGCCACGCCGTCGCCCCAAGCCGTCTCAACGAAGATAGTCCGCCCTGGTCACCGAGCCCTGACTGACTATCTTCGTTGAGACACATCAACCCCAGTCTCCTGCCGCGGCGCGCTTCTGGCGCGGCCGGGAGGTGACCGTGGGGTGACCGGGCAGTGGCTGGGCTGCGGCCGGGCGGAGCCTACTTACCCTTGTCCGGGCCTCCCCGCTCGTTCTTCAGGGTCACGGAGACACCGTCCTCACTGTTGTCCTCGGTGACGGCGTACGGGCCGGTGACCGGGTTGTCGGGCAGGACATAGCCCTCGGGTACCTCTGTCTCGCGCAGGTAATACTCGCCGAGCGGCAGGCCGTCGAAGGCCGCCTTGCCGGAGGAGTCGGTGGCGCGGCCCGGCCCGGTGAGGGTGTCCGGGTTCGACCCACCGGTCTGCAGTCCGTCGATGTCGTTGGTCTCGCGCCAGAGTTCGAAGACGGCGCCGCCGAGCGGCTTGCCGTCCGCGGCGTCCTTCTTGAGCAGGTCGAGCGAGCCGGTGGGGTCCGACGGATCGGGCGGTGTCGGAGAGTTGTCCGCGGTGATCCGGACGCCGTCCTCCGCGTTCTCCGGCGTGAGCACGAGCGGACCGAAGACGTTCGGGTCCGGAAGCTCGTAGCCCTCGGGTGCGGCCGTCTCGCGCCAGTAGTACGTACCGGTCATGCCCGTCTCGGCGCAGATGCCGTCCGCTCCGGTGGTGCACTCGGTGATCCGGAGGTCCGGGGTGGCGCCGCCGGTCTGCAGTCCGGCCTGGCCGTTCGACTCGCGCCAGAGGTCGAACTCGGCGCCGGCCAGCGGCTCCCCGGTGTCACCGTCGCGCTTGAGCACCGAGACTTCGCCGTCCCGCTGCGGGCTCACCCCGCAGTCCGGCAGGTCGCCGTTGAACGGGTAGTTGTGGAACTCCTGGCCGCCGCCTCCGCTCGCCGCGCTGGTGTGGGTCACCGAGCCGGTGGTGAAGAAGCGGCCGTTGATCCCGGGCAGGCTCACCGTGGACATGGAGCTCTGCTCACCCATCAGGAAGCTGCCCTGGAACTGGCCGGTGCCCTGGAGGTCGATGTTCGTCGCGTCCGGGAAGTTCCACAGCAGGCGGTCGCGGTACGCGTTGAGCGGGTCGGTGCTGTCGTCGATGCCGCCGCTGTAGGTGTTGATGACGCGGTCCTCGCCGAGGATGTTGACCAGGATGGTCGCGCCGTCGGGGATGTTCTCGAAGACGACGCCCTGCTGGCCGCCGCTCGGGCCGACCATGTCGAAGTCGACGTTGAAGACCTGCAGGTCCGAGCTTCCGTCCCCGGTGAAGCGGGTCTGGCCGCCCTCGTTGACGGCGGTGCCGGTGGGTGTCCGCGGGACACCGTCCTCCCGCGCGTAGCACCGGCTCGCGGCGGTGAGCTCGTCGCGCAGTCCGGCGTACGGGGCGGTGGCGTCCGGGTCCTCGGTGACCGTGGCCTCCACGGTGCCGGACACCGGACCCGCATGCCGGACCACACCGTCCTCGCCGAGCAGCCGCTGGCCCGGCGCGACCGTCACGCCCCCGCCCGTGGTGAGGTAGTCCGAGCCGTCCGGCGGCGGCACCCGGGAGCCCACGCCGGCCAGGCCGATGTTGTAGATGCTGCTGGCTCCGGGCGCCTTGTTCATGTCGAAGTCGCCGAGCACGACACTGCGGCCCTCGGCCTCCGCGGCCGAGCCGCGCACCAGGAAGTCGTCGCCCACGAAGATGTTGATGCCGTTGTCGTAGCCGGCGATGGGGCCGTTGCTGATGCCCGGGTACGGGTCGGGGCAGTCGCCCGGCACACAGGGACCGAGGCCACCCGGCAGCGGGGCCGCGGCAGCGGGGCCTGCACCGAGGCCCAGGGTGAGCACCGGCACTACGCCGGCGAGCACCGCACAGGCGAGCCCGGTGGAGCCGGCGCGGGCGCGCCACGAAGTCAGTCTTCGAGTGATGGCTTTCATGCCCTGAGGATGAGAGGGCACACGCCACCAAATCGGACGAAACGCTCGCCTTGCTGCGTTTGCCCGATGCGCCGTCACCCTGAGGCGCCGCAAACTTTCCTGACATTCAGTCAGGCAAATCGGGGCGCCCGGGAGGCCGCGAACACCCTTCGAGCCGTCGCGCACCTGGGCATCCCAACTCCGTTCGCACGACGCAGCGTCACCACATCCGGCCAGGCATCACCCAGGGTCATCCCCCGAACGGCCCCGCCCCGCACCCCCCGAGAAGTTGCCATCTCATATCTGAGATAGCCTGCACCCATGGCAGACGACTACCTCGTACGCATCGGCAAGCTCATCCGCGACGCCCGCCAGCACCGGGGCTGGACACAGTCCCAGCTCGCCGAGGCGCTCGGCACCAGCCAGAGTGCGGTCAACCGCATCGAGCGCGGAAATCAAAACATCAGCCTTGAGATGATCGCTCGAATCGGTGAAGCACTCGACAGTGAAATCGTCTCTCTGGGCTACGCGGGCCCGATGCATCTGCGCGTGGTCGGCGGCCGCCGGCTCTCCGGCGCGATCGACGTGAAGACCAGCAAGAACGCGTGCGTGGCGCTGCTCTGCGCCTCGCTCCTGAACCAGGGACGCACGGTCCTTCGCCGGGTGGCCCGTATCGAGGAGGTCTTCCGAATCCTCGAGGTGCTCAACTCGGTGGGCGTACGCACCCGTTGGATCAACGACGGAGTGGACCTGGAGATCGTCCCGCCCGCCGAGCTCGAGCTGGACGCGATCGACGAGGAGGCCGCCCGCCGCACCCGCTCGATCATCATGTTCCTCGGTCCGCTGCTGCACCGGATGGACCGCTTCAAGCTGCCGTACGCCGGCGGCTGCGACCTCGGCACGCGCACGGTCGAACCGCACATGATCGCGCTGCGCCGGTTCGGTCTCGAAGTGACCGCGACCGAGGGGATCTACCACGCGGAGGTGGAGCGGTCATCGCCCGACCGCCCCATCGTGCTGACCGAGCGAGGCGACACCGTGACGGAGAACGCGCTGCTCGCGGCCGCCCGCCACGACGGCGTCACGGTGATCCGCAACGCCTCCTCCAACTACATGGTCCAGGACCTGTGCTTCTTCCTCGAGGCGCTCGGCGTCAAGGTGGACGGCATCGGCACCACCACGCTGACCGTGCACGGCGTCCCGGTGATCGACACCGACGTGGACTACTCGCCGTCCGAGGACCCGGTCGAGGCGATGAGCCTGCTGGCGGCCGCGGTGGTCACCGAGTCCGAACTGACCATCCGGCGCGTCCCGATCGAGTTCCTGGAGATCGAGCTGGCCGTCCTGGAGGAGATGGGCCTCGACCAGGACCGCTCGGCGGAGTACCCGGCGGACAACGGCCGGACGCGTCTGGTCGACCTGACGGTCCGTCCGTCAAAGCTCGAGGCGCCGATCGACAAGATCCACCCCATGCCGTTCCCGGGCCTGAACATCGACAACGTGCCGTTCTTCGCGGCCATCGCGGCCGTCGCCCAGGGCCAGACCCTGATCCACGACTGGGTCTACGACAACCGCGCCATCTACCTCACCGACCTCAACCGTCTGGGCGGCCGGCTCCAACTCCTCGACCCGCACCGGGTGTTGGTGGAGGGGCCGACCCGCTGGCGCGCCTCCGAGATGATGTGCCCGCCGGCCCTGCGCCCCGCGGTCGTCGTACTGCTCGCCATGATGGCCGCCGAGGGCACGTCCGTGCTCCGCAACGTCTACGTCATCAACCGCGGCTACGAGGACCTGGCGGAGCGCCTGAACTCGGTGGGCGCCCAGATCGAGACGTTCCGCGACATCTGACGCCCGACCGGGGCTCGACCCTGGACCCCCGTTGCTCAATAGCCGGAGTGGCTGTACTTCAACCACTCCGGCTATTGAGGAGGCTTCCTCTTCGACCTGGCCGGGCCTCTGCTCTTGCTGCTGCTGCCGCTGCCGCTGCCGCGACCGCTGAGCGGTAGCAGTGCTTCCAACCGGGCACCGTTGACCCAGGACCCCAGTAGATTCCGGTTCATGGCGACGATGTCCTGCCGATCCGCCAGCCCGTACGCCTCCTTCGTGAACGTACGACCGGTGGTGACGAACAGAGGGACGTCCGCGCCGTGTTCGTGTCTGGCGGTGCCCGCGAACTTCTGCATGTCGTGCGAGGAAACGCTGCGCTCAGGCGCGTACTTCTTGCACTGGACTACCAGTTTGCGGCCGTCGGGCAGGTACCCGATGACATCGGCGCCCAAGTCACCGCGCCCGCCGCAGACCACCACTTTCGTGCAGCCGTCCCTGCGGCACAGGGCGGCGACGTGCTGCTCGAACTCCTGCCAGGACAGGGCGTCGACGTCCGCCATCGAGAGGTCCCGCGCCTTCGCTTCCTCCTCCGCCCGCCACTTGTGGTCCTCGTCCACCGCGTGCCGGTGCGCCCGCCACAGCAGTCGGCCGGTCCCCGCGATCACAAGCACGGCGAGTGCGGCCAGGACGACCGGCCACACCGTCGACCAGTTCCCCACGAGCCACACCACTGCGACCACCGCAGCGGCCATCCCCCAAGCCTGTAATTGCCGGCGCGTACGCTTCCTCGTGCGCCTGCGCCGCCGCTGCCTCGCCATCGCCACTCCCAGGCCCTCTCTCACCGCTCGAACCGGATCGGATATGACACCGTCGACCGCGGCTCGGGCTTCGGGGCCTTCCAACCCTCGAAGTGCACCGGGTACGTGGTCGTCGGTTCCGGCAGCGGCTCCGAGCCCGTCCCCTCTCCCGTGCCTGACGCACCGCTATGGCCCACGACGGCAAGCGCCAGCACGGCCAGGACCGCCACGTCCCGTCGCGCACCCGGCGCCCACCGGAAGTGCGGGCGAACCTCCACACCTCCGCGTACGTGCCCCTTCACCAATGGCATGACCTGCTCCCCTCGCCGACGAACTCGACTGCACAGAAGGACTGTCGGGACGAGCAGACCAGCCCGCACCGACACCGGGGTGCCCCGATGCCCCCGACAGCGCCGGAAACGAGACACGTGAGCGGTCACCCGGTCCTCACCGAGTACCGACAAGCAGGCAGTTGTGAATCCGGGGTACCAAAATCGGCCGACCTCTGGGCGTTTGGACGTCAAGGTCTCTTCATGCTCCGCCGCCCCTGACATCCCCTTCGTCCCTGCCGCCTCCCTTGCCCCGGACATCACCCCCGTGAATACTGCGCACACCCGCACTGCCGGTATCCCAAAAATGCCGGACCGGGGGTTCCATGTGCTGTGCGCAGGGCGCCCTCGTACTCGAACAGTCCGACCATCCACAAGGATTGATGTGCGAAGACTCGTGAGAAGACCAGGTCTCGTCGCGATGGCCGCCACCGCGGCCTTGGTGATGACCACGGGCGCCGCCGCGCCGGACACCAACGGTGCCGCGGACGCTCGAGCAGCCGGGGGGAAGCAGCAACCCGCGCCCCAGCGGGTGCAGTTGATCACCGGTGATGTCGCGCTCGTGACGGACGGGCGCCCCACCGGATTCGTACCGGCGGCGGGCCGGGAGAACATACCCGTCAGCGTGCGGACCGTGGGCGAGCGGCAGCTCGTCGTGCCGCTCGACGCGCAGCGGCTGATAGCCGACGGCAGGCTCGACGAGCGGTTGTTCGACGTCGCCCGGCTCGGCAGCAAGGCCTCCCGCAAGGCGTACGAGGACGGGCTGCGTGTCATCGTCGGCTACCGTGGCGCCGCCTCCGCCGCCCGCGCGCAGGTGCGGGACGCGGGCTCGACAAAGGTCCGGCGCACTCTGAAGGCCCTGAACGCCGAGGCGTTGACCACTCCGTCCGACGATCTGCCCGCGCTGTGGAAGTCCCTGACGCGCGAGGACAACGGTGTCACCCGTGACACCGCGACCGGTGTCGACCGCGTCTGGCTGGACGCCACGGTCAAGGCCCGGCTCGACGTCAGCGTCCCGCAGATCGGCGCGGACAAGGTCTGGGAGGCGGGGTACGACGGTACGGGCGTGAAGGTCGCCGTCGTCGACACCGGTGTCGACGAGACCCATCCCGACCTGGCGGGCCGGCAGATCGCGGAGAAGAACTTCTCGGACTCCGAGGACGCGAAGGACCGGCAGGGACACGGGACGCATGTGGCGTCCACCGTCGCCGGGTCCGGTGCGAAGTCGGGCGAGAAGTTCAAGGGTGTGGCTCCCGGCGCCGAGTTGATCGACGCCAAGGTTCTGGGCGACACCGGCAGCGGCGACGAGTCGGGGATCATCAGCGGCATCGAGTGGGCGGTCGGACAGGGCGCCGACATCGTCAACATGAGCCTCGGCGGCGTCGACGCACCCGGTGTCGACCCGCTGGAGGAGGCGGTCGACCATTACACCGAGTCCGACGGCGTCCTGTTCGCCGTCGCCGCCGGCAACGAGGGACCGGGTGCGAGCACCATCGGCACCCCGGGGTCGGCGGACAGCGCGCTCACCGTCGGTGCCGTCGACGGGGACGACAGGATGGCCGACTTCTCCAGCCGCGGCCCGCGCATCGGCGACGGCGCGATCAAGCCGGACGTGACCGCACCGGGCGTCGACATCACCGCCGCCTCGGCACCGGGCAGCGCCATCGCCGAGGAGTACGGCGAGGACCCCGAGGGCTATGTCACGATCTCCGGCACCTCGATGGCGACGCCCCATGTCGCAGGATCCGCCGCCCTGTTGAAGCAGCAGCACCCGGACTGGACGGCCGCGCAGCTCAAGGGCGTGCTCACCGCCTCGGCCAAGGACACCGGGTTCTCCGCGTTCGAGCAGGGTTCCGGACGTGTCCAGGCCGATCGGGCGACCGGGGCGAGCGTCTACGCCGAGGAGGCCTCGCTGAACTTCGGCACGGCCGCCTGGCCGCACGAGGACGACGAGCCGATCGACCGGACTCTGACGTACCGCAATGCCGGGGACACCGACGTCACCCTCACCCTCACCGCCGGCGGCACCGGGCCGGGCGGCGAGCCGGCCCCCGACGGCATGTTCGCCGTCAGCCCGGCCGAGGTGACCGTGCCCGCCGGGAAGACGGCCGAGGTGACGGTCACCGCGGACACCGCGGTCGAGGCGCCGGACGGCCGGTACAGCGGTGCGGTCGTCGCGCGGGCCGGGGAGCAGCAGGTCCGCAGCGCGTTCACGGTCGAGCGTGAAGTGGCGTCGTACGAGGTCGAGTTGGCGCATCTGGGCCGGGACGGGAAGGCCGCCGCGCAGTTCCAGACGTACGTCACAGGGCTGACCGGCGAGGCCGCGGGCACCGAGTTCGCGCTCGACGAGAGCAGCGAGTCCGGCACCCTGCGGCTCCCCGTGGGCGAGTACAGCGTGCAGGGCGTCGTCCTCGCCGACCGCGCGGACAGCACCAAGGGCACCGACTGGATCGCCCGGCCGAAGCTCGCGGTGGACAAGGACCAGAAAGTCACCCTGGACGCGCGGACGGCGAAGCCCGTGGACATCACGGTGCCCGACCGCAGGGCGAAGGCCGCACAGGCGTACATGATCTACGGGATCGAGGCGGGCGGTTCCAGCCATCGGACCGGGTGGCAGCTCACCACGTACGACAACGTCCGCTCGGCGCATCTCGGACCGAAGATCGACGACGGTTCGCTGCAGCAGCTGTGGGACGCCGATTTCACGGTCGGCGACGACACCCAGTACTCCCTGGTGTACGGCGGTCCGGTCGAGCGGCTCGCGGACGGATTCGAGCGGCACGAGAAGCGCCGCGGACTCGCGAAGGTGACCGCCGGGGTCGGCGAGACCGCGCCGGGCAAGGATGCATGGCTGTCGACCATCGGCACCCTGGAGGGCTCGTTGATGGGCTATGCCTCGGGCCGGATGCCGCTGGACGCGCCGAGCACCCAGCACCTGTACGTGTCCACCGCCGACAAGGCTCGCTGGAGCCTGGCGATGGAGCAGCTCGGGGACGAGCTGCCGAACGGCTGGCGGCTCACCGACTCCCGTCACGGGGTGAGCTTCGCGGAGTACCGTCCCGGCCGGACGTATCGCGAGGACTTCAACACCGGTGTCTTCGGGCCGGTCCTCGATCCGGAGGGCGGCAAGGGAGTGGTCCGGTCGCAGAACACGCTCTACGCGTTCATCAGCACCTTCACGGACGGCCAGGGGCACGAGGGGATGGTCCCGGAGGAGGCCGGCAGCACCCGGCTCACTCAGGACGGCGAGGTGATCGCCGAGAACGAGCAGACCGTGGCGAACCAGTCCTTCACCGTGCCGGCCGGGGAGCACGAGTACACCCTGAGCTCGACGACCACCCGCGATGCGAAGGTCGCCAGGGTCGGTACCCGCATCGACACCAGCTGGACCTTCCGCTCGAAGGACGGTGACACGGACGCCCCGGTGTCCACGGTCCGTTTCAGCCCGGATCTGGATCTGCGGTCCACCGTCAAGGCGGGGAAGCGGATCTCGGTGCCGGTGCAGGTCCAGGGTGCCGCGGCCGGGAAGAACCTCAAGTCCCTTGCTGTGCAGGCTTCCTACGACGACGGGGAGAGCTGGCAGAAGCTGCGGGTGAGGAACGGCAAGGTGGCGCTGCGCGCACCCGGCAAGGGCGAGGGGGTCGCGCTGCGGGCCGAGATCGTGGACCGGCAGGGCAACAGGTCCGAGATCGCCGTGTACGAGGCGTTCCTCGGGCGCTGAACGCAGGGCACCCTCCACGGCCACTGAAAGCGGACCCGGCCGGGCGTCGTCGTGACGCCCGGCCGGGTCCGTGGTGTGCTGCGGTGTCCCGGGTCAGTGGTCGTCCCAGTGGCCGTCGTGCTGGGC
>NZ_QUAK01000229.1 GCF_003429565.1 Streptomyces triticagri
CAAGCCGGAACACTTCCTCGCCTTCACCGCCATCGCCGCAACCCTCATATGTCACCGCCGCCTGGCCAAGTGAAATGGCGTCTAAGAGCCGGTCTGCCGCATCATCGCTATGGCCTCCGCGACGCCCGGCGCTACGATGTCGGGCTCGCGGCCATAGCCCGCCCACGTCCGGCCGTTGGCCACCCACGCGGTACGGAGCCCCGCTGCCTGGGCTCCTTCGATGTCCGTCTCGGGGTTGTCCCCGACCATCCAGCACTCGGCATCGAACTTGCGACCGCACAGCGCGGCGGCCGTCTCGAAGTGCTCAGGGGCCGGCTTCCTGACCCCGATCTCTTCCGAGACGCAGATGCCATGGAAGTGCGACAAGAGGTCTGACGCAGCAAGCTTGGCCCGCTGAATATCCCCTGGTCCATTCGTGGCGACACCGAGTACCCACCCGGCAGATCTCAGTGCGTCCAGCCCTTCCCGTACGCCTGGGAAGCACCGTGCCGACCGGGCCATGCCGGCGACGTACTCACGCCACAAGGCTTCCGGAGGGTCTTCAAGGCCGAGCAGCGCCCGCACATGAACGAAGTCCTCGGGTCGGGCGCGGTCTCCGAGGCGCTCGCGGATGACCGACTCGGATCCGGCAGGCAGGCCGCGCGACCGAGCGAAACCGAGGGCCCAGACCGCCAGGCCCCCTCTGCGGTCCACCAAGGTGTCGTCGAGGTCAAAGAGCGCGAGCACGCACCGACGTTACGCCTTGAGCTTGCGCTTCAGCGTGTCCGGGGTTGCCAAGCACCACACTTCGGGCACGGCTGGAACACGTTCCCGCGATTGGCCCCACAGCGCTTGCACCTCATGTCTGCCATGTCAGCTCCCCGTTGTGTCTCCTGCGACCTGAGTGATGCTAAGGACAGCAGCCCGTCTACGGGAACCCTGAGGCGATCAACGCTCCGCCGCATCGTGATCCTCACCTTGCACCTTTAATCGAACACGCGATCTAATCGAACGTATGCGTGATATTGATCTGATCCGCACCCAGCAGGAGTGGGATCACGCCTACCGGCAGCTTGCGGAGCGACCAGGGAACACTGCGCTACGGCGCCGACTGATCATGCTGTCGAATCGCCTGCACAGCGATCCGCGGCTCCGGAGCGAGAGCGCCCGCGCCAGACTGCGGCAGGTCGCTCGCACTGAGCGGTAGGCGTCGCCCCTTGCCGGCGCCTCCGGGTAGCGGTCAACGGCGAGGTCAAGGGAACGGCGCCAGCTCGGCCGCAACTGGCCTCCGTGCTACAGGACTTGAGTACTCAGGTTTGTCAGTGCCACCCGTATGATGGTTGCCGCTCAACCAGTTCCTCCCTTCAGGGTTCCGTCTTCATCGGTGTCGATGTGGGTGCCGGAGGGGGAGGTTTGCCCCGGCGATTCGATCGGGGCACCACTGGAGGAACAGGAGGAGCAGATGCACAGCTCGAACGAGTGGAAGCCCCGCAGGCGGTGGACCTGGCCCGAGAGGTGGCAGGTCACGCTCGCTGGCGCGGGCCTGCTGGTGACAGTTGTTGCCACGGTGGGGCAGTTCGTCCGATAGGGCGCCCACCTGCGAGTCCGGTAGTGGCCGTCGCTGCACATGCAGCGAGCCCGGCCTACTGATACGCGACCGGGCCCGTGAACTGCGTTGGAGTGGCCCGATCCGAATGGCGTCGGGTTGGGCCCTCCAGCGCACAACAATATTACAGCGCGTCGGCGAACGACAGTGGACGCGGAAGCACGTCGGTCCGGCGTCGGCCCGACCCTCTCAAGGTCGCGTGAAATCTTCGTGCGGTGGGGTCGTGGAGCACGCGGTGCATACCAAGATTTGGCATCGGGCGCGGAGGGCCCTGGGGCCACCACCCTGACTCGTGTGGGCCATGTGTGGGCCAGGTACCTTCCCCTCGAAGGTTAAACGGGCTGTGACCAGTGGAAATGTGACGCGCACTCGCCGGTCTTGAAAACCGTCGTGGCGCAAGTCACCGTGGGTTCAAATCCCACACCCACCGCGGTGGTTGAGGGCCCCTGACCAGGAGTATCGGTCGGGGGCCTTCGGCGTGCCGGGTGCTTGCCGTGCACGCGGCAGGATGCGAACCGTTGCGGTGCCGATGGCGGCGGCAGACTTGGCCCATGGATGCTGGACTGACCGCACTGCTGGGCGCCGCCGTGGGCTCACTGGCCACCCTCGGCTCCGCGATGGTCACCGGGCGCGTGGCTGCGCGCTCGCAGTTCGCCCAATGGCGCCGCCAGCACCGGCGGGACGCCTATGCGAACTACCTGGTCGCGCTGTACGACCGCGATGTGGCCCTGGACGCGGTGCGCGAGGCGCTGCGGGCGGACTCCCCGGATCTGCGGGAGGTCGACGACCACATGGAGCGCTTCCACGCCCAGGCCCGCGGCGTTCACCGGGCTGCCGAGTACGTCATCCTCGAAGGCCCGCAATCCGTGGTGCAGGCGCTCCACCGCGCAGTGCACGCGGCCGACGAGCTGGCCGAGGTCATCCGGCGCATGGTCCGTGACGCCCATGCCGGTGACGCTTCCCGCAAGGCTGCGGACTTCGCACGCGCCGCCGAGCGGGAACACCTCCTGTACCAGGCGGTCAAGGGCGTCCGCGCAGCGGCATCGGACGTCCTCGGCGATCAACGGATGGGCGGCTCCTAGCCGCCCGGCTGTAACTCCCTTGGCGCGCGGCCGCATTGGCCGGCGGGCGGGCTCGGGGCAAAAGCCAGAGGCCCCGTGGATTGCTCCACAGGGCCTCTGGTCTGCTGTGCACTCGGCAGGATTCGAACCTGCAACCTTCTGATCCGTAGGATCGGGCAGCTCGTTGGGAGGGTGGCCCGCCCCCTCCTGGAGTGATCGCCGACGGTGGGGATCACCGGCCTCTGTGTGCCGTTGTTGCCGTCAGGGTTGCCGTCACTGACGGATCACGAGGCGGCGCGCCTCTCCTCGCGAGATGGCCGAACATGCGCTCTTGACGGTACCCACCGGTCGAGTGAGAGTCATGCAATCCACTGCAATCGGATCGACGCGGGGAGAGGCCATGCGCTTGCGTTTCCTGGGGATCATCCCGAACACCCCGGACACCGACTCACCAACGATCTGGCTGGACGAGGACACGGGGGATCTGCTGATCCAGTCGTACAAGGCCACGGAGGACGAGGTGAAGGCGTGCCAGGAGATCGGCTCGATTCCCGGTCACTCCACGGCCGTTCCGGACCACGAGACGATCATCCGGCTCCCGAAAGTCATGCGGCAGTACCTGCCGCCTCACGACAGCGAGTAGAGCGATGACGAACCCCGTACTTGAGGGTCTGGCCAAGGCCCGGCACTCCGCCGTGCATCTGGAGATGCGTGACGCCTACCAGCCCAGTGACCCCGAGTTCATCGCTTGGCAGAACGGCAAGCGCCTGGACCCCGATGACCGGTCTTCGTGGTGGCGGCCCTTCCTCGACGTGGTGGCCGAAACTACTGGTCGTGGGGTCGAGATGCGGCGGGCGCGGATCGTCTCGGAGCCCGTGACGGACTACATCAAGTACGAGTACGACGTGACGTTCCCGAACGTCGCTGCCGGTGAACTGGTCCGCTGGCTGCCGAGGCGTCAAGCGGCAGACATCGCTCTTCCCGGTACCGACCTGTGGATGTTCGACGGGTCGTCGGTCCTGTTCACGTACTTCTCCGGGATCGGGGAGGTGGTCGACCGGGAGTGGCGGACCGAGCCAGCCGTCGTGGACCTGGTCGGCGCGGCCTTCGAAGCGGTGTGGGAACGTGCGACCCCGCACGAGGAGTACAAGCCGGTCTGACGCGCCATGGCTGTTTCAGAATCATCGAGTGTTCAGCGGGCCCGACAGGTCCTTGCCGACCGCCTGAGGGAGCTGTGCAAGGACGCGGGCCTTGACGGCAAGGACCTTGCTGCGGCGTGCGGTTGGCATCCGTCCAAGGTTTCCCGGATCTCGACCGCGAAGACTGCCCCGTCTGTCGATGACATTCGTGCGTGGTGTCGAGCGTGCGGCGCTGAGGAGCAGACAGCGGACCTGATCGCGTCTCTGCGAGCCGTCGAAGGCATGTGGGTGTCATGGCGCCGAATGGAACGAGCGGGACTGCGACGCGCTCAGGAAGCCCGCCTGCCGCTTTACGAGCGGACCAGTTGGTTTCGGGCGTACTCGCCGGGGCTGGTGCCTGGCCTCATGCAGACATACGGGTACACGGAAGATGTGCTCCGGGCCGTTCAGCGGAGGCGGGTGCAGATCGACGATGTGGCGAATGCGGTTGCCGCACGCATGGAGCGTCAACGCGTCGTGCACGAGGGGCAACGGCGCTTCGCGTTCCTGGTCGAGGAGTCCGTGTTGGGCAACGGGCTCGGTGACGTTGATACGCAGGCCGAGCAACTCGATCATTTGCTGTCCATCAGCGCACTCCCCAACGTCAGCGTTGGAGTGGTCCCCACGAGGCTAGGCCGCACACGGATGCCGGTTGAAGGGTTCTGGATCTTCGACACAACACAGGTGAACGTGGAACTCGTCTCCGGCTACCTCACGATCACGCAGCCGAGCGAAGTGGCGATGTACGCCGACACGTTCACCGTGCTGGCCGAGATGGCGGTCTACGGGGCGAAGGCTCGTGCGCTCATCAGCAAGGCCTTGGACACGCTCACCTAATCTGTGCGCAATCAGGTGCAATTGACTGGGAGTTGAGGGCGCCCCGTTCCTAGCGTGGTCATCACCAGCTCACGCGAGGGGACGGCGGACACATGGCCACCAATGCGCAGACCAGCGGGATCAGGGATGAGTACACCACCTACCCACCTTCGGGTAGTCGCTGCTCCAACTGCAATCAGGGCTTCGTCCCCCTCGTGCCCGCACGCCGGGCGGTGCAGGAACGATCATCGGGTCCACCCCTCGTGCTCTACCGGCACTTCAGCTGCCCTGAGGTGAAGGCGCGATGATCCCGCTCCACCAGTACAAGAGCGCGCGGGCAGAGGCTGACCATCTGGCCGGACTTATCCAGGCCGCACTTCTGCGCGCCGGGGTACCTGAGGCGGAAGTGTCACAGGTACGTGCCCTGGTGGCTCGTTCCGGGCGCGCGTACATCAAATTCGGTGCCCTGAAGATCGGTTCCGCAACCAAGCTTCTCGAAGCACTGCCCCTGTCAGAGGTGCAGTCTGTGCCGTCCCCTGAGCTTCCCGCCGACGCGTTCGACTGACCTACCTCTCCCCCTGCCCCGTCCTTGCGCCTCCCCGTGCGCATCGACGGCAGCCCCGTCCGGCGACGGCGAGCAAGACCGCCGGGCGGGGCATTCTGCATGCCGCGGATGACCACGCGGCCGGCCGTAGCGGCTTTGGGCGGTGTCCTGTTCGGGTTGGGGTCGGGCATGGTCAGGGGGCCATACGCTCGCTCAGCAACTCGGGCAGGCTTTTGGGCCTGCCCTTGGGTGGCACGAGTGGCTCCCTGGCCTTGCCCGACACGGGCCCCGGCCCAAACAGGTGCGTAAAGCCGTGTAGGCCGGCCGCCCCAGCCACGGTGTCTCGGCATTCTTGAGCGCGAGATCAGCTCTCGTTCGACGCAATTCCTTGCGGTCCCTTGTGCAGGATGGGCCGCCCTGTGATGGCGTCGAGCAGGATACGGCTGCCCAGGGGACGCTTGAGCTCTACTGTCACCTGCTGCATCTTTGCCTGCTTAGTACAGTTGCCGTCATGCTCAGCGCGCTTGACGGTGGCCGACAATACGACGCTCCCTCGGGTTTCCAGAACCTCCACCTTCGGCCCATTGTCGCAAGCTCCGTGGAGGGCGATTACGGTGACCGAGCGTCCATCTTCCGCAATCAGCCGGTTGACCGGAAGACCAGGGACGTCGTCGGCCCGCTTGATGGGCGTTTGGGCGCGCTTCGACGGATGGACAGCTGAAGCCTTGAGGGGAGCGTCGTAGCCATCGAGTGTGAACAGCCAGGCCGGGACCGTTGCAGGGCCGCGGCTTGTGGCTACACGCATCGTGCCCAACTTTGCTCCGGTCACGGTGAGTTGAGGTCTCTCGCCAGCGCGGTTTCGCGCCAAGGACTCGTATGCCTTCTCCGCGTCAATCAGAGGTTGGGTGAGCGACTTGTCTCCAGCCCAGGTGACCCGACCGCTTGTCGCTGTTCCGCTGGGTAGCTTGCCTCGCAGGGCAAAGTTGCCCTTCTCGTAGGCATGTTCGTCAACCTTGTCATGCAAACCGCCCTGTGGTAGCTGAACTTCTTCTTCCATGGGGTAGTAGCCCGTACGCCAGGCGGCAGTTGCGGTGGAATCGTCGTCCCAGGCCTGAGCAACCTGTCGGGCACGATCCCTGAGCGCTTCGGAGTCGTTGCCGACCGCCGCCTGGGTGCCACAACCAGCACTTACCCCCAGGGCAGTCGCGGTCAGGGCAATCCCGCCGATGACACCGACCGAGCGTGATGCCGTGTGATGCATGTGGCCTCCCAGACGAACGGCGCGACAACTAGTCGCCTTGCTCCTATGACGTGACTGAGCCCGCGCGGGTTTCGTTGAGTGGGGCAGCGCGCTCAGTCAGTGCCTCAATAGACCTTGAGGCCACGCTCATTTAGAACTGTCTGCACCTTCGTGAAGTAGTTGCGGTAGTTGCCACTGGAGGAGGAGCTGCATTTGGTTTCTTCGGATCCCCCCGACAGAAGCCCGAGAGCGGTGTTCCCGTTCAGAGCAGGGCCTCCGCTGTCGCCGCCCAACGCGCAGTTGTTCGTCTCGAACATGCCGTACATCGTTTTGCCGCCGATGTTGACAGTCACGCTCGTCTTGGTGACGTTGCCCGTCTTGTCCTCGCTGTTGACTCCGATCCTGTCGATGGACTCGTTCTCCGCCGGGTACCGCGAATCGTTGATCTGGTGATATTTGCCACCCCAGTACCGGACTGTCCCGAGCGGATTAATGCTAGGACCGTCCGCCCTGATCACCGCCCAGTCGCAGCCGCGAGTGGATCCATCACACGACCCGCTGGTGCCGGTACCGAAGTTGTAGGCAGTCTGCGTGCCGATCTGTGTGCTGTTCCAGTCCATGTA
This sequence comes from Streptomyces triticagri, assembly GCF_003429565.1. Classification (GTDB taxonomy): domain Bacteria; phylum Actinomycetota; class Actinomycetes; order Streptomycetales; family Streptomycetaceae; genus Streptomyces; species Streptomyces triticagri. The sequence goes on from NZ_QUAK01000229.1 coordinate 7,048, forward strand.
CCAGATGTTGCCGGTGCCAGGCACGCAGTGTCCGGCAGTGAGCGTGTAGATCGCCCCCGAGGAGCTCTTGGCGTTGAATCCGGCAGTGCACAGCCAGTTCTGGGACCAGATCCCGTTGCCGCCGCGCAGGTCGGTTGCCTTGAATTTCAGTGTGCTGTCAACCTTGTTGACGCGTATCGCGTCGGGGTGGGCGGCTGCTACGCGCTCGATCTTGTCCCGTCCGGCGGTGGACACTCCGTCGAAGACTTCGACGCTCACCTGGTTGGAGTCGGCCTCGATGCCCCAGGCTGTGCTGGGGATATTTCGTCGAGCTCGTGGTGAATCGACGACAGCTCGGCCGTGCTGCGAGCGACCAATTCCGGGACCCCACCCGCGTCCCGGACTGATTCGGCAGCAGCCTCGTCGGTGACCGCGATCACCAGGCGCCCATCCTTGTAGTACGAGCCTCCCGTCCTGTCGTCGCCGAGCTTCTCTACCAGCGCGGCCGCGCGGTTGGGCGAAGTTGGCGGCTTCGCGGGTTCGTCGGCGGATGCTGGGAGTGTTGCAACTACGGACACCAGCAACGTTGTAGAGATCATTCCCGCGAGTCTCTTGCGGGCACGTCTCATGTGCTACCTCCAGGGGCCTCTGGCGATCGATGAATTGACCACGCTTGTGCGCGTCCTGTGACCAGACGTGCGCAATGTGTGTGCAGGAACCTATCGAGGTGCGTGAGTTCTGACTAGAGGATTGGCATATTCAGTCGCACGCGGGTCGGCTGACGTTCGCCCGCATCTAGATGCCTGCTCCTGTCGCAGGGGGCGGCGCAGGGAGAGAGTCGGCGAGCTCTGCCTGACGCAGCATCAGTAGTGCATCGCCGTGGAGTGATCAGGCGTCTGTGCGGCCATAGTTGCCCGATCCCGCCAGCATTGCGGCGGCGAGTGCCGGGGGTGCCGTAAGCGGGGCGGTAGACAGGAGCGTGCGGCGCCCGTGGCGCCGCGCCGCGCGGCCCGCGACAGCGGGCCGCCTTGATTCAGTAAAGAAGCTTTGAACGCGCCTTCTGCTGGCGCTGCTTCGGCTGGTCGCCTGCGCGTTGCTCCGGCACGGCCTGCCCCGTTCTGCTCGTGCGCGCCCCTGCCTGCCCTCGGTGTCGCCAAATCATGCTGTTTAACACCGTTATGCACCTTTGCGGCCATGGCTGAGATCGCAGAAATCTATCCACAGGCAATCCGTTGCAGGATTCCGTGTATCCGCTGACCAGGCAAAACGTCAGTGGAGTTTTCAACGTGACGTAGGTCACAGTCCTGTTCTGTGCCTATTTCACGCGAATCCAAAAGGCATCGAGAACGACAAATAGGCGGTTTCTGTGGCGGGTGCTAGATGTTCACGCGCAACAAGTCCGGGTCCGGCGGTCACGTTTGAGTCGGCCCTGACCCTTGCGTTGAGCAGTGAGAGGGAAGAAAGGCGCGGCCTCGGCGTCACACGGGCCCGGCTCCGCGCACATGTAATACGCGACCAACCGGAGTGGACCCGGACGAGAGGGGATCGGAATGAACGTGGCTCACACCATGGGCGACTTGACCGCGCGGCGGAGTTGGGTCTGCCCGCGTACAGGTGGATACATGCCGGAAGGCAGAGGCGCGTTGTGCCGGGCGGACCGCGTGGGCGGATTGGTTCACCGCAGGGCGGGAGTTCGACAAACGCCTTCCCGTGGTGCGGGAGCAGACCTGGCGGGTGTCCGTTTCGGTAGGCAGATTGCCCGTGATCGCCGCAGGAGTGCTCGTACCGCCCCGCTGGTCGGGGGCGTCGAGACCGAACTGTTACCGCGGTCGGGGTGACCTGGTCGGGGTTTCGGTCGGGCCTGAGGGCTCGGATGGCAGTACGGAAATGCGGCAGCAGACGACAAGGGGTGGAAGCATGGACGCGCAGGAAAGCCAGATGATCGCAGCCGATATCGCAGAACTCAGCACAGAAATCGGGGAGTTGAAGCGGATGGCCCTGGAAGTACTGAAGAGTCTGAAGGCTACTTCCGAGGCCCCGTGAGGGCCGCGATCTGCTGGAAGATGCCACGCAGCTCCGCGACTTCGGCCTTCAGCTCACGCACCTGCTTGGACAGCTCCAAGTACTCGGCACTGTGCAGCTGTTCCTGCGGGCCTTCCTCCTGCTCCACGTCGGAAGGCTCTGGAGGGAGAGGGTCCGCAACGAAGTTGCCCCGGCCGACCGCCGTGCGGATCAGTCCCTCGTCGACCAGTACGCGCAGGGCACTCCGCGCGGTCATGTTGGCGATGTCGTACGCCTTCTCCAGGTCCCGGGAGGACGGCACACGCGCGCCCGGCTGATACTCGCCGGCCCTGATCTTGCGGCGCAGATCATCGGCGACCTGTCGATACGCCGGATTCCTGGCCGCTTCGAGCATGGACCGCGCGTGTTCCGCGCTCTCGCCTGACATCACCATGCTCCGAGGGTAGCCCGCTTAGTGCACCCATCGCACTCGTCCCGCCCGGGCATCGCCAGTCCCTTTCAAGCGCGCTAGTGGACCATCACGATTTTTAGTGGTTGACGGATTAGCGGACCGTAGTGCACCATCTAGCCCATCGACACCGAGCACGGTCGTCGAACCTCTCTCAAGGAGTCACCTCTATGGCCTCGTTCAACGTCGCCCTCGCCGCCGATTCCGTCTGCATCGCGGGCAGCGACGCCCAGCTCAAGGTCAACCTGGAGACCAACGTCCCGCTGGTCGACCGCGACACCAACGCCCCGCTGTACACGATTCAGCTGATGCTGATGGAGGCCGGACGCGCGGAGCTGCTGAAAGTCACCGTCCCGGAGACCGGGCTGCCCAACGGGCTCAAGCCCGGCGTGGTCGTCAAGCCGCTGGGCCTGGTGGCGACCCCGTGGGCCCGCATCTTCAACGGCAACCTCTCGCAGGGGGTTGCCTTCCGGACTCCGGCACTGACCCTGGTCCAGCCCGCCGCCCAGACCGTGACGCCGGAGGTGGAGCAGCATCCGGCGGACCTGGCGGCCGAGCACCTGAAGCAGACCAGGAAGGCCGCGTGATGGGGCCCACCTCCAAGGCGTACCCGGTCACTCCGGAGGGTGGGGACGACGACCCGCGGTTCACGTTCGGCCTGCTGCACGACGTGCGCATGGCCATCCAGTCCCACGACTATCCCGAGATCAGCAACGGCCTGGATCTGGTTGACCTCCAGATGGCGCTGTTCGGGTTCCTGTACGGCACCAACGAAAGGAGGGCGGGCGAATGAGCCCCGCCGAGATCGCCGGTCTCGCCCCGATGGTTGTCGGGGCGGGCCTGGCCCTCTTCCTCATCCTGCTCATCGTCCAGGTCGTCCGCTACGTGCGGGCCACGCCGGGCATGCGCCGCAGCATCTGGCTGGCCGTGCGCATCCGCTTCCGCTGGGCGCGGCTCGCGGAGATGGCGGGCCTGTGCGTTGCCGACAAGAAGCCCACTATCGGGGCGCAGATCGGTCAGGAGTTCAGCAGCGACAAGAACCGCAAGATCGAGCCGCGCACCCTGGTCCCCAAGATCAAGGTGATCCCGGACGAGTACGGCGTCATCATCACCGCCACCTGCCTGCCCAAAGTCTCCTTGGAGGAGTTCCAGAAAGCGGCCCGCTTCCTCGCGGACGCCTGGGGCTGCGTGCGCGTCTCCGTCGTCCCGGCCGACAGGCCGGGGCAGGTCACCATCCGGGCCGTACGGGAAGACCCGTTGGCCACCACGACCGTTCACGTGCCCACGGGGCTGCCGCCCAAGGACGTCACCCGCTGGGAAATCGGGATGGATGAGTTCGCCCTACCCGCCATCGTCTCGTTCAACAACGTGCCCGGCGCCACGGTGGCCGGCGGCACTGGCAAGGGCAAGACCTCGTTCCTCAACCGTCTGCTGTCCGACCTTGCCCCGTCCCCGCTGGTGCAGTTCGCCGTGATCGACGGCAAGGCGTCCTCGGCAGACGAGGGCGACTACGCCTCCATCGCCCCGCGCCTGTTCCGCTTCGTCGGCGACGACCTGAAGGCGGCGAACACCTTCCTCAAGGAGATGGTGGACCTGCGGCGCCGCCGCGTCGCGCTGGTCCGCTCGGTGTTCGGCACCGCCAACATGTGGCACCAAGGCCCCACCGAACAGTGGCCGCTGATCATCATCATCGTGGACGAGGCCCACACCTTCCTGCGCGACTACAAGGGCAACGACCCCGAGACCAAGAAGCTCGCGGCCCTCGCGGCCGACAACGCACGGCTGATCGAGGACCTGGTGAAGAAGGGCCGGTCCGTGGGCATGGTCACCATCCCCACCACGCAGAAGCCCACCGGCGACGCGATCCCCACGTTCATCCGCGACATCTGCCCGGTCTCGCTGTCCTTCGCCCAGCGCACGACGGACGCCGCCGTGGCCGCCCTCGGCGACGACATCCGCGACTGGGACGACGCCAACCCGGTCAATCTCCAGCACCCCTCGTACGTCGGCGTCCTGGTGATGCGGGCCGACGACCGCCCCGGCTTCATCCGGGTCCGTACGCCCTACGTCTCCGACGCGGACACGGCCCGTATCGCGGCGGCGACCGCCTACCTCACCCGCGACCCCATCGCCTTCATCGTCGCCCTCGAAGGCGGCCCCAACTTCCGCAAGGACTACCCGCAGGGCCCCGGCTCCCTGGCTGCATGACCCCAACAACTCCTGTTCCTACGGCTGTTGAAAGGAGGTGACGTACATGGGTGAAGAACGGGTGACGCAGCGGACCGTAACCGTCGTCATGGCCACCATCGCCCTCCTCGCGTTCGTGTTCTCCTTCGGCAACGTGTGGTCCCTGGCCCTGCGCCTGGGCGTACCCCGCCCCATCGCTCCACTGATCGCCCCCATGGTCGACCTGTCCGTGGTCGGCCTCCTCGTGGGACTGCGCTATCTGTCCCTGCGGGGAGTGGACGCGAAAGAGCTCAAGGGTGCGACCCGGCTCATGCACCTGTCCGGGCTGCTCACCCTCGCCCTGAACATCGCCGAACCCATCGCCGTCGGCCACTACGGCCGCGCCGCCCTCGACGCCGTGGCGCCCCTGCTGCTCCTCGGCTGGGGAGCGGTCGGCCCGCAACTCCTGCGGCACTTCCACACCCTCGCCTCCGGCGACAACACACCCGCCCTCGTCACCGAACCCGCCTCCGACCCTGCGCCAGCCAATACCTCGAACCTGGTCCCGGCTCCCGAACTGGCCCCGACTCCACCCGAGTTGCTGCCGACCCACGATGCCCTGGCCGAATCCCCGGCCTCGGCTATCTCGCCCGATACCCCGGCCCTCGCCCCGGACCCAGCCCCGACCATGCCGGTCCCGCCCGCTCTGGTCGACGCGGCCCGCTCCATCGCCGACCAGCACCACGCCGCCCACGGGCAGGCCATCACCCCCGCGCAGCTGCGAACCCGCCTCGGCGTCTCCCTGCCACTGGCCACCGCCGCGCACGCTCGGCTCTGAGCCTGAGCCCTCCGCCGGCCATCTGAACCGGCGTCGTTCCTCCCTCTCCGCTGGCCCTATGGCCACGGTTCCCCCTGCCCCGAGCCGCGTGTACGGCCATCCCTGCTCTCGCGCGGCTCGGGGCCCAACTCCCGCACCTGCGCACAGAGAGGAACGGCACACCCATGCCTGAAACCTTGGACCTGACCCACGTGGCGAACCCCGCCGTACGAGACCTCCTCCAGCTCGTGCAACTCGACGACTTCAACCGCGTACAGGCGCAGGTCGAGTACCTCGCCGGATGCTCCAAGCCCATCCAGCTCACCGGCTACAGCGCCACCCTGAACGCAGCCACCGGTGAGGCCCTTCACGTCTTCAACACCGACGACGAACCCACTGGGCGCCTCCTGGTCTCCTGCGGCAACCGCCGCGCCTCGCGCTGCGCCACTTGCTCACGCGTCTACTCGGGCGACATCTTCCAGCTCATCCGCGCGGGCCTGTCCGGCGGCAAGGAAATCTCGGAGACCGTACGGACCCATCCGCGGGTGTTCGCCACTTTGACCGCCCCCTCCTTCGGACCCGTCCACAACCGCCCCGGCGGCGGTTCCAAACGCCGGGCCTGCCGCTGCGGCGACTGGCACATGAAGGACGACCCCGCACTCGGCATGCCCCTGGACCCCACCACTTACGACTACGCGGGCGCCGTGCTGTGGAACGCCCACGCCTCCGCCCTGTGGGCCCGCTTCACTACCTACCTCCGCCGCGAGATCGCCGCCCAACTCGGCTTCTCACAGCGAGCCTTGCCCGAGGCCCTGCGGATCTCCTTCGCCAAGGTCGCCGAGTACCAAAAGCGCGGCCTCGTCCACTACCACGCAGTCATCCGCTTCGACGGCCCCGACGGCCACACCACACCCCCGCCGCCCTCGGCCACCGTGGGCCTCCTCATCGACGCCGTACGGAAGGTGGCCTCACGCGTCAGCCTCACGATCGACGGCGACGCCGTGGGCGAGCGGGAATTCGTCTGGGGCCGGCAGATCGACGTACGGGAAGTCAGCGGCATCGGCAACGGGGCCGAACTGACCGACGAGGCCGTTGCCGCCTACGTCGCCAAGTACGCCACCAAGGGCGCGGAGGACTCCGGCACTGTCGACTCTCCCGTGTTCTGCACCATGTGCCAGGGACGCGGGCGGCGCGGTGGGGGTGACTGCCTCACCTGCTACGGCACCGGGGAAGGCGTCCGGCTGCGGTTCCTCGTCGTCGCCCAGCACATGCGGCAGATGGTCCGCACTTCCTTCGAACTCGGCCGGCTCGCGGAGTTCGACCACCTCAAGCTCTGGAAGTGGGCTCACATGCTCGGGTTCCGAGGCCACTTCTCCACCAAGTCTCGCCGCTACTCCACCACCCTCGGTGCCCTCCGCGACGTTCGCCGCGCCTGGCGCCTCGCCAAGGCACGTGCCCACCTCGGCCTCTCCGAGGACGACACGGACACCACCCTCGTCACCGAATCCGCCTGGGCCTTCCTCGGCGTCGGCTACAGCCCCGGTGAGGAGCTCCTCGCCGCCCAGGTCCGCCACGACCGCGCATGGGCTCGAAAGCTCAGAGCGGAGGGAGGTGATCACGGATGACGGCCGCCGTCCTGACCGTGCCTCAGGTCGCCGAACGCCTCCGCATCAGCGCGTGGAAGGTCTACGACCTGATCCGCTCCCGTGAACTCGCCTCCTTCAAGGTCGGCCGCTGCCGCCGCATCAGCGAAGCCGCCGTGCACGACTACGTATCTCGCCGCACAGAACAGGAAGCCGCCTGATGGCCAAGCAGCAGAAGAAGAACGCCAACAACGAGGGCACCATCTACCAGCGCAAGGACGGCCGTTGGGAGGGCAGTGCATACGTCCTCAGGACGGACGGCACGTACAAGCGGCGTAGCGTCTACGGGAAGACCTGGGACGAGGCGCACGAGAGGCTGACCCGGCTCAAGGCCGACTCGCTCAACGGCCTGCCGGTCGCCACCAGCAAGATGACGGTCTCCGAGTACCTGGCGTACTGGCTGGCGAACGTCGCCAAGGGCAAGGTGCGCCGGACGACGTACGTCAACTACGAGTCCCTCGTCCGGAACTACGTCACCGCGGAGTTCGGCAAGAAGAAGCTGGTCCGCCTCACGGCCCGCGACATACGCGCCTTCCTCGCCAAGACGGCCACCACCTGCCAGTGCTGCGCGCAGGGCAAGGACAAACAGCGGCCGGAGCACAAGCGGCGCTGCTGCGCCCTCGGCAAGTGCTGCAAGAAGCTCCCTTCGGATCGGACCGTGCGCTTTCTCCTGGTGATCATGCGGGCCGCTCTCCAGCACGCCGTACGTGAGGATGAGCTGCCCCGGAATGTCGCCCGGAACGTAGAGCTGGGCATGGGGACGAAGCGCGAGATCGAACCGCTCACGGCCAAGGAGGGGCGCCAGCTCCTGGCGACTGCCCGTGGAAACCGGCTGTGGGCCGCGTACGAGCTGGCGGTCCGGATCGGCCTGCGACGCGGGGAGCTCCTCGGCCTGCGCTGGTCGGACCTCGATCTGCACGAAGGCGTCCTCACCGTTCGGCAGGCCCTTCAGCGAGTCGGTGGCGAACTGCTGATCGTTGCGCCGAAGACACAGCGCTCGGCCCGCCGTGTCGCTCTACCTCCTGAGTGCGTGACGGCACTCCGGGACCAGCGCGCCCAGCAGATCGCGGACCGGAATGCGGCGGGCAACAACTGGAAGGGCACAGGCCACGGCCTCGTCTTCACCACGAAGAACGGGACCCCTATCGAGCCGCGCAACCTGAACCGTTCCTTCGAGGCACTCAGCAGCCGGGCCGGCGTCCGCAAGGTCCGCTTTCACGACCTGCGGCACACCTGCGCCTCGCTCCTCCACGAGCAGGGCGCCGACGCCCGCATGATCATGGAAGTGCTCGGCCACAGCTCGATCCGGGTGACCATGGACATCTACACGTTCGTCCGGCTGGACTCGCAGCGCTCGGCGTTCGATCGCGTCGGGGATGCCCTGCGGAGTGACGGCGACGGCCCGGACGATGACGACGGCGCGGCCGGTGTTCCGGTAGCCGTCTGATTCGCTCCCGGAGGCGGTTGCCGTCAAACACTGCCGTCAACGCAAAAGCCAGAGGACCCGTGGATCACTCCACGGGTCCTCTGGTCTGCTGTGCACTCGGCAGGATTCGAACCTGCAACCTTCTGATCCGTAGTCAGATGCTCTATCCGTTAAGCTACGAGTGCTTGTCTCCGGGGGTTTTCTTCCCCGTCGGCGTTGCGGGAACAACATTACATGACCCGCGCCGGGAGGCGAAATCCGTTTATCGCAGCTGGTCTGACCTGCGGTTTTGTCGCTGAGGTGCAGTGTCGGGAAACAGCTCAGGGAGCCCGGTCCCGACGGACCGAACTCCCTGAGTCGTACTGCGGAGGCGGAGGGATTTGAACCCTCGATGGGGGTTAAACCCCAAACCGCATTAGCAGTGCGGCGCCATAGACCGGACTAGGCGACGCCTCCAGCACACCCGCGCGAAGCGCGTGATGGTGCAGATGATGACACAGCAAAGCGCTGCGTCACCAATCGCCCCCTACGGTACTAGGCCGCCGGGTCGGCGAGCAAAGCATCTTTCCCCGGGTCTCAGGGCGCAACGTCACGGCCGTACGGACGTTAGTCGGAGTAGCCGTCAATACGAACCCTGGAGCTCTCATGCTGCGCCGCCTGGCCGTCACCGCCGTCGCGTCCGTCGCCGCGCTCGCCGCGGCACCCGGTCTCGCCCAGGCCGTCGATGCGGCGCCCGTGCCGCTCGGCCGGCTCGACCTCCCGCCGGTCGAACCGGACCGCCTGACCGTGGCGGTGGCGGAGACGGGCGGCGCCGGCGACGGGACGTACGAGCTGGAGTGCGGGCCCGGTGTCGCGGGTGGTTCGCATCCCGAGGCCGAGGCCGCGTGCGAGCAGCTGGAGGCGCTGGCCGCCGACGGGCGCGACCCGTTCGCGCCCGTGCCTGAGGACGCGCTGTGCACGATGCAGTACGGCGGTCCGGCCACCGCGCGCGTGACCGGGAGTTGGCACGGGCGTCCGGTGGATGCCGCCTTCGGGCGGGGTGACGGCTGCGAGATCGGCCGCTGGGATGCGCTGGTTCCCGTACTTCCCCAGGTCTGATCGGGGGTGGGAGACGGCGCGACGGTCCGGTGACTGTGTGCCCGCGAGGCGCTCACAGCTCCTTCGTGCGACCTCCCTCTCATCCGGCGTCGCGCGGGCAACCCGTGCCCGTAGACTCGCTCCCGTGACACGCCACGGGCCAAGGGGCAAGATGGCCTCGGCGGTCGGCAAGGTGCGGTAAAGGGAGGATCCGTCGTCGTGAGCAGCAGGCCATCCCGAGGCGCTGCTCGCCTCGCAGCCATACTCGATGCCCTACCGGACGCACTCCTGCTGGTCAACGCCAACGGCACGGTAGTCAACGCCAACACCATCGCGCTCGAGACCTTCGAGACCCGGGGCTGGGCACTGGTGGGGCGCGGACTGCTCGATCTGCTGCCGGAGTTCGACTCCCGGCTGATCCCCGGATCGATGCGCAGGCCCGACGCCTCCGACGGGCGGGGCCAGACCAAGCCGCGGCGGATGACCGCACGGCGTACGGACGGCAGCGAGTTCCCCGTGGAGGTCACCAGCGCGAATCTGGAGGACGGGCGGGACGCGTACGAGAGTCATGGCTATTCCGGGGACGAGCTGCTGATGCTCGTTGTCCGCGACCTCTCGGGGACCGTGGACACCGAGGCCGAACTCGTGCGTTCGCAGCGGCAGACGGAGATGATCCTGCGGGCCGCCGCGGAGGGTCTGGTCGGCACCGACACCGAGGGGCGGGTCGTCCTGGTCAATCCGGCCGCCGCGCAGATCCTCGGCTATCGCGCCAGCGATCTCGGCGGCAAGGAGCTGCACCCGCTGGTCCAGCACTCGCGGCCGGACGGTGAGCCTTTCCCGTACGAGGAGAGTGCGCTGGCGGACACGCTGCGGTCCGGGCGCAAGCATCGGGTGCGCGGGCAGACGCTGTGGGCGAAGGACGGCAGTCCGGTGCCGGTGGATCTGACCACCGCGCCCGTGCGGGACGGTGACCAGCTGGTGGGCGCCGTCCTTGCGTTCACCGACCGCACGTCGTACGACAAGCTCGTGGCCCGGCACGGCAAGGAGACCGAGGAGGCGGAGCGGCGGTACGCGACGCTCGCCGAGGAGTCCGAGGAGCGGTACGCGACGCTGGCCGAGGAGGCGAAGGAGCGGTACGCCGCGCTCGCCGAGCGGGAGCAGGACCGCTACGAGGCGCTCGCCGAGCAGGAGGCCGCGCGGTACGAGGCGCTGTCCGTGCGGCATGCCCAACTGCTCGCGGTGCTCGGTGACTCGCTGCGTGGGCCGCTCGACCAGCTGCGGGGCGAGCTCGGCGCGCTGGCCGCGGATCCGGCCGGGCAACTGTGGCCCGAGGCCAACCAGATGCTGCACCATCTGTCCGCGGGCTATGCCCGGATGACGACGCTTGTCGACAATGTCCTCGCGTACCAACTCCTTGACTCCGGGGCCGAGAAGCTGCATCGCGAACCGGTGCTGCTCGATCAGGTCGTGGCGGCCGGTGTGGACGGGGCGGTCGAGCTGATCGGGCCCGGTCGGGCCCAGTTCGCGGTGCATGCGCCGGCGATCGAGGCGGAGGTGGACGCGGCGCGGCTCGCGACGGCGCTGGCGCATCTGATCGCCGATGTGGCCGGTATCGACGCCACGGGGAACACGCGTGCGCCGGCCGCCGCGGCCCCTGGTGGGTTCCTGGATTCGACGGTGGTCGTGGCTGCGGCGCAGCGCGGTGAGGTCGTACGGATCGAAGTGCGTGGCCCGTACGCAGGCGGTGATCCGGTGCACGAGCCGATCGTGCGGGGGATCGTGCAGGCCCACGGTGGTGTGCTGCAGACGCATGAGGTGCCGGGGACGCCGGGCAGTGCGTATGTGCTCGAGGTGCCGATCGGGGCGGGTGCCGGGGCGGTGGCGCAAGCTGTGCCCGGTGGCGCCGGGCAGGAGACGCAGGACGGCGGGCAGAGCACCGGTGGTCGGCGGCGTCGCGGCCGTCGCTCTTCGGTGAACTCGTTCCTGGAGAACGGCGCGGAGCTGCCCCCTGGTGGTGCGGCTGCGGCGGATGAGCGTGCGGTGGCCGACGGTGTTCCGGCCGAGGTGGCCGAGGGCGTGCAGGTGCCGACCGGGCGGCGGAGGCGGCGTGCCGCGGGGGACGCGGCGGACGGACACGGCGGTCGTGAGCAGCTGCCGCGGCGCGGTGGCCGGCCGGCGGGGCAGCAGGCACTCCCGGCGGCCGCTTCGGACCGGGCCGATGGTGCCGAGGGCCCCGATGGTCCCGGTGGTTCGGACGGCGCCGGTGCCTCCGGCGGGACCGGGCGCAGGCGGCGCCGGGCGGCCGGAGCGGCGGAGGGTTCGGGCGGCGGTGCGGCTGCCGAGCAGGGTGACCAGGGCGTGGGTACGGACGCAGGGCACGCCGGTGAGCGCGGTGGGGAGTCGGATTCCGCGGGGTACGGGGCGCTGGTCGCCGCGGGTGAGCAGGCGCCCGGTACCGGGATGCCGCACGGGCTCGGCGCGACGGTGCCGCCGCAGGGCATGGCGATGCCGGGGGCCGGGGCGCCGACCGGGCGCAGGGCCCGTCGCGATCCCGCGAGTGCGCTGCCCGCGCTGCCGTCGGGAGGCGCCGAGGAGCCGGTGGCCGGGAGCGGGGCCGAGCAGGCGGGGCGGCCGGGTGGTCGGCGGGCGCGTCGTGCGCTCGCGGCTGCGAGGGAGCGGGCGGCGCAGCAGGAGTCGGGTGAACGGACGCCGTTCGCGCTGCCGCCGGCCGAGGCGGACCGTACGCCCGGGTCGCCGGACCATGCGCGTGAGTTGACCGGTGAGGTGGCGTGGTCGCCGGGGTCGGGGGACCGGGCGGCGGTCCGGGACGACGGCGCGGATCCGGCGGCGTGGGGCGGTCCGGCGGGGGTTGGCCCGTCGGGTGTCGACCCGGCGGGGGTTGGCCCGTCGGGTGTCGACCCGGCGGGGGTTGGCCCGGCGGGCGTCGGAGAGCAGGGCGTCGGCCGGCCGGACTTGGGTCAGTCGGATTCGGGTCAGTCGGCCTTGGGGCAGCCGGGCGTGGCCGGTGGGCCGCAGGGCGGGTCCGGGCGGGCGGAGATTCCCGGGCAAGTGGCCTACCAGGATCAGCCAGGCGGCCTCCCGGGGCCGTCGCAGCAGGTGCCGTACGGCGACGGTTCCGGTCGGGCCGGGCAGACTGCTCCGGCGCCGGGGGCCGTGGCGCCCGATGCCGGTCCCGGTGCTGCCGGGCCCGTACCGCAGCCCGCTCCCGCGGATCCGCGGGTCGCGCAGCACGGCGGCGGGCGCCCGGAGGCGTCGCAGCGGCCGGGTGGTCCGGTGGCCGCGGGCGTCACCGAGTCGCAGATTCCGCATCAAGTCCAGGATCCGCGCGCCCTGCAGCCGCAGGCTGCGGTGCCGGGTGACGTCCCGGGTGATGCTGCGCAGCCGAATGCTGTGCAGCCGGTCGCCGCGTCGGGTGTCGACCCGAGGTCCGTCGCGTATCCCCAGCAGCAGCCCGGTGCTCAGCCCGGCCCGCAGCTTGGCCCGCAAGCCGCTCACCAGGCCGCTCCGCAGGCTCCGCACGCCGCGGGCCAAGGGCTTCAGCCGCAACTGCAGGACGGTGGCGACGACTTCGAGGCGGCACACCGCGACGCCGCAGAGCAGGCCGCCCGGCACGACCTCGCGCCCGGCGGCCCTGCCGCCGACCACACGCCGCCCCAGTCGCACCCCGTCCAGCAGCCCACCGGACGACGCCGGGCGCCCGCACCCGACCAGCCGATGAGCGACGGCGCCGGCGCCCCGGCGGCGTTGCCGCCCGAGCAGCCGGTCGCGGGTGATCAGCCGGTCGCCGGCCCGGGGGCCCCCGGCGAGCCACGGGAGCGGATCGCCCAGCCCTTGCCCGCCGAGGCGGGTACGGACGGTCGCGGGGCGCCGGCCCCGGCGAGCGACGACCCCAACTCGACGCAGGGCAGGGCCATAAGAGTCCGCACCCTCGGGCAGGGCGTCCCGTTCGCCCAGCATGTGGCCGACCAGCAGCGCAGGCCGCAGGCCCAGCCCTTCCCGTCGGCCGCACAGCCGCAGCCGCAGCCGCTGCCCGGGGCGCCGGCCACCGGTCAGTTGGGAGTGCAGGACCAAGGACAGGCACAGGGACAGGGACAGGACGCGGTCGCGCCGGGTTCGCCGACCGGGCAGGACGCGACCGGGCAGACGCGTACCGGTGGCGGTCAGCCCGCGAGCGGTTCCGGCCGTCGCCGCCGCCTGAGCACACCCGGCGAAGCCGAGCGTCACGCCGGCTCCGGCCAGGGCGTACCGGAACAGGCACCGCACCAAGTACCGCACCAGGCGCAGCCCTCCGCGCCGGTGGCGAGCCCGCCGTCCGGTCCGCAGTCCGCCCAGGGTGCGCCGGGGCAGCCCGTCCAGCAGCCGCAGGGCAGGGCGTACGCCATAGGGGCACCGGACGCGGGCGTCGAGGGGCCCGAGCCGCTCGACGGTCCGAACGGCGCGGTGGAGGTCGCCAACCGCCCCCAGCCGCAGCCGATGGACGACGAACTCCCGCCCGAGCCGCTGGACAACCCGCGGCGGCTGCTGGTCTGGCCGGCCCCGGACGTGTCCACGCAGCAGGCACTCAGCGATCGCGGCTACCGGCCGGTGATCGTCAACTCCCGTGACGAGGTGGACGCCCAGATCGCGGCCTTCCCGGCCGCGCTCTTCGTGGATCCGCTGACGGGGCCGATCACGCGGACCGCCCTGCAGTCGCTGCGTCAGGCCGCGGTCGCCGCGGAGGTGCCGGTCCTGGTGACGGCGGGGCTCGGTCAGGCCACGCGTGAGGCGGCGTACGGCGCGGATCCCGCGGTGCTCCTGAAGGCGCTCGCCCCGCGGGACAGCGAGCAGCACCCGTCGCGGGTCCTGCTCATCGAGGAGCACCCGGAGATCGCGCTGGCGCTGACCACCTCGCTGGAGCGGCGGGGCATGCAGGTGGCGCAGGCGGCCGACGACGCGGAGGCCGTCGACCTCGCGACCCGGATGCACCCGAATCTCGTGGTGATGGACCTGATGCAGGTACGGCGCCGGCGGGCCGGCATCGTCGACTGGCTGCGGGCCAACGGCCGTCTCAACCGCACCCCGCTCGTCGTCTACACGGCCGCCGTCGACCAGGCCGAACTCCCCCGGCTGGCCTCGGGCGAGACGGTGCTCTTCCTCGCCGAGCGGTCGACGAGCGCCGAGGTGCAGTCGCGGATCGTGGACCTGCTGGCGAAGATCGGCACCAACTGAGCGGAACCAACTGAGCGGCGCGGACGTGGCGGCGCGAACTGGTCGGCTCTGCCGGGTCGTTCGCACGCAGAACTCATACGCAGAACTCGTACGCAGAACGCATACGCAGTACGGGGCGGTGCCCGATGTTCCACGTGAAACATCGAGCACCACCCCGTACCGGACCGCCTACTGCTGCGGCTTCACCTGCTCCACATCCAGATCACCGTCCGCGTACTGCCGGCGGATGACCTTCTTGTCGAACTTGCCGACGCTCGTCTTCGGCACGGCGGGGATGATCGCCCAGCGCTCCGGCAGCTGCCACTTGGCGATCTTCTCGCCGAGGAAGGCCCGCAGCGTCTCGAAGTCGGCGCTCGCGCCCTCCTTGAGGACCACCGTCGCCAGCGGCCGCTCGCCCCACTTGTCGTCCGGTACGGCCACCACGGCGGCCTCGGCGACATCGGGGTGGGACATCAGGACGTTCTCGAGCTCCATGGACGAGATCCACTCGCCGCCGGACTTGATGACGTCCTTCGCCCGGTCGGTGAGGGTGAGGTATCCGTCGGGGCTGATGGTGCCGACGTCGCCCGTCTTCAGCCAGCCGTCCTCGCTGAACTTGTCCGCGGGGCGCAGGTCTTCGCCGGCCGCGCCGCCGTAGTAGGCGCCGGCGATCCACGGGCCGCGCACCTCGAGCTCACCGGCGGACTCGCCGTCCCAGGGCAGAATCTCGCCGCCGGGCCCGGTGAGCCGCGGCTCGACGCTCGCCGGGAAGCGCCCCTGGGTGAGCCGGTAGCCGAGTTCCTCCTCCTCGCTCACCCCGGCGGGCGGCCGGGCCACCGTGCCGAGCGGCGAGGTCTCGGTCATCCCCCAGGCGTGACAGACCTGCACGCCGAGCTTGTCGTACGCCTCCATGAGGCTGGGCGGACAGGCGGAGCCGCCGATGGTCACCTGGGTGAGCGAGCTGATGTCGCGCGGCTTGGCGGTGAGTTCGCCGAGCAGTCCCTGCCAGATGGTGGGCACGGCAGCGGCGTGTGTGGGGCGCACGCTCTCGATCATCTCGGCGAGCGGCTCGGGCTGCAGGAAGCGGTCCGGCATCAGCAGATTCACGCCAGTCATGAAGACGGCGTGCGGCAGACCCCAGGCGTTGACGTGGAACTGGGGGACCACGACGAGGCTGGTGTCGCGGTCGGTGAGGCCCATCGACTGCGCCATGTTCACCTGCATCGAGTGCAGATAGATCGAACGGTGCGAGTAGACGACGCCCTTCGGATCGCCCGTCGTGCCGGAGGTGTAGCACATGGCGGCGGCGGTGCGCTCGTCGAGCTCGGGCCAGTCGTAGCTGGTGGGCTTGTCGGCGAGCAGTTCCTCGTACTCGTGGACCGGCACGGGTGCGTCGGCGAGCGGGGTGCGGTCGCCGGGGCCGCTGACGACGATGTGCTCGATGCTCGACAGATGCGGCAGGAGCGGGGCGAGCAGGGGGATCAGCGAGCCGTTCACCAGGACGACCCGGTCGGCCGCGTGATTGACGATCCAGGCGAGCTGCTCGGCGGGGAGCCGGAGATTGAGGGTGTGCAGGACCGCGCCCATGCAGGGGACGGCGAAGTAGGCCTCGAGGTGCTCGGCGTTGTTCCACATCAGGGTGGCCACACGCTGATCGCTGTCCACACCCAGGTCCTCGCGCAGCGCGTGGGCCAGCTGGGCGGCCCGCTCGCCCACCTCGGCGTACGTACGCACATGGGGCTCGGCCGCGCCGGTCCACGTGGTCACCGTGGACCCGCCGTGGATGGTCGACCCGTGGCGCAGAAGTCGGGTCACGGTCAGTGGTACGTCCTGCATCGTGCTCTGCACAGCGTCCTCCCGGTGGGCGCTAACGCCTCATCGCGTCAAGTGGGACGATTCTGCGCACATACCAATCGGTATGTCACTACCTCTCGGTAGCTTTCTTGCCGGTCGGCGCCCGCTGCTTCGGCCCCACACGGCCGGCGGGGCGTGCCATCGGATGAACCGGACTACGGTGACCGGGTGGATGCCGGTCCTCCGGGTATGACCCGACGTCAGCGGACCGGGCTGAGCTCCGGGTCGTCGCGCAGCTTGGCGAGGGCGCGGCTGACGGCGCTCTTCACCGTGCCGATCGAGACACCGAGGACCTCGGCGGTCTGCGCCTCGCTGAGGTCCTCGTAGTACCGCAGGACGACCATGGCCCGCTGCCGGGCCGGCAGCTTCATGATCGCGCGCCACATCGCGTCCCGGAGCACCTGCTGCTCGGCCGGGTCGCCGACCGGCGCGGGATCCGGCTCGGGCAGCTCCTCGCAGGCGAACTCGTCCACCTTGCGCTTGCGCCACTGCGATGTGCGGGTGTTCAACAGCGCCCTGCGTACGTACCCGTCGAGCGCCCGATGGTCCTCGATCCGCTCCCACGCGACGTACGTCTTGGTCAGCGCCGTCTGCAGCAGGTCCTCGGCATCGGACGGGTTCGCGGTGAGCGAGCGCGCGGTGCGCAGCAGCACGGGTTGGCGGGCCCGCATATAGGAGGCGAACGACGGATAGGACGGCGCGGGGGCGGTCCTCGCAGAGACCTTCGATGCGCTGGTGCAGACAGGCGTGGTCATGGCTCAACGCTAGAAGTCCCCCCTGTCCGAGCGGATCGGCCGCAGGTCCCGAAGCGGTGTCCGCCTCAGGTTGTACGAGGGGTGGTAGCCCCACCTCCTGAGGGTGGAGGAGGCTTTGCGCCCTCCTCGGGGTATTGCCGGATGCCCTCCCTGCAGGGGTGGTCCCGCACTGTACGACTTGCTACGACGGGGTCGTCGGGGACGACCGCCTCGGGGGCCCGCGGAGCGGCGACGGGTCGCCCGAGGCGGTCGGCGCCGGACGGGGTCAGACGACGACGCGGGCCACCGGTGCCTCCATCAGATTGCGGTCCACAGTGAGTGTGTGGCCGCCGTACGCCTCCTTCGAATTGCCCCGGTACTGGTGGATGCGGCGGTGCGGGAACCAGGCGCCCTGGTCGAGCGCCGGCTCGCCGTACAGATTCGGCGGGGTGTTCCAGCGCGCGAACCACATCACCTCGGGCAGGTCGCCGACGCCGGCCCGCTGCGCCTGCTGCATGTGAGTCACGCCGGAGTCCGCACTGCTGTAGAAGCCGGGCAGGTAGCCCTGGCTGCGTACTTCACGGTTCCAGGCCCGTACGAAGGCCAGAGTCTTGTCGGCGCACGCCTTGTTCTTGATGTCATAGCCCTCCATGTCGAGGTAGAGCGGGCTCCGGGGCTGGATGCCGAGCTGCTGTGCCCGGCCGACCGCGTCCCGCCCCTCGGTCGCGCCACGGGTCGCCGGGTCGCCGGTGATCCGTACGTCCTGCTTGTTCTTGGCGTGGACGCACGGCGACTGCGAACCGACGTACAGCGGCAGCAGCCCCCAGCCCTGGCCGTCCACGGACCGCACCCAGGAGCGGTCGAGATTCGGCTGCTTCTGGCAGTGCCGGCCCCGGCCGCCGAAGTAGATGCCCACCGCGCCGTAGTCGGAGGAGCGCCAGGCCGACATCGTCGCGACGGACGGGGCGTCGCAGGTGTCGAACGCCCAGCCGCGGTACACCTCGGCGAGTGCCTGCTCCTGCCCCGGGTCGGCGGCCGCGGCCGGTGGTGCCGCGAGGGCGAGCGACAGCAGGGCGGCCACCGGCAGCAGCACTCGCTTCAGGGCCGGTCTCATGATCGGTTCATTGCGTGCCATGTCATGAGTGAACGGCCCGGGGGCCGCAAGAGGCCCCGAACACACGCCGGTTCAGCCGTCCGAGCCCAGAATCAGCCCCGATGTGGGGACGCCCGTGCCCGCGGTGACCAGGACCCGGGACGCGCCGGGTATCTGATTCACGGCCGAACCCCGGATCTGGCGGACGCCCTCGGCTATGCCGTTCATCCCGTGCAGATACGCCTCGCCGAGCTGGCCGCCGTGGGTGTTGAGCGGCAGCGCCTCCTGGGCGACGAAGTCCGCCGCCTCACCGGGCTTGCAGAAGCCGAACTCCTCCAGCTGCATCAATACGAACGGAGTGAAGTGGTCGTAGAGGATGCCCACGTCCATCTCACCCGGGCCGAGACCGGACGTACGCCACAACTGCCGGGCCACGACGCCCATTTCGGGCAGGCCGGTGAGATCGTCCCGGTAGAAGCTCGTCATCTGCTCCTGCCCGCGGCCCGCGCCCTGGGCCGCCGCCGTGATCACCGCCGGCGAACGGCGCAGATCACGCGCCCGCTGCATGCTGGTGACGACGACGGCCTGGCCGCCGTCGGTCTCCTGACAGCAGTCGAGCAGGCGCAACGGCTCCGCGATCCAGCGCGATTCGGCGTGGTCCTGGAGCGTGATCGGCTTGCCGTGGAAATACGCCGCCGGGTTCGTCGCGGCGTACTTGCGGTCGACCACCGCGACCCGGCCGAAGGCCTCGGAGGTCAGGCCATGGGTGTGCAGATAGCGCTGGGCGGACATCGCGACCCAGGAGGCGGGGGTGAGCAGACCGAACGGCAGGGACCAGCCGAGTGCGGCGCCCTCGGCGGACGGCTCGCGGTGCTGCACTCCGGCGCCGAATCTGCGCCCCGATCGCTCGTTGAACGCCCGGTAGCAGACGACGACTTCGGCGACGCCGCTCGCCACCGCGAGTGCGGCCTGCTGGACGGTCGCGCAGGCGGCCCCGCCGCCGTAGTGGATCCGGGAGAAGAACGAGAGCTCGCCCATGCCGGACGCCTGGGCCACGGTGATCTCCGGGCTGGTGTCCATCGTGAAGGTCACCAGGCCGTCCACATCGGCCGGGGTGAGCCCCGCGTCGTCGAGGGCGGCTCGTACGGCCTCGACGGCCAGGGTCAGTTCGCTGCGACCGGAGTCCTTGGAGAACTCGGTGGCGCCGATGCCCACGATCGCCGCCTGCCCGCCCAGGCGGTCCGCCCTGCTGACACTCATGCCGCACCTCCTTCCGTCGGATCATCTGCTGTCGTCGCCCGCGGACCGGTGGCCTGGTGCCAGGGCGGCGTCGGCTTGCGGGTGAGCGTCACGGAGCCGGTTACGTGCTTGCCCAGGTCGTTGGCGCCGACCACCTGTACGTGCACGGTGTCGCCCTCGACGGCGGTCACCCGTCCGGTCAACTCCATCGTGTCGCCCGGGTAGTTGGGCACGCCCAGGCGTATCGACACCTTGCGCAGGGTCGCTCCCGGGAACTGGTCGGTGAGGTACCGGCCGACCAGGCCGTTCGTCGTCAGGATGTTCATGAAGATGTCCGGGGAGCCCTTCTCGCGGGCCAGCTCGGCATCGTGGTGGACGTCCTGGTAGTCGCGGGAGGCGATCGCCCCGGCCACGATCAGGGTGCGGGTGATGGGGATCCTGAGCGGCTCGAGCTCCGCGCCCGGCTCCGCGAACCTGTCCGTCCCCGTGCTCATACGGCCTCCTCCGCCCTCATACGGTCTCCTCCGTCGCGATGGTGTCGCCCAGTTCGGCCAGGATCTCTGCACCGGGGCCGAGATAGGCATCCAGCTGACGGCCCCACAGGAAGTGGCGGTGCACCGGATGTTCCACATCGGCGCCCGTCCCGCCGTGCAGGTGCTGGCCGGTGTGTACGACGCGCTTGCCCGCCTCGGACGCCCACCAGGCGGCGGTGAGTGCGGCCCGCTGGTGGGGAAGGTGCTGGTCGCGGCGCCAGGATCCCTCGTAGGCGGTGACCCTTATCGCCTCGGTGTCCATATGGGCGTCGGCCGCGCGGAGCAGTACGGCCTGCTTGGCGGCGAGCGGCCTGCCGAACTGCTCCCGGACGGAGGTGTACTCCACGGCCCGGGCGAGCGAGCCGGCGCACACCCCGGCCTGGAGCCCTGCGAACGCCACCCGGGCGGACGCCAGCACATCGCGGTAGACCGCCATGTCCCGGTAGCCGGCCACATCGCGGGTGTCCGCGCCGGAGCGTCCGTCGTGTCCGTCGCGTCCGTCGTGTCCCGGCGGTAGGTCGGCCGGCCGCTCGAACCGGCCCGGGGCGCCGAGCAGTTCGCCCGGTGTCCGGTCGAGCGTGAGGCGCCCCGCCGACCAGGGCGCCGTCAGCTCCACGGCTTCCACCGCCGGCGCTTCCACATCATCCGCTTCCGGCGGCCCGTCCCCGTCCGTCCGTCCGGTCCCGACCAGGAAGCAGCCGACCGACACCGTGCCGTCCGGAAGCGTCACCCGGGCCGGCACCAGGACCCGGGTCGCGTCCCGCAGCCAGGGCACCGCCGTCAGCACCCCGGTCAGTCGCCACCCCGCACCGTCGGCCTCCGCCACCACCGACCGCAGCGGGAACGCGCCCGTCATCACCTCGGCACCGCTCGCCAGCAGAGGCAGCAGCCGCTCGCGCTGCTCCGCCGTCCCATGCTCGGAGACCGTATGCACTCCATACAGACAGGTGACCGCGAACGGCACCTGAGCCGTGCCGCGCCCTTGCTCCTCCAGGAGCAGGACGAGACCGAGCAGGCCGATCTCCTCGACCGCGCCCGGGAGACCCGCCGCGCACAGGGCCGACCACAGCTCCCGGTCCGTACTCCTGCCGGCCTTCGCCAGGCGTTCAGGAGTCGACAGGTCCCGGAAGATCCCCGCGGCCAGGTCGCGCGCGGCCGCCTGCTCCTCGGTGGGAGTGAAGTCCATCAGCCCTCACCCCCGGCGACGTCGGCCATCCGGAACACCGGCAGCCGCAAGTCATCCTCCATCTGCTGGAATTCCAGCCGCACCGGGGCGCCGATCCGGACCTGGTCGGGTAGGACGCCCACCACATTGCTCACCAGGCGGACGCCTTCGGCCAGCTCTATCAGGCCCACCGCATACGGAGGATCGAAGGCGGGGAAGGGCGGGTGGTGCATCACCACGTACGAGAAGACCGTGCCGCCGCCGCTCGCCCGGACCGTGTCCCAGGTGGCCGCCCCGCAGACGTTGCAACCGGGCAGCCAGGGCAGACGCAGGGTGGCGCACTGGGTGCAGCGCTGGATGAGCAGCTCGTCCTTCCGCACTCCGTCCCAGAATCCGGCATTGTCGCGGTTGATCACCGGCCGTGGTCTCCTCGCCGCGGGCCCGGCCGTCTCCTGCGCGTCCGTACCGGTACGTCGAGGACTCGAACTGCGCTGTGCAGGGGCGTACTTGAGGATGCGGAAGCGGTGCGTCCCGGCCGGCTCGCCATTTGCCCGCACATCCATCCGGGTGGTCACGAAGTGGCCCGTGCCCAGCTTGGTGGTCTTCAGCGGTGACACCGATTCGATGACCGCGTCGAAGGTGATCTCGTCCCCGAGCCGCAGGGGGCGGAGATACTCCTGCTCGCAGTCGGTGGCGACGACCGAGGTGTAACCCGCGCCGTCGAGCAGGGCGAACAGCTCGTCGTGCGCCGCCGAGCGGCCGGAGTGCCCGGACAGCCCGCCCATCGTCCAGGCCTGCAGCATGGTGGCGGGGGCGACGGCATCCGGCCCTCGGTACTCAGGGGCGGTGTCGCCCATCGCCTCGCACCAGTGGCGGATCATCGGCTCGTTCACCACGTCCTTGCCGTGGCCGGACTCTGCGGCTGATCTGCCTTCGTACGCCCGCAGTCGGTCGTAGAACTCCATCCCTCACGCACCTCCCCTCTTCGGCCTGCGCATGCCGAGCCGCATCGTCGCGACGATCTCCCGCTGCACTTCGCTCACCCCGCCCCCGAATGTGTTGATCTGCGCCGCGCGGTTCATCCGCTCCAGCTCGCCGTCCTCGAAGACTCCCGGAGATCCGGAGCGGACGAGGCCGGCCTCGCCCACAATTTCCTGACACATTCGATACACCTCGACGGCCGATTCGGTTCCCACGAATTTCACGCCCGCGGCGTCCCCGGGCGCGAGCGTGCCGGCCCCGACATCCCCCACCAGACGCCAGTTGAGCAGGCGCGTCGCCGCGAGCCTCGCGTGCACCTCGGCCAGCCTCGAACGCACCCAGGGAGCGTCAACGGGCCGCCGGCCGGTCACCGGATCCGGTGAGCGGGCGAACCTGAGCGCGCTCGCGTAGAAGTCCTCGGCCTGCATACCGATGGCGGCCAGCGCGACGCGCTCGTGGTTCAGCTGATTGGTGATCAGATCCCAGCCGGCGTTCTCCTGGCCGACGAGGTTGGTCGCGGGTACCCGGATGCCGTCGTAGTACGTGGCCGTGGTGGTGAGGCCGCCCACGGTCTCGATCGGCGTCCAGGAGAACCCGGGGGCATCCGTCGGCACCAGGATGATCGAGATCCCGCGGTGCTTCGGCGCCTCGGGGTCGGTGCGACAGGCCAGCCAGATCCAGTCCGCCTGCTGGGCGTTCGAGGTGAAGATCTTCTGGCCGTCGATCACCCAGGAACCGGCCGTTCCGCTGTCGGCCCCCGGATCCTCCGCCCGCCGCGCCCTCGTCCGCAGGGCCGCCAGATCCGTCCCGGCCGACGGCTCGCTGTACCCGATGGCGAAGACGATCTCGCCGCTCAGGATCCGCGGCAGGAAGTAGTCCTTCTGCTCCTGGCTGCCGTACTTCATCAGGGTGGGGCCGACGGTGTTCAGGGTGACCATCGAGACGGGCGCGCCCGCCCGGTAGGCCTCGTCGAAGAAGACGAACTGCTCGTCGGGGCCGCGCCCTTGACCCCCGTACTCGACGGGCCAGCCGAGGCCGAGCCGGCCGTCGCTCCCCATGCGCCGCAGCAGCGCCCGCTGTTCGGCCGGGTCGTCCACGCGCTCGCGCGGCAGCAGCGCACGGAAGTACGCCCGCAGTTCGGCACGGAGTCGGTCCTGGCGCGGGGTAGGGGCGAGGTGCACGGCACGGGCCTCCCGGACCTCGGACTCGACAGGGTTTCTGACTGTCCGTCAGATACGGATCGATGTCAAGGTCACCGACGCCGCGGGGAACCCGCCCCGCTCATGCCTGGCAGCTGAGCCGGGCTCCTCCCGAACGCGCAGGCGCCTGCGCGGCAGCACCCTCCGTGCCGCCGCGCAGACGCCTCACACACCCCTCGGAGCCATCCCCCCGGAAGGCCCCGGGAGCGGCTCAGCTCACCAGAGTTCGGTGAAGTTGATCGCCACGTCGTGGCTCGACTGGTCGACGATCGTGAAGGCCGAGTCGTTCACCTGCGCGTTGTTGTTGCTGTTCGATGCGCCGGTGCCGGTGGCGACCTGCTGGTTGGTCGCGGAGTTTCCGCTGTTGTCGTCGCCGACGCCGCTGCCGGTGATCGTCGCGACGCTCGTGTTCGACCGGTCGTCCGCGAATCCGCCGTTGTCCGCCTGGGCGACGCCGCTGAACAGCGCGGCCGCAAGGGGCAGGGCGGCAGCGGCGGCGAGGACGCGGGCGGTACGGGTGCTTGCCATGTCTATTCCTCCAGAACCGGAAGTACCGGCTGAGTGCGGCTGATTTCCGGGCAGTCGGCCGACCGCCTCGGTGATGTTCACGACGTCGCGAGACCAGAGTTGCCCAGCCGATCACCGCCGAACCACCCCGTACGCCCTGGTTCGCTCGCAAGCGTGAGGACAAGTCGATAAACCTGCTTGAACCCGGTAAATGCCCTGATCAGGGGCGCGCGGACGGCGCACGGGCGGCGCATTGATCGCACGGGCGAGGCGCCCCAAGAGGCGAAGCGTTACGCCGGATCCCGAGCCTCACCCGTGAGTGAGCCGCACCTCACCTCTTCGCCACCGATCCCCTCTTCCCTTCTTCGAACATACGTACGAACATGGAGGCATGGCCACCTCCGAACGGCATGCCGCCACCCTGGCGCTCGCCCATGCACTCTCCGCCGCCGAGCGCGGTCTGGCCGTGATCCCGCTGTCCCGCTCGAAACTCCCCGCACTGCGCTCGCCGCACCGCGACGATCCGACCCCCACCGTCTGCCACGGGGAGTGCGGCCGCCCCGGGCACGGCGTGTACGACGCGACGACCGACCCGTCCCGCATCCGGCAGCTCTTCGCCGCCGCGCCCTGGGCCACCGGATACGGCATCGCCTGCGGACTGGCTCCACACCATCTGATCGGCATCGACCTCGACACCAAGTCGCCGTCCGACACCTCGGCAACCCTGCGCGAACTGGCCCTCAGGCATCTGTTCACGATCGAACCGACGGTCGTCGTGGTCACCCCGAGCGGCGGCCGGCACCTCTGGCTCACCGGCCCGCCCGACGTCGTGGTCCCCAACTCGGCGAGCCGCCTGGCCCCCGGCATCGACGTCCGGGGCGCCGGCGGCTACCTGGTCGGCCCCGGCTCCCGTACCGAACACGGCGTCTACAGCACGGTCCCCGGTACGACCCACCTGGCACCTGCGGCCTGTCCCCGGGCGCTGCTCCGGCTCATCGCACCCGCCACGCGCGCGTGCCGCCCGACCGCGGGCGGATCGCCGGCCCAGGGGCACGGCCTCGTCCAGTTCGTCCTCGCGGCCAGGATCGGTCAGCGCAACACCCGGTTGTTCTGGGCCGCTTGCCGCGCCTACGAGAACGGCTTCGGCGACAGCCTCGCCCCTGAGCTCACCGACGCGGCGGTCCGGGCGGGACTCAGCGCGCGCGAGGCGCGCGCCACGATCGCCTCCGCGGCCCGGCTGACCACGGGGCGCCCGGCCGGCGAGCGCTGAC
>NZ_QUAK01000230.1 GCF_003429565.1 Streptomyces triticagri
GTGGCCAGGCGGCCGGGGCGCGCAGGGCGAGCCGCAGGTCACGGCCTGCGGCGCGCGCGAGGGTGCCCGCGCGGCCTGCGCGCGGGGTGGGAACGGTCACGAAAGGTCTCCTGTCCGTACGTGTGCAGAGGGGCCCGGGGTACGGGCCGCTCTAGACGCGCAGGACGGACAGGGTGACGGGAGTCGGTGGTTCGACGGGCGGCGGGCCGCGGTCCTGGGCCGGGCCGGGCACGTACGCCTCGGGGGCGCAGAGGCCGAGCGCAGCTTGGGCGTGCGCGAAGGCGCTGAGGTGTTCGGCGACCGTGCTGCCGCGCACGGGTGCGCTCTGCTCGGCGTCCGCATCACCGGACTTGCCCTTGCCACAGCCGAAGCCACCGTCCGGGGCGACACGACCGGCCTCGTACGCCGAAGCCGCGGCGCCGGTCGCGGCCGTGCCTCTGGCGTCCGCGCCATCCGCGCCGTCCACGCCCCCGCGGTCGTGAGCCGTGGCGGCAGCCGCGAACGCAGGCACCGGAATCCGCTGCTCCGGGACCCCCGCAGGCCCGCAGAACAGCCCCGCCGCCAGCGCCACGAACAGCACGCCGAGCAGCGCGGTCACCGCACGGCGGTGGCGGAGGTGGACGCGGGGCATGGCCACATACTGCACCACCACCGCCCACCCCCGCCAAAAGCACCCCGGCCAGCACCCCGTCCGGAGTCGGCCCCGCCAAAACCGTTCGCCACTCCTTCGTCGGCAGTGAGATCCTGGACTCCGTATGTCTACTTCCTATGCCGACGTCGCCCGGCTCCTCGACGACGCCTCGCTGCGTGACGCACACCGCCTGGGCCGCCGCCTCGAAGGCTCCCGCCGTATCCGCAAGCCGCAGGCGCGGGACGCCGTGCTCGAGGAGATCGCCGCCGAGGCCGGGAAGTCCGCCGCCCGGGTCGCGGAGCGCCGCGCGGCCCTGCCGGAGGTGACGTACCCGGAAGAGCTGCCGGTCAGCCAGAAGCGGGACGAGATCCTGGCGGCGATCCGCGACCACCAGGTGGTGATCGTCGCGGGCGAGACCGGTTCCGGCAAGACCACGCAGATCCCCAAGATCTGCATGGAGCTCGGCCGCGGCGTCCGCGGCATGATCGGCCACACCCAGCCGCGCCGCATCGCCGCCCGCACGGTCGCGGAGCGGATCGCGGACGAGCTGGACACGCCGCTCGGCGAGACGGTCGGCTGGAAGGTCCGCTTCACGGACCAGGTCAGCAACAGCACGTACGTGAAGCTGATGACGGACGGCATCCTGCTCGCCGAGATCCAGACGGACCGCGAGCTGCGCGCCTACGACACGATCATCATCGACGAGGCCCACGAGCGGTCCCTGAACATCGACTTCCTGCTCGGCTACCTCGCCCAGCTGCTGCCGAAGCGCCCGGATCTGAAGGTCGTGATCACCTCGGCGACCATCGATCCGGAGCGCTTCAGCCGGCACTTCGGCGACGCCCCGATCGTCGAGGTCAGCGGCCGTACGTACCCGGTGGAGGTGCGCTACCGACCGCTCCTGGAGGAGGATTCGCAGGACTCCGACCGCGACCAGATCACCGCGATCTCGGACGCCGTCGAGGAGCTGATGGGCGAGGGCGAGGGCGACATCCTGGTCTTCCTCTCCGGCGAGCGCGAGATCCGCGACACGGCGGACGCGCTCAACAAGAAGCGGTACAAGTTCACTGAAGTACTCCCCCTCTACGCGCGCCTCTCGCACGCCGAGCAGCACCGCGTCTTCCAGCAACACACCGGCAGACGCATCGTTCTCGCGACGAACGTCGCGGAGACCTCCCTGACCGTCCCCGGCATCAAGTACGTGATCGACCCGGGCACCGCCCGCATCTCCCGCTACAGCCACCGCACCAAGGTCCAGCGGCTGCCCATCGAGGCGATCAGCCAGGCCAGCGCCAACCAGCGCAAGGGCCGCTGCGGCCGTACGTCGGACGGCATCTGCATCCGCCTCTACAGCGAGGACGACTTCGAGGCGCGCCCCGAGTTCACGGACGCGGAGATCCTCCGTACCAATCTGGCGAGCGTCATCCTGCAGATGACCGCGGCCGGACTCGGCGACATCGAGAAGTTCCCCTTCATCGACCCGCCGGACCACCGCAACATCCGCGACGGCGTCCAACTCCTGCAGGAACTGGGCGCGTTGAACCCGGGCGAGAAGGACCACCGCAAGCGCCTCACCCCGATGGGCCGCAAGCTCGCCCAACTCCCCGTCGACCCGCGCCTCGCGCGCATGGTCGTCGAGGCCGACAAGAACGGCTGCGTGCGCGAGGTCATGGTGATCGCCGCGGCCCTGTCCATCCAGGACCCACGCGAGCGCCCGGCGGAGAAGCAGACCCAGGCGGACCAGCAGCACGCCCGCTTCAAGGACGAGACCAGCGACTTCCTGGCATATCTCAACCTGTGGCGGTACGTCCGCGAGCAGCAGAAGGAGCGCGGCTCGTCCTCGTTCCGCCGGATGTGCAAGCAGGAGTACCTGAACTTCCTGCGGATCCGCGAATGGCAGGACATCTACACCCAACTCCGCACGGTCGCCAAGCAGATGGGCGTCTCGCTGAACGACGACGATGCGGCCGACCAGCAGATCCACGTCTCGCTCCTCGCCGGCCTGCTCTCGCACGTCGGCATGAAGGACGTGAAGACCAGCACCACCGGCAAGGAGCCCACGAAGGAAGCGGCCCGCGGCGGCCGGAACGAGTATCTGGGCGCCCGCGGCGCCAAGTTCGCCGTCTTCCCCGGCTCGGCGCTCTTCAAGAAGCCGCCGCGCTTCCTCATGTCCGCCGAGCTGGTGGAGACCTCGCGCCTGTGGGCCCGGGTGAACGCCAGGATCGAGCCGGAGTGGATCGAGCCGCTCGCCGAGCACCTGATCAAGCGCACCTACTCCGAGCCGCACTGGGAGAAGGACATGGCCGCGGTCATGGCGTACGAGAAGGTGACCCTGTACGGCGTCCCGATCGTCGCCCACCGCAAGGTCAACTACGGCCGGATCGACCCGGAGACCAGCCGCGACCTCTTCATCCGCAACGCCCTGGTGGAGGGCGACTGGCGCACCCACCACAAGTTCTTCGCCGCCAACCGCCGCCTGCTCACCGAGGTCGAGGAGCTGGAGCACCGGGCCAGACGCCGCGACATCCTCGTCGACGACGAGACCCTCTTCGACTTCTACGACGAGCGCCTGCCGGCCGATGTGGTCTCCGGCGCGCACTTCGACTCCTGGTGGAAGAAGAAGCAGCGCGAGGAGCCGGAGCTGCTCGACTTCGAGCGCTCGATGCTGATCCGGGAGTCGGCCGAGGCGGTCACCAAGGAGGACTATCCGGACTCCTGGCGCCAGGGCGGCCTGAAGTTCCGTGTGACGTACCAGTTCGAGCCGGGCGCCGACGCGGACGGCGTGACCGTCCACATCCCCCTGCAGGTCCTCAACCAGGTCACCGACGAGGGCTTCGACTGGCAGATCCCGGGCCTGCGCGAGCAGGTGGTGACGGAGCTGATCCGCTCCCTGCCCAAGCCGATCCGCCGCCACTACGTCCCCGCACCGAACTTCGCCGGACGCTTCCTGGACCGCGCCGTGCCGCTGCAGGAGCCGCTGCCGGTGACGCTCGCGCGGGAGCTCAAGCAGATGGTCGGAGTGCCGGTCTCCGCGGACGACTTCGACCTGTCCCGCGTACCGGACCACTTGAAGATCACCTTCCGGATCGTCGACGAGCGTCGGCGCAAGGTGGCCGAGGACAAGGACCTGGAGGCCCTGCGCCTGCGCCTCAAGCCGAAGGCACGGCAGGCGATCTCGAAGGCGGCCGCGGCGACCGCGGAGCGCACCGGCGGCGAGTCCGTCGAACGCACCGGCCTCACCGACTGGACGATCGGCACCCTCAGCAAGGTCTTCGAGACGAAGCGGGCCGGCCAGCCGGTCAGGGCCTACCCGGCCCTGGTGGACGCCGGCGACTCCGTCTCCGTACGGCTCTTCGACAGCGAGGCCGAACAGCAGCAGGCGATGTGGCAGGGCACCCGCAGGCTGATTCTGCTGAACATCCCGGTCAGCCCGGCCAAGTTCGCCTCCGCCAAGCTCTCCAACGCCGCGAAGCTGACCCTCTCGGCCAACCCGCACGGCTCCATCCAGGCCCTCGTCGAGGACTGCGCCACCGCGGCCTGCGACAAGCTGATCGCCGACCACGGCGGCCCGGCCTGGGACGAGGAGTCGTACCGCAAGCTCTACGAGAAGGTGCGCGCCGACCTCGTCGATGTGACCGTCCGCGCCGTGGACCGCGTCAAGGAGGTCCTGTCCGCCTGGCAGGCCTGCGAGCGCCGCCTGAAGTCGACGAAGAGCCCGGCCCTGCTCGCGAACCTCACGGACGTACGGGACCAGCTGGCGGCGCTGGTCGGCCCGGGCTTCGTCACCCGCGCCGGCCTCGCCCGCCTCCCGGACCTGATGCGCTATCTGGTGGCCGCGGACCGCCGCCTGCAGCAGATGCCGACCAACGTCCAGCGGGACACCACACGCATGGCCAAGGTCCACGAGATGCAGGACGAGTACGCCTGGCTGCTCGAGCAGCTGCCGCAGGGCCGCCCGGTCCCCCAACAGGTCCTGGACATCCGCTGGATGCTGGAGGAACTTCGGGTCAGCTACTTCGCGCACGCCCTCGGCACGGCGTACCCGATCTCCGACAAGCGCATCGTGAAGGCCGTCGACGCGGCCGCCCCGTAGCCCGCGGGCGCCGGTGACGGACCGGCCACACAGAGCGAGTTCGACCAGGACCCGGCCCCCGTGTAAAGTCTCCTCTCGCAGCACAGCGCGGCATTCGAAGCCGCACAGCGCAGCAGACCAGGTCCTGTGGAGCAGTTTGGAGTGCTCGCCACCCTGTCAAGGTGGAGGCCGCGGGTTCAAATCCCGTCAGGACCGCAGCAGCAGCACAGAAGGGCCGTCGTCCCCAGCGGATGGCGGCCCTTCCCCATGCCCGACCCACACCCGGTCGAGGTGGAGGCCGCGCCCGCGGCGCAGCCGCAGTCGACACAGCAAATCCCGTCAGGACCGCAGCAGCAGTACGGAAGGGCCGTCGTCCCCAGCGGATGACGGCCCTTCCCCATGCCCGACCGCGCCCCGGTCACGCCCGGCCGTCTTGACGCCGCCCCCTCCCCTCGGTACTCAGAACTCAGGGAGTGAGTCCGCCCGTTCGCCGGGAGGTGGCGCATGACGGCGTCCGCACGACATGAGACCCGGGCCCTGCTGCGCGCCCATCTCGCAGCCGCATCCGGGTACCGGCATCTGACCCGGCACTGCGCCATCTGCCACCGGCTGCTGCGCCTGGCCATGGAGCCCGGTCAGCCCGCTCTCGCCGGCGAGGACCCCGTCGGGGACGAAAGTCCTGCGGGGACATGACGAAAGCCGGGCCCGCCCACGGCCGCCGAGTGGGACTCTGGACAGTGCGACGCAGTCTCCTGCCGCCCGCCCCGACCGGGGCCCGCGGACCGAATCCCCAATAGCGCAGGGGCAGCTGAGGCAACAAGCACCCCGCCGTGTGACGGGTGTCACCGAACAAGTCTGAGATACCCCCGCACTTACACCCTCCCTACAACTAGTCAATTTAATACGTGCAATTGCACCCCATCCGAGGGGTGACTCGCGGGTAGCCCACAGGGCTCGCCAGAGTCCAACACGGACACCCACCGGACCCCGCCCGAGGGCACACACTCGGACGCCCGACGGCACACACCCGCCCCCGGGGCACCGCGCCGCGCAGCCGGCGCACAAAAAAGATCGCGCTGGACCCGGCGGAGTCCAGCGCGATCGACGACGTACCCAAGGGGTGCGGGCGCGGAGCCTGTTGGGGCAGTCTCCCGTCGTATGGAGCTGTGGTGGGCGGTGCCGGATTGGGGGACCCGGAATGCCCGGTCTTGCTGTGCTACGTGGCTGTTCAGGCCTCGCTGCGCTGCTGCGGAATGCCCGCAAGCAGTGCACGGACCTCGGTCTCGCGGTAGCGACGGTGTCCACCCAGCGTCCGAATGGACGTGAGCTTGCCTGCCTTCGCCCAGCGCGTGACCGTCTTGGGGTCCACGCGGAACATCGTGGCGACCTCAGCCGGGGTCAGCAGCGGCTCGGTATCAGGGGTACGAGCGGTCATGAGCGGCCTCCTCGGGAGAACCGAATCTAAGCCCGGTTCTTTCCTCTAAATTCTGCACCTTGACCCGCGTTGCCCGAAATGGCGGACGCGAGTCGAGTCGGTTATAGGACGAACGGCTTGTCCTCGGCACTACAACTACACCATCCGTCCAGCCGCGTCGGCCAAACCGATGGAATTGCCCTCTGAGGCGTCCATCAACGGCGGAAGCCGATGGACCGTCCCATAGCGGACAGTCACGCCACTGTGACGATCAGTCACAGGGTGACCAGGAGTCATCAGGCCCCCCATAGAGTGCAATGCCGAGTACTCCACCCATAGTTGGGCGGAAGGAGTCTCCCCCGGACCCCTTGTCCTATTTTGGCACGAGGGTAGGGGAAGAGGGCAAGGGCGATGTAAGTGCGGTCCATCACCTTGAGTCGCTCTTGCGGCAAACGCCCGGATCGGGACCTACGTCCTCACGGCCCACCACCATAGGCGGTGACACGAAGCGGCAAAAGCCGTGAAGTTGACCACATGTACCGATTTGGTCAGTTTGCGAACTGACGGTCCCGCACCGCACGCCAGCGCTCCACGAACCGCGCGTACGCCGCACCGGCCCCTTCGCCGTCGCCGTTGCGCAGCGCCTCGATGCCCTCAGCGATGTCCGCCGCCGAGTGGTCGGCGTCGAGCAGGTCGTCCGACAGAGTGTGCACCAGACCGCCGTAGTCCAGCTCGACGAGCGAGCGCGGGTGGAACTCCTCGAGCCACCGCCCGACGTCCACCAGGCCGTCGATCAGCGGCCCCTCCTCGATCGCGTCCCGCAGCGTCTTGAGCCCGCGGGCCACCCGGCGCCTGGCCTCGACCATCGGCGTGCGATAGCGGAGCATCGCGGGCACGCCCGGCTCCGCCTTGCCGGAGGGTACGTATCGGCGCTCGCGGTCGTCCACGAGCACGAACCAGTTCACCGGGACCTGCCAGGTGCAGGTACGGATCCACGGGCGGGCGTCCGGATTCCGCTCCCGCCACTGCTCGTAGTCGGCCGCGGCCTGCCGGCGCACCACCGGCGGCAGTACGGCATCGAGCACCGGGACCGGCAGCTCGTCGCCGATCTCGCCGAGCGCCTGCCAGCCGCGCAGCCGGGTGCGCCACGGGCAGACGCACACCACGCCGTCCACCCGCGCCACGAACGCGTCCGCGCTCTCGTGCACCGGCACGGGCACGGGCGGTGTGGGCAGCAAGTCGCCCAGGGAGCGCCGCAGTTCGTCCTGGTACGAGGGATGGTCGTCGCGCTCCGCGTACCGCGCCCAGTGGCTGCGCTCCGGCTCGGGGAAGGCCGCCAGAGGCTCGTACACGCGCAGGTAGCTCGCGTACGGCACACTCACCGATGACACCTTGGGCACGCCGACTCCCTCCCCCGTCGGGCGACGGGAAACACCTCGCATCGTGTCACGCGGTCGGGGTGATAGAAGATGATCGGCTGCCGCGGGCACCGGACGGGCGCATGAGGTCTTACTCTCTTGCTCACAGCTCTTCCGGTTCCGACTGCCACAAGCGGAGAGACCCGCGAGAACTGCTCCATCCGGTGCTGCTAGTGCCGTGTCAGGCAGGGTTCACCCCGTCACGCCGCCCGGCACGCACTCTCGCCGCACCGGACGAAAGCCCAAGTACGTCCAGTACGAGGGCTTCCGTCCGGCACGCCGAGAGCACGCACCGAACGACGTGACGAGGCAAACCCTGCCTGACACGGCACTAGACACATGGGAGTCACCACCGTGACCGAAATGACCGGCGCACCTGCTCAGGTACTGCACACCCTGTTCCGTTCGGATCAGGGCGGCCATGAGCAAGTCGTCCTCTGCCAGGACCGGGCCAGCGGCCTCAAGGCCGTGATCGCCCTCCACTCGACCACCCTGGGCCCCGCCCTCGGCGGCACTCGTTTCTATCCGTACGCGAGCGAGGAGGAGGCCGTCGCCGACGCCCTCAACCTCTCGCGCGGGATGTCGTACAAGAACGCCATGGCCGGGCTCGACCACGGCGGCGGCAAGGCCGTCATCATCGGCGACCCGGAGCTGGACAAGTCCGAGGAACTGCTGCTCGCCTACGGCCGGTTCGTCGCCTCGCTCGGTGGCCGGTACGTCACCGCCTGCGATGTCGGCACCTATGTCGCCGACATGGACGTGGTCGCCCGCGAGTGCCGCTGGACCACCGGCCGCTCGCCGGAGAACGGCGGCGCCGGCGACTCCTCCGTACTCACCGCCTTCGGCGTCTTCCAGGGCATCCGCGCCTCGGCCGAACACCTGTGGGGCGAGGCCTCGTTGCGCGGCCGCACGGTCGGCGTCGCAGGGGTCGGCAAGGTCGGCCACCACCTCGTGGAGCATCTCCTCGAGGACGGCGCCGAGGTCGTCGTCACCGATGTCCGCACGGAGTCCGTACGGCGGATCACCGACCGGCACCCACAGGTGCGCGCCGTCGCGGACACGGACACCCTGATCCGCACCGAGGGCCTCGATGTGTACGCACCGTGCGCGCTCGGCGGCGCACTGAACGACGACACCGTCCCCGTGCTCACCGCCGAGGTGGTCTGCGGCGCGGCCAACAACCAGCTCGCCCACCCGGGCGTGGAGAAGGATCTCGCCGACCGGGGCATCCTCTACGCGCCCGACTACGTGGTGAACGCCGGCGGTGTGATCCAGGTCGCCGACGAGCTGCACGGCTTCGACTTCGACCGCTGCAAGGCGAAGGCGGCGAAGATCCACGACACCACCCTTGCCATATTCGCCCGCGCAAAGAGCGACGGCATTCCGCCGGCCGCCGCGGCCGACCGGATCGCGGAACAGCGGATCGCGGAGGCCCGCCGCCGCTGACCGTCCGACCGCGACCACCAGGCCGGGACCCGACCGCCGGGCGTGCACGAAGCGCACTGAGAGACAAGCCTCACGCCCGTCGGCGGGTCGTCCGCGCAGAAGACGTTAAAATCGCGGTTGACCAGCGCGAAGATGCCTTCTCGCGGGTCGCGGGACGAGGCGTGTGCTGTGGGCGGCGTACCGTATGGCCGTCGGAGCAGGTACCGTTGAAGACCTACGGACCGGTCTCTCTGTGGAGAGTCCGTCCTGAATCATGAACGCGTGTCAAGACTCTGGGGCCGTCGAGCCCCATATCCAAGGGGGTCGAGCCATGGGGCGCGGCCGGGCAAAGGCCAAGCAGACGAAGGTCGCCCGCCAGCTGAAGTACAGCAGCGGCGGCACTGACCTTACGCGTCTGGCCAATGAGCTGGGCGCATCGACTTCGAGCCAGCCGCCGAACGGCGAGCCGCTCGAGGGCGAGGACGAGGACGATCCGTACGCCCAGTACGCGGATCTGTACAACGCGGACGACGAGGACGAGGACGACGAGTCCGGTCCTTCGTCGCAGCGCCGCGGCGCTTGACCTCGTTCACACGGAGTCGAAAAGCGCGTCACATCGTCATTGCACCCGGTCCGGGGCGAAAGCGCCGGGCCGGGTGTTGTGCTGCCCGGAGACCGTGCCGTGCCGCCCCCGCGCTCGGCGGGGACGGCGTACTCCCCCGAGGCGTCAGGCGGCGTGGTCACCGGTCAGTGCGGCGGCGCCCTGCTGCGCGCCACGCTCCGTGATCTCACCGGCGACCCAGGCGTCCACGCCGCGGTCGGCAAGCGTCGTGAGGGCCGCGTCCACGGACTCGGCGGGGACCACGGCCATCATGCCGACGCCCATGTTCAGCGTCTTCTCCAGCTCGGCGCGCTCGACATCGCCGGCCCTGCCCACCAGGTCGAAGACCGGGCCCGGGGTCCAGGTCGAGCGGTCGACCGTGGCGTGCAGGCCGTCCGGGATGACCCGACCCAGGTTGTTCGCGAGGCCGCCGCCGGTGATGTGGCTGAAGGCGTGCACCTCGGTGGTACGGGTCAGGGCCAGGCAGTCCAGGGAGTAGATCCGGGTCGGCTCCAGGAGCTCCTCGCCGAGCGTGCGGCCGAGCTCGGCGACCTCCTGCTCCAGGGACATGCCGGCGCGCTCCAACAGGACGTGCCGCACCAGCGAGTACCCGTTCGAGTGAAGTCCCGAGGACTCCATGGCCACCACCACGTC
Source organism: Streptomyces triticagri (assembly GCF_003429565.1). GTDB lineage: Bacteria > Actinomycetota > Actinomycetes > Streptomycetales > Streptomycetaceae > Streptomyces > Streptomyces triticagri. Next base: position 10,216 of record NZ_QUAK01000230.1, read on the forward strand.
GCCCGCGCGCACCCGGTCGGCGCCGAGGACCCGGTCGGCCTCCACGACGCCCGTACCGGCGCCCGCGACGTCGAACTCGTCCTGGCCGAGCAGGCCGGGGTGTTCGGCCGTCTCGCCGCCGACCAGGGCGCAGCCGGCGAGCACACAGCCCTCGGCGATGCCCTTCACGACGGCCGCGACGCGCTCCGGGTGGACCTTGCCCACACAGATGTAGTCCGTCATGAACAGCGGCTCGGCGCCGCACACCACCAGGTCGTCCACGACCATGCCGACCAGGTCGCGGCCGATCGTGTCGTAGACGCCGAGGCGGCGGGCCAGGTCGACCTTGGTGCCCACGCCGTCGGTCGCGGAGGCGAGCAGCGGCCGCTCGTAGCGCTTGAGGGCGGAGGCGTCGAAGAGGCCGGCGAAGCCGCCGAGGCCGCCGAGGCCGGTGGTCTCGGGGCGCTGGGTCTTCTTCACCCACTCCTTCATCAGCTCGACGGCGCGGTCGCCCGCTTCGATGTCGACACCCGCGGCCGCGTAACTGGCGCCGGTGCCCGCGGACTCGGTCCGATCGTCGGATACAGACATGAGGGAGAGAACTTTCGTGTCGGTACGGCGGCGTGTGCGGCGTTACGGACGACGGATCGCGTCGGTGGCCGCCGTGGCGGCGGCGCCGGCGGCGAGCTCGGTCTCCAGGAGCTGCTTGCCGAGGAGTTCGGGGTCCGGGAGGTCCATCGGGTACTCGCCGTCGAAGCAGGCACGGCAGAGGTTCGGCTTGGCGATGGTGGTCGCCTCGATCATCCCGTCGGTGGAGATGTACGCGAGCGAGTCGGCGCCGAGCGAGGTGCCGATCTCCTCGACGGACATGCCGTTGGCGATCAGCTCGGCGCGGGTGGCGAAGTCGATGCCGAAGAAGCAGGGCCACTTGATGGGCGGCGAGGAGATCCGTACGTGGATCTCGGCCGCGCCGGCCTCGCGGAGCATCCTCACCAGGGCGCGCTGGGTGTTGCCGCGCACGATCGAGTCGTCGACGACGACCAGGCGCTTGCCCTTGATGACTTCCTTCAGCGGGTTCAGCTTCAGGCGGATGCCCAGCTGGCGGATCGTCTGCGAGGGCTGGATGAAGGTGCGGCCGACGTAGGCGTTCTTCACCAGGCCCGAGCCGTACGGGATGCCGCTGGCCTCCGCGTAGCCGATGGCGGCGGGGGTGCCGGACTCCGGCGTGGCTATCACCAGATCGGCGTCGGCCGGGGCCTCCTCGGCGAGCTTGCGGCCCATCTCGACGCGGGAGAGGTAGACGTTCCGGCCGGCGATGTCGGTGTCGGGGCGGGCCAGGTAGACGTACTCGAAGACACAGCCCTTTGGCTTTGCTTCGGCGAATCGGGAGGACCGCATGCCGTTCTCGTCGATGGCGATGAGCTCGCCCGGCTCGACCTCGCGGACATAGGCGGCGCCGCAGATGTCGAGGGCCGCGGACTCCGATGCGACCACCCAGCCGCGCTCGAGCCGGCCGAGCACCAGCGGGCGGATGCCCTGCGGGTCGCGGGCCGCGTACAGCGTCTGCTCGTCCATGAAGACGAGGGAGAAGGCGCCGCGGACCTCGGGCAGCACCTTGGGGGCCGCCTCCTCGATGGTCAGCGGCTTGCCGTCGTCGTCGGTCTGGCCGGCGAGCAGGGCGGTGACCAGGTCCGTGTCGTTGGTGGCCGCGACCTGGGTCGCGCGGCCGTTCTCCTTGGGGAGGTCGGCGACCAGTTCGGCGAGCCGGGCGGTGTTCACCAGATTGCCGTTGTGGCCGAGCGCGACCGAGCCGTGCGCGGTGGCGCGGAACGTCGGCTGGGCGTTCTCCCACACCGAGGCTCCGGTGGTGGAGTAGCGGGCATGGCCCACCGCGATATGGCCCTGGAGGGATCCCAGGGACGTTTCGTCGAAGACTTGCGAGACCAGTCCCATGTCCTTGAAGACCAGGATCTGCGACCCGTTGCTCACTGCGATGCCCGCGGACTCCTGTCCACGGTGCTGCAGGGCATACAGTCCGAAATAAGTGAGCTTGGCGACCTCTTCGCCCGGAGCCCAGACACCGAAGACGCCGCAAGCGTCCTGGGGGCCTTTTTCTCCGGGGAGCAGGTCGTGGTTGAGTCGTCCATCACCACGAGGCACGCCACCGAGTGTAGGCGAGATCGACCACTGGTCCGAATTGGGGACAGGGCCCGCGGCCGGGCGGGCACGGGCCGGTGATCGGCGCCCGACGTGCGCGGATCCCGCCGTTGAGGGGCGAGCGCGGTCGGCGGATCGCGGTGTGCGGGTGGGCTCGGGGCGGTCCCGATGCGTCACGGATCACATTCCCCGCAGTGCGATGTCCGGGGTACGGACGGATACGGGCGTTCCTGTCCGAGGGGCGGACCCGGCGTTGACAGCTTCGGTCGATCTCGGTCAGGCTCCCGGCCATGCAGCCCCTCGGTGACCGTGCCGTCACTCTCGTGGAGCGCCGCCACGTCGACCTCGTCCGTGTCGCGAGCGCGATCTGTTGCGCCTGAGCGCTTCCTGGGGATGCGCGGCCCCGCGCTGACAGCGCTTCGGGCCGCCGCCCCGCTCGCCGGCTCCTCCTTCTTCTTCTCCCTCTTCTTCCTGCTTCTTCCTGCCTTCCCGTCCGCGGTGACCTCTCGCGTGCGGGCGCGATCGTGTGCCCGTACGCCGGGGGTGGTGTGCCGTGGCGGCGACGGCGCACGTCTGGAGACGTCATGTCCGCACAGCACGGCCGGGGTCTGTCCCGGCGCACCTTCGGTGGCGCGGTCGGCGCGGCCGCCGCGCTCGGCCTGTCCGGCGGTACGGCAGCCGCGGCGCCCGGCGGCGAGGCCGTACGGGAACGGCCCTTCCGTGCCGCCACCGGACGGCACTCGCCGCGGCCGAACATCCTGTTCATCCTCGGCGACGACCTCGGCTGGGCCGACCTCTCGTCGTACGGATCGACGCACATCCGCACCCCGAACCTGGACCGGCTCGGCCGCCAGGGCGTTCGCTTCACCGACGCCTATTCCGGCTCCGCGACCTGCTCCCCCACCCGCTTCAGCCTCTATACGGGGCGCTACCCGGGCCGTACGGAGGGCGGGCTCGCGGAGCCGATCGCCGACAACAGTGTGGGGCTGGAGCCGACCCATCCGACGCTGGCCTCGCTGCTGCGGGACTCCGGGTACGCGACAGCCCTGATCGGCAAGTGGCACTGCGGGTACCTGCCGGACTACTCGCCGACGAAGTCGGGCTGGGACGAGTTCTTCGGGAACTTCGGCGGGGCCCTCGAGTACTACTCCAAGCTCGGCGGCGACGGGTCGTACGACCTCTACCGGGGCTCGGTGCGGGAGGGCGACGCCGAGTACAAGGATCTGCGCTACTACACGCGGATCCTCACCGAGCGGGCCGAGGACCACGTGCGCCGCGGACGCGACCGGGACGAGCCGTGGCTGCTCAATCTGAACTTCACGACGCCGCACTGGCCCTGGATCGCCGACGGCGACACCGAGCAGAGCGCCGAGATCGTGCGCCGGATCAAGGCCGGTGACCCGCGCGCCCTGTGGCACGCGGACGGCGGCTCGGTGGCCAAGTACACGGAGATGGTCGAGGACCTGGACCGGTCGGTGGGGCGGGTGCTCGATGCGCTGCGCGCCTCCGGGCAGGAGCGGGACACCCTGGTGTTCTTCGCCAGCGACAACGGCGGCGAGCGGTTCTCGTACAACTGGCCGCTGAGCGGGAACAAGGCGTCCCTGCAGGAGGGCGGGATCCGGGTGCCGGCGCTGCTGCGGTGGCCGGCCCGGATCGACGGCGGGCAGGTCAGCGGGCTTCCGGTGTTCAGCCCCGACTGGACGGCGACGCTCCTCGAGGTCGCGGGCGCGCGGCCGCATCCCGCGTACCCGCTGGACGGGACGAGCCTCGCCGGGTATCTGCTGCGCGGCGAGGAGGTGCCGGAGCGGGATCTGTTCTGGCGGGTCAGGGGCGAGCGGGCGCTGCGCCGCGGCGACTGGAAGTACTACCGCGGCAAGGGCGGCACGGACCAGCTCTTCGACCTGGGCCGGGACCAGCGTGAGCAGGCGGACCGGGCGTCGGCGCGTCCCGAACTGCTCGCCGAGCTGCGGGGGAAGTGGGAGTCGGTGAACGAGGAGCTGCTGCCGTATCCGGCGTGAGCCGGGTGACCGGGCCCGTGCCGCGCCCGGTGATCCTTAAGGCAGGCTCAAGGCAGTCCTAACTCCCTGTGGTGAGAGGGCTGGTGGGGCGTACGCGGGAGCGGGCACGCCCTAACGTGTCCCGGACTCCGATGCGCTACGCGGTCGGGAGACCGGGCCGCGCGGGGCGGCCCGTGACGGTGCCGCCCGGGGCGAGGGATCCCCGGGGCGGTGCCGAGCAAGGCCGGCGCGGGTCCCATCGGGGTGGTGGGCCCGCGCACGGTCCGGCCGGGGGGAACCGGCGGGGTCTCTCCTACGGGATGCCTTGCCGCCGGCCGGACGGGGGACGGGGGGCGTGGAGCTGCCGACCGGGCGGGGTGCCCGGTGCGGCGGCTCGACGCCCGTTCCCCTGTGTGGATCCGGTACGCGGACGGGGCGTCACCCGGCGTCGGGGCTGACGTTCCCGGTCGTCGCGTCGGAGTCCGACTTCGCGCCGGGATCCGACTTCGCGCCGGGGCCCGAGCCCGGCTTCCCGCCGGACTTCGCTGCCGTCGCTCCGGCGCCCTTGCCGTCGGAGGGCTTGGTGAGGGTCAGACGGTCGCCCTCGTGCGCGTAGTCGACGGTGCTGTCGAAGAGGGCGAGCAGGGCGCGCTCGGTCTTCATCTCGTCGGCCGGGCACATCTTGCGGGTCGCGCCCGCCGGGCCGAGCTTGATCTTCCCGTCCTCGCGGACCTCGGCCTTCGCGTTGACGTCGTTGCAGCCGAGGTTGCCCCGTACCGTGCCGTCCTCGCCGAAGGTGAGATGCGCTTCGACGCCCTTGGGCAGCGACTTGGCCGTGTTCTTGCCGTCGACCAGCGAACCGATCGCCCACTTGGTGCCGACCAGCGGCGCGGGGGCCTTGGCGGTCAGCGCGATCCGGTCGCCGGCGGAGGTGGTGAGGGTGACCCGGTCGCCGTCGACGGCGACCTTCAGGCTGCCGTCGGCGAGCGCGTCCAGGGCGCGGTTCTCGAAGCCGGTGATCTTCTTGCCGCAGGCCATCTCGGTCTGCGTCAGTCTGCCGACCTCGATGGAGTCGCGCTCGACGGTCGCCTTGCCGCCGAAGCCGTTGCATCCGAGATTGCCGGAGACCTCGCCGTCCTTGAAGGAGACGTGGGCCGCCGCGGTGCTCGCCGCCTTCGTCGTCTCGCCGTCCACGGTGATGCTCTCGACGTGCCACTGCCGGTCGGTGACGGACGCCGCGGGCGCGGCTCCGACGTCCTTCGAGCCCTCGGAGCCCGCCTTCTCGGTACCGCAGGCGGTGAGCAGGCCGAGGGCGGCCACGGCGACGGTGACGGCGCTGAGTGTGCTGCGCTGCTTCTGCATGTGGCTGTGACGGAGGCGGTGGGGGGTCCGGTTCCGTCCGGCTCCCGGCATCCGGTTCCGTCCGGCTCGCGGCACCCCGCGACACGTCACGCTCAGCGCATCACCGGCAGCAGCGCGGAGAGATCGGCGCGCTCGCCGCTCGCGGCGACCGACGCCGCGTCCAGCGCCGACTGCCAGTCCATCCGTCCGGTGGCCAGGCGGATCCAGGTCAGCGGGTCGGTCTCCACCACATTCGGCGGGGTGCCGCGGGTGTGCCGAGGTCCTTCGATGCACTGCACCACGGCGTACGGCGGGATGCGCACCTCCGTGGAGGCACCGGGCGCCCGGTCCGCGAGCGTGTCGGCGAGGAGACGGGTGCAGGCGGCGACGGCCTGCCGCTCAAGCGGGATGTCGAGACCCGTCGCACGGTTCAGGTCGTCGGTGTGCACGACGAGTTCGACGGTACGGGTGACCAGGTAGTCGGCGAGCGTGATGGCACCGGACCTGACGGCGAGCAACCGGCCGTCGGGCGCCCCGGCGATCCGCTCGGCGAAGAGCTCCGCCACCTCGTCGTAGAGCGCCACGAGATCCGTGCTCCGCTCGGCGAGCGCATGGCTGCCTTCCGCGATCGCCTCGCCGAACTCCGCGGTCCGCTGCGGATACCCGAGCAGCTCCATCGGCCGCCCGGTGGGCTCGGGAGCGTCCAGGGCCCGGCTCACGCTGCCGACCGCCATGGTCAGATGCGCGGCGAGATCGCGCACCGTCCACTCCCCGAGCCCGGCGGGCGCCGCGAGCTGCTCGGCGCCGAGCCCGCGGACCGCCTCGTGCACATGGGCGAACTGCCGGGTCACGGCCTCCCGGATACGGGCGGAGTTGTACGTACGGGCGCGGCGCTTGGCGGGTGGCATGCCGGTGAGCGTAACTCCGCGGTCGCCGGGCCGGTCACTCCTGCGCGGCGGGCACGGAGTCGACGGTGAACCGCTCGCCGTTGCGCGGCACTCCGACGCCCCGCCAGCGGAACGGCCGGCCGCGCGCGGTGTCCAGGTCGGGGCCGTCCATCAGCTGGAAGTGCAGATGGGGTTCCGTGGTGTTGCCCGAATTGCCGCAGTGGCCGAGGAGTTGGCCCGCGGTGACCCGGTCGCCGGCGCTCACGGTGACGGATCCCCGCCGGAGATGGGCGTATGCGGCGTACACCCCGTCTCCGAGGTCAAGGATCACGTGATTGCCCAACACCCGGTCCGGGCCGAGGAGTCCGCGGATCTCGCCCTCGACGAGGAACAGGTAGAGAAACCCGAGCAGCGAATTGCGGCTGAGGTGGTCGCGGCTGCCGTCGGACGCGGTGACCACGGTGGCGTCCGCGACCGCGTACAGCGGACTGCCGAAGCCGGGGAAGGACTGGGGTCGCCGCGCCACCGGCCACAGCCAGGCGAAGCCGGGGCGTTCGGCACCCACCGGCTCGGGGACGACATCGATGGCGTAGGTCTGGCCCAGGAAGTGCACACCGTGGCTCGGGGTGCGGTCCGCGGGGCTGTTCAGCGCGGACCAGCGTCCGGTCACCGGCGGCTCGACCTCGACCGCCGGATGCTTCGCGCTCTTCTGGTGCCGGCTCGCCGCCCGCCCCAGCGCGATGGCGATGGCGTACGAGAGGACCAGCGGGGCGAAGACGACCCAGAACGGCGGATACACGTCCCGGACCGCCGCGACGACGACCTGGACGACGAAGCCGAGCAGCAGCAGCCGCTGCAGGACGGCGAACGACTTGCGTACGAGCATGAGTTGGTCCCCCAGAGGTCGTGCGGTACGGGTGAGCTGCGGGAGGGGATCACGGCGGCTGGGACGCCGCCAGGATCGTCAGGAGCGGGACGACCCGGGTGCCCGGCACCGCGTACCGCCCACGTCCGGTGGTGGTCAGCCAGCCGGCGGCGGAGAGCTGGCGCAGGTGGTGGTAGATCTGGCCGGTGGTGCCGATGCCGTCGAGTGCGGAGAGGTCGGCGGCGGTGCGGCGGCCGGCGAGCACGGCGCGGAGCAGCCGGATACGGACGGGGTGGCCGAGCGCGGCCAGGCCGTCCGCGATGCGCTGCGTGCCCTCCTCGGACTGCTGCGCCGAGTCCTCCGCCGGCCCCAACTGCCCGTCGGTGAGCGCCGCTTGCTGCCACTCCCAGCGCTCGCCGGTCGGCAGCCGCACGGCGCCGGTGAACAGCACGCCACCGTCCTCGGCCCCCCACGAGCCGAGCTGCTCCTTGAACCCTTCGAGGGCCCAGAAGTCTCCGTCGCCGGCCCGGCCGCCCGCATCCGCGCCGGGCTTCTCGAGCGCCGCGATCCGGCGCTCGAGCTCGGCGACCCGCTCTTCCAGCTCCATGCCACGAACTTACGTCATTACGTAATCTCGTACAACCGTGGAAGAGCCCCCGGACACACCGCAGCCCCCGCCCGGACGGATCCGGACAGGGGCTGCGGGCGGGACGGAACCCGAGCGCGCTCAGCCGAAGAGCGAAGGCACCGTCTCCTCGTGCGCCGACCTCAACTCGGCCAGCGGCAGGGTGAATTCGCCCTGCACCTCGACCGCGTCCCCGTCGACCACACCGATCCGGGTCGCGGGCAGGCCCCGCGCACCGCACATGTCGGTGAAGCGGAGCTCCTCGCTGCGCGGCACCGCGACCACCGCGCGGCCTGCCGACTCGGAGAACAGGAAGGTGAAGGCGTCGAGCCCGTCCGGCACGATCAGGCGCGCACCGTTGCGCCCGCGCAGGCAGGACTCGGTGATCGCCTGCACCAGACCGCCGTCGGACAGGTCGTGCGCGGCGTCGATCATGCCGTCGCGCGAGGCCGAGATCAGGATCTCGGCGAGCAGTCGCTCGCGCTCCAGGTCGACCTGCGGCGGAAGCCCGCCGAGGTGCCCGTGCACCACGTCCGACCAGGCAGAACCGCCGAACTCCTGGCGGGTGTCACCGAGCAGGTAGAGCAGCTGGCCGCTCTCCTTGAAGGCGATCGGGGTGCGCCGCGCGACGTCGTCGATCACACCGAGCACGGCGACCACCGGCGTCGGGTGGATGGCGGCCTCACCGGTCTGGTTGTACAGCGAGACATTGCCGCCGGTGACCGGGGTGCCGAGCTGCAGACAGCCGTCGGCGAGACCGCGGACGGCCTCGGCGAACTGCCACATCACGGCCGGGTCCTCGGGCGAACCGAAGTTCAGGCAGTCGGAGACCGCGAGCGGCCGCGCACCGGTGGCGGCGACATTGCGGTACGACTCGGCGAGCGCCAGCTGCGCGCCCGTGTACGGGTCGAGCTTGGCGTACCGGCCGTTGCCGTCGGTGGCGAGGGCGACGCCGAGGCCGGTCTCCTCGTTGATCCGGATCATGCCGGAGTCCTCCGGCTGGGCGAGCACCGTGTTGCCCTGCACGAAGCGGTCGTACTGGTCGGTGACCCACGCCTTCGAGGCCTGGTTCGGCGAGGCGACGACCTTCAGGACCTGCTCGCGCAGCTCGTCGCCGGAGGCCGGGCGTGCCAGCTTCGCCGCGTCGTCGGCCTGCAGCGCGTCCAGCCAGTCGGGACGGGCGTACGGGCGCTCGTAGACCGGTCCGTCGTGCGCGACCGTGCGCGGGTCCAGGTCGACGATCTTCTCGCCGTGCCAGAAGATCTCAAGGCGGGTCCCGTCGGTGACCTCGCCGACGACGGTCGCGATGACGTCCCACTTCTCGCAGATGGCGAGGAAGCGGTCGACCTTGTCCGGCTCGACGACCGCGCACATCCGTTCCTGCGACTCGCTCATGAGGATCTCCTCGGGCGAGAGCGTGGAGTCGCGCAGCGGTACGTCGTCGAGCTCGACGCGCATCCCGCCGGAGCCGTTGGACGCCAACTCCGAGGTGGCGCAGGAGAGTCCGGCGGCGCCGAGGTCCTGGATGCCGACCACGAGCCGCTCGGCGAAGGCCTCCAGGGTGCACTCGATGAGCAGCTTCTCCTGGAAGGGGTCGCCGACCTGCACCGCGGGACGCTTCGAAGGCTTCGCGTCGTCGAAGGTCTCGGAGGCCAGGATCGAGGCGCCGCCGATGCCGTCGCCGCCGGTCCGTGCGCCGTACAGGATGACCTTGTTGCCGGTGCCGGAGGCCTTGGCGAGGTGGATGTCCTCGTGCCGCATGACGCCGATCGCACCGGCGTTGACCAGCGGGTTGCCCTGATAGCAGGCGTCGAAGACCAGCTCGCCGCCGATGTTGGGCAGACCGAGGCAGTTGCCGTAGCCGCCGATGCCGGCGACGACGCCGGGCAGCACGCGCTTGGTGTCGGGGTGGTCGGCCGCGCCCATCCGCAGCGGGTCGACGACGGCGACCGGCCGCGCGCCCATCGCGATGATGTCGCGCACGATGCCGCCGACGCCGGTGGCCGCGCCCTGGTAGGGCTCGACGTACGACGGGTGGTTGTGCGACTCGACCTTGAAGGTGACCGCATAGCCCTCGCCGACGTCCACCACACCGGCGTTCTCGCCGATGCCGACGAGCATCGCGTCGGACTGCGGGGCCTTCTCGCCGAACTGCCGCAAGTGCACCTTGCTGCTCTTGTACGAGCAGTGCTCGGACCACATCACGGAGTACATGGCGAGCTCGGCGCCGGTGGGCCGGCGGCCGAGGATCTCGCGGACCCGGGCGTACTCGTCCTCCTTGAGGCCGAGTTCCTTCCAGGGCAGCTCGACGTCGGGGGTCTGTTCGGCGTGCTTGACGGTGTCGAGGCTCATCAGGCGGCAACCAGGTTCTTGAGGATCGAGGTGAAGAAGCCGAGGCCGTCGGTGCGGCCGGTGCCGATCAGCGGTTCGACCGCGTGCTCGGGGTGCGGCATGAGGCCGACCACGTTGCCCGCCTCGTTGGTGATGCCGGCGATGTCGCGGAGCGAGCCGTTGGGGTTTCCGTAGCCGTCGGCGGGGGCGGCGGCGTCGGCGGGGGCAGCGGCGTACCGGAAGGCGACCCGGCCCTCGGCCTCGAGCTCGTCGAGGACGCGCTCGTCGGCGACGTAGCGACCGTCGATGTTCTTGAGCGGGATCGAGATCTCCTGGCCCTGCTCGTAGTCGGCGGTCCAGGCGGTGGAGGCGTTCTCCACGCGGAGCTTCTGGTCCCGGCAGACGAAGTGCAGATCCGTGTTCCGCAGCATGGCGCCGGGCAGCAGATGGGTCTCGGTGAGGACCTGGAAGCCGTTGCAGATACCGAGTACCGGCATTCCGGCCCTGGCCTGCTCGACGACGGTCTCCATCACGGGCGAGAAGCGGGAGATCGCTCCGGCCCGCAGATAGTCGCCGTAGGAGAAACCGCCGGGCAGCACCACGGCGTCGACCTGCTTCAGATCCTTGTCCCGGTGCCAGAGCGGCACCGGCTCGGCGCCGGCGACGCGGACGGCGCGCTGCGTGTCCCGGTCGTCGAGAGTTCCGGGAAAGGTGACGACTCCGATACGAGCAGTCACGTCAACTCCCGGACTTCGCGGGGGCTTCGGGGGTCACAGGGTTTTCGACGCCCTCGGCGTCCTCGACCTTGATGACGAAGTCCTCGATGACGGTGTTGGCGAGGAACGTTTCGGCCAGCTCGTGGATACGGGCGAGTGCGGCGTCGTCGACCGCGCCCTCCACCTCGAGCTCGAAGCGCTTCCCTTGACGTACGTCCGAGATTCCCTCGAAACCGAGGCGCGGCAGTGCACGCTGCACCGCCTGTCCCTGGGGGTCGAGGATCTCCGGCTTGAGCATGACGTCGACTACGACGCGTGCCACTGGCACTCCCGGTGTGTGGTGCGTGAGCAGGTCTCATCAGACTACCCGCCGAAAATTTCTACGCGGGTAGACAAGGATTGATCGGGGATTGGCAGGGGATTGGCCGGGGATTGGGCAAGGCGCCGGGGAAGTGATCGGTGAAGCGCCGGACGCACGACTGCCGGAAGTGTGGACATCCGCCGGGACTTGCGGCGATCACGTGACCGTCATCACGTTCTCGCATACCGGACGGGCCGTTCAGGGAAAATTCTGGGAAAAATACCGGACCGGCATTGCATCCGGACACGCGGACGGATTTAGTCGGGCTTCACAATGCATTGCCGGGACCTGTACAAAGGATTCAGCGAGCAATAGACCAATAGCCCTGGCAATGCCTCCATTAACAACCGGCCAGTCGGCGTCATCGCATGTCAGCTCCATGTCGGCACGGTGACTCCGCATGAAGGGACCGATTTTCGTGGCGCAGCGTGTCGTGGTCACCCTCTCCGACGACATCGACGGCGGAGAAGCAGCGGAAACCATTGCCTTCGGCCTGGACGGCAAGTCGTACGAGATCGACCTCAATCCCGCCAATGCCAAGAAACTGCGCAGCGCTCTGGCACCGTACCTGCAGGCGGGGCGCAAGCAGCCGAAATCCGTCGCGAAGGCGGGAGCCAGGAGCGGCCGGCCTGCGACGGCCTTCACACACACCGCGGTGACGGCCGATCCGGCCGCGGTCCGGGCCTGGGCCCGCTCGCACAAGATGGACGTCCCGGCCCGCGGCCGGATCCCGAAGAAGGTCTACGAGGCGTTCAACGCGGCCAACTGACCGCGCCCGCGCGCCGCGGGCACTCCGGCCGCCGGATGCCGGAACGGCCCGCCCCGGCATCCGACTTGCGCTCCACCCCCGCAGGTCGGCTAAAGTCTGGAGCGCGCCGCGGGGCCGGGCCGGAAGGCCGGACTCCACGGAGGACGCGCGGGTGTAGTTCAGTAGTAGAACACCCCCTTTCCAAGGGGGAGGCGCAGTGTGCAATTCCTGTCACCCGCTCCGGCATCTCCGCCCGGTCGAGTAATTCGATCAGGTAGGCTGGTGCACGCGCCGATCGGTGAAGGCCGATCGGATGCCATGCGGACGTAGCTCAGTTGGTAGAGCGCAACCTTGCCAAGGTTGAGGTCGCGAGTTCGAACCTCGTCGTCCGCTCGGGAAAGAAGCCCCGGCACTTCAGGTGCCGGGGCTTCTTCGTTCTCCCCCTCGTAGTCAACCCACCGGTCGCCGCCCCTGACATTTGTCACGCGGGTTCATGACAGGCCGCACTGCCGCCGGGCCCCCACGGCGGACAGCCTTGAGTCATGACCACCACACAGATCCACGCGGGGGATGAATCCGTGATTGAAGTCACCGATCTGCGACGGGTGTACGGAGGTGAATTCGAGGCCGTCCGCGGCGTCTCCTTCGAAGTCGGCCGAGGCGAACTCTTCGCCCTGCTCGGCACCAACGGCGCCGGCAAGACCTCGACCGTGGAACTCCTCGAAGGCCTCGACCGGCCGGCCGGCGGCCAGGTCCGCGTACTCGGGCACGACCCGTACACCGAGCGGCACCTGGTGCGCCCGAAGGTCGGCGTGATGCTCCAGGAGGGCGGCTTCCCGTCCGAGCTGACCGTCGACGAGACCGTACGGATGTGGGCCGGCGCCACCAGCGGCGCACGTCCGGGGGCCGAGGCGCTCGAGATCGTCGGCCTGGCCAAGCGCGGCGGCGTCCGCGTGAAGATGCTCTCCGGCGGCGAGAAGCGGCGGCTCGACCTGGCGCTCGCGCTGCTCGGCCGGCCCGAGATGCTCTTCCTCGACGAGCCCACCACCGGCATGGACGCCGAGGGCCGGCAGGACACCTGGGACCTGGTCCGCTCGCTGCGCGACGCCGGCACCACCGTCCTGATGACCACCCACTATCTGGAGGAGGCCGAGTCGCTCGCCGACCGCCTCGCGATCATGCACGAGGGGCGGATCGCCGCCTCCGGCACACCGGCCGAGGTGACGGCCGCCGAGCCGTCCCGGATCTCCTTCGAACTGCCCCAGGGCTATTTCGTCGGCGACCTTCCGCCGCTCGACGCGATCGGCATCGTCGGGCACGAACTGACCGGCCGTACCGTCAAGTTGCGCACCCAGCACCTGCAGTTCTCCGCCACCCGGCTGCTCACCTGGGCCGCCGAGCAGAACGTCGAACTGCGCGCCCTCGACGTCCGATCCGCCTCCCTGGAAGAGGCGTTCCTGCAGATCGCCCGCGAGGCCAGGAGCCAGGACGAGCCCGGCCGCCGTGCGGGCGACCGCCAGAAGGAGGCAGTGGCATGAGCACCACCCTGACCACCGGCACCCGGCCCACCGCGGCCGGCCCCACCAGCACACCGATGGGCCGGCTCACCTCGCTGGCCCGCGCCGAACTGACCCTGCTCGGCCGCAGCAAGGGCGTCCTCTTCACCGCCCTCGCCATCCCGCTGGTCCTGCCGTTCAGCGTCTACGCCTCCGCGAAGGACAGCATCCAGGACGCGACCTCGCTCTCCATGAGCGAGATCATCCTGCCCGCGGCCGTCGGCTTCTCGCTGCTCTTCGCGGTCTACAGCGCACTGGTCAACGTGTTCGTCGTACGCCGTGAGGAGCTGGTCTTCAAACGGCTGCGCACCGGGGAGCTGCGGGACGGCGAGATCCTCGCCGGGGCCGCACTGCCCTCGCTGCTCATCGGCTTCGGCCAGTGCGTACTGGTCTCCGTGGCCTGTCTGACCGTGCTCGACTCCAAGGCGCCGGCGGGGGCACATCTGATCGTGCTCGGCGTGCTCCTCGGCCTGGTACTCGCCGTGCTCGCGGCGGGCGTCACCGCGGCCCTGAGCCGTACGGCCGAGGGCTCGCAGGTCACCTCGCTGCCCCTGGTCTTCCTCTCGATGCTCGGCTCCGGAATGGCCGTACCGCTCGAGGCGCTGCCCGACAAGCTCGCCTCGGTCTGCGAACTGCTGCCGTTCTCACCGGTCATCGCGCTGGTACGAGGCGGGCTCACCGGTGAGCTCTCCGGCACCGAGACACTCGTCCAGATCGGTCTCGGCGTCGCGTGGATCGTCGTCGCGGCGATCGCTGTGCGACGGTTGTTCCGTTGGGAGCCCAGGCGCTGAGCCGGACGCACCGGCGGAACGGAGGGCGAGCGGGCATGGGGCACATGAAGCGCTGGCAGGCGCGGGTGTGGGGCGATCGGACTCCGCTGGAGCGGTTCGAGTTCCAGTACCGGGTGGCCCTGCGCTCGCTGCCCTGGTTCTTCCTGCTGAGCTGGGCCCTGCTGCCCCTGCTGCAGCTCATCGGCGACGATCTGACGACGGTGCTGCTCGGCTCGGTGGTGGGCGTGCTCTGCCTGACCATGGCCGTCATCTGCGACCGGGTCATGGTCCCCGCACTCGACCACTACCTGGGCCGGGGCCGGCTCTCCCCGCGGACGGTGCCGATCCTGGGCACGCTGATGGGCATCGTGATGGCGCTGCTCGTCGTGATCGAGGCGCTCGGCGGGCCGGAGCAGCCGTTCCCGACGTTCCTCGTGCTGTTCGCCACCCTTCCGTTCGCCATGACGTACTGCCTGCTGGTGCCGGTCCGTACCTTCCTCCTTCGGCATCTGGCGCTCAGTGCGGGCATCGGCGTGGCCTATGCCGTCGCCGGGCTCGGCGGCCTCGGTCTGCTGGCCGTGGTCTGCGGCTCCTACGCCGGGCCACTGCTCGCCCTGATCTCGGTACGCAGCGGAGCGTGGAGCGTCGGGGCGATGGCCCAGGCGGAGCAGGGCAAGGAGGCACAGGCCAGGCTCGCGGTCGCCGAGGAACGGCTGCGCTTCGGACGCGATCTGCACGATGTGATGGGGCGCAATCTCGCGGTCATAGCGCTGAAGAGCGAGCTCGCGGGACGGCTCGCCGCCCGCGGGAAGCCCGAGGCCGTCGCGGAGATGGCCGAGGTGCAGCGCATCGCCCGGGAGACCCAGCGCGACATGCGCGCGGTGGTGCGCGGCTACCGGGAGGCGGACCTCGGTGCCGAACTGGCGGGCGCGCACGGCGTCCTGACGGCCGCGGGCATCCAGTGCATGCTCGCCGGTACGGCCACCGCGGACACCCTGCCCGACTCCACGCAGTCGGTGCTCGGCTGGGTAATGCGCGAGGCCACCACGAACGTCCTGCGGCACGGTGACCCGGCGCACTGTTCGGTGACCCTGCGCAGGGAGGACGGCGACGCGGTCCTCACCGTGGAGAACGACGGCGTGGTCCAACGGCCGGCGGATGACACGGACACCGATGCCCGGCCTCCGGCCCCCGGCGGCACCGGCCTGGCCGGCCTCCGTGAACGCCTCGCGGACGTCTCCGGAATCCTGGAGGCGGGCCCGACCCGCGGGGGCTGGTTCCGGTTGACGGCGAGGGTTCCGGTGCCGGTGGGCGGCGGGTCCGGGCGGGGCCCGGGGGGACCTGGTACGTCCGGGCACCGCCCGGGAGGACCGGGTATCTCCGGCCGGCCGGCGACGGCACCGGAATCCCGGCCGGACTCGGCGGACCCCGGTGTCCCCACCACGGATCCACCGGGACGGGCCGCCGTCCCGGCGCACGAAGGCACGGCGACCGCGGCCCACACGCACGATGCGAACCCAACTGCCGGTCCCCCGTCATCGCCACCCGGCCACGAGCCGGCCGGCTCCGACCACCGGGGCGGGCAATCGACCACGGACAGCACGGACCGGACGCACAACACCACCGATCAGCCGGCGCCGGCGCCCGCAGCAGCCGATCCCGATGCGGCTGCCCCGGGTCCACCGGCACAGGCCTCCGCCCTGCGGTACGACAGCACCCTCGTCAGCGCCCTGGTCAGCGCGCAGGATGCCCAGGACACCGCCGGGCGGCCGGTGCCGGCACCCGAGCCGGCGACCGAGTCGGCGTCCGATGGGGCGCAGGGCGCGCCCGGTGGGGCCGGCGTACCGGGCGCGGGAGGAAGCCGCGGTGTCCCCGATGGGCATCGGAGCGCACCCGCAGCCCCCGTACAACCAGACGAAGTGTTCCCGTCCGAAAGGAGGCTCGGGTGACGGACGAGCAGTACAGCCATCCATCCGGCGTCACGGAAGCGGCTGGGCAGGCCGCCGTGCGCCTCCTGCTCGCGGACGACGAGCACCTGATCCGCGGCGCCCTCGCCGCCCTGCTTGCGCTCGAGGACGACCTGGTCGTCGTCGCCGAGGCGGGCAGCGGTCCCGAGGCGGTCGCCATGGCGCGTACCCACCGCCCGGACGTCGCCGTGCTCGACCTGCAGATGCCGGGCGCCGACGGTGTGAGTGTGGCCACAACGATCCGCTCCGAACTGCCCGACTGCCGCACGCTGATCGTGACCAGCCACGGCCGCCCCGGCCACCTCAAGCGCGCCCTCGAAGCAGGCGTACGGGGCTTCGTGCCGAAGACCGTCAGCGCCCAGCGCCTCGCCGAGATCATCCGCACGGTACGGGCCGGAAACCGTTACGTGGACCCGGAGTTGGCCGCCGACGCGATCGCGGCCGGCGACTCACCGCTGACCGCGCGGGAGGCCGAGGTCCTCGAACTCGCGGCCGACGGCGCACCCGTCGCGGAGATCGCCGAGCGGGCCGCCCTGTCCCAGGGCACGGTCCGCAACTACCTCTCCTCCGCCGTCTCCAAGCTCGGCGTCGAGAACCGGCACGCAGCGGTGCGGCTCGCCCGCGAGCGCGGTTGGGTATAGTGGGCGACGCGCTTGTGCGCAGGCGAACGTAGCTCAGTTGGTAGAGCGCAACCTTGCCAAGGTTGAGGTCGCGAGTTCGAACCTCGTCGTTCGCTCCACGGAAAGAGCCCCGGCACCTCAGGTGCCGGGGCTCTTCCATGTCTCAGGGGACGTCTCTCACGACCAGGTGAGCCCCGTCAGCCGCTCGTACGCCTCGATGTACTTGGCGCGGGTGCGGGCCACGACGTCCTCGGGGAGGGCCGGGGGCGGCTGCTCGCTCCTGCGGTCCCAGCCGGATGCGGGCGAGGTGAGCCAGTCGCGGACGTACTGCTTGTCGTACGACGGCTGTGCGCGGCCGGGCTGCCAGGTGTCGGCCGGCCAGAAGCGCGAGGAGTCGGGGGTGAGCACCTCGTCGGCGATCACCAACTCCTCGCCGTCGTAGCCGAATTCGAACTTCGTGTCCGCCAGGACGATGCCTCGCTCACGCGCCACGTCCCGGCCCCGCGTGTACACCGCGAGCGTCGCCTGGCGCAGCTGCGCGGCGGTCTCGGCGCCGACCTGGCGGGCGACCTCCTCATAACTGACGTTCTCGTCGTGCTCGCCGACGGCGGCCTTGGTGGCCGGGGTGAAGATCGGCGCGGGCAGCTCGGAGCCGTCCTCGAGGCCCTCGGGCAGCGCGAGGCCGCAGACCGTACGGGTCTCGCGGTACTCGGCGAGGCCGGAGCCGGTGAGATAGCCGCGCGCCACGCACTCGACGGGCGCCATCCGCAGCGAGCGGCAGACCATGGTGCGGCCGGCCCAGTCGGCAGGGGCGCCGGCCGGGACCTCGGTGGAGATCACATGATTCGGTACGAGGTCGGCGAGCTGGTCGAACCACCACAGCGAGAGCTGGGTGAGCACCCGGCCCTTGTCCGGGATCTCGCTCGGCAGCACCCAGTCGTACGCGGACATGCGGTCGCTCGCGACCATCACGAGGTCTCCCGCCTCGTCCCGGTACAGGTCGCGGACCTTGCCGGTGTGCAGGTGCACCAGGCCGGGCACCTGGACCGGCTCGGGCTTTTCGACGAATCCGGACACGGTTTCCTCCGCGGGTCGTGCAGGTGAGGCGCCCGAGCCACCGCGGTCGGCGGTGGTGGGAGACGGGCGCGCTGGCATGGACGATTCTCCCGTACTCGGGGGACCGCGCGGCGCCCGGGCGGCCCGAGCGCTGCCGGCCGTCAGTCGCGCTTGCAGATGCGGTCCAGGAGATTGGCCGTGGCCCGCTGGACGCGCGGGTCCACATGGCCGGGCCGGTCGAGCGCCGGCGACCAGGCGAAGGTGCCCGAGGCGAAGACCAGCGCCCCGGACGGCGCCCGGTACAGCGAGGTCTCCTGGTGGCGCCGGGCGCCGTCGCCGTCCTCGTACGGGGAGTGGGCGAGCAGGATGCGGCTCTCGTGCCGGGGCAGCGCGGTCCGCGGGAAGTACCGGTCGGCCTCGCCGGCGACCAGGCCCTCGATCTCGTCGCCCTCGTGCGCGCCGGTCGCCTCCCAGAGCCAGTGGTCCGCGTTCCGTACGACCAGGGGGTGCGGCTCGGGGACGCGGCCCGCGTACTGGATGCCGAGGAGCTGCTGCTCCGGCCGGTCGGCCTCGCGCCAGAGCGCGGGTCTGCCGGGGCCGTGCCGCTTGCGGCAGGTCAGCAGCCGGTCGGGGACGCCCGAGGCGGACGGGGCCAACTCGACCTGCCAGTACAGGGTGTTGGCCGAGAGGAACACCAGGGACGTGCCGTGCTCGCGGGCCAGCTCTGTGGTGCGGCGCATCGGCGCCGACCAGTATTCGTCGTGGCCGGGGAAGACCAGGCCCCGGTACCGGGTCGGGTCGACGCGGCCCGCGTGCAGGTCGCGGGTGTCGGCGTACGCCAGGTCGTAGCCGTACCGCTCGGCCCAGCGGATGAAGTCGTAGGCGTGGCCGACGTGCAGGGGCAGGCCCGCGCCCGCGTACGGGCGGTCGAAGGAGACCGTCATCGCCGCGTCGCTCTCGCCGAGCAGCCGGCCCTGACCGTCCCAGGCGTGGTAGAGGCTCGCGCCGGTGCGGCCGTCCTCCGGGTAGAGGTTGTACGCCTGCCACGTCACGTCCGGCAGGACCAGGAGCAGGTCCGCGGGGTGGTCGTCGCGGACGGTGAACGGGATGTGCGAGCGGTGTCCGTCGGTGGTGGTGAGGACCGCGACGTACGCCCCGATGTTCCAGTACGTCGGGATCTGCAGGCGCCAGGAGAGCCACCAGTGGTGGCAGGAGACGGTGCGGTCGGCGGCGAGCGGCGCCGGCTGCACGATGCCGGAGAGCCGGGGGCTTGTGGTGATCTTCGCCGCTCCGTCGCCGGCGTAGTGGCCGATGCGGTAGATGTCGACGCTGAACTGCTGGGGCGGGTCGACGGTGATGTGGAAGTCGATCGCCTCGCCCGGGGCGGCGGCGCTGGCGGAGGTGAAGCCCTTGATCTGCTGGTGCACGTCGTCGGCGGTGCGCGGGCCGCCGGTGCGGGGGCTCGGAATGTTCCGCGCGCCGGGGGCCGGGGCGTGGTCGACGTACCAGGGGACGACCTGGCCGGTGTCGCCGAAATAGTTCTCACTGCCGCGCAGCCACGGCAGCGGGCCCTGGCCGAAGGGGTCGGTGACCGCGTGGGCGAGGGCGCCCGATTCCCATCGCCGAATCTGTTGCTCGCCCACCACGGCGCTCCCCTCCCTCGGTCCCCGCGCCCCGCGTCCGCGTGCTCGTGTCAATGGCCGATCCCAGCACATCACATAACGCACTCACTCCGTCACCCTTCGTCGCGCATTGACGTTGAACGGAACTTGGCAGTCCGGAAGTTGGCGGGGGCAGGCGGGACAGGAGAGTCGGGACAGGCGCGGCCCTGCGAGTGCCGCGGCGACGGTCAGACGAGACGCACCGGCTTCTCCGGCCGCACACCGAGCCGGGTCAGCCAGTCGCGCAGCGGGTCCGGGTCGCCGTCGGATATCAGGCTCAGCACACACGGACCCAGGTCGCCGTCGCGCTCGCCGCCGACCAGGAGCACGGGGCCGTCGAGCCAGTCGAGACCGGGTGCCGCACCCGCGGTGTCGATCGCGGCGCAGCACACCATGGCCGTGACGTGGTCGACCAGCAACTCCCTTCCGGTACGCGGTGGTTGGAGCGGGAACAGCGGCAGTGTGCCGTCGCTCCACAGCTCTTCGTCGCCCGGTCCCGGGCCGGGGGGCGCGGGCGTCGGAGACTGCGCCTCCTCGCGGGCCATCGCGGCACTGATCCGGGCCGCAAGCGCCGCACCCCGCTCGGAGCCGAACACCGCATCGGGGTCCGCGTCCACGTCCGCGTCGTCGTCCTCGTCCACGTCGTCGTCCTCGTCCACGTCGAGATCCGCGCTCTCGTCGAGACGCGCGGCCGGGTCACCCTCCGTGTCCGGCGGCGCCGACGGGGCGGGGACCGGCGCTTCCGGGGCGCGCGCCGCTCCCTCGCTCGCGCCCGACTCCGCACCCGTGCCGGCCAGATGCTCCAGGACCCGGGACAGGGTGGGAGCGGAAGCGTCCGCCGTGGGGCCCGCGGGGAGTCGTACGCCCAGGTCGTCGAGGACCCGGTGCAGTCTGGCCGCGTCCGTACGCCACTTGCGGTCCACGACCTCCTCCGGATACTCGGCCCAGCCGACCGGCGACCAGTCGGGGCCGGCCTCGGCGGGACCGCCGTGGAAGAGGCGGGCGGCGAGCAGCGAGGCCGCCTCGTCCGCGGTGCCCGGCTCCTCGAGGAGATCGCAGGCGGGGCGCTCGCCGAGCCGCGCGGCGAAGCCCTCGGCCAGGCGGTCGCGCCGGGAGAGCTCGGTGAGTGCCGCGACGACCCCGGCATCGAGCCGGGACGGCCAGCGGCCCATGCGCCAGGCGGGCAGCGCGACCCTGGTCAGCAGCCGGTCCCAGCCCGCGTACGCAAGGCCCACCTGCTCCTGGGCGACGATCCGCAGTCCGTAGTCGACACTCTGCGCCCGCTCGGCCGCGGCCGTGGCGACTCCGCGCTCCATCTCGGCGGCATGGCCCCGGCAGGCCCGCAACAGAGTCCGCGCGATGCGCCCCGTACCGGCCAGGAACAGCCCGCGCAGCAGCCCGAGACCGGGCGCCCGCGCATCCGCGACGGCGGCGTCGAGGCCTCGTACGAAACGGCGGGCCGCGGCTATGTCCGGGTGGGCCGACGGGCCCGTGCCCGCCACCACCGGCGCGAGCACCGCCCGCAGCTCGCCCACCCGCATCCACCACAGGAAGGGCGATCCGATCACAAGCACCGGGGCGGCCGCGCGCTCCTCGCCGCCGCGGGGCGCCGGCGCCGCGGCGCCGCCCGACGCCGCAGGGGAAGGCGGTCCGTGCGCCGGATGCGTCCGGTCCTCGAGCCAGCTGTCGCAGTCCGGGGTCAGGGCTATCGCGGACGGCGCGGGCACCTCCAGGCGGTCCGCGAGATCACGCACCAGACGGTAGAGATCGGGGGCATCCCGCTCCGCCACGTCCACCGTCGGGCTCATCGCCGGACGGGACCGCGCGACGACGAGCGCCACGGCCGCGGTGACCAGCAGCGTGAGCACCGCCACGCCGGTCACGATCCCGCGCAGCAGATCCCAACTGCCGCCGTCCGCATGGCCGGTGGCCTGTCCGGCGAACAGCACCACCGCAACGGCCGCGGGCAGCAACGCCACCGCCAGGGCCCTGCTGCGGATCCGCAGCACCGCGAGAGCCCGGGACCGGGCCGCCTGCGCGCCCACCTCAGCACCCATACCGGTTCCGGACACGGCCGGACGTCACCCCCTCTGCATCTGCGACGGCTTTGCTCACTCCCCCACTGTGACACCCGCCACTGACACCGCAATGCCGGTGGGCCATGTGCCGGAAAGCTTGCGCCGCACCATAGTTGGGGCCCTGGGAGCAGTCAGCCGGATGGCCGATCGGTCACTCGATGGAATGGCTTTGGGCAAAGCTGCCCAACCGTTCGGGTTCTGTGCTGGACGGTGCGCCGCACCCCTCCCGACGGCTCGCGGGGCACCCGCTGGAGGCGTACGAAGGCCCCCGCCCGGACCGCGTACTACGAGGAGTACGGGATCCGGGCGGGGGCCGGCGCCGGGCAGCCGTGGCCCGGCGGGAGCTCAGTGCCCGGCCGCCGCCTTCGCCGCGATGTCCGTCCGGTGCTGCGAACCGTCCAGGCCGATCCGCCCGACCGCCGCGTACGCCCGCTCCCGCGCCTCGGTCAGGTCCGCGCCGGTCGCCGTCACGGACAGCACCCGGCCGCCGGCGCTGACCACCGCGTCGCCGCTGCGCTTCGTGCCGGCGTGCAGGACGTACGCATGCGGGGCGTCCTGGGCCGCGACCTCGTCCAGGCCCTCGATCGGGTCGCCGGTGCGGGGCGTGCCGGGGTAGTTGTGGGAGGCCACCACGACGGTGACGGCGGCCTCGTCCCGCCAGGTCAGCGGGGCCTGAGCGTCGAGCGTGCCGTTCGCCGCGCGCAGCAGGACGCCGGCCAGCGGGGTACGGAGCCGGGCGAGCACCACCTGGGTCTCGGGGTCTCCGAAGCGTGCGTTGAACTCGATGACCCGTACGCCCCTGCTGGTGATCGCGAGCCCGGCGTAGAGCAGCCCGGAGAACGGCGTACCGCGGCGGCGCAGTTCGTCCACCGTGGGCTGCAGGACGGTCTCGAGCACCTCGTCGACCAGCTTCGGGTCGGCCCAGGGAAGCGGGGAGTAGGCGCCCATGCCACCGGTGTTGGGCCCTTCGTCGCCGTCGAGGGCGCGCTTGAAGTCCTGGGCGGGGGTGAGCGGGAGTACCGTGCTGCCGTCCGTGATCGCGAACAGCGAGACCTCGGGCCCGTCCAGGAACTCCTCGATCACCACGCGGTCGCAGGCGTGTCCGTGCTGCCGGGCCGTCTCCAGGTCCTCGGTGACCACGACGCCCTTGCCGGCCGCGAGACCGTCGTCCTTGACGACGTACGGCGGGCCGAAGCCGTCGAGCGCGGTGTCCACCTCTTCCGGCGTGGTGCATACGTAGCTGCGGGCCGTGGGGACGCCGGCCGCCGCCATCACGTCCTTGGCGAAGGCCTTCGAGCCCTCCAGCTGCGCGGCCTCGCCGGACGGGCCGAAGCAGGGGATACCCGCTTCCCGTACGGCGTCGGCGACCCCGGCGACCAGGGGGGCCTCGGGGCCCACCACGACCAGTTCGGCACCGAGCTCCTGGGCGAGGGCGGTGACGGCGGAGCCGTCGAGGGCGTCGACCGGGTGCAGTTCGGCCACCTCGGCGATGCCGGCGTTGCCGGGGGCGCAGTGCAGTGCGGTGACGTCGGGATCGAGGGACAGTGAGCGGCACAGGGCGTGTTCGCGGGCGCCGCCGCCGATGACGAGGACCTTCACGGTCCTCAACCTACCTTGGTTCACAACCTCGCCCCGTGGGGGTTTGCGGGCGGCCGTCCGCGGCTTGTGCCGCTGCTTCGTAGCGGGTTTCGTCCCGCTACTCGATGACTCGTTTGCTCGTCTACTCGTCTACTCATTTGCTCCTTTACTCGTTTACTCGTTCGTGAATTCCTCCACCACTGTCGCGCCCAGTTCGCGGACGATCAGGTCGTGGCCGGAGAGGGCCGATTCGTCGAGGTCGGGGTCGTCGTCCTCGGGGACGTCGTCCTCGATGGAGACCGGGGAACGCTCCGGGGGCGGCGGTGCGGGCGCCGGCTCCGGGGCGGGCGGCGCCTGCGGGGGCGCTGCCGCAGGAGCGGACGGGCGCTCGGGCTGCGGTGCGGGCGG
>NZ_QUAK01000231.1 GCF_003429565.1 Streptomyces triticagri
CGGCGTGAGCGGGGACGCGGCTGGCGCAGCAGCCGGGCCGGGAGAGTGCACGGCGGGCGGCGGCACGGACGGCTCCGCGGTGCCCGGCGCCGTGGCAGCAGGCGGCGCCGCGGCCGTGGGCGACCTGGCCTGTGCCCGCGACGCGGCCCTCGTCCTCGATCCGGAGGACGATCAGGCGCGGGTGGCAGCCCTCGACGCGTTCCTGCTCGCGCGCGGGCCGACGCCGGACCCGCGGGCCGACCTCGCCGTCGAACTCGCGGAGCGGATCCGCTCGGAGAGCACGGCGCTGCGAGTGGGGACCCTGGCCCGCGACGCGGGCCTTTCGGTCCGCTCACTGCAGCGGCTCTTCGCCGCATACGTGGGTGTCGGCCCCAAGTGGGTCGTCCTGCGCCACCGCATCCACCAGGCCCTGGAGCACGCCGAATCGGCCGCCGACGTCGACTGGGCCGCACTCGCCGCCGACCTGGGCTACGCCGACCAGGCCCATCTCGTACGGGACTTCACGGCGACGGTGGGCGTGCCGCCGACCGCGTACGCCCCGCGCAACTGAGCTCGCCGGCCGCGCGCCGGCAGAGGGCTGAGCCCGCCACGGGCTCGGCGTATCAGGCCTCGACCGGCTTGGTGAAGTGGTACCCGCTGATATGCATCCGCTCGCGGAAGTAGAAGCGGTGCGCATCGGAGCGCTGCGCACCCGAGTCCAACTCGATCCGGTGGCAGGCCAGTTCGCGGGCGCGGACCTCCAGGTGCGCGAGCAGCTCCCGGCCGACCCCGGTCGAGCGCGCCCGGGCGGCGGTCACCAGATCGTCCACATAGAGCTTCCGCAGCGCACTGGTGTTCACCACGACCCGCCAACCGGCCACGCCGAGGCAGGCACCGTCCTCCGCGTACGCGGCGGTGAACCGCAGGCCCTGAGCGTGCCCCTCCGCGTACACCTCGCGGAACAGCTCTGCGGTCAGATGCGGGCGGAGCTCACGCAGGACGTCGAGGGCCTCGGCGGCGAGCCGGGGGTCTCCGGGCTCGAGGTCGGTGATCTTCATGCCCGGCAGGGTACGGGCACCCCGGGACACTCCCGCGCCGCGGGTACCGGCCGTCCGCCTCGAGCGGGACGGGCGGACGGGACGGCCGCGGCGGCCGGGCCGCCCCCCGGCACGGTCGGGTCTCGGGCGAAGTCAGGCCTCGGGTGCGGTCAGGTACCGCTGCACTGTGGGGGCGAGCCAGGCGATCACCTCCCTCTGCGACATCTCGACGGCGGGCGGGAACCGCAGGACGTACCGCGCGAGTGCCATGCCGAGGATCTGCGAGGCGGCGAGGGCGGCGCGGCGCGGAGCCTCGGCCGGGTCGGGGCAGACCGCGGCGACGAGCGGACCCAGCTGCTCCTTGAAGATCTCCTGCATGCGGCGCGCAGCCGCTTCATTGGTCACTCCGACCCGCAGCAGAGCCGTGAGCACCTCGTCCTGCTCCCAGCGGTCGAGGAAATGGGAGACGAGGACGGCCCCCGCATGCCGGTCGGCGCCGACGCGGATGCCGTCCAGGTCGTCGAAGCGGAGGTCGATCTCGGAGGCGGCGGCGAAGAGTCCCTCCTTGTTCCCGTAGTACCGCATGACCATCGACGGGTCGATCCCCGCGTCACGGGCGATCGCGCGGATCGTGGCGCGCTCGTACCCCTCGGCGGCGAAGCGCTCCCGGGCCGCGTCGAGGATCGCGGCTCGGGTGGCGTCGGAACGGCGGGGGGCCGTGCCGCTGGGGTCGGCCTGCGGGGCGAGCTTCTCGGACATGCGGACATCATAAGCCAACACGCGTTGGCCAACAAGTGTTGACAGGATGGGAAAGTCACTCTAAGTTAGCCCACAAGCGTTGACCAACGAGCGTTGGCCAACGGACGTTGACGCAAGTTCTGCCTCATGCGGAGAACTGCCGTCGGCGCCGAGGACTGCCGTTGAATTCGGAGAACTGCCAAGGAGAGGCCATGAACAGCAGCACGGGCACCACCGCGCAGAGTGATGTGATCGTCGTCGGCTCCGGCCCCACCGGGCTCCTGCTCGCCGGAGACCTCGCCGCCGCCGGCATCCCGGTCACCGTCCTCGAGAAGCGCCCGGCCAGGATCAGCAATCTCACCAGGGCCTTCGGCGTGCACGCCCGCACCCTGGAGCTGCTCGACGCCCGCGGCCTCGCCGACGAGCTCGTGAAGACAGGCCGGCAGATCACCGACCTGCGCCTGTTCGGCTCCCTCTCCCTGGACATCGGCACGATGCAGTCCCGCTTCCCCTTCCTCCTCTCCACACCGCAGTACGAGGTGGAGAAGCTCCTGCACCGCCGCGCTGCGCAGCACGGCGTCGTCTTCCGGCACGGCGCCGAGGTCACCGGCCTCGCCCAGGACGCTCAGGGAGTGGACGTCGCCGTGCAGTACGAGGACGGCTCGACCGCCACCCACCGGGCGGCGTACGTCGTCGGGGCGGACGGCATCCGCAGTGCCGTCCGCCGGGCGACCGGTCAGCCCTTCCCGGGGCACTCCGTCATCAGCTCCATCGTCCTGGCCGACGTCAGGATGAGGACGGAGCCGGAGATCACCGTCGCGGTGAACGGCTCGGGGGAATCCTTCGCCTTCGTCATCCCCTTCGGCGACGGGTACTGGCGGGTCGGCGGATGGGACCGCGCGCGGTCCGACATCCCGGACGACGCCCCCGTGTCCCTCGACGAACTCCGCGGCATCACCCGGCGCGCCTTCGGATCCGACTTCGGCATGCACGACCCCCGCTGGATCTCGCGCTTCCACAGCGACGAGCGACAGGTCCCGCAGTACCGCACCGGCCGCGTCCTCCTGGCCGGCGACGCGGCACACACCCACTCCCCCGCCGGCGGCCAGGGCATGAACACCGGCCTGCAGGACGCGGCCAACCTCAGCTGGAAGCTCGCCGCCGTCCTCCGCGGCGACTCCCCCGACGCCCTGCTCGACACCTACCAGGCGGAGCGCCACCCCGTGGGCCGTGCCGTCGTCCGCAGCAGCGGGGCCATCATCCGCCTCGCCATGGCGCACACCGCGGCACAGCGCACGCTGCGCTCCCTCCTCACCCACGCGGTCGACGCCGTCCGCCCGCTCCGTACCAGGGCGATCGGCCAGATCACCGGCATCGGGCACGCCTACGCCGCACCCCGCGGCGCCCACCGACTCGTCGGCCGGCGCGCGCCGGACGTCGCCCTGGCCGGCGGGAGCCGTCTCCACGAGGCCCTGCGCGGCGGGCAGTTCGTGCTCATCACGCCTGCGGACGACGACCGCGCGCCGGGTGCTCGCGAGTCCGCGCCGCCCACCGCGTCCGACGCCCGGGTGATACGGGCCCACTGGGCGGGCGATCGGCGCGGTGCTCTCCTCGTCCGCCCCGACGGCCACGTGGCCTGGGCCTCGGACAAGCCCGACCCCAGCGGCCTGCGCCGCGCCCTCGGCGAATGGACCGGGGCGTAGGAGGTCCGGGCTGGGCCGCGGCTCGTGCACCGGCCGACCGGCCTGCAGGGCACCTCGTCGCGACAGCACAGCACAGCACGGCACCGGCACGGCACGGCACGGCGAGTACAGCGAGGACAACAAGGCCAGCGACGACAGCCAGACGCGCGGTGCCGGCGAGAAGGGCGAGGACGGCGAGAAGGGCGAGGACTGTGAGAAGGGTGCGGACGGTGAGAAGGGTGCGGACGGCGCCTTCATGTACGCGCCATATTTGCACCCCCGCCGGGCCGTTAGCCTGGCTGGGGCACCGGATCCAGACCGCACCGCCATCCACACCGCCCGCCGCAGACCGAGGAGCATCCCATGAGCGCCGCCGTCCGAACCGCCGTCGTCACCGGCGCGAGCAGCGGAATCGGCTCCGCCACGGCACGCCGGCTCGCCGCCGAGGGGTTCCACGTCGTGCTCACGGCACGGCGCAAGGACCGGATCGAGTCCCTCGCGGAAGAGATCCGGGCCGCGGGCCACCAGGCGACGGCGCACACTCTCGATGTCACCGACCGGACCGCCGTGGACACCTTCGCCGCAGGCCTCCCCCGCTGCGACGTCCTGGTGAACAACGCGGGCGGTGCACTCGGCGCCGACCCCGTCGCCACCGGCGACCCGGCCGACTGGCGCCAGATGTACGAGGTCAACGTCATCGGCGTACTGCACCTCACCCAGGCCCTGCTCCCAGCCCTGGTCGCGTCCGGGGACGGCACGGTCGTCGTCCTGAGCTCCACCGCGGGCCACGCCACCTACGAGGGCGGCGCCGGATACGTCGCGGCGAAGCACGGGGCGCATGTACTCGCCGAGACCCTGCGCCTGGAGATCGTCGGACAGCCCGTGCGGGTCATCGAGATCGCGCCGGGAATGGTGAAGACCGAGGGTTTCGCGGTGACCCGCTTCCGCGGCGACGAGTCGAAGGCAGCCGCGGTCTACGCGGGCGTGGCCGAGCCGCTCACCTCGGACGACGTCGCCGACACCGTCGCCTGGGCCGTCACCCGCCCGAGCCACGTCAACATCGACCTGCTCGTGGTCCGCCCCCGAGCCCAGGCCTCCAACCAGAAGGTGCACAGGGAGCCGTGATGCCGAGCCCCGACCCGACCCCGTCGCAGAATTCCGCCCCGACCGAGGACGCCACAGCCGCGCACGAGGCCGCGGTGCGCCGCGCCGGCGAGGCCCTGCAGACGTACACCCTCTCCGCCGAGGGCTGGCGCCAGAGCCCGAGCGAGACCCTGCAGCGCCTGCTCACCGACCTACGGCACTGGTGCGACGACACCCAGCGGGACTTCGACCGTGCCGTGACCGGTTCCCGCACCCTGCACTCGACGGAACGGGACACGGCAGCAGAGGAGTTGGCGGCACGGGAGCCGGCAGCGGAGCCGGCAGCAGGGGGCACAACAGGACGGAACGAGGCCTGAAATGCCGGACACCCCTGACCGGGCCACGCCCACTCCTGCCGAGACGTCCACCCCGGACGCCGCCGCCCGTGCCGCCGCGGCCGACGCGTACCGGCGCAGCGAGGAGGAGCGCAGCGAGCGGCACATGTGGTGGTATCTGGCCTACTTCCTGTTCGGCATCCACATCGTCGCGTTCGTCATGATCTACGCGGTCACGCACGCGAAATGACTGGTCAGGCCGCCCGCTCCCGGACCGAGGGGCCTAGGTCCACAGCCCGATGTGTGGGCGCCGTTCGCTGATTAGCGTCGATGCCCGTGCAGGCCGATACACAGAACACCCCACCCACAACCGAGGACGCACGCCGCCCCGCGGCGGAGCGCCGGCGCCAGACCCTGGACCGGCTCGCCACCGAGCGCGACATCTGGCTGGCGACGTCCCACCCCGAGCACGGCCCTCACCAGGCCCCGTTCTGGTTCTCCTGGGACGGTCGGGCCGTCTGGGTCTGCACCGGCGCCGCCTCCGCCACGGTGCGCAACGTCCGCGAGGAACGACGCGTCCACCTCTCCCTGCCGGACACCGCGGATGTGGTGATGCTCCAGGGAGAGGCCGACTGCTATGCCGATCAGGACGTCCCCGAGGAGGCGGCGGACCGCTTCACCGCCAAGTTCGGCTGGGACCCGCGCCGTGAGGAGGGATCGTTCGTCTACATCCGCATCACGCCGGCGGTGATCCGCGCCTGGCGCGACGAGCCGGAGCTGCGCGGCCGCGTCATCATGCGCGACGGCACCTGGCTGTAGTCGCCCGCCGGGGCGGCCAGGTGCCGTCGGTATCGCTCAGCCCTTCACGCAGACGACCTGCTTGAGCTTGGCGACGACCTGGACGAGGTCCGTCTGCCGGTCGATGACCTGCTCGATCGGCTTGTAGGCGCCCGGGATCTCGTCGACCACGCCGGAGTCCTTGCGGCACTCGACCCCGCGGGTCTGCTCCTCGAGATCCTTGGCCGAGTAGCGCCGCTTCGCCGCGTTGCGGCTCATGCGGCGACCGGCGCCGTGCGAGGCCGAGTTGAAGGACTTCTCGTTCCCCAGTCCCTTCACGATGTACGAGCCCGTGCCCATGGAGCCGGGGATGATGCCCAGGTCCCCCGAGCCGGCCCGGATCGCGCCCTTCCGGGTGACCAGCATGTCCATGCCCTCGTACCGCTCCTCCGCCACGTAGTTGTGGTGGCAGGAGATGACCGGCTCGAAGGTGACCTTCGCCTTCTTGAACTCGCGGCGCACCACGTCCTGGAGGAGGCCCATCATGATCGCGCGGTTGTACTTGGCGTACTCCTGAGCCCAGAACAGGTCGTTCCGGTAGGCCGCCATCTGGGGTGTGTCCGCGACGAAGACGGCGAGGTCACGGTCGACGAGGCCCTGGTTGTGCGGGAGCTTCTGGGCCACTCCGATGTGGTGCTCGGCCAGTTCCTTGCCGATGTTCCGGGAGCCGGAGTGCAGCATCAGCCAGACAGAACCGGACGCATCCGTGCAGACCTCCACGAAGTGGTTCCCGCTTCCGAGCGAACCCATCTGCTTGGTGGCCCGCTCCTGGCGGAACTTGACCGCGTCCGCGACTCCGTCGAAGCGCCCCCAGAACGCGTCCCACCCCGCCGTCGGGAAGCCGTGCAGGCGGCCCGGGTCGACCGGGTCGTCATGCATGCCGCGGCCGACCGGGATGGCCTGTTCGATCTTGGAGCGCAGGCGGGACAGGTCGCCGGGCAGGTCGTTCGCCGTGAGGGACGTCTTGACCGCGGACATGCCACAGCCGATGTCCACACCGACGGCCGCCGGGCAGACCGCGTCGCGCATGGCGATCACGGATCCGACCGTCGCACCCTTGCCGTAGTGGACGTCGGGCATCACAGCAAGGCCCTTGATCCAGGGCAGAGTTGCGACATTCTGGAGCTGACGGAGCGCGCCGTCCTCGACCGACGCCGGGTCGGCCCACATGCGGATCGGCACCTTCGCACCGGGCACCTCTACGTATGACATAACTACCTCGATCCCCCGAAAAGTCTGAAAGCGCAAAATCTGGAGCCGAGTTCGTCAAAAGGGATAGCGAACCGGCATTCACAGCGGCGCGTGCGATACACATTGTGGTCACTGGCCGCCGGAGGGCGGCAACCTGTTTTCCGTGGCGAAGGGAGCCGGAACCGTGCGGCGTAAGGGGTATGTCCCGGGCGCGGCCGCGCTTCTCGCGGTGCTGCTCGGCGGCTGTACGAGCGGCTCCGGCCTCGGCGATGAGGCCGGCGACTCCAAGCCGGGCGGCACGGACTCGAGCACTCCGGCTGCGGCGCCCGGCAAGTACCGGACGCTGCCCGACCCCTGCCGCACCCCGGACCGCGGCACGCTCGACACGATGCTGCCCGGCATCAAGGCGGCGCCCGAGCCCCAGCGGGAGAAGCTGTACGACGGCGAGGCGACGGTCACATACGACACCGACCGCCTTGTGGGCTGCCGCTGGAAGGTGGAGTCGGCGCAGGCCAGCCACCATCTGCGGGTCGGCTTCGAGCGCGTGGTGTCGTACGACGCATCGGTGAGCGACGACGAGCTCGCCGAGAAGCTGTACCTGGAGCAGGAGCTGGCCGCCGATCTGCCGGCGCCGTCCCCGAGCGGCAGCGCGGACCCGGACACAACCCCGAGCGGCACGGGCAAGGACAGCAAGGACGGCGCGAAGCCGGGCGAAGGCGGCAAGACGCCGGCGACGACCGACCCGGACGGCGACGGCGCCCCCGAAGGCGACGGCAACGGCAACGGCAACAGCACTGGATCGTCGGACAGTTCGAGCAAATCGGATGAATCACCCGATCCGGCCGCATCGGGCGACCCGTCCACCCCGCCCGTTCCCGAAGGGCTCGAGCCCCGAGTCCTGGACGGCCTGGCCGATCAGGCCTTCGTCGACGACAAACTGAGCGCCGAGGGCGCGGCGGCCCGGCACCGCACGGTGACTGTGGTGTTCCGCACGTCGAACGTGATCGTGACCGTCGAGTACGACGAGCAGCCGGCGCGCGGCACGGAGGTGCCGGACAGCAAGGAAATGCAGGACACCGCGCGGGAACTGGCCTCGAAGATGGCCGCACGGTTCGCCGAGTAGCGCCTGCCGGACCCCCGCGCCGGGTGGCCCGGGTCACTCACATTTCGCTCACAGCCCGGGCACCTTCCGCGTACCGTGTCTGGGCGGAACCAACGGACTCCATGAGCGAAGGAACCATGCACCGACTTACGCCGCGACTCACCCGCACTCTTGCCGCCTGTGCAGCCGTACCGGTGATCCTTGCCGCGGCAGGCTGCTCCTCCGACTCCGGCGACGGTGGCAAGAACGACGCCGGATCCCAGTCCTCCACCAGCCCCGGAAGCGGCGAGAAGGACAAGGCCTCGACCGTGCAGAAGGCGGCCTTCGACACCCTCCCGGACCCCTGCAAGGTCCTGGAGAAGAAGACGATCTCGGACCTGGTCCCGGAGGCCGAGGACAAGTCCGGCAAGTCGGCCAAGTCGGCGGACACCACGACGCGCGGCTCGTGCTCGTGGAACGGCCTGGACGACAAGGGCGTCAAGGGCTCGCAGTTCCGCTGGCTCAATGTGTCGCTGATGCGCTACGACTCCAACGCCACGCTCGGCAGCGGCGAGAAGCTCGCCGGCGAGCAGTTCACCAAGCGGGTGGACGAGGCGAAGGGGATCGACGGCGCGAAGGACGTGAAGACCGAGCCGCTGAGCGGCGTCGGTGACCAGGCGACGCTGGTGTCCTACGAGCAGAAGAAGAAGGAAGGCACCTTCAAGAACCAGCGCGTGGTCACCCGGGTCGAGAACGCGGTCGTGGTGCTCGACTACAACGGCGCGGGCCTCGCGGGCGCGAAGGCGCCGAGCGCCGGTGACCTGGCGAAGGACGCGAAGAGCGCCGCGAAGGAGGCCGCGAAGGCGGTCACCGAGGCGAACACTTCGGGCGGTTCGGGCAGTTCGAACGGCTCCGGTTCGGACTCCGGCTCCGGCAGCGACTCCGATTCGGACTCCAAGGACAAGGGTTCCGATTCCGGTTCGGACTCCGGCTCCGGCTCCGGCAGCGACTCCGGCTCAGGCAGCGACTCCGGCTCAGGATCCGCCAAGAAGTCCTGACCCCACAGAGCACCGCGGGCCCGAGGCCGCACCGGCACAACTCCGGACAGCCCACCCGCAACCGGAGCCCGGTCACCCCTGGTGGCCGGGCTCCCGGCATACCCGCCCCCCGTCACCCGTACACGTGTGCCAGGCTGTTGCGCGCAACTGACCGAACAGGGAGGGGATCACGGGTGGCCGCGCCACTGCGTCTGACTCGCACGCACCGGATACTCATCGCGGTGGTGATCGCGGGCGCGATCGTCATCGCGGGAATCGGTTTCGCCGGCTCCTACGCCGCGGTGCGTGACCTCGCGGAGAAGAAGGGCTTTGGCGACTTCTCCCTCGTCTTCCCCATCGGCATCGACGCCGGCATCTGTGTGCTGCTCGCGCTCGACCTGCTGCTGACCTGGATCCGTATCCCGTTCCCGCTGCTGCGGCAGACCGCCTGGCTGCTGACCGCGGCGACGATCGCGTTCAACGGCGCGGCCGCCTGGCCGGATCCGCTCGGTGTCGGTATGCACGCGGTCATCCCGATCCTGTTCGTGGTCTCCGTCGAGGCCGCCCGGCACGCGATCGGCCGGATCGCCGACATCACGGCCGACAAGCACATGGAGGGCGTACGGCTGACCCGCTGGCTGCTCTCGCCGCTGCCGACGTTCCTGCTGTGGCGCCGGATGAAGCTGTGGGAACTGCGTTCCTACGAACAGGTCATCAAGCTCGAGCAGGAACGCCTCGTCTACCAGGCACGGTTGCGCTCCCGCTACGGCAGGGCCTGGCGCCGCAAGGCCCCGGTCGAATCCCTGATGCCGCTGCGTCTGGCCCGGTACGGGGTGCCGCTCGCCGAGACCGGCCCGGCGGGCCTGGCGGCCGCGGGCATCGAGCCCCAACTCCTGCCGCCCGCGCCCGAACCGGCCGAGATCACCTCCGGTACGCCGAGCACCGCGCCCCGCCCCGGTGCGGTCCCGGGCGGCGGCGAGCTCGGCAAGGGCGGGCCGGCCGACGAGGGTTCGGACAGCCCCTGGTTCGCCCAGCCGCGCGAGGTGGCGTACGAGGGCGGCTACGACCCGGACTACGACCCCGGATACGAGCCGGCCTACGACCCGGCCCAGCACGCCAGGTTCGACGGCCAGGGCCCGTACCAGGAAGGCGGCCCGTACCGGGAAGGCCCGTACCAGGAAGGCGGCCCGTACCAGGAAGGCCAGTACCAGGAAGACGGCCCATACCCACAGGACCAGTACTCACAGGGCCAGTACCAGCAGGACCAGTACGAGCAGACCGAGTACGAGCAGACCCAGCCCCCCGCCCCCGGGGACAGCGGCGTGCGCGTCCCGGCCGGCCCGAACCGTACGCGCCCGCTCACCATCCCGGGCCCGCGCGCGGAAAGCCCGGAATCGGCCACTCCGGAGCTCACCGTCCCCGAGCTCCCGGACCAGGACATCCCGGTCCCGCCGTCCGCCGGAGCCGGAACGGACATCGAGAGCGAGCCCGACGAGGCCTCCGCGCCCGGCCTCCCCGAGGACGTCTCCCGTGAGGAGGCGTACTTCGGCGCCTTCCGGAAGTATGTGAGCGAGCACGGGGACTATCCCAACGCCCGCCAGTTCGGCCTGTATCTGCAGGACCTGTACGGCGTGACGGGCCGCGCCGGCGGCCCCCTGCAGGAGAACTCGCTGCGCCCCTACCTGCGCGGCTTCCGCACCCGCTACCAGCAGGAACTGGACACGGAGTACAGCGCATAGCATCGCCCGCCCACGACGCACGGTCGGCGCCGGCAGCCGCGGCCGCGCCGAGCTGGACGACTTCGAGGTCGAGGAGGGCGGCAGGACCGCCAACCGCCCGCCCGAGCTGTTCGCGTACTACTACGGGGCGAAGTCGGCGGACGGCCCGCTGGTGCTCTGGAAGCTGGGCGACAAGCCGAAGAAGATCCTCACATCCTCACATCCTCACCTACGAGCGCGAGGACTGAGCCCGGCTCCGCCGTCGCCGCTCGTCCGGCAGGGCGAGCAGGAAGCCGACGACGACCATCGCCGCGTACACGAAGGGGTGCGGCTCGAACCAGGCGCGCAGCATGCCCCAGTCGTTCCCGGTGGTCAGCCGGCCGATGAGGCCGAGCGCGCCCTGGATGCCGATGATCCAGCCCAGAATGCCGATGATCTGCTTCATACCTGTACGGTCTCGCGTCCCACGCCCGGAATCGTCCTGCGCGGGACGGAACCGCGGGTAGACCGAAGGATGCAGTCCGGTACGACTCAGTCACGACGGACCGAGCCGCACCGGACTCCGGCACCGTGACCGAGCCGCACCGGATTCCTGCACCCGCACCGGACTCGGCCACCCGCCCCGGGCTCAGACCCCGAGCAGCTTGCGCACCCGCTCCGCGCCCACCGCGAGCAGCAGCGTGGGCAGCCGCGGCCCGGTGTCCCGGGTCACGAGCAGCCGGTAGACGAGCGCGAAGAACGCCCGCTGCGCACCCTTGATCTCCGCCGGCAGCTCCTTGGGCGTCGCGTCCGCGGGGAACCCGGCCTGCACCTTCGGCACTCCGTAGACGAGATGGGTCAGGCCGTCCAGGGACCAGTGGTCGTCGAGCCCGTCGGCGAGCAGCCGCAGCGATTCGCGGGCCTGGTCGTCGAGGGAGCCGAGCAGCTCCTTGTCGGGCTCGTCCCGGACGAGGGTGCGGGACTCGGCCGGGACCTGGGTGTTGATCCAGGCCTCGGCGCGGTCGAGCCGGGGCCGCACCTCGTCGAGCGAGGCCAGCGGCTGGGACGGGTCGAGCTCGCCGAGGATGCGCAGCGTCTGGTCCTCGGCGCCGGCGGTGATGTCCGCGACCGAGGCGAGCGTGCGGTACGGCAACGGGCGCGGTGTCCGCGGCAGTTCACCATCCGCCGTGCCGACGGCACGGGAGTGTGCGGCGACATCGGCCGGCAGCGCCGCGCCCTCGGCGACCTTGACCGTGAGCTTGTCCCACTCGTCGTAGAGCCGCTGGATCTCCTGGTCGAAGGCGATCTTGAAGGACTGATTGGGCCGACGGCGTGCGTAGAGCCAGCGGATCAGCTGGGGCTCCATGATCTGCAGGGCGTCGGCCGGCGTCGGCACGCCGCCCTTGGACGAGGACATCTTCGCCATGCCGGAGATGCCGACGAAGGCGTACATCGGGCCGATCGGCTGCTCGCCGCCGAAGATCCCCACGATCTGGCCGCCGACCTGGAAGGACGAGCCGGGCGAGGAGTGGTCGACTCCGCTGGGCTCGAAGATCACGCCCTCGTACGCCCAGCGCATCGGCCAGTCGACCTTCCAGACCAGCTTGCCGCGGTTGAACTCGCTGAGCCGGACGGTCTCGCCGTGCCCGCACGCGCAGGTGTACGTCAGCTCGGTCGACTCGTCGTCGTACGACGTCACCGTGGTGAGGTCCTTCTCGCAGACCGCGCAGTACGGCTTGTACGGGAAGTATTCCGCGCCGGAGCCGCTGCCGTCGTCCTCGGCGGCCGCGCCGGAGCCCTCGGCCGCCTCCAGCTCGGCGGCGTCCACCGGCTTCTGCGACTTCTTGGCCGGGGCCTTCTTGGTGCGGTACTGGGCGAGGATCGCGTCGATGTCGCCGCGGTGCTTCATCGCGAAGAGCACCTGCTCGCGGTACGTGCCCGACGTGTACTGCTCGGTCTGGCTGATCCCGTCGTACTCGACGCCGAGCGCGGCCAGGGACTCGCTCATCGCGGCCTTGAAGTGCTCCGCCCAGTTCGGGTACGCGGACCCGGCCGGGGCCGGGACCGAGGTGAGCGGCTTGCCGATGTGCTCGGCCCAGGTCTCGTCGATGCCGGGGACGCCTGCCGGGACCTTGCGGTACCGGTCGTAGTCGTCCCAGGAGATCAGGTGGCGCACGGCGTGGCCGCGGCGCCGGATCTCGTCGGCGACCAGGTGCGGGGTCATGACCTCGCGGAGATTGCCCAGGTGGATGGGGCCCGAGGGGGAGAGTCCGGAGGCGACGACGACAGGTTTGCCCGGGGCACGGCGCTCCGACTCGGTGATGACCTCGTCCGCGTAACGGGAGACCCAGTCGGTGGTCTCTGTGCTCTGAGCCACGATCGGCACGTCCTCTTGATCCTGGTGGTGTGGGCTTTCAACGAAAGGCTGACGCGGGCCATTGTTTCAGACCGGGTGGGGGCCTCCGCACCCGGAAATGCAGGGCCCTCCGCACCCGGAAATCGAGTGGCGGGCACGTGGGAGAATCGGGGTACCCATTGCTCCCCAGACAGGAACGGCACCCCATGGCCTCGGTCCCTTCCCTCGCCTCGACGGTCCACCAGCGCCTCGCGGACGCGCTCACGGCAGCCCTGCCGGACGCCGCCTCCGCGGACCCGCTGCTGCGACGCAGCGACCGGGCGGACTTCCAGGCCAACGGGATCCTGGCGCTCGCCAAGAAGAGCAAGGCCAATCCGCGGGAGCTCGCCACCCAGGTCGTCGAGAAGCTCGTGAGCGGCGAGCTGCTCGCCGACGTCGAGGTCTCGGGCCCGGGCTTCCTCAACATCACGGTCTCCGACCGGGCGATCACCGAGACGCTCGCCGCGCGGTACGCGGACGCGGACCGGCTCGGCGTCGCGCCCAAGGACACTCCGGGCACCACGGTCATCGACTACGCGCAGCCGAATGTGGCCAAGGAGATGCACGTCGGCCATCTGCGGTCCGCCGTGATCGGCGACGCGCTGCGCGGCATGCTCGAGTTCACCGGCGAGCGGACGATCGGCCGGCACCACATCGGCGACTGGGGCACGCAGTTCGGCATGCTCATCCAGTACCTGATCGAGCACCCGGGCGAGCTGGCCCCGGCCGAAGAGGTCGACGGCGAGCAGGCGATGTCGAATCTGAACCGGGTCTACAAGGCCTCCCGCGCCGTCTTCGACTCCGACGAGGCCTTCAAGGAGCGGGCGCGGAAGCGCGTCGTGGCGCTCCAGGCCGGCGACGAGGAGACCCTGAAGCTCTGGCAGCAGTTCGTGGACGAGTCGAAGATCTACTTCTACTCGGTCTTCAACAAGCTGGACATGGCGGTACGGGACGACGAGATCGTCGGCGAGTCGGCATACAACCACCTGATGCCCGAGACCGCCCGCCTCCTCGAGGAGTCCGGCGTCGCGGTCCGCTCGGACGGCGCGCTCGTCGTCTTCTTCGACGAGATCAGGGGCAAGGACGACCAGCCGGTCCCGCTGATCGTGCAGAAGGCCGACGGCGGCTTCGGCTACGCGGCCTCCGACCTCTCCGCGATCCGCGACCGGGTCCTCGACCTCAAGGCCACGAACCTCCTCTATGTCGTGGACGTACGGCAGTCCCTGCACTTCAAGATGGTCTTCGAGACGGCCAGGCGGGCCGGCTGGCTGACCGACGAGGTCACCGCGCACAACATGGGCTACGGCACCGTGCTCGGGGCGGACGGCAAGCCGTTCAAGACCCGTGAGGGCGAGACGGTCAAGCTGGAGGACCTCCTCGACGAGGCCACGCAGCGCGCCGCCGAGGTCGTACGGGAGAAGGCGAGGGATCTGACCGAGGACGAGATCCAGGAGCGGGCAGCGCAGGTCGGCATCGGCGCGGTCAAGTACGCGGACCTGTCCACGTCCCCGAGCAGGGACTACAAGTTCGACCTGGACCAGATGGTCTCGCTGCACGGCGACACGTCCGTCTATCTCCAGTACGCGTACGCCCGGATCCAGTCGATCCTGCGCAAGGCGGGCGAGACCCGGCCGACCGCCCACCCGGAGCTGGAACTGGCGCCTGCGGAGCGGGCGTTGGGCCTGCATCTGGACGCGTTCGGCGAGACGGTCTTCGAGGCGACGGCCGAGTACGCACCGCACAAGGTGGCGGCGTACCTCTACCAACTGGCCTCGCTGCTCACGAAGTTCTACGACCAGTGCCCGGTCCTCAAGGCGGACGGCCCGGCGCAGGTGGAGAACCGGCTGTTCCTCTGCGACCTGACCGCTCGCACGCTGCATCAGGGCATGGCCCTGCTGGGCATCCGGACGCCTGAGCGTCTCTGACCTCCGGCGCTCCGCGCGGTGTCCTCAATCGCCGGACGGGCTTCTATAAAGCCCGTCCGGCGATTGAGGACAAAATTGAGCCCGTCCGGCGATTGAGGACGAGGCCGCCAGGCCGATGCCTGGGACGTCAGCAGAAGACAGACCGCAACCGCCGCAGCCCTTCCCGCAACTCATCCGGCCCTTGGGTCACGAAGCACAACCGCATCGCACGGGCATCGGGCACCCCCGCAAAGAACGGCGCCCCCGGCACATACGCGACAGACTCCGAAACGGCCCGCGCCAACAACTCCCCCGCATCCATCCCGGAGGGAAGCCGCACCCACACGAACATCCCGCCCGACGGCCGCACCCACCGCGACCCCTCCGGCAGAGAGTCAGGCAACCCGGCCAGAAGCACATCCCTCCGCTCCCCGTACACCGTCGCCACCCGAGCGACATGCGCATCCAGATCGCGCTCCGCGAGATACCGCGCCGCAGCCAGCTGATTGACCGTAGGCGTATGCAGATCCGCGGCCTGCTTGGCCACCGCACAGGCGCGCAACAGCGCGCCCGGCGCCCGCAGCCAGCCGAGCCGCAGCCCCGGCGCCATCACCTTCGAGAAGCTGCCGAGCAGCACCGTGCGCTCCGCCGCGCCCTCCTGCGCCGCGATCCACGGCACGCGCTCGCCCTCGAAGCGGAGCTCCCCGTACGGGTCGTCCTCGACGATCCACAGCCCGCGCCGCACCGCGACCTCGGCGACCGCCGCCCGCCGTTCCACGGGCATCGTGCGGCCGGTGGGGTTCTGGAACGTGGGCACGGTGTAGAGCAGCTTCGGGCGTTCCGCGGCGACCAGGGCGTCGAGGGCCGCAGGGTCGATCCCGTCGTCGTCGCACGGCACGGGCACCACCCGCGCCCCGGCGAAGGCGAAGACCTGCAGCGCGGCGAGGTAACAGGGATCCTCGACGAGCACCGTGTCCCCGGGCTCGACCAGCGCCGTCGCCAGGAGCGAAAGTCCTTGCTGCGAACCGGAGGTGACGATGAGGTCGTCCGCGCCGGTGGGCAGCCCCCGGGCGGCGATCCGTCCGGCGAGCGCCTCGCGCAGCGCCGGTTCGCCCTCGGTCGTCGAGTACTGCAGGGCCCGCTCGGGCATCTCCTCGAGTACGGCACGGAAGGCGGCAGCGACGCCCTCGCTGTCGAAGAGCCCGGGCGCGGGCAACCCGCCCGCGAAGTTGATCACCTCGGGCCGTGCGGTCACGGCCAGGATGTCCCGCACCGGCGACCCGCCCACGGCCGAGGCGCGGGCGGCGAGCGGCGGCTGGTCGGCGGCGGTGCGGACGGGTTCGTGGATGGTCACGGCTGCGGCTCCTTCTCGGCTACGGGCGACGGACGACCGGCGTACGTGGGGAGCGGCCGACCCTGTCCGCACCCTAAGCAGCCGGACGCCCCGGCCACCCGCCCATTCCACTCGGTGGATGGTCCGGCCCGCGGCCGACCGGTGGGCGGAACGTCCCGTACCGCTGGCGTTTTCCGGACAAACGAGGAAGGTGAAGGAGGCGTGGCCTCCGTACGACCGCGCTGCGCGGAGGCCGGCCGTCGCGCCGCGGCCACCCGCCGCTTCACCGATCCCGCACAGCAGATTCGGAACACCGTGCGCACACCTCGTGGGCACTACCGACGGTAACGACCTGTCAACTCCCTTACCACGGCGGCTTGTTCAGTGATCGTGTCGGACCGAAATGTTTGACGTAGACACGTCACCCACTCCAGTGTCACCGGGGTCATCGCTGGCGACGCACCGGCACGTGCTGCCCGGTGCCCGGTTCAGGGGGAACCATCACTCAGCCAAGACCTCAGTCGAGCGCGCGCCGAACCCGGCGCGCCACGTTTCTCGCAGTCGCCGCCACCGCGGCACTCATGGCCGGCTCGCTCGGTACGGCCCACGCGGCCGCCGGCGCCGCGCCACCCACCGGCCGGGCGGAAGCGGCCGGCACCACCGAAGTCACGTACCAGGGACACCGGTTCACCGTCCCCGCGTCCTGGGACGTCGTCGACCTGGAGAAGTCACCCGAGAGCTGCGTACGGTTCGACCGCAACGCGGTCTATCTGGGGAAGCCGGGCAATCAACGCGACTGTCCGGCCAAGGCCTTCGGCCGCACCGAATCGCTGCTGATCGAACCGGCTGCGAAATCGGCGGCGAAGTCGACCAAGGCCGATGTCACCCGGAACAGCACGGCCCGGACGTACCGGGCCACTGCATCCGGCATCTCCGTCACAGCGGCGTACGGCGATCAACCGGCCCTGGTCCGGGACGCGTTGAAGAGCGCGGACCTGCCGGTCGACCGGGCGCGCGACGCCAAGGCCCCGGACGCCGCCGCGCCACCCGCCGCCAAGGCCGCCCTGCCCGAGGACGCGACCAGCTTCAACGGCAAGGGATTCGATCGCTGCACCGCCCCGTCCGGCGGCGACATGGACACCTGGAAGGAGGCCTCGCCGTACGGCGCGGTCGGGGTGTACATCGGCGGGATCAACGCGGGCTGCGGCGTCACCGTCGACGCGGACTGGATGCAGGCGCAGTACGACAACGGCTGGCGCTACTTCCCGATCTACGTCGGCCCGCAGGCGGACCCGAACGCGGGCAGCTGCGGCGGTGACTGCGATGTCATCGAGGACCCGGTGGCAGACGCCAAGGCCTCCGCCGAGGACGCCGCCGCCCAGGCGGCCGCACTCGGCCTGCCGAAGAACTCGGTCCTCTACTTCAACATGGAGCACTACGACCGCGGCCAGTACGGCCAGGTCGTCAAGGACTTCCTGGCCACGTGGACCGACACCGTCCACGAGCTCGGCTACCGGTCCGGCGCGTACGGCAGCGCGTCCTCGCTCGCCACGGACCTGGTCGAGGCAGCCGGCGACGACTCGTACTCGCTGATCGACGTCATCGACTTCGCCCGCTGGGACGACGTGGAGACCACCGACGACGAGGTAATCCCGGCCGATCTGTGGGCCGACCACCAGCGCATCAAGCAGTACCACGGCCCGACCGACGCCGAGCCGAACGAGACCTGGGGCGGAGTGACGCTCGACGTCGACCGCAATCTGCTGGACGTCGGCGAGGGCTCCACGGACCCGCCGGTGGCGAAGGACACCGTCCTCGAATACACCGGCCCCGGCACCGTCTCCAACGGATCCCCCGCCGAACTCTCCGCCACCCTCACCGAAGAAGACGGCGGAGCACCCGTACCCGACGCCGACGTCACCCTCACCATCGGACCCGACGACGACGCCCAGGAATGCACCGGCACCACCGACACCGAAGGCACCGCCACCTGCAGCACGGAGGATCTCGACCAGAAACTCACCGACGACGCCACCCTCCCCGTCACCGCCACCTTCGAAGGCACCGAAACCCACAAAGCCTCCGAAACAACCGCCGACGTCAAACTCCAACACGTCACCGGCCGCGCCTACGCACTCTCCGCGGAGGTCCCGCTGCCGGTGCTCCCGGTGGGCATCGACCCGACGCCGGACACCGGTGAGGTGCGTACCGCGGGCGAGGAGACCGTCGCGCCCGAGTGCACGCAGGAGGTGAGTGCGGTCGTGATCACCGCGGCTGTGCTCTGCTCCGAGGTCGCGGCGAAGACGGGGCCGAGCAGCGTCACCGCCTCCGCGGAGCTGACCGACGCGCACATCGGTGTGCCGGGTCTGCCGGTGATCGAGGGGTCCGGGCTCACCGCGGAGTCGACCAGCAGCTGCACCGGCTCCGAGGGCAGCACCTCGCTGACCCTCACCATCGCGGGCAGCCCGGTCACCGT
The DNA here is from genome assembly GCF_003429565.1 of Streptomyces triticagri. Classification (GTDB taxonomy): domain Bacteria; phylum Actinomycetota; class Actinomycetes; order Streptomycetales; family Streptomycetaceae; genus Streptomyces; species Streptomyces triticagri. Next base: position 18,806 of record NZ_QUAK01000231.1, read on the forward strand.
GCCCGACACCCCGAACCACACCATCGATCTGGGCCTGGCCAAGATCGTCACCAATGAGCAGACGGAGACGGAGGACGGTCTCGAGGTCACCGCACTGCATCTGACCAGCCCCGCGGGCGTCGACGTCACCCTCGGCCACGCCGAGAGCGCTGCGCTCAACTGCGCCTGACAGCACGGCAGATACGACTGCGCCCGCCGTACCCCTTGCACGGGGTCCGGCGGGCGCGGTCGTCGTACGAAAGGGCGGTCAGTCCAGCGTGCGCGCCACCTCGGTCGCCCAGTAGGTGAGGATGAGGCCCGCGCCCGCCCGCCGGATGCCCGTGAGCGCTTCCAGGATCGCCTTGTCCCGGTCGATCCAGCCCTTCTCCGCGGCCGCCTCGATCATCGCGTACTCCCCGGAGATCTGGTACGCCGCGACCGGCACGTCGACCGCCTCGGCGACCTTCGCCAGGACGTCCAGGTACGGCCCGGCCGGCTTGACCATCACCATGTCCGCGCCCTCCTGCAGGTCGAGCGCCAACTCCCGCAGGGATTCACGGGTGTTGGCCGGGTCCTGCTGGTAGGTCTTGCGGTCGCCGCGGAGTGAGGAGCCGACCGCCTCGCGGAAGGGGCCGTAGAAGGCGGAGGAGTACTTGACGGTGTACGCGAGGATCGAGACGTCCTCGTGGCCGGTCTGGTCGAGCGCGTCCCGTACGACGCCGATCTGGCCGTCCATCATGCCGCTGGGGCCGACCGTGTGGACGCCGGCGTCCGCCTGGACCTGGGCCATCTCGGCGTAGCGCTCGAGCGTCGCGTCGTTGTCGACCCGGCCCTCGGAGTCGAGGACTCCGCAGTGGCCGTGGTCGGTGTACTCGTCGAGACAGAGGTCCGACATGATCACCAAGTCGTCGCCGACCTCGGCCCGTACGTCCCGGATCGCGAGCTGCAGGATGCCGTCGGGGTCCGTACCGGCCGTGCCCGTCGCGTCCTTCTTCCCGTCCTCGGGCACGCCGAAGAGCATGATCCCGGCGACCCCGGCCTCCACCGCCTCGACGGCGGCCTTCCGCAGGGTGTCCCGGGTGTGCTGGACGACGCCCGGCATCGCCTCGATCGGCACCGGCGCGGAGATGCCCTCGCGCACGAAGGCGGGCAGGATCAGATCCGCCGGATGCAGCCGCGTCTCGGCGACCATGCGCCGCATCGCCGGGGTGGTACGCAGCCTCCTGGGCCGGGTACCGGGGAACGAACCGTAGGTCGTCAGTGCCACTGCCGTCTCACCTCGTGCCGTCATGTACTCATCCGCGGCCCATTGTCCTCCACCGGGTGAGCTCTCCGGACACACCCGTACGAGAAACCGGCGGGCCCACAAGGGATCCCGCCGGTCACACGTGCACAGGCGCCTACGACGTCGTCGCCCGCCGCCGCCGCGATCCGGGCCGCCGCTCGCTCGGCCTGGTCACGGCCTCGCCGGCCTCCACGGCCGCCGCCCTGCGCTGCGCGCCGAAGTCGGCGAGGACCTCGGCGAGGCGGTGCACGCTCGGCTCGGGTGCCATGACGTCGACCCGCAGGCCGTGTTCCTCGGCGGTCTTCGCCGTGGCCGGGCCGATACAGGCGATGACGGTGACGTTGTGCGGCTTGCCGGCGATGCCGACCAGGTTCCGCACCGTCGAGGAGGAGGTGAAGAGCACCGCGTCGAAGCCGCCGCCCTTGATGGCCTCGCGGGTCTCGGCCGGCGGGGGCGAGGCGCGCACCGTGCGGTAGGCGGTGACGTCGTCGACCTCCCAGCCGAGCTCGATGAGCCCGGCCACCAGGGTCTCGGTGGCGATGTCGGCGCGCGGCAGGAACACCCGGTCGATCGGGTCGAAGACCGGGTCGTACGGCGGCCAGTCCTCCAGGAGCCCGGCGGCGGACTGCTCACCGCTGGGGACCAGATCGGGCTTGACGCCGAAGGCGATCAGCGCGGCGGCGGTCTGGTCGCCGACCGCGGCGACCTTGATCCCGGCGAAGGCCCGCGCGTCGAGCCCGTACTCCTCGAACTTCTCGCGTACGGCCTTGACCGCGTTCACCGAGGTGAAGGCGATCCACTCGTAGCGCCCGGTGACCAGGCCCTTGACCGCGCGCTCCATCTGCTGGGGCGTGCGCGGGGGTTCGACGGCGATGGTCGGCACCTCGTGCGGCACCGCTCCGTAGCTGACGAGCTGGTCGGAGAGCGAGGCCGCCTGCTCCTTGGTCCGCGGTACGAGCACCTTCCAGCCGAACAGCGGCTTGGACTCGAACCAGGACAACTGGTCGCGCTGGGCGGCGGCGGAACGCTCACCGACCACGGCTATGACCGGTCGGTGGCCCTCCGGCGAGGGCAGCACCTTGGCCTGCTTCAGGGTCTGCGCGATCGTGCCGAGGGTCGCCGTCCAGGTCCGCTGCCGGGTGGTGGTGCCGGCGATGGTGACGGTCATCGGGGTGTCCGGCTTGCGGCCGCCCGCGACCAGCTCGCCGGCGGCCGCGGCCACCGTCTCGAGCGTGGTGGAGACGACGACCGTGCCGTCGGACGCGCCGACCTCGGTCCAGCAGCGGTGCGTGGCCGTACGTGCGTCGACGAACCGCACATCGGTGCCCTGGCTGTCGCGCAGCGGCACTCCCGCATAGGCGGGCACGCCGACCGCGGTCGCGATGCCGGGCACGACCTCGAAGGTGATGCCCTCATGTGCGCACGCCAGCATCTCCTCGGCCGCGTCCGCGTCGAGGCCCGGGTCGCCCGTGACGGCACGGACGACCCGCTTGCCGCGCCGTGCGGCCGCCATGACAAGATTGGCGGCATCCACGGGCGTTGATGACTCGTCAGCAGCGGCCTGCTGCGGCACGGCCGGAAGTTCGCCGAGGTCGGCGCCCGACCTCGTATGTGCGCGGACGACGTCGAGCACCTCGGGCTCGGCGACCAGTACGTCCGCAGCGGCCAGTGCCTCCACGGCACGCAGCGTGAGCAGCCCCGGATCTCCGGGTCCGGCACCCAGGAAGGTGACGTGCCCGTGCCCGGAAGCGGCGGGAAGTTTCGAGGTGGTGGGGCTCAATGTGCTCGCTCCCCCATCAGACCGGCCGCACCCTTGGCAAGCATCTCGGCCGCGAGCTCGCGGCCGAGCGCCTCCGCCCGGGACGGGGACTCGGGTACGGGACCGGTGGTGGACAGCTGCACCAGCGCCGAGCCGTCGGTCGAGCCGACGACGCCGCGCAGGCGCATTTCCTTGACAACCTGTCGGTCGCTGAGGAGGTCGGCCAGCGCACCCACGGGTGCGGAGCAGCCGGCCTCCAGGGCGGCGAGCAGGGAACGCTCGGCGGTCACGGCGGCCCGGGTGTACGGGTCGTCGAGCTCGGCGAGGGTGGCGGCGAGCTCCGCGCTGGACGCGGCGCACTCGACCGCCAGTGCCCCCTGGCCGGGGGCGGGCAGCATGGTGTCGACCGGCAGGAAGTCGGTCGCGTCGTCGGACCTGCCGACACGGCTGAGGCCGGCCGCGGCGAGTACCACCGCGTCCAGCTCGCCCTTGCGGACGAAGCCGATACGGGTGTCGATGTTGCCCCGGATCGGCACGGTCGTCAGGTCCAGGCCGTGACTGCGCGCATGGGCGTTGATCTGCGCCATCCGGCGCGGCGATCCGGTGCCGATGCGGGCGCCGGAGGGCAGCTCGGCGAAGGTCAGCCCGTCGCGCGCGACGAGCACGTCCCGCGGGTCCTCGCGCGGCGGTACGGCGGCAAGCGTCAGCTCGTCGGGCTGCGCGGTGGGCAGGTCCTTCAGGGAGTGCACGGCGAAGTCGATCTCGCCGGAGACCAGGGCGTCGCGCAGCGCGCTGACGAACACACCGGTGCCGCCGATCTGTGCGAGGTGCTCGCGCGAGGTGTCGCCGTAGGTGGTGATCTCCACCAACTCGACCTCGCGGCCGGTCAGTTCCCGGACGGCCTCGGCCACCTGCCCGGACTGAGCCATGGCGAGCTTGCTGCGCCTGGTCCCAAGGCGGAGTGCTTTCTGGGTCATGACCGCCCTCGGTTCTGTACGTCGTTGTCGTCGCCGTCGGCCCGGGAGACGGCCGCCACCGTCTGCGGGTCGAGGTCGAACAGGGTGCGCAGTGCGTCCGCGTACCCGGCGCCGCCGGGCTCGCCCGCCAGCTGCTTGACCCGCACGGTCGGCGCGTGCAGGAGCTTGTCGACGACGCGTCGTACGGCCTGGGTGATCTCGGCCTGTTCGCGGTCGTCGAGGTCGGGGAGGCGGCCCCGGAGCCGGTTGATCTCGCTCTCCACCACGCCGGAGGCCATGGTGCGCAGGGCGACCACCGTCGGGGTGATCCGCGCGGCCCGCTGGGCGGCGCCGAAGGCGGCGACCTCGTCGGCGACGATGACGCGGACCTGGTCGACGTCGGCGGCCATCGGTCCGGCTCCGGCGGCGTCCGCGGGGGCGCCGGCGACCTCGGCGAGCGACTCGATGTCGACCAGGCGCACACCGTCGATCCGGTGCACGTCCGCGTCGATGTCGCGGGGCATGGCGAGGTCGAGGAGTGCGAGGCGTACGGGCGCGGTGTGCACACGGGGCCGGGTGGCGGTCTGCGTCACGGTCCGGCCGGCGGGCTCGCTGCCGGGTGCCGGGCGGTCGAGGGTGGAGCCGTTGTCCACCCAGGTGCCGTGCAGGCCCATGGCCTCGGCGCCGGTCGGTACGGGAGCGGGTGCCGCGGAGGTGGCGCCCGCGGGGGCGAGGCCCACCGGGCAGCCGCTGTCCGCCGCGGAGATTCCGGCGGCGGTCTCGGTGGCGGCGGCGTCGGGGATGCGCCCGTCCCGTGCGGCGGCGGCCGCGAGGCGGGCGACCAGGCTGCCGTCGGGCGCCCGGAGGCTGTGCTGCACGGGTGCCGCATCGGGTGCCGCATCGGGTGCGGCGGCGGGCGCGGCGGCCAGTGCGTCGGCGACCGTGCCGGCGCCGAGCACCACACCGGTCGCCCCCGTACAGGAGACCGCGATGTCGACGCGGGCCAGCTCGTGCGGTACGGCGTCCATGGCCACGGCGCGTGCGGCGACTCCGGTGCCGGCCGGGTCGGTGAGGATCTCGACCAGGCGCCGGGCCCGGTCGGGTGTGCGGTTGGCGACGACGATCTCGGCGACCCCGGCGCGCGCGAGGGTGGCGGCCGCGAGGGACGACATGGAACCGGCGCCGACGACCAGGGCCTTCTTGCCCGCGGCCCAGTCGGCGACCGGCTCGCCGGCCGTGAGCTGCTCGAGGCCGAAGCTGACGAGCGACTGCCCGGCCCGGTCGATGCCGGTCTCGGAGTGGGCGCGCTTGCCGACCCGGAGTGCCTGCTGGAACAGGTCGTTGAGCAGGCGTCCCGCGGTGTGCTGGTCCTGCGCCCTGGCCAGCGCGTCCTTCAGCTGGCCGAGGATCTGGCCCTCGCCGACGACCATCGAGTCGAGCCCGCAGGCCACCGAGAACAAGTGGTGGACGGCGCGGTCCTCGTAGTGCACATAGAGATAGGGAGTGAGCTCGTCGAGGCCGACGTCGCTGTGCCGGGCGAGCAGCGTGGAGAGTTCGGCGACGCCCGCGTGGAACTTGTCCACGTCGGCATAGAGCTCGATGCGGTTGCAGGTGGCGAGCACCGCCGCCTCGGCGGACGGCTCGGCGGCCACCGCGTCCTGAAGCAGCTTGCCCTGCGCGTCCGCGGAGAGCGCGGCCCGCTCGAGGACGCTGACCGGAGCGCTGCGGTGGCTCAGTCCGACGACCAGGAGACTCATGCCGGCATCACGGCGGGGACGTCCCCGTCGGGTCCCTTCCTGCTGTCGCCGCTGCCGTCGCCGTCGACGCTCGCGGAGCTGTCGGCGGCGGCCTCGGCCACGGCGCGCGCGGCGGACGGTACGACGGCGGCGGCCTCGGCGACGTCCTCGCCGGCCTTGCGCTGCTCGTGGAAGGCCAGGATCTGCAGCTCGATGGAGAGGTCGACCTTGCGTACGTCGACACCGTCCGGCACGGAGAGCACGGTCGGCGCGAAGTTCAGGATGGAGGTCACCCCGGCGGCGACCAGGCGGTCGCAGACCTGCTGGGCGGCGCCCGCGGGGGTGGAGATCACGCCGATCGAGACGCCGTTGTCCGAGATGATCGATTCGAGGTCGTCGGTGTGCTGCACCGGCATGCCGGCCACGGGCTGTCCGGCCATCGCGGGATCGGCGTCGATCAGGGCGGCCACCCGGAAGCCACGGGAGGCGAACCCACCGTAATTGGCAAGCGCCGCACCGAGGTTACCGATACCGACGATGACGACGGGCCAGTCCTGGGTGAGGCCGAGCTCGCGGGAGATCTGGTAGACGAGGTACTCGACGTCGTAGCCCACACCACGGGTCCCGTAGGAGCCGAGGTACGAGAAATCCTTGCGCAGCTTCGCGGAGTTGACCCCCGCGGCCGCGGCCAGCTCCTCGGAGGAGACCGTGGGCACCGAGCGCTCCGACAGTGCGGTCAGGGCGCGCAGATACAGCGGAAGCCTGGCGACGGTGGCCTCGGGAATGCCTCGGCTGCGGGTCGCCGGTCGGTGAGTTCGGCCAGTTGCCACGGTGCTCCTGCGGGTAGAGCGGGGCTGCGGGCGGCCGCATGTCCCCCGACCGCCCCGTCGAATGCAGGCTATGTCTTTGTGAACGCGTGCACAAAGATGGTGTCCGCTTTGTCCAGGCAAAGTGACCGGGCTCACGCGCCAGTTCCGGCCAGCCGCGGAACCGTCAGCGAGGCTGCGACGTCGGGGCACCACAGGGGGCAAAACCGCACACTCTCCTCACGATTTCCGCACCCCCGAGACCGAATCGCCCCCGATCGTAACCCGTCCTGTACACCGTCAGGTGCCGTCGAATTTCGGCCTCCGGCGCCTCCCGGCCGCCTCACGCATGTGCGCGGCCGCGCTCATCCTGCGCCCAACGCCTTGCGCAGCCGGCCCTCGTCGACCCGCCAGAAGTCGTGCTGGGCCCCGTCCACAAGGACAACCGGAATCTGCTCCCAGTACTTGCGGTACAGCTCCGCATCCTCATTGATGTCCTTCTTCTCCCAGGCCGCGCCCGTATCGGCGCAGACCTTCTCGATCACCTCCTGTGCCGCATCGCACAAATGACATCCGGGCTTGCCGACCAGAGTCACGACGCGGTCCGCGGGCTTCTTGTTCTCCGTACGCCGGAAAAGGGAGCTCATACGCCCATTCTCGCGCGGCCGAACCGCCGTGCACAGCGCCGGACCGCACCCGCACACCGCCCGGCGACGCGCCCGCCGGCGATCTCCTTAACTGTGCGGTAGCGCACTGTTCACAGCCTGCGAACGCCCTCGACCCGGAAGTGCCGAACATTCTGGCTATGCTCACGGACATGGCCTCTCTTCGATGGCTCACTCCTCGTAGGCGCTCCGCGACCGCGCGCAGCGTCCTGGCAGGCGAGGCCTCGGCGGAAGCCGCGCGCAAGTCCTCGCAGGAACTCGAAGGCGCCGCGCCCGCCGACGAGACCGCCGAGGCACCGGAGTTCCCCGTCGTCGGGGACGACCGCGCAGCGGCCTTCTTCGACCTGGACAACACGGTGATGCAGGGCGCCGCGCTCTTCCACTTCGGCCGCGGGCTGTACAAGCGGAGGTTCTTCGAGAGCCGCGAGCTCGCCAAGTTCGCCTGGCAGCAGACCTGGTTCCGCCTCGCCGGCGTCGAAGATCCCGAACACATGCAGGACGTACGCGAGTCGGCCCTCTCCATCGTGAAGGGCCACCGGGTCGCCGAGCTGATGTCGATCGGCGAGGAGATCTACGACGAGTACATGGCCGAGCGCATCTGGCCCGGCACCCGCGCACTCGCCCAGGCCCATCTCGACGCCGGCCAGCGGGTCTGGCTGGTGACCGCGGCCCCCGTGGAGACGGCGACGATCATCGCCCGCCGGCTCGGCCTGACCGGCGCGCTCGGCACCGTCGCCGAATCGGTCGACGGCGTCTACACGGGACGGCTCGTCGGCGAGCCGCTGCACGGTCCGGCGAAGGCCGAGGCGGTCCGCGCGCTCGCCGTCGCCGAGGGCCTCGACCTCGCCCGCTGCGCGGCCTACAGCGACTCGCACAACGACATCCCGATGCTGTCCCTCGTGGGCCACCCGTACGCGATCAACCCGGACGCGAAGCTGCGCAAGCACGCACGCGAGCTCGACTGGCGGCTTCGCGACTACCGCACCGGCCGCAAGGCGGCCAAGGTCGGCATCCCCGCGGCCGCGGGCGTGGGCGCCCTGGCCGGCGGCACCGCCGCGGCGATCGCCCTGCACCGCCGCCGCCACTGAACCGCCGCCGCTGAACCCCAGCTGAGCCCCAGCCGAACCACACCGCCATCGAGCCTGACGTACGGCCAGCGGATCACGCACCGTGACCACCACCCGGTCCCGCCGCCGGAACACGCGGAAAATCCAGATTTCCTACCCGGCTGCCGCCCCCGCCAGTCGCGTTGCCTGCGCACGGCCCCGGGCGCCTCTCGCGCGTCCACAACACACCCCGGACTCAGGCATTTAGCGACGCGAACCGATCAAGTCCCGGTCACATTCCGGAGCTTGAAGCATCATAGATCTGTAACAGAAGCGACGTAATCGATGATTTGAGCAACTGGGTGTAGCGCCGCCTGTACGAAGCGTTATTCTCCTCAGACGCATATCGGACCCCCACTCATCGCTACGACGAGTGAAAGGTCCAGCACTGCTCGTGATGGAAGCTCTGCCTCTGGGAGTCCCGTGTACCCACACGTCGGGGTTGACGCCTCAGGCCTGGCTACGCTCCGCGCAACGGTCATCGACCACCTGCGCACCCTCGTCCCCACCGCGTACGCCGTCCCCGCCTTCGCCGTCCCCGCACCGGTCGGCCCTTGCTACGCCCTGGCCGAAAGCGGTGCCGCCGTCGGCAGACGGTCCCGTTCCGGCGCCGTCGCCACCACTCACCGCCGTCCCGCGGCCGACAGCGACAGCGCCCGCATGATGGAGCTCGTCGAGCGCGCCCAGGCCGGCGAGACCGACGCCTTCGGTCGCCTCTACGACCAGTACAGCGACACCGTCTACCGCTACATCTACTACCGCGTCGGCGGGAAGGCGACGGCCGAGGACCTCACCAGCGAGACCTTCCTGCGCGCCCTGCGCCGTATCGGCACCTTCACCTGGCAGGGACGGGACTTCGGCGCCTGGCTGGTCACGATCGCGCGCAATCTGGTCGCCGACCACTTCAAGTCGAGCCGCTTCCGCCTCGAAGTGACCACCGGCGAAATGCTCGACGCCAACGAGGTGGAGCGCAGCCCCGAGGACTCGGTCCTGGAGTCCCTGTCGAACGCCGCCCTGCTCGACGCCGTACGCCGGCTCAATCCCCAGCAGCAGGAGTGCGTGACCCTGCGCTTCCTGCAGGGGCTGACCGTCGCCGAGACGGCCCGTGTGATGGGCAAGAACGAGGGCGCGATCAAGACCCTCCAGTACCGCGCGGTCCGTACGCTGGCCCGTCTGCTGCCGGACGACGCACGCTGACCGGAGCCCACCGACCGGATCGCACCGGCCGGATCCCCTTCCCCCGCAGACGGAAAGTAACCTCCCACTTACCCCTGGTGACACCGGGAGTTGGGCCCCGGTCCGATCATCTTTCGTCCGTAACCCATGTGCCGCGACCGTCGTTGTGCGGGATGCAGGCTCCCTGTGGTCGCCCGCTGCCCGGCGCCGCCGACTCGTACGAGTGGCATGCACCGAGGCGGGCAACCCTCAGGACCCCCTGGGGAGTCGGACGTGATGACGAGAGGAGGTGCCGCCAGTGATCGCGAATGTCCCGAGCCGGCGGGCGAACGCCTTCGCCCAAGCCCTGGACGAGCAGACCGACCAGGGACAGGCGGCCGAGCAGCCCACGGGCTCCCCACCGGCCGACGGGGCCGAGCAGTCCGCCATGCTCAGCATGGCCGAAGGCCTCGGCGAGCTCCCGCGCCCGGAGCTCGACCCCGAGGTCAAGGTGGTCCAGCGGGCACAGCTCGTGGCCGCCATGGAGGCCATGCTGCAGGAAGGCACCGCGGGCGACACCGGCCCGGGCACGACGGTCCCGGAGCAGCGCAGCCGCAAGGGCGCCCACCGGGCCGCCCCACTGCGGAAGTTCCGGCCCCGGAGCAGGCTCTCCAAGGGCATCGCGGCCGGCGGTCTCACCGTCGGCGTGGCGGCCGGCGCCTTCAGCGGAGTCTCCGCTGCCAGCTCCGACGCCCTCCCGGGCGACTCCCTCTACGGCCTCAAGCGCGGCATGGAGGACTTCAAGCTCCATCTGACCGACGACTCATCGGCCCGCGGCGAGCTCTATCTCGACCAGGCCTCCACCCGGCTCCACGAGGCCAACCGCCTGATGGAGCGGTCCCGTTCGGGAGATCTCGACCACGAGCAGATCGGCGAGATCCGCCGTGCCCTCTCCGGCATGCGGCACGACGCGGCAGAGGGACACCGCCTCCTCCACGACGCTTACGCGGAGGACGGATCGATCGGCCCGATCCAGAAGCTGTCCTCGTTCTCCCAGTCGTACCGCGGCAGTTGGAGCGATCTGCGCGGCCGGCTGCCCGTCCAGCTCTCGGACGTCAGCAGCGAGGTCACCTCGGTCTTCGACGCCATGGAGAAGGAGATCGCGCCGCTGCGCTCGCAGTTGCCCAGCACCCCGGGCACGGGCGGCGACGTCACCGAGGAGCCGGAGAGCACGACGGACGACGCGACCGGCGAGGACACCCCGACGCCCAGCACCTCCGACCCGACGACCGGCCCGTCCGACGACAAGTCCCGCCCGGACGACCCCTCGCCCTCCGGTTCCGAGGACGACGGCGGACTGATCGGCGGCGGCTCGGGCGGCCTGCTCGACCCGCCGAAGGACGACACCACGCCGAGCAAGCCCTCGGGCGGCGGCGAGCAGAGCACCCCGGCCGAGCCGGACGTGACCCTCCCGCCCCTGCTCCCGGGCCTGCTGCCCGGTCTCGGTATAAGCGGTGAGGACACCACGGAGTAGTACGCAGTACGCAGGTTGGGCCCCCTTCCGTACGGGAGGGGGCCCAACCTGCGTACGTACCGTCAAGACTGCGCAGCGCTCAAAGCCGCGCCGTCAGAAGAACACCGAACGCCGCTGCACGAGAAGCTTGTACAGCGTGTGCTGGATCTGCTCCCGCACCTGGTCGGTGAGGTTGAACATCAGCATCGGATCCTCCGCCGCCTCCGGCGGATAGCCGTCCGTCGGGATCGGCTCACCGAACTGGATCGTCCACTTCGTCGGAAGCGGCACCCCGCCGAGCGGCCCGAGCCAGGGGAAGGTGGGCGTGATCGGGAAGTACGGAAGCCCGAGCACTCGGGCCACCGTCTTCGCGTTCCCGATCATCGGGTAGATCTCCTCGGCACCGACGATCGAGCACGGCACGATCGGCGTACGGGCGCGCAGCGCGGTCGAGACGAAGCCGCCGCGGCCGAAGCGCTGCAGCTTGTACCGCTCGCTGAACGGCTTGCCGATCCCCTTGAAGCCCTCCGGCATCACACCGACGAGCTCACCGGACTCGAGCAGGCGCTGGGCGTCCTCCGCGCAGGCGAGCGTGTGACCGGCCTTGCGCGCCAGCTCGTTGACCACCGGCAGCATGAACACCAGGTCCGCGGCGAGCAGCCGCAGATGGCGCTCGGCCGGATGCTTGTCGTGCACCGCGACCTGCAGCATCAGACCGTCGAGCGGCAGCGTCCCGGAGTGGTTCGCGACGATCAGGGCGCCACCGTCCGCCGGGATGTTCTCGATGCCCTTCACCTCGACCCGGAAGTATTTCTCCGAGACCGGCCGCAGGAGCGACATCAGGACCTGCTCGGTCAGCTCCCGGTCGTAGCCGAACTCGTCGACGTCGTAGTCGCCGGTGAGCCGTCGGCGCAGAAAGGCGAGGCCGCCGGCCACCCGGCGCTCCAGGCCGCTGCGCGGGCCCTGGCGCTCGTCCTCCGGCCCGCTCCGGTCCTCCTCGGCGGGACCGGACTCGGGAGTCGTACGACCGGATTCGGGAGTCGTACGACCGGACTTCGCGGCCGCGGGCTCCTGGGCCGGCTGCTCCTGCTGCCCGGGCAGGGCCGTCACCTCGGGGGTCGGCTCAGCCTGGCGCCGACCGCCCGATCTGCGCCGGGCCGGGCCCCGGGCGCCGCCCCGCGACCGGTCGTCGTCGAACGGAATGACCTTGGCGTCCGCCATCGTTGATGCGCTCCTCAGTCGGCGCTGTGCGTCGGGTGCTTCGCCGCGGCGCCCGGCAGGGGCAGCGCGGCGATCCGGTCGACGGCCCTGGACAGGGCCTCGGGCGGCAACAGCCCGGGGCCTCGGCCGCGGACGAAGTCCGTGAAGGCCTGCGCCGTCGTGTACTTGGGCCTGAACCCCAGTGTCTCGCGCATCTCCTTCGTCGACACCACCCTGCCGTGCGTCAGCAGCCGCAGCTGCTCCGGCGAGAAGTCGGTGAGCCCGACGGTGCGCAGCGCCGCCCCCGCCCAGGTGACCGCGGGCAGCAGCACCGGCACCGTGGGGCGCCCGAGACGCCGGGCGCACTGCGACAGGAGCAGCACCCCGTCACCGGCGATGTTGAAGGTCCCGCTGTTCAGGGTGGCGCGGGCCGGGTCCTGCGAGGCGATCCGCAGTACGTCGATGACGTCGTCCTCGTGCACGAACTGCAGCCGCGGATCGTAGCCGAGCACGGTCGGCAGCACCGGCAGCGACAGGTACTCGGCGAGCGGCGAGTCCGCCGTGGGGCCGAGGATGTTCGCGAAGCGCAGTACGCAGACCGCCACATCGGGCCTGCGCCGGGCGAAGCCGCGCACATAGCCCTCCACCTCGACGGTGTCCTTGGCGAAGCCACCGCTGGGCAGCGACTTCGGCGAGGTCGTCTCGGTGAACACGGCGGGATCGCGCGGCGCGGACCCGTAGACATTGGTGCTCGACTTGACCACGAGGCGCCGCACGGTCGGAGACTTCTGGCAGGCGCCGAGCAGCTGCATGGTGCCGATGACGTTGGTCTCCTTGACCGACGTACGGCTGCCGCCGGCCAGCGCGGTGCCCGTGACGTCCATGTGCACGACCGTGTCGACCGCATACTCGGCCAGCACCCGCGCGATCGTGGGCTGCCGGATGTCCGCCTGCAGGAACTCCGCGGCACCCAGGGAGTGCTCGGGCGGCACCGCGTCCAGACCGATCACCCGGTCCACTCCGGGATCTCGCTGGATCCGGCGTACGAAGCGTCCGCCGAGCTGCCGGGCCACCCCCGTCACGAGCACGACCTTGCCCAAGATCAGCGCCTTCCTTCCCACCCTCGTCGCACCGCGGTGCCGCCCCCGCGCAGTCCCGTCACCGGACTCATGCGTCACGTTAGCGGGTCTGTGCTACGGCAGGATGTCCGACCGATGCAGAACGTGACCACAGACACACGACTGGTGACCGACCCAGGCCTGAGCCGATGGACAGGCCAGATCCCCGCGCCCCGCGAAACCGCGCGCAACGCGACCCCGAACGCAGCCGAGGCCCCCCACCACACGGGCGGGAGGCCTCGGAGCGCTTTGATCCAGCGGTCGTTACTTCTTGTTACGACGCTGGACGCGGGTGCGCTTCAGCAGCTTGCGGTGCTTCTTCTTCGCCATCCGCTTGCGCCGCTTCTTGATAACAGAGCCCACGACTACCCTCGCTCACTTCTCATCACTCGGTGCGGGGCAGAATGGGGCCCACACGACCTACGTCGGCCCAGCCTACCCGGCCGAGCGCCGAGGTCGTAATCGAGGAGGCGAATCCGCCTCGATCAGGCCGTCTCCACCCCCACATACGAATCGCGAAGGTACTCGTGGACCGCATTCTCCGGGACTCGGAAGGACCTCCCCACCCGGATCGCGGGCAGATGACCGCTGTGCACCAAGCGGTACACGGTCATCTTGGACACTCGCATCACCGAGGCAACTTCCGCCACGGTCAGAAACTGAACCTCGCTGAGAGGCCTCTCGCCAGCAGCCATGTCACACCTGAACCTTCCACACATGGACGGGCACCGGCTTCCCCTTCCGGTCACTCCTCGTCGCTGTGCGTTCACTCCCCAGATTAGGGGCGGGTGATGCGAGTGGGGAAGAGGAGCTGCGATCGGGGTCCTACCGTGACAGACACGCTCGATTGAGTACATAGCGAGTAAGCGGCCGGTAGTAATCAGACCGCACAGCGTCATCAAGCGGAACGGCGACGGACACCCGCCCCTCGGCCTCCCCCACGAACAGCGCCGGATCATCCGTATCCGCCAGGCCGATGGCCTCGATCCCCAGCTGACCTGCTCCGCAGACCCAACCGTGGTCCCCGATGACAAGGCCCGGAAGCGGTTCACCGGCCTCGGCACCAACGGCAAGCGCGGTACGAATCGGGAGCGGCGAATGGGTGTGTGCGCCGGTCTCACAACCCGCGCCCGACACACTCCGTTCTCGCACCAACGCGACTCCCCGTACGTAGTCAAGGTTGTATGTGCGTAGACCAAACCGGGTCGTTATGTCGACACAGTGACCCTTCGCCGGTGTGAGTACAGGACATCCCGCCGCCGAGAGAGCGTCCGCCAACCCGGCGTAGAAACCGAGCAGTCGATGGGGGTGGCCGGTGCCGATGAACACCGGCACCCGCCGCTCGGCGGCCCGCCGCAGACGCCCGGCGAAGGCCTCGAGCCCGGCCACCGTACGCTCGGGATCGATCTCATCCGGTCCGACCGTGTGCCCGGGGTCGGCCGAGACCCCACACCTCTCGGCCATCAGCGCCAACAACTCCCGCGCATCCCAGCTTCGTTCGGGATCGAGGCCGAGCAGCAGGCGCGGGTCGCGCGCCGCAAAGAGCCGGTAACTCCGCAGACTCTCCTCACGCGAGGTCGCCACGGGTCCGGCCAGCCTGGCCGCAAGCAGATGCACACGAAGGTCACCGGTGCTCAACACGCCTGCGATGCTGGCGCATTGACCACCACGCCACGACAGGAACCGCAAAACTGGGCACAGTTGGCGTAATCGCCCCGGCAGCAGTACGAATCGGCCCGACAGAAATCGGCCCGAGAGATCAGGGCAGCAACCCCCGCAGTGGATAGGCCGCCCGCCGGGTGGCCACGATGGCCTGGTCGAGCCGATCGGCCGGGTCGTACCCGGACTCCCAGTCCCGCCACACCGGATCCCGCCCGTCCGTCATCCGCGCCGGCGCCAACTGCCGTGTCCGCGCGAACACTTCCTGCCGCCACTCCTCCGGGACCACAGCAGCCGGCTCGATCGGCCGCCCCGCGGCGATCGCCGTGAGATGCGTCCACGACCGCGGTACGACGTCCACCACCGCGTACCCTCCACCGCCGAGCGACACCCAGCGCCCGTCGGCGTGCTGGTGCGCCAGCTCGTGACACGAGGCCTGCACCACCCGCTGCGCGTCGAGCGACACCGCCAGGTGCGCCAGCGGATCCTCGAAGTGCGTGTCCGCCCCGTGCTGCGTCACCAGGACCTGCGGCCGGAACTCGGCGAGGAGCTCCGGCACCACGGCATGGAACGCACGCAGCCAGCCCTCGTCCCCGGTGCCGGCCGGGAGCGCCACATTCACCGCACTGCCTTCCGCATGGCCGGTCTCCTCCGGCCATCCCGTCTGCGGAAACAGCGTCCTGGGATGCTCGTGCAGCGAGATGGTCAGGACCCGCGGGTCCTCCCAGAACGCCGCCTGCACACCGTCACCGTGGTGCACGTCCACATCGACGTACGCCACCCGCTCGGCACCCAGCTCGAGCAGCCGGGCGATGGCGAGCGCCGCATCGTTGTAGATGCAGAACCCCGATGCGGCCCCGGGCATGGCATGGTGCAGCCCACCCGCGAAGTTGACCGCGTGCAGGGTGTCGCCGCTCCAGACCGCCTCGGCGGCGCCCACCGACTGCCCCGCGATCCGCGCCGAGACATCGTGCATCCTCGCGAACGCCGGATCGTCCACCGTCCCGAGCCCGTACGCCATGTCCGCGGCGGCCGGATCCTCCGAGGCGGCCTTGACCGCAGCGATGTAGTCCTCACGGTGCACCAGACGCAGCGTCGAATCCCCCGCCGGCTTGGCCGAGACGATGTCGAGATCCTTGTCCAGATCGAATGCGGTGATCAGCCGACGGGTCAGCGCAAGACGCACCGGATCCATCGGATGATCGGGCCCGAAGTCATAGCCCGTTACTGCTTCGTCCCACATCAGCTGTGCGCGGCCGCTCATGCCCGCCACCGTATCGGTCCGGATCCTGGGCGAAGGACCGGGCGTACAACAGCGTCACAAGCACCAACACCATCGGAACGAGCATCGCACCGCGATAGTTCCAAGCATCCCCAAGAGCCCCGACCAGAGGCGAACCGACCAGAAAGCCCACATAGTTGAAGATGTTCAACCGCGCGATCGCCGTGTCCGACCGCCCAGGGAACAGCCGCCCCGCCGCAGCGAACGTCTGCGGCACGATCACACACAGACCGAGCCCGAGGAACGTGAACCCCAGCATCCCCACCCAGGCCCCGGGCGCCCCGGCCACCACCGCAAACCCCACGGCCGCCAGCACCGTCCCGCACCGCACCACCCGGACCGGCCCGAACCTCCGCACCCCCACATCACCGACGGTCCGCCCGATCAGCGTGGTCACCATATAGATGTTGTACGGAACCGTCGCCAGCTGCTCCGAACTGCCCAGCACATCCTGCAGATACTTGGCACTCCAGTTGGAGACCGTCGAGTCCCCGATGTATGCGAAGGCCATCACGAAGCAGAGCGGCCACAGCAGCTTGAGCGAAGGCCCGCCACCACTCCCACCCTGCTGCTCATCGCCCCCGGCCCTGCCCTCCGCGTACCAGCGGCTTCCGACGAACGCCGCCGGCAACAGCACGGCCACCACCGGCAAGTACGAGACGAACAGCGAAAGTTCGCCACGGGCCCCCACCCAGGCGAGGGACGCCCCCACGATCCCGCCCAGGCTGTAGGCGGCATGGAAGCCGAGCATGATGCTGCGGCCGTAGGCCCGCTGCAGACTCACGCCCAGCATGTTCATCGAGGCATCGAGCGCTCCGACCGCAATGCCGAACGCACCGAGGCAGAGCGCCACTTGCCACAACACCTCGCCCGCCCCGACACCCAGCAGAGCGAGCAGCACCACGGGCTGCGACCAGCGCAGCACATGCCGGGGCGAGATGCGCTTCACCAGGTGCTCGGTCGCCACGCTCCCTGCACCGGCGAGCACCGGAACCGCGGCGAGGAACACCGGCAACAGCCCGTCGGATATCCCGTACCGATCCTGGATCGCCGGGATCCGTGTCACCAGGAGCGCGAAGGCGACCCCTTGGACGAAAAAGCTCAACGCCAGGGCCGACCTGCCGTACCGCAATCGCGCATCCGTCATGGCCGGACAGCGTAAGGGCCGGGACTACCCACCGGTAGATGGATCAGCCGAGCAATTCGATGAGCCTCCCCATGTCACCGAAGTAGCCATCGGCTCCCTCGAGCCGGTCCGACGAGGTCATCGCGGTGAACGCCAGGACATCCATGCCGGCCAGCTTCGCCGCCTGGACGCCGAGCGGGCTGTCCTCGATCACCACGGTCCGCTGGGGATCGGCATCCATACTGCGCGCCGCGTGCAGGAAGAGATCCGGGGCCGGCTTCCCCCGGCCCACGTCCTCCGAGCTGAAGATCCAGTCCTCCTCGAACCATTCGTCGAGCCCGGTCGCCAGATGACCTACTCGGATCCGCTCGTGGCTCCCGGACGACGCCACACAGTACGGAACTCCTTCCGCCGTCAGCTTCGCCAGCACTTCCTCGACGCCAGCCACCGGCTGCAACTCCCGCTGAAAAGCGGCAAAGACGCGCTCATGCAGCGTCGCGTCGAATTCCGCAGGCAGATCGCGCCCGGTCCGTTCGCGCACCAGATCGTGCACGCGGTGCACCGCGGCACCCATGTAGTCACGCAACGAATCCTCGTACGTGGTGGGGTGCCCCAGCTCCGTCAGATACCCGGACAGGATGGTGTTGGAGATCGGCTCGCTGTCCACGAGGACGCCGTCGTTGTCGAAGATGACCAGGTCGTAGCGCATCCCCCGACCATAAGACACAAGAACGCAGAAAGCCCCGCACCATACGGTGCGGGGCTTTCCCACAATTAGTTCGGCGGCGTCCTACTCTCCCACAGGGTCCCCCCTGC
>NZ_QUAK01000232.1 GCF_003429565.1 Streptomyces triticagri
GCCCGAGCCCGCGGCGGCCGCCGCGCGCCGGCCCACCCGGCGCCTGTGGGCCGCGGGCCTGGTCAGCGCCCTCGTCCTCGCGGGCTTCGTCTCCTTCTACGCCTCCGCCGACCCGGACGGCCTCGAGAAGGTCGCGTCCGACCAGGGCATCGACAAGGAAGCCGAGGAGCATGCGGCCAAGGACTCCCCGCTGGCCGACTACGGCATCAAGGACATGACCGACGCCCGCCTCTCCGGTGGACTGGCCGGTGCCATCGGCGTCGGTGCCACCCTCGCCGTCGGCAGCGGTGCCTTCTACGTGATCACCCGACGACGCCGCAGGGCGGACGAGGAGCCCGCAGCCGTCGCAGGCACCGACGAGCAGGTCTGATCCGTGGGACACGCGCACAGGCTCTACCGGCACGGTGAATCGCCGGTCCACCGGCTGCCGCCGCACTGCAAACTGCTTGCCGCCTTCGCCTTCGTCGTGGTCGTCGTCAGCACACCGCGGGAAGCCGTCTGGGCCTTCGTCCTGTACGCGCTGCTGCTCGCGGGTGCCGCCGGCCTCGCCCGACTCCCGGCCCGCTTCGTCCTGAAGCGCCTGGTGATCGAGGTGCCGTTCGTCGCGTTCGCGCTGCTCATGCCGTTCGTCGTCCCCGGCGAGCAGACGGAGGTGCTCGGCCTCACGGTCAGCGTCCCCGGTCTCTGGGGCGCCTGGAACGTGCTGGCGAAGGGCACCCTCGGCGTCGGTGCCTCGGTGCTCCTGGCCGCCACCACCGAGCTGCGTGCGCTGCTGCGCGGCCTCCAACGCCTCAAGCTGCCGCCGCTGTTGGTGCAGATCGCCTCCTTCATGGTCCGGTACGGGGATGTGGTCACCGACGAGATGCGCCGTATGTCCATCGCCCGCCGCTCACGTGGATTCGAGGCGCGCGGGGTACGGCAGTGGGGTGTTCTCGCCAAGTCTGCGGGCGCCCTGTTCATCCGGTCCTACGAGCGCGGCGAACGCGTTCATCTCGCCATGGTCAGCCGCGGCTACACCGGCTCCATGCCGGTCATCGACGAGGTGACGGCTTCGCGCGCGCAGTGGGCGTACGCCGCGGCGCTCCCCCTGCTCGCCCTCGTCGTGTGTCTGGTGGGATGGACCCTGTGAACCGACCCTCCGCCGACCCCGCGCGGAACCCGCCGCCGTCCCTGGAGGTCAGCGGCCTCGCCTACGCCTATCCGGACGGCCACCAGGCGCTCTTCGGCGTCGACCTGACCGTCGGACGCGGCGAACGCGTCGCTCTGCTCGGCCCCAACGGCGCCGGCAAGACCACTCTCGTCCTCCATCTCAACGGCATCCTCGACGCGGGCGCCGGCACCGTCCGCGTCGCCGGACTCCCCGTGGAGAAGCGGAACCTGGGCGAGATCCGCCGCCGCGTCGGCATCGTGTTCCAGGACCCGGACGACCAGCTGTTCATGCCCACCGTCCGCGAGGACGTCGCCTTCGGCCCCGCCGCCGGCGGACTGCGCGGCACCGAGCTCGACGAGCGGGTCACCGAGGCCCTCGAGCAGGTCGGCATGGCGGGATACGGTGACCGGCCTCCGCATCATCTCTCCTTCGGGCAGCGCCGCCGCGTCGCCGTGGCCACCGTCCTCGCCATGCGCCCGGAGATCCTCGTCCTGGACGAGCCCTCGTCCAACCTGGACCCGGCATCCCGCCGTGAACTCGCCGACATCCTGCGCTCCTTGGACGTCACCGTGCTGATGGTCACGCACGACCTGCCGTACGCCCTGGAGCTCTGCGGCCGCGCGGTCATCCTCAGCGACGGCGTCATCGCCGCCGACGACCGCACCCAGAGCCTGCTGTGCGACGAGGAGTTGATGCGCACCCACCGCCTCGAGCTCCCCTTCGGATTCGACCCGCGCTCCGTGAAAGTGACGTGACTGGCGAGAGAACTTCACCCGGTACCGATCCGCGTCTCTCCCCGCCCCGGTGGCACGAGCGCAAGCACGGCGCACAGCAGGGCACCCGGCACGCACACCAGCCAGACCCATGAGAACTCCGCCTCGCCCAGGACCACTTGGATCGCGGGGAAGTACCCGAAGCCCCAGAGGCCCATCCACGCACCGAAGCGCAGGAGGGGCCGGTGGGCGAGCAGTCGGCCGGGCAGCAGCACACAGGCGAGCGCGAGCCCCGATCCGGCCCAGCCCGGAAGCGCCGCAAGCACCAGCGCCCCGTCGGAGTGCGGCGACACATGACACGTCTTCCCCCGCACCGTGAACCGCATCAGCTTGCCGCGCCAGGTCACCATCTCCGCATACGAACCGCGCCGGGCATCCTCGTAGCAGTCCGCCCCATTGCCGCCCTCGGTCTGATACCGCCGCTCCGCCCCCGACGCCCACCGAAGCTTGACGTACCGCGACCCCATATCGGTGTATTTCTCGACCACCCGCCCACCACCACGCCGCAGACAGTCGCTCTGCGAGGGCACCTGCGCCGCGCGCCCGGGGCAGAACCGCGCCTGCTCGTAGTGCGCACGCTCGTCGTAGGGCCCTTCGGCCAGCGCGACCCCGCCCCACAGGAGCGCGGCACCCAGCCCCACCCCCACCAGCCTCCCGACCCAACTCACGGCAGTCCCCTGCCCGTTGAGCCCCGCACGCACACCGCCGGACGGACGTCACCGCGACTTCGCCCGGCCGGGCCTGTCACCCTCGGGCGCCGGCAGGTCGGCGACGACCTCGAAGCCGCCCTCGGGCAGAGGGCCGGCGGTCAGGTGTCCGCCGATCGCCTCGGCCCGCTCGGTCATGCCCAGGATGCCGTACGAGTCGGCCCTCTCCGGGACGTCCGCGGAGCTGCCGGTGCCGCCCTCGCCCGCCCGCTCGCCCTCGCCGTTGCGCACCGTGAGGCGCAGTGCGTCGGGCAGGTACGCGAGGGTGACGCGAGCGGGGGCGCCGGCGGCATGGCGGGCCACATTGGTGAGCGACTCCTGCACGATCCGGTAGGCGGTCACGTCCACCGCGTGCGCGAGATCGCGTGGTGCCCCGGTGGTGTGCAGGGTGACGTCGACTCCGGCTGCCCGTGCCGATTCCACCAGGCCGTCCGGGCGGGCCAGGCTCGGCAGGACGCTCGGCTCGTCGGCCGGATCCGCCGCGGCACCGTGTCCCCGGAGCACGTCGAGGGTCGCGCGCAGCTCGCTCATCGCCGTACGGGACGTCTCCGCGATGGTGCGCATCGCGGAGGACAGTGCGCCGGGCGGTGGTTCGGCGGACGACTCGTCGAGGTGGGAGACGACGGAGGACTGGGCGTTGATGACCGCCATGTTGTGCGCCAGGACATCGTGCAGGTCGCGGGCGATCCGCAGCCGCTCCTCGGCGATCTGCCGCCGCGCCTCCGCGGCACGCTGCGCCGTCTCCGCGCGGCGGAGCGCCGACTCGGCCTCCCGCTCCCGCTCGGCCCGCACGGCCCGGTCCGCGGTCGCGGCGTGGACCACGGACCGGGCACGGGTGACTTCGCCGAGCGCGACGGCGAAGGCGATCCAGCCGATGACGCCGAAGGCCTCCACCGGGCTGTCCACGCCGGAGACCGCCATCCCCAGGGCGGTCACCGCCACGGTGCCGGCGGCGACCACGAGGGATCTGGTGCGGGACCCGGCGGCCGCCACCGTGTACAGCACCACGACCAGGGGCAACAGCACTGCTTCGTGCGGGTAGTTGAGCAGATGGTACGCGCCGGACGCGGCCAGGCAGACGGCCAGTGCGCCGAGCGGCCACCGGTGCCGTACGAGCAGGGGCGCCACGATCAGCAGGACGAGGGCGACGGTGCCGGCCTCCAATGCCTCCTGCTGGAGCGCCAGGCCCAGCCAGGCGAAGCACAGCAGTCCGACGGCGAGCAGCACATCCGATCGCCGGCCGTACCAGGCGGTGCGTGGCTGTCCTCCGGTCACCGTGGGACCCTCCGGCCGTGCCCCGGGAGCGTCCCCGCGGGTGTGGTTCTCACAGTTCGTCACGCAGTAGCGCCTGGTGCACCGCACGCAGCTGCGATCCGGGCTCGACGCCCAGTGTGTCCGCGAGTTGGGTGCGCAGTGATGCGTAGTAGTCCAGGGCCTCCGCCTCACGTCCCGCCATCGCAAGGGCACGCATCAGTACCGCGGCGAGCGGCTCGGCGACGGGGTGGTCCCAGAGCAGTTCGCGGAGCGGGGCGATGACGTCCAGGGGGCGGCCGAGGCGCAGTTCGAGCGCGGCCCACCGGGTGGCGGCGTCGAGCCGCTCGTGCTCCCAGCTGCCCCGGGCTCGCGCGACCCACTGGCCGGGCAGGCCGGCGAGCGGCGTCTCCGACCAGGTGTCGAGCGCCTCGCGCAGCAGCTTCGCCCGGTCGACTTCGGATGATTCCTCCACCCTGGCCCGTGCGACGAGCTGCCGGAAGCGGTGCAGGTCGATCAGCTCCGCCTCCATGTCGAGCAGATAGCCGTCGGCCCGGCGCAGCACCTGCACGCCCTCGACCTCCGGTGCGCCTGCGGCAGACTGCCGCGACCCCAGCAGGCGGCGCAGCCTGCTGATGTACGTGTACAGGGCGTCCCTGGCCTTCGCCGGCGGCTGTTCGCCCCACACGCGGTCGATCAGCGCCTCCGCGCTCACCGGACGGCTTGCATTGGCGGCAAGGACCGCGAGGACGATCCGCTGCTGGATCGGGCCGACGTCGACGGTTTTATCGCAGTCCCAAATCTCGACCGGACCTAATACTCGGACCTCCATGATGATTCCCCCCGTAGAATCGCATTCCCAGAAACGGTGCGTGAACCTCGTAACGCCGCCGGCGCCGGTGCACGTCGACCGCGAGGCATTGATTGCCTCCGACGCAGAACGGGATCACTCACTCCCGGATCCCATTCCCCGCAATCCGTGATCCCGATTCAGGGTACCCGACCGGCATCCCCGAGGGCGAGCGAATCTGGGTGATCGTTCAACGGGCAACCCGGAAATCTTGGGTTGCTTCCTGGATGGAACCTCGAAGCACCGCGCGACCTGCGGTGACTGACTTTGGTCGGCCCGCGCACCGAGTCGGTGAAATCGTTTGCGCGCCGATATTTTCGCGGACGGTCGCGCCGCACACGGTTCGGAGATTCGATTCACTGTTGAATTGCCTGCCCCTCGGCGAGCGAGGAACAGGCAATTCGGCGTGAGTTACTTGTCGGTTTCCGGCACGAACCGCTGACGGGTTTGTGACGTCGGTTACCTGCCGGTTACTTGGGGGCCGTCTCCTCGCGGACCACGAACCGCAACGAATGCGCGCGGTCGATGCATTCCCGCATGGGCTTGATCAGCGTCCGGTGTTCGGTGCTGGCCTCCCAGTCGAGAAATCGGTCGAGGCTGTCCCACTCGCTGGTGATCATCCAGTTGTCCGGGTCGGTCGGCGACTGGCACACCTGGTCCATGAGATGACCGGGCACGTTCTCGGCGACCTGGTGACGTACGTCCTCGTACGCCGCGAGGAAGCGGTCGACGGAGCGTGGTTTGAGCCGGATCAGGAAGACGATGCGGCCCTTCGGCGCCAGACGGGTGTGGGTGTCCTGGGGTTCGGCCACGGTGCTCATGCCGCCGACACCTCCACGCGCGGGTCGCTCTGCCTGGTCAGGAAGTGCGCGACGCCGCTGGCGAGTCCGGGCGGATCCATCAGCGGAAGCGCATGCTCGGCGGCGTCCAGGACGAGGAGCCGGGTCTGGGGTATCCACTCGCTCAGCACGCTGTGCACCATCTGCGCCCGCTGCGGACTGTGCGCGCCGAGGACCGACAGGACGGGCCGGTGGATCCGCGCCGCGTCGGCCGCGGTGAAGTTCCAGGCGAACGCGGCCGGCATCTCGATCTGCAGGAAGGTGTCGGCGTCCCGTACGGCCTGGTCCATCTCGCCGCTCGCGGTGAGGAAGTCGAGCACTCCGCGGAACGCGTCACCGGCACGGGATTCGAGGAACGCCATCAGCGCGGCCCGCTTGTCGCCGGTACGTGCGACCTCGAGCACCTTGTCGAACGCGGCGGTGAACTGCTGCTGCGACTGCTTGGCCCCCGGATCGCCCTGTGCCTTCGCCTTGGCGATCTGTCCCATCAGGGCCGGCTCGAGCAGGGTGAGGCTGCGGACCGACTCCGGTTCGGCCAGCACCGTCTGCAGTGCGATCGCGCCACCGAGGGAGTGGCCGATCAGGTGGGCCGGGCCGAGGCCGAGGTGGCGCAGCAGGGCCGCGCAGTCCGCCGCCTGCTCCTCGATGCTGGTCGGAGCATTGGTGCGGGTGCTGCCTGCGAATCCACGGCGGTGGTAGTTCACCACCTGGTAGTGGTCGGTCAGGGCCGGCTGGTCGACCAGCGGCTTGTTCTCGTCGGCCAGCAGGCCGCCGTGCAGCAGGATCACCGGCTCGCCCGAGCCGCGCGTCTCGTACTCCAGGGTGACGCCGTTCACGACTGCTTCCTTCATGTCTGCTCCTTCGCTCTCTCGCTCGATCACCGGTCTGCGGACGCGTCGCGCTCGAGGACCAACGTGCCGGAGTACGTTCCTTCGCCGAAGAACGGCGGTGTGACCTTGAGGTCGAAACGCAGGCGCCCCGAAGCCCCCCGGTAGATGCCGGTGCTGCGGTCGCCGTCCACCCACAGGTCCGCGCTGAGGGTGTCGCGCGAGCCCTTCTCCAGGAAGTTCAGGCGCAGTTCGCCGTCCGCGGTGTCGACGACGAGGTGGCCGGGCATCCGGTAGTTCGGCGCCTCGATCTCGAACTCGCCGGTGGCGCCGCTGAAGATGCCGGTGCTGCGTTCGGGGTCGACGCGCAGCATCGACTCCATGTAGTGCACCTTCTTGAAGATCGGCTTGCCGTTCTCCGTGCCGGGCGGGCCGCCGGCACCGGGAGGACCGTGGTGACCGCCGGGACCTCCGGGCCCGGGAGGCCCGCCGGCTCCGGGAGGACCGGCCGACTTCTCCGCGAAGGGGTCACGTCCGTCCCGGAAGGGGTGCTCCGCCGGGCGCGGCGGGAGTGGCGTGACGATCTGCTGCCGCAGCACGAAGGTCAGGGTGCCGTGCGGCACTTCCATGACGCACTCGCGGTCCTCCGGCACGGTGCTGCCGAACCGGTAGCCCTGGTACAGGCCCGAGATCCCCCCGCTGAAGATCCCGCTGGATCCCTCGCGACAGGCGATGGTCCTGATCTCTCCGCTGACCGGGACGGTGTGCAGGGTCGGTGCAGAGCCGGCCACGGATCGTTCCTGGACTGTGGTCACGAGGTACCTCCATCTGTTGGTGTCTGTACGGCAGTTGGTACGGCGGTCGGGGTGTGCGCAGAGGCCGGCCGGGCTTCGATGACGGAGAGCGGGGGCTCGGTCTCGGTGATGGCGGCCACGGCGAAGCCGGCCCGCTCGAGTACGTGCGCCCACTGCGCCTCGGTGCGTTCCAGGCCGGTCGTCAGGGTGAGCATCTCGAGGTCGATGAGCTTGCCGACGTCGAAGGCGTTGCCGGGCTGCACGACGGACTCCATGATCAGCAGCCGGGCGTCCGTCCGGTCGCCCATCGCGGTCCGTACGTTGCGCAGGATCGCGACGCATTCGTCGTCGCTCCAGTCGTGCAGGCAGGTGCGCAGCACGTACGCGTCCGCGTGCGCTTCCGGTGGAATCGGCCCGAAGAAGTCGCCGGCGACATAGGACATCCGGGCGCGCACCTCGGGGCCGACGGGCGCCCGCTGCGCGCTCTCCACCACGGGCGCGCGGTCCAGGAGTACGCCTCGTACCTCCGGGTTCGCCCGCAGGATCGCGGCCAGCAAGTGGCCCTGGCCGCCTCCGAGATCGGTGATCACCGGGTGCCGGGAGAAGTCGTGGTCGGCGACGATGGCGTCGGCGGACTGCTCGGTGAACGAGGTCATCGCCCGGTTGAAGATCTCCTCCTCGCGCGGGTGCTCGGCGAGGTGGTCGAAGATGCGCTGCCCGAAGACGTGGTCGAAGGCCGGCTCGCCCGTGCGTACGGTGTGCAGCAGCTTGCCGTAGGGCCGCCAGGTGAAGTCGGCGCCCTCCATCCTCGCCATGTGCCGGACGCTGCCGGGCACGTCCGTGCGCAGGTAGTCGGACATGGGGGTGTTGACGATCCGTCCGTCCGGCAGCTCGGCGAAGACGCCGTAGGACGCGATCGCACGGAGCACCCGGTGCAGCGGCTGCGTTCGGCAGCCGGCCTTCGCCGCCAGGTCGTCGACCGTCTGCGGGCCGTCGGACACCAGGTCCGCGATGCCGAGCTCGGCGGCCACGTGCACCGCCTGTGAGATCCATTTGGCGGTGACCAGGAGCAACATGCCGACGGGTGGTGGGAGTTGAGCCGGGTCGGGCGGGTCCGCCGGGTCGATCCCGGGAAGCGTGTCGGTCATGCAGGACTCCGTGGGTTGTCGGGTGGCAACAAGTCGTCGAGTGGCGGCAAGTCGTCGGGCGGCGAGTCGTGGGGCGGCATCAGAGGTTCGCGGGCGGAGCGATGAAGGACCGGACCGTTCCGGGCAGGTCCGCATCCGCCGGCACGGTGACGCCGCGGCACTGTTCGTCGATCAGGAGCGCGGCCGGCTCGTCGTCCCGTGCGGTGAAACCGAAACGGTCGGTCAGCTCGCCGGACCAGTCCAGGCCCATCACGAGCAGGTCGTCGGCGTCGGCGGCGGGCAGGCCGCGGCCGGTCCGCTGCTCGCGCAGAGCGGTGAGCTGGCCGCGCATCCCGCGTTTGATGTCCACCGCGGCCAGTCGCCTGAACGCCCTTGGTACGCCCTTGAGATGGGCGACCTGGATGACGGTGACGTCGGCCGTGTCCGCGGCACCGTGGATCCGGCCGGCGACCGCCGGCACCTGCTTGGCGTTGCGCTGGTTGCCGAGTACCAGGACGGCGCGGCGGCCGCGATAGTCGGCGAAGGTGAGCGTCCCGCCGTCGTGGCCGGGCAGTGTCACATCGGACAGATCGATGGGCTGACGGGTGGGCTGACGATTCATCAGGAGGCTCCCGGGAGGGTGCGCAGGATCAGCGAGCTGTTGAATCCCCCGAAGCCGCGGGCGTTCACCATGGCGACGCGCACCGGCATCGGGCGCGGACGGCCGGTCACCAGGTCCAGCCGCAGGCCTTCGGCCGGGGTATCGAGGTTGCCGACGGCGGGCACGAGGCTGTGCCGCATCGCCATCAGCGTGGTGGCGACATTGAGAGCGGCGCCTCCGGAGCCGAGCCGTCCGGTGAAGCCCTGCGGTGCGGTCACCGGTACGGTCGCGCCGCGCTCGCCGAGAGCCAGGTGGATGGCCTCGGCCTCGGCACGGTCCAGGGCGGGGTCGCCTGCCCCGTCGGCGACCACCAGGTCCACGTCGTCCGGGGTCAGGCCGGCGTCCTCGAGCGCCACGATCATGGCCCGGGCGTACTGCCGTGGGTCCGGCGACCGGGTGTCGTGGGTGTGGGCGTCGTGCGTCGCCGCATAGCCGGCGACCTCCGCGTACGCCTGGCGCGCGCCGCGGGCTGCTGCCTTCTCCTCGTCCTCCAGGATCAGCAGGGCACCGCCCTCGCCCGGGGCGTACCCGTTCGCCCGTGCGTCGAACGGCTTGTAGCCGCCGCGCGGATCCGGGCTCGTGGTCATCCCGCCGTTGGTGATCTGGCAGGTGAGCGCGTACGGGCAGAGCGGTGCCTCGGTGCCACCGACGACCACCCCCGCTGTGCCGCGGCGGATCGCCCGCCGCGCCGCGCCGATGCTGTCCACACCGCCGGCTCCGTCGCTGACCAGCACCCCGGACCTGCCCTTGGTGCCGTGCCTGATCGAGATCTGGCCGGTGCTCGCCGCGTAGAACCAGGCGATCGACTGATACGCACCGACCGCCCGCCGGCCCCGGCTCCACAGCTCCTGGATCTCGCGCTGCCCGAACTCGACCCCGCCCAGTCCGCTGGCGAGGATCACCGAGGTGTCGTACGGGTCGGTGGCGGACGGGTCGTACGCGGCGTCGGCGAAGGCGAGTCGGGCCGCGCCGAGGGCGAGCCAGGTCCAGCGGTCGGTCTGCACCAGCATCCGGTCGTCGACGAACCGCTCGGGTTCAAAGTTCTCCAACTGCCCGGCGATGCTGGTGGAATAGCCGCTCGGGTCGAACGCGGTGATGGGGCGCACATGCAGATCACCGCGGAGGGTGGACTCCCAGTGCTCCTCGATACCGATGCCGCCGGGGGCGATCGCCCCGATGCCGGTGATGACGGTGCGGGTCATGAGCGCCCACCCGTACTCCGGCCGGGAGCGGCGAGCACGATCGCGGACTGGAACCCGCCGAAGCCGCTGCCGACCGACAGGGCGACGTCGACGTCATGGTCCCGGGCGACCCTGGGCACGTAGTCGAGATCGCATTCGGGGTCACGGGTCTGCCAGTTCGCGGTCGGCGGCACCACACCGTGCTCGATGGCCAGGGCGCACGCGGCGACCTCGATGGAGCCGATCGCGCCGAGCGAGTGGCCGACCATCGACTTGATCGAGCTGACGGGCACGTCGTACGCGTGCGCACCGAGGCTCCGCTTGAACGCAGCGGTCTCGTGCCGGTCGTTCTGGATGGTGCCGGAGCCGTGCGCGTTGACGTAGTCGACCGCGGTCGGATCCAGCAGGGCCTGGTCGAGCGCGTCCGTGACGGCCCGTGCCATCTCCGCGCCGTCCCGCCGGAGACCCGTCATGTGGTACGCGTTGCAGCGGCTTGCGTAGCCCGCGAGCTCGGCGTAGATGCGCGCGCCGCGGCGGCGGGCGTGCTCCCACTCCTCGAGGATCAGGACGGCGGAGCCCTCACCCATCACGAAGCCGTCGCGGGTGGCGTCGAACGGCCGCGAGGCGTGTTCGGGGTCGTCGTTGCGGGCCGTGGTCGCGCGGATCGTGTCGAAGCAGGCCACCGAGATCGGCGAGATCGGCGCATCGGTGGCGCCGGCGATCACGATGTCGGCCTCGCCGTCCTCGATGAGGTGGTGTGCGTGGCCGAGTGCGTCGATGCCTGAGGTGCACCCGGTGGAGATCACCGAGGCCGGTCCCTGGGCGTGGAACCTGCGTGCCACCTCCGTGGCGAGGCTGCTCGGTACGAGCGCCTGGTAGAGGAAGTTGGACGCGTAGGCGGGGTCCACGAGCCAGTGCGCGCCGGCGTCGCTGACCTGCACGTACTCGTCCTCGAGCCGTGTGGTCGCGCCGACCGCGCTGCCCAGGCTGACCGCGAGCCGTTGCGGGTCGAGGGCCGCGTCGTCCACGTCCAGGCCGCCGTCCGCCATCGCCTCCGCGGCGGCGGCCAGGGCGAACTGGGTGAACCGGTCGTTGCGGAAGATCTCCTGGCGGGTGAGCCCGGCCGCGAGCGGATCGAAGTCGCATTCGGCGGACACCTGTGAGCGGAAGTCGCCGGGGTCGAAGAGGGACGTACGCCGGGTGGCGGTGCGCCCGTCCGTGATGAGCTGCCAGAACTCCTTGCGGGTGGCGCCGCCGGGCGCCACCACGCCTATGCCGGTCACCGCGGTCCTGCGGTGCCCGGTGCTCATGTCCGGTCCCCCGGCTGTGCCGCCGCGGACAGCCGTGCCGCTTCGGGCAGCTGTGCCGCTACGGGCAACTGCTCGGTGTCGACGTGGCCGAGGTCCGGCCGGGGTGCGAGCGGCCCGAGGTGGAAGACCAGGAAGGCCTGCTCGGTCCCCTCGTTCACCAGGCGGTGGCGGACACCGAGCGGGATCAGCACTCCTTCGTCGGCACGCAGCCGGCGCGGCTCGCCGTCGAGTTGCAGCACGATCTCGCCCCGGACGCAGAACAGGAACTCCTCCGAATACGGGTGCCAGTGCTCGGTGATGTACTCGCCGGGTTCGAGGGTCGCCGTGCCGAGGAAGCCGGAGGTGGCGCCGACGGTGGCCGGCGACAGCAGGGTGCGTACGTCCCCGCCGCGCCGGCGGTTCGCGGGCACGTCGGACCGATGGACGGTACGGATCGGAGTGGCGGCCGGGGCCGCGTGCTGGACCGTCATGTCAGCTCCTGACCGCTTCGGCCGCAGCGCGTTCGAGCTTGCCGCGGATGATGTCCATCTGGATCCTGGTGTTGGCGTTGATCCGCTCGGTCATGCCGGCGTCGTCGATCGGCGCGTCCGGCCGCATCGCGAACTCCTGGGTCCAGCGCATGCGCGTCCCGTCGCCCTCCGCGGCGTAGGTCCACTCGATGTTCATGTACTGGAAGGGCCCGGGCTCGACCCGGACGGCCGTCACCCGGCGCTGCTCCGCGTCGACCGTGCGCTCGGACACCCAGCTCCAGACGGTCCCGTTCTCGTCGGGGTGCATGGTGAGCCGGAACCGGACCGTGCGGCCGCGGCGCTCGAGGATCTCCGCCGACGCGTACTCGGTGAACAGATCAGGCCAGTTGGCGACGTCGTTCGTCCGCTCCCACACCAGGTCGGGATCGGCCTTGATGAATACGGAATTCTCCGTGCGGCCGACGCTCA
The DNA here is from genome assembly GCF_003429565.1 of Streptomyces triticagri. GTDB lineage: Bacteria > Actinomycetota > Actinomycetes > Streptomycetales > Streptomycetaceae > Streptomyces > Streptomyces triticagri. The sequence continues at coordinate 12,409 of NZ_QUAK01000232.1, forward strand.
CTGCACGGCTCCCTTCGCGAGACTGTCGTTGACCAGCGTCACGATGTCGCCGAATGTGTGGTCGTCGGGCCGGCCCGGGAGTTCGACGCCGTAGCGGGATATCAGTTCGACCTCGAGCGACAGAAAAGCCAGTGAGTCGAGGCCGATGTCGGCCATCTTGAACCCGGTGATGCCGGTACGCGCAGTCTCCGGGAGACCCGCCTTTTCGACGAGGATGTCCATGAGGGTCGTCATCGAGAATTCGGAGTCGGTCATGTCCTCTGTTCCTTTCGCGATTCATCCGTGAAGGACACCCGGCGCATGCGCCGGTTCGTTGCGGTGGAACGCTCAGTCCCTGACGTGCCAGTGGTAGAAGCGGCTGGCCATCGCGTCCGCCGGTGAGCTCCAGTCCGGGCTGTACGGCGTGATGAACGGGTCGAGCCGCCGGCTGATGTCCGTGAATCCGGACTGCTGTTGGGCGATTTTCATCGCGTCGCGCGCATCGTGCTCGAAATCCACGATGTGGACGTACAGATCATTGAGTGCGAAAAGGCTGCGCTCGCGGACGCCGATGTCTTTCGGCAGCGAGGTCGCGTCCGAATCGGCGAAAACTCCGGCCACCGATTCCTCCGCGCCCGGCTTGATCTTGGCGACGATGACCACGCGATTCCCCGGCCGTTGTCCCGGGGGTTGTCGAGGGGGTATTCCGTTCACCTGGCACCTCCGTGCGGGAGCGTCTTGGACCGCTTTCGAATATGGGCGACGCACCTTGGCGGAATCTGGCCCAGAGCTGACACAGCAGGTTGCGCGTCGTGACGGCCGCACGCGCCGGTGCCGGCACACGAAAAAACCGGGGAGGCTCAGCGCCTCCCCGGCTCGTCCCGTACGTCCTCTTCAGCCGGCCCCGGACCGGCGGTCACGGACCGGCGGTCACCGACCGCCCGGACTCACCCCGCCTCCGCCCCCTTCGACGACAGCGGGGCCCACGTGTACCGCACCCGCACCCCGTGGTCCTGCAGCCAGGCCGCCTCGCGGTGGCGGAGTTCGCGGGCGGACTCCGGGGCGATGGCGGTCGGCCAGCGGACGAGGACCGCCCCGACGTCGCCGGCCCGGGCCAGCTGTCTGACCCGTCGCCATCCGCTGCGCTGCACGGGGTCGGGCTCGCCGTAGGTGTCGGTGACGACCTCGGCGATCGTCAGCCCGCGCTCCTCGGCGAAGGCCCGGCCCTCTGTCTGTGCGCTCTGTGTGGCCGTACCCGCCGAGCGCGCGGCACGGTCGGCGCATACGTACAACACGACGGGAGAAGTGGCTTCACCTTGCGAGGTCAGGGGAGTCATGGGCGCCTTCTGTAGCCGGGTCGAGGAGGGTTCCGCGCCGCGCGAAGGGGACACGGCGGGATGGGGAATCGAGGGACGTCAGGGGCCGGCGGTCGTCAACTCGGCCCAGACGACCTTGCCTTCGGACCGTGTCGAGCGTGCACAGCCCCAGCCGTCCGCGAGTTGCTCCACGAGGAACAGCCCTCGGCCGTTCTCGTCGCCCGGGCCGGCGCGGCGGGTGGGCGGGGCGAGAGGGGCACGGCCGTCGTCGTGCAGTTCGATGCGCAGCCGCCGCGCGTCGCCGGTCAGCGTGAGACCGCACAGGACTTGACCCCGTTCGGCGTGCAGCAGAGCGTTGGTGGTGAGCTCGGAGACCAGGAGCACCGCATCGGAACTGGTCTCGCCGGGCACCTGCCAGGCGCGGAGCAGTTCGCGCACGGTGTCGCGGGCGGATCTCGCGCTGGTGGCCAGGGCGGGCAGGCCGAACCAGTGCTCGCGACGCGGCCCGGCACCGGCTCCGGTACTGGCACCGGTGCGGGACAGGGCACGTCTCGGGGAGACGTCGCCTAAGTCGGGGGTCGGCGCCGGGGCCGAGGGCGGGGGCAGAGTCACGGGTGTCGCCTTCCAGTGCCTTGCGGGGCGGTCCGGCACGGTGTGGGGATACGGGGTGCTCCTCTCACATCACAACTATGCGCGTGATCCCACTCACCCTGCAACCGACTCCCTGATAATTTCAGAAAGCCGGCTATCAGCCTGGCGCCAACATCAAGTCGCTGTAAGAATGGCGGTGTTGATGGACCCTCAGGAGGTTTGGCAGGAGGTATGGGCGTGAGCGAAGCCCGTCCCAGCACCAGCGCACCGACCGTGCTGCGCATGATCCTCGGCCGCCGGCTGCAGGACATGCGTGTCGCCGCCGGTGCCTCGCTGGAGGACGCGGCGAAGGCTCTGCGGGTGAAGACGCTGACGATCCGCCGGCTCGAGAAGGCCGAGGTCGCGCTGAAGCCGCTCTACGTCGAGAAGCTCCTGGAGACCTTCGGCCCGGACCGCCAGGAGATCATCGAGTTCGTGGAGCTCGCCGAGCAGGCGAACAAGCCGGGCTGGTGGCACTCCTACCGCGACGCCGTCCCCAGCTGGTTCACGGCGTACGTCAGCCTGGAGTCCGGCGCCAAGACCCTCCGTACGTACGAACCCCAGTACGTCACCGGCCTGTTGCAGACCCGGGACTACGCACACGCGGTGCTCCGCGGAGGTCTGCCGAACGGCACCGAGGAGGAGCTGACCCGCCGCGTCGAGGTGCGGCTCGCCCGCCAGAGCCTGCTCGAGCGGGAGGACGCCCCCACGCTGTGGGTGGTCATGGAGGAAGCCGTCCTGCACAAGGCGGTCGGCAGCCCGCAGATCATGCGGGAACAGATCGAGCAGCTCCTGGAGGTCTCCGAGCGCCCGCACATCAGCCTCGACATCGTCCCCTTCGCCGCAGGCGCACACGTGGGTGCGTGCGCGCCGTTCACGTACTTCCGGTTCGAGGAACCCGAACTGCCCGACATCGTCTACAGCGAACTCCTGTCCGCTTCCGTCTACTTGGACCAGCGCGCGGACGTCGTCTCGCATCTCGAGGCGCACTCCCGCATGGCGCTGCTGACATCGTCCGAGGACAGCAGGGCGCTCTTGAACCGCATGCGCAAGGAGTACTCATGACGATCACCGACGAGGGCGTCTACAACGGCATGCCGGCTCGCGACCTCGGGGAGCAGGGCTGGGAGCGCCCCTGGAGCGGCCCGAACGGCGGCCAGTGCGTCGAGACCAAGCAACTCGCCGACGGCCGCGTGGCCGTACGGCAGTCGACCGACCCGTCCGGTCCTGCGCTGATCTACGCGCCGGAGGAGATCGCCGCGTTCGTCCGCGGGGTCAAGGAGGGACTGGCCGACCACCTGGCCGCCGGGGTGCACCGGCGGTGGACGGAAGGGGCGACGACACCGGTCCCGTTCCTGGCCTGCGGGCCGACCGACACCCACCCGAAGGGAAGCAAATGACCACCAGGCAGGCCGGCCGGGATCTCGACACGAGCAAGGCTCACTCGGCCCGGATGTACGACTACTTCCTCGGCGGCAAGGACCACTTCGAGATCGACAAGGAAGCCGCCCTGGTCGCCGCCAAGGCCCACCCGGGCCTGTACATCACGGCCCGGGAGAACCGCGCGTTCATGCACCGCGCCACCCACGCGCTGGCCCAGGAGCACGGCATCCGCCAGTGGCTCGACATCGGCACCGGCATCCCGACCGAGCCCAATCTGCACCAGGTCGCCCAGTCCGTGGTGCCCGAGGCCCGCGTCGTCTACGCGGACAACGACCCGCTGGTCCTGAAGTACGCCGAGCGCCTGATGCGCAGTACGACGCAGGGCCGCACGGCCTATGTGGAGGCCGACGCCAAGGACCCCGATGCGCTGATGAACGCCGTGCAGGACGCGGGAGTCCTGGACTTCGACCAGCCCATCGCGCTGTCCCTGAATGCCCTGATGCACTTCATCACCGACCCGCACGACCCGTATGGCATCGTCGGCCGCCTGCTCGAATCGCTCCCCGCGGGCAGCGCCCTCGCCATGACCCACTGCACGCCCGACTTCGACCCCGAGACCTGGAACAACGTCGCCGAGGTCTACACCAAGTCCGGTTCTCCGGTGCAGTTCCGTACGCAGAGCGACGTCCGCCGCTTCTTCGACGGCCTCGACCTGATCGAGCCCGGCATCATCTGCTGCCACCGCTGGCGCGCGACCGAGGAGACGACCCTCACCGACGCGCAGATCAGCCTGTGGGCGGGGGTGGCCATCAAGCGCTGACGGACGCGACGTCGGCGGCGAGGGCGGCCCGGTCACATGACGCGGTCCGCCCCTTCGGCATGCCCTCATGCGGTGCGCGCGGGGCCCCGGTACTGCTGCGGCTCGCCCGCGCCTGTACTTTCCGATGACCGGTGAGGCAAAGTTGTATGTACAACTTGAGTCCGTCGAGGAGACCCGCCGCGATGCCCGTACCGTCCAGCCCGGCCGTACCGTCCCTTCCGTCGCCCGAAGACCTGCCGGCCGTCTGGCTGCGCGACAACTGCCCCTGCGCCGGGTGCCGCGACCCGCGCAACGGACAGAAGCTGTTCCAGATCACCGACCTGCCCGAGGACCTCGCCGTCGCCGAGGTGCACCGGCAGCCGGAGTCGGCCACGGCCGGGGCGCAGTTGGAGGTCGTCTGGGCCCCGGACGGCCACCGCTCCCGCTACCCGGGCGCCTGGCTGGCGGAGCACGCGCCCGGGACACCCGCCGGCACCCTCGACCGCCGCACCGAGGCGGACAAGTCGCTGTGGCGGGCCGCCGATCTGGCCGGCCGGCTGCCCGAGGCGAGCTGGACCGCGTACACGGACGACCCCGCGGTCCGCGCCCGGGTGCTGAACTCCGTGGTGCGGCACGGCTTCGCGCTGCTGCGGGACGTGCCCTGCGAGGACGGCCAGGTGCTCCGGGTGGCCGACACCTTCGGCTACGTACGGGAGACCAACTACGGCAAGCTGTTCGAGGTCCGCGTCGAGCCCGACCCCAACAACCTGGCGTTCACCGGCGCACGCATCACTCCGCACACCGACAACCCGTACCGCGACCCCGTACCGACCCTGCAGCTCCTGCACTGCCTGGCCAACGCGGCCGTCGGCGGCGACTCGGGTCTCGTCGACGGCTTCCTGGCGGCCGGCCTGCTGCGCGAGGAGGACCCCGCGGCGTACCGCACCCTGACCCGCACTCCCGTGCCGTTCCGCTTCTCCGCCGCGGACACGGAACTGTCCGCGGACCGCCCTCTGATCGACGAGGATCCGCTCGGCCGGATCCGCGAGGTCCGCTTCAACAACCGCTCCATCGGCACGCTCCGGATGCCCGCCGCCGACCTCGACGCCTTCTACCGCGCCTACCGCACCTTCGCCGAGATCCTGCTCCGGCCCGAGCTCCAGCTGGAGTTCCGCCTCTCCCCCGGCGACTGCCTGATCTTCGACAACGTCCGCCTGCTGCACGCCCGTACGGCCTTCGCCGAGAACGGCGCGCGCCATCTGCAGGGCACCTACGCGGACATGGACGGCCTGGCCGGCACACTGGCCGTGCTGCGCCGCGACCCGGCCGTCGCCGCCGAGAGCTTCCTGGACGAGCTGGGCGAACTCTTCGCCGGTGAGGGCGCGGCGGAGTACCTCGGCGAGGAGGTCACGATGGCGCAGCACATGCTCCAGTCGGCGGCCCGCGCCCAGCAGGACGGGGCCCCAGACCACCTCGTGGCGGCGGCCCTGCTGCACGACATCGGCCACTTCCACGGCCCGCTGCACGGCACGGACCTGATGAGCGGTACGGACAACCGGCACAGCCACACCGGCGCCGACCGTCTGACACCGTGGTTCGGCCCCGAGGTCACCGAGCCGGTACGACTGCACGTCGCCGCCAAGCGCTATCTGTGCGCCGTCGAGCCGGCGTACTTCGGCGCGCTGTCCGAGGCGTCGGTCCACACGCTCCAGGTGCAGGGCGGGCCGATGTCGCCCGAGGAGGTCGCGGCGTACGAGGCGGGCCCGCACGCCGAGGACGGGGTGGCCGTACGGCGTTGGGACGACCTGGCCAAGGACGCATCGGCCGCGACGCCGGACTTCGCGGACTTCCGACCGCTGCTGGCGCGGCTGCTGCGGGAGCGGCGACCGGGGGCGCAGTGAACTTCGGGCGCTGAACGGCCACTTCGGGCTCAGCCCGACGGCGGCATCCCGGGCCGCCGGGCAAGCGTGCCGGCCGCTGCGGAGCTGTGCACGGTGAAGGCGACCGTGCCCGGCAGGTAGCGGTCCTCGGACCACTCGATCGGGGCGCCGGCCGGATCCGTGCTGCGGCGCCGCTCCCGCAGCAGCGGGTCGCCGGGCCGGCAGCCGAGCAGTTCGGCGTCCTCCTCGTCGGCCCGGACCAGATCGACGGTGTGCTGGGCGTCGGCGAACAGCACACCCTGCTCCTCGAGCCGCACGGTGTGCGAGACGGCGCCCTCGTCCAGGCCGGCCACGAGCGCCCCTACGGCCTCGGGATACACGGTCCGCTCGACCATCACCGGCCGCCCGGACAGGCTGCGGACGCGCACCATCCGACAGACCCGGGCGTCCTCGGCAAGGCGCAGCTGCTCGCGCTCCGCGGCGGTGGCCCGCTCCTCGTTCTCGACGCGGACGATCCTGCTGCCGGGCTCCTCGCCGATGGAGCGGGCCCAGCGGGTGAAGCTGAGCAGCTCGCCGAAGCTCTGCACCTGCGAGGTGCGCAGGACGACCCGGCGGGTCCCGCGGCGCGAAGTGATCAACCCGTCGGCCCGCAGCACGGACAGCGCCTGCCGGACGGTGCCGCGCGAGACCCCGTACCGCTCGGCCAGCTCCCCCTCGGCGGGCAGCCTCCCGCCCGACCCGTACGCCCCCTCGGTGATCTCCCGCCCGAGATCGGCAGCCACCTTCCGGTACAACGCCCCGGGCCGGGCCCCGCCGTCCACCACTGCCGCTCTCCCGTACGCCGTCCGACCGTCGCCCGCGCCGATGCGTGCTCGCCCGAGCCTAGGCGATCCGCCGTCCACGCAAGTTGTACAGCCAACTGGCAGCGATCCTCGTCTACCGCGCGGCGAACTCCACGAACCGCTGCCACCCCGCCCGTCCGACCGCGAGGTGCGGTCGCGCCACATCCTTGGAGTCCCGTACGCGGACGGCCTGTTCGGTGACGGCGACCTCGACGCAGCTGTCGCCCTGAGTACCGCTGTAACTGGACTTGAACCAGGCGAGTTCTGTCGTACTCGTACTCATAGCTCTCCTCGCAGTCGCTCAAGCAAGGCCCGCGATTCCTTGGGGTTGAGGGCCTGCGAGCGCAGTGTGCCATAGCACTGACAGAGGAGGCTCACCTCTTTCGCACCGGAGATCAGCCGCCCGTTCTGCTGCCCCTCCGAGTACGCGAGGCGGCGGCATTCGGGTGTCTCCAACAGCTGCACGGGCCCGTCCAGACAGGCATGGAACTCCACGTCCACCGGCATGACTTGAAGGGTCACATTGCGCGGCGCGCTCAGCTCCAGTACGTGATCGAGCAGGCCCCGCGTCACCGCCCGGCCACCGAGCCCGCGCCGGAAGATGTGTTCCTCCACGATGAAGCTGAACGGCACATTCGGCCGGTCGGCCAGCATCTTCTGCCGGTCAAGTCGAGCGGTGACCTGCGCCTCCAACTGCCGGTCGGAAAGCGGCGGAACGCTGTTGTGGAACACCGCCCGCGCGTAGTCCTCCGACTGCAGCAGCCCCGGCACCAGGCGGCACTCGTACGTGCACAGGCTCACCGCCACCCGCTCAAGACGGGCCCACCGGCGGAACCACGTCGCGAGCCCTGCCTCGCCCCGGGACAGATGGCGTGCCGCCTTCCGCAGCGCGCCGGTGTCGCCCAGCACCTCCTCCGCCCGCTCGACGAAGGCCCCGTCCGGCATCCGACGCCCCAACTCCACCGATTCCACCGTGTGTTTGGAGAAGCGGACCCGCTCGGCGAACCCCGCCCTGCTCAGCCCCGCATGCTCCCGCAGCGCCTGGACGACCGCGCCGAACGTCCGCAGGCTGTCGGACGGCCCCGGCTCCCGCTCGCCCGGTTCATCCCGTTCGTCCCCCAACTCGACTGTCCCGACAGAGTCATCGGTCATACGCGGCCACCTCCGGATACGTACAGGCACCATCCCCGCGATCGACAGCACCCAGCGTGACGACACCCACCCCGTACAGTCCACACCGCGTGCCCGTACGCTGACTCAGCGTACGGGCGCGGCCTCTGTCGCCCGGAGCCCGCCACCGGCAACCGTGACCCCCATGACCACGGCACATCACCAACTCCCCGGCTCCGTCCGCACCTTCGGACAGCTCCTGTCCGCGACCCGGCGCGGAGCCCGTCTCGCCCGGCTCCTTGCCACCGCGCAACTCCACACCTGGGGCGCGCCGTCCGCCCTGGTCGACCGTGCGGAGCACGTCGTCTCGGAGCTGGCCGCCAATGCGGTGCGGCACGGCCGGGTACCGGGCCGCGACTTCCGCCTGGCCCTCACGCTGACCGAGGGGGCGAGGTCCACGGCGGGCCGCTGCATCGCCCTCGCCCTCCTCGTGGAAGTCACAGACGCCCTCGGCGAACGACTGCCACGCCCGGATCCCACGCCATCCCCCTCCAGGGACTCCGGCCACGGGCTGCTCCTCGTCGCCCACTTCGCCGACGCCTGGGGCACGCGCCCCTTCCCACCCGGCGGCAAGACGGTGTGGGCGGAGCTGTGGACCGTGCCGGGCCATCAGTGTCAGTCCTCCCCGTTACGCTCCTCCGTGATCGACACCGACTGAACCGACACCGACTCAACCAGCACCGACTCAACCGACATCGACCGAACCGACACCGACGAGCGCGAGGCCTGCCCCATGGCGGACGAACACGACGAATACCCGGAGTTCTTCCTGCACTTGCCGAACGGCGGCCCGGTCGCCCGCGGCCGGCAGACGGACGAGATGGGGACGAACGGCAGCCGGAAGTTCGTGCTCAGCCCCGGCCAGCCCGTGCGTGCGGATGTGGTGCCGTCGTTCGCCACTCGCGTGCCGTCCGCCCACCGGCTGCGCGAGAAGCTGATCGCCGAGGAGCGGATCGGGCCCTCGGAGACCTGGCCGGACTGGCTGGAGACCAAGGCCGAGATCACCTTCAACTCGCCCTCCGAGGCGGCCGCGGTCCTCAAGGGCAGAAGCACCAATGGCTGGACCAGCTGGAAGACCCAGGACGGCCACCCCCTCGCCGACTACATGCCCAGCATGGGCTGGGGCCCCGCCCGCACCTGGCTGGTCCGCGGGTCGCACGGGTCCGGCCCCGATCCCGTCAAGGAGCTGTGGCTGCCGCAGGGGCGCGTCACACTCGCGGCGTCGCGTCTGCGGCCAGGCGTGGAGCAGGGCATCACCAAGGACAAGCTGCGCACGTTCGTCCTCGAGGACTACGGCGCCACGCTGACGTACAGCCAGCAGCAGGACCTGGTCGAGGAGCTGCACGCCTTCCTCTCCCGGATGAGCCCGGGCGACACCGTGTGCACCCTCTCCGAAAGCCTCCTGTACGTGGGCGAGATCACCGGCGAGGCACAGCAGACCGATTCCGATGACCTGCGGTCGAGCCTGAGCCGCCCGGTGGACTGGGGCGAGACGGGATACACGTACGCGGAGCTGCCGGAGGATCTGCAGCAGAAGCTCCACAGCCGGCACGACGTCGTCGATCTCACCTCCGTGCAGTCCGTCATCGAGGGTCTCGGCCTGACCGACGAGGAGCTGGCCGACGAGGCCGAGGCGATGGAGCGCGACCCCGGCGGTGAACACCCGGCGCTCACGGCCCGTCGTGAGCTGGAGCTCCCGATCCCTTCCCGGGCACTCGCCGCCGAGCTGCACGTGCACGACGTCGAGTGGCTGCGCGAGGTGCGCGATCTGCTGTGGGACGAGAAGCAGTTGGTGCTGTACGGACCGCCGGGGACGGGCAAGACGTATCTCGCGATGAAGCTCGCGGAGGCGCTCGGGGGCGGTCCGGAGCAGGCGCGCGTCAAGCTCGTGCAGTTCCATCCCGCGTACGCGTACGAGGACTTCTTCGAGGGGTTCAGGCCGCGCGAGCACCCGGAGACCGGCGAGGTGGCCTTCCGGCTCACCCCGGGTCCGCTGCGGGAGCTCGCCGATCTCGCCGACCGCGAGGGCAGTCGCCACATCCCGCACTTCCTGATCATCGACGAGATCAACCGCGCCAATCTCGCGAAGGTCTTCGGCGAGCTCTACTTCCTGCTCGAGTACCGCAAGCGGTCCGTCCGGCTGACGTACTCCGACGACGACTTCGCGCTTCCCGCCAATCTCTTCGTCATCGGCACGATGAACACCGCGGACCGCTCCATCGCCCTGGTGGACGCGGCCATGCGCCGCCGCTTCGCCTTCGTCGAACTGTCCCCGCGCACCGAGCCCACCAGCGGACTGCTGCGTCGGTGGCTCGCTGCGGAGGGCAGGCACGCCGAGCCCGCCGACCTGCTCGACGCTCTCAACGCCCGTATCGACGACCCGGACTTCCGGATCGGGCCCTCGTACCTGATGAAGAAGAGTGTGTACCGCGAGGGCGGACTCGACCGCACCTGGCGGACGAAGATCCTGCCCCTCCTGGCGGAGCACCACTACGGCGCGGGGGTCGACATCGAGCGGCGTTACGGCCTCACGGCGCTGCGGCGGGCACTTCGCGCGACGGACGCGACAGACACACCGGGCGCACCGGACACACCGGGCGCGACAGACACACCGGACGTGTCGGCATGACTGCCCTGGTCACGGTCGAGCTCGTGGAGCACGCACCGGCGGTCAGTCACCCGCTGCCCGACGTCCTCGGGCGTGCCCTGGCCGACTCGGACATCGTGGCTGCGGCCCCCGACCCGTATGCGGCGGGCCATTGGCAGCTCAAGGCCGGAAGCAAGGTCGGCGCCGTGCAGGTGTCCGCGCCGGGAGTCGACCACGCCGTCACGATCCGTGTCACGCCGAAGGTCGCGATCCCGCGCCTCTTCTTCCTGCTCGGCTACAGCCTTGATCCGGGAGCCAGTTGGCGCGCCGGAGAGGTCGATGTGGCGGCGCATCGTGAGCTGATGCCTGCGCTCGCGCACGCCGTGGAGCGCCAGATCGACCGTGCGCTGCGTCAAGGACTGCTGCAGGGCTATCGGGTGGCCGAGGAGACGGCCCTGGTCGTACGCGGCCGCAACCGGCACACGGACCAGATGCGGCGCCACTTCGGCGCCACGCTGCCGGTGGAGGTGGCGTACGACGAGTTCACGGCGGACATCGCAGAGAACCGCATCCTGCGCGCGGCCGTGGAGCGGCTCCTGAGCATGCCGGGCGTTCCGCACGAGGTGCGCCGCCGGCTGCTCCACCAGCGCGTCCGCCTCGCCGACATCTCCCCGCTGGTGCGCGGCCACCCGCTGCCCGAGTGGCGCCCGACCCGGCTCAACGCCCGCTGCCACCAGGCCTTGCACCTGTCCCGGGCCGTGCTGGACGGCACGTCCGCGGAGCACCTGCCGGGCGGCCTGCGCATCGACGGGTTCCTGTTCGACATGAACCAGCTCTTCGAAGACTTCGTGACCACCGCACTGCGCGAGACGCTCCGGGACACCCCGCTGACCGCCCGGCTCCAGGATCCGCACCACCTCGACGACGACAGCCGGATCCGTATGAGACCCGATTTCGTGCTGTACGGATCCGACGGCGCGCCCGCGGCCGTCGCGGACGCCAAGTACAAGGCGGAGAAGCGAGGCGGCTTCCCGGACGCGGACCTCTACCAGATGCTCGCGTACTGCACGGCGCTGCACCTCCCCGAAGGCCACCTGATCTACGCGAAGGGCAACGCCCCGCACGCCGCCCACCGCATCCGCGGCTCCGGCATCGTCATCCACCAACACGCCCTCGACCTCGACCAGCCGCCCGAGCACCTCCTCTCGGACATCGCACGCCTGTCACGGGCGTTGGCGGGGAGGCGGGGTGATCAGCCGCGCCTCCGCATACGTGAGTAGGGGTAGCGGCCAACTCCACGCCTACGCGGCGGCAGGCGGGGCCTCACATGGCGTCGAGCCCACACGCCGGTGCGATCGCGATCCGCCGAGGGGGTGCCCCCTACATGATCAGCGTCTTCGAGAGGGAGGCGGAGGCGGACGGTTGGCGGCGCCCGGCCCCGTGCCGAAGCCGACCGGCCACCCGTACAGCGACCGAACAGAGGACCAAAGACCTGGCAAAGGTGACGAACGGCCATGAGGCACTTCGCGCACCGGTGGAAAGATGTCGGGACGACGATGCGCGGTGACGTGGTGCGCGCATCGGTGGGGTCCGAGATGCCGGGAGGGGCGCGCTATGGGGTTCGGGTTCAGGGTCGGCGTGCCCGGCATGCGCGTGCGGGTGTCGACGCGCGGTGTGCGCACCTCGGTGGGGCCGCGCGCGGCCAGGGTCAGTTTCGGTGGTGGCAGCGGGAGCCGGATCTCGACAGGTGTCGGACCGTTCTTCGCGTCCACCACTGCGGGTGGCGGCGGCGGTCGACGCGGGTCGCAGGGTCGCCGTACGACTTCCGGACGGACCGCGGCAGGGTCGCAGCGCCGCACACCCGGCACGGCTGACCTGCAACGCGACGCCGAGACAGCCGAGTTCGAGCGCTTCCGGGAGGACAGCCTCGGCGCGCATCTCGAAGAGTTCTCCCCCGCGGGACCTCCGGACGTCCCCCTGCCGGGACAGTTGACCGAGCGCTGGGCGCAGCAGGAGGCCAAGGCCTTCCACATGCAGGGACTTTCCCTCCGCGACCGCGCCGCCCGCGCAGCGGCGAGACAGCGCGCCGAGTCCGATGCCCGCGCATATCTGGCCGCGGAGCAGGAGCGCATATCGGGCATCCACGAGAACCTGCAGCGCCAGGCGGCGATCTGGTGGCAGGACCTGCTGCGCAACGAGCCCGCCCCGGTCATCGAGGCCCTCAACCACGCCTACGCCGACAACCGCGCCGTCGCCTGCGCGGTCGGCGTGCACGGCGACACGGCCTCGGTCGTCATGCGCCAGCCCGACGCGGACAGCTGGCCCGCCCGGGTGCCGGGGACCACACCCGCGGGGCGCCCCACAATGAAGGCGCTCAGCAAGCGGGACCGCAACCAGTGGTGGCTGCAGTCCATGTGCTCGCACATCGTCGCCACACTCCGCGAGGGCTTTGCCGTCGCGCCCGGCCTGCAGGCGATCGACATCGCGGTGCTGACCCGGGTCCCGGCCACACAGCGGATCGGGATCGTGACCTACGGGACCTGGACCCGCAGCCGGATCGAGGCAGCGCACTGGCGTACGCCGGAGGATGCGGTGCAGGTGCTCGACCTGGCTGACGAGGTGGAGTGCGCGGTCACGGCGACGCCGACCGGGATCAAGGCCCTGGATGTGCGCCGAGTGCCGGGCCTCGCCGAGCTGCTTGCCCACACCGACGATGCCCCGGCGGACGCCGGCGCCCTGGTGGACATGGACGAGGCACTCACGGCTGCGACGCAGGAGCCCGAGCCCGCTCCCGACCCGTACGCTCCGGTGCCGTTCGCCCAGTGGGTGGCCGGGTCCGCGCCCGATGCGGAACCGCCCGCGCCGGCCGGCACAGCCCCGGCCACGCGGCCCGAAACCGCCCTCACCGCAGGCGAGAACACGCAGATCGAACTGGACGGGCGCGGAGAAGTCTCCGTCGGATGCCACATCACCGGCATGCCGCTCGATCTGTCGCTGCTCCTGCTCGACGACGGCCGTCGCGTCCCCACGGACGCCGAGTTCATCTTCTACAACCAGCCGCGTTCCGCGTGCGGCTCCGTCCGCCTGTCGGCCGGTGGCGCGACCGCGGCACTGCACGAGGTCCCGCCGTACGTCCGCACGATCGCGATCGCGGTGAACGCGGACGTCGACTCGGGCGCGACCTTCGCGGCCCTCACCGCGCTCCAGCTCCGCGTCACCGCCGCCGGCCACACGTACCGGTACGGGCCTGCCGTGGACCAGGGGCTCCGGGCGATGGTTCTCGCCGAGCTCTACCGCGCGCCGGGCGATCCGTCGGGCACGACGTGGAAACTCCGCGCAGTGGGGCAGGGCTGGTCCGACGGCCTGGCGGGCCTTGCCCGCGACCACGGCGTGGACGTCGGCTGACGCCTCCCTCCTCATCCCTGCAGCAAGAGCCCGAACGGAACGCGCATGTCCTTCGCCCAGTGGAGCCAGAACCCGCAGGCTCCGATACCACCCTCGCCCTCGCCCGCCGCCCGACTGCCCTGGCACCGCCGTACCGGCTGGGTGATCGCCGCCCTCCTTCTGCTGCCGCCGCTCGGCTGGATCCTGGCGTGCCTGAAGCGGGAGTGGACGCTCCCGCGACGGCTCATGGCCACCGGGCTGTCGGTGGTGTGGCTCCTCGTGATCCTGCCCTCGGGAGGTGGCAGCACGGACCCGGACAACAACGGGAGTACGGGGAAGAATCCGGCCGCCACGGTATCGGCGAAGGCGACCCCGAGCCCGGCCGCCCGGACCGCTGTGCAGGTCCCCGAATTCGTGGGCGAATCCCTCTCGGACGCCAAGTCCGCCGCGGTGGCTGCCGGGTTCGCCCGCGTGACGTCGCATGACGCGTCCGACGGCGACAGCGGCCAGCTGGTGGACAGCAACTGGACGGTCTGCTTCCAGAAGCCGAAGTCCGGCACGAAGTCCGCGGATCCGGCCTCCACCGCAGTGGCCCTCGGGGTGGTGCGCACCGGCGACCCCTGTCCCGCGTCCGACGGAGAGCCGATCCCGTATCCGAAGATGCCGGACGTCGTCGGCAAGACCTACGAAGAGGCGTCCGAGGCTCTCGCCGATCTCGGCCTGACCGATGTCGACGCGACGAGCGCCTTCACGGACGTCGATGTCCCGAACAATCCGGCCGACTGGAAGGTCTGCTTCCAACACCCGGCCGCCGGCAAGAAACTCACGCGGGCCGAATCGACCTCCGCCGAACTCTCCCTCGTACGCCCGACCGACACATGTCCGGGCACCGAACACACCCGGCGCCACACCCCAGCCCCCGACCCCGCTCCGGACCCGGACCGCGGCTCCTCGACGGGCGGCGGCTCCTCCTCCGGCGGAGGCGGAGGCGGAGGAGGAGGAGGCGGCGTCGGCACGGTCCACCCGGGAGCCTTCTGCTCCCCGCCGGGCGCGATCGGCACCTCGAACGGCAAGCTCTACACCTGCAAGGGCCCCGGCCAGAACCGCTGGCGCCGGTAGGCGCGATCGAATTGCACCGGCTGAACAAGCCCGCGTCCGGGACCCGCTGGTCCCGGACGCCCCGCAGGCGGCTGGCCTCACCGCCCGTGTACTGCCACCTCCTTGAGCGAGTAGCCGTACTTCGTGGCTCGGTCGGTGCCGTGGATGCGTAGGTAGCGTGCGGTGGTCGGGGTGAAGTCGGCGGTCTCGAGGCCGCCTCGGCCCTTCGTGGTCTGCCACACCGTGCGCCAGGTGCGGTTGTCGTCGGACACCTCGATGCGGTACGCCTCGGCGTGGGCCGACTCCCAATCCAGCAGCACCCGACCGATGTTCTGGGCGCTGCGCAGGTCGACCGACCACCACTCGTCGTCGTTCCAGTCGCTGGCCCACCGGGTGGCGCCGTCTCCGTCGACGGCGCGGCCGGGCTTGTAGCTCGTGACGAGGGAGAACTCGCTGCTGCTCGCCGACGCGGCACCGCCCCTTGCCAGGTTGGCCGGCCGCTGCCAGTCACCGGTGGCGTTCCAGGTGTCGAGGTACGACTGGGCGCCGTGCAGCAGCTCGCCGACGAGCGGGTCGCCGCCGAGCCGGCGCACGTCCTCGACCCAGTCCGGGATCAGCCCCGCGTGGGCGCCGCCGTCCGTGTTGACGTCCCAGACCCGTTCGCCGCTCTGCTGGCGGTCCACCAGCGGGCCGTCCGGGTAGGACCGGAACGGATAGGTGACCTTGTCGGGTGCGTCGTCACCGCGCGGCGACGGGTGGCTGCCGAGGCCGTTGAAGTCGGTGCCGTAGCCGAGCCCGACGCCGTACTTCTTGCGCAGGTCGGCGGTTGCGGCGGCCTCCTCGACGAACGCCTTCGAGTCCAGGTCGTAGGAGCCGACGAAGCCGCCCATGCGGTACAGCCGTTCGGTCCAGTTGCGGTCCATCCAGCTGTGGCTGGAGACGATGCCCGGATACTGCACCGATTCCATGATGTCCATGGCCCGCCCGGCGGCCTTGACGCTCATGTGGTCGACCTCGACCATCATGCCGCGGTCCATCATGCCGTCGAGGGCGTACTCCCCGAGCCGGGTGAGTCCGCGGGTGTTGCACTGCGCGTCCTCGTCGTACTTCGGCACGCTGGTCCCGCTCGGCAGCTTCGCCTCGATCTCGGGCACCGCGGCCGAGCCGATCGGGTTGTCGTGCTGGGGGCCGGTGCACTTCTCGGTCTTCCAGAAGGTGCCGGTGGAGAGGAACTGCCCGACGTTGATGATGGTGCCCTGCGTCCCCTCGTCGAAGCGCACTCCGCACAGCGCGTTGTCGAACTTGTGGCAGAGGAACATGCTGCTCACGCCGAGCGACCGGAGTTCGTCGAGACCCTTGTCGATGTCGGACTTGCTGCACTGGGCGATGTCGAGCACCTGCTTGCAGCCGAAGGGTTCGGAGGTCTCCACGCCCAGGACCACGGCGAGCTTGCCCGCTTCGATCACCTTCCGCGCCTCGGCGGGAGACTTCACGATCCGGAACCAGCCCTTTCCGGAGCCGCCGTACATCTCGTCCACGAAGTCCTGCATCTCGTAGGTCTTCTCGGCCTGCAGCCGGATGGAATCCATCTCGTCGCAGCCGCGGTCGCGGACGTAGATCGAGCAGATGACGCCGTTGGACGTCAGATCGGTGACCAGGACGCGCTGGCCGGCGCGCCAGGCGCGTTCGAGCCAGGCGTAGTAGTTCTGCTGGTGCGACATCGTGGTGTAGCTGGGCCAGTCCTTGAACGTGGGCCAGCCCACCGGGTCGTGGTGGCCGTCGGGGTCGACGGTGAGGTTCTCGAGCAGTGCGCCGGCACCGTCCGGGTAGTGCTCGGGGCAGTCCTTGAGAGCGTCGGCCACACCCTCCTGGGAGAACGGCTTTCCGCAGACCAGCTTGCCGCCGAAGGCCTCGTTGGTCATCACGTGGTTGTGGGTGTCGACGAATCCGCGTACGTCGCCGTTCGCGTCGGTCCCCGTGAACGGCTCGCCGCTCACATTGACCTGGGAGTCGGGGACGGGCCGTTCGGCCGGCTCCCACCAGGGGCGCTCGGCGGCACCCGCCCCGCCGGCTCCCAGGCCGGAGAGAAGCAGTGCGACGAGGGACAGGACGAGGGCGACTGCGCCGCCCGTGCGCGCTCTCTTCATGCGTCTCTCCCGAGGCGTGGGGTGGGGCGCAGACTAGAGTTGGTCAAACGACCTAGTCAATAGACCCAGTCATGCCTGGTACAAGGCGAACCCGGCCTGAAACGGGACCAGTTGGGGCCCTGGGGCACGGGTCAGGCCCGGCCGGCCAGCTCTGCCACATGGCGGGCGACGAGTTCGAGCGCCTCGCCGGCCGCAGTCGCGTTCCCCTCGTTGAGATAGAGCAGTGTCACGCCGTCGAGCGCCGCGGTGACATAGCGCGCCAGAACCGGCACCGGCACGCTCCACTCAAGGCGCTCGCCGTCGTCGCCGGTGAGTGCCTCGATGAGGCGGGTGTTGGCCGCGAGGTACGTCTCGTACTGCCGCTCCGCGACGACGGCGAGGCCGGGCTGGCGCGCGGCATACTGGGTCAGTTCGTAGGTGAGGCGGTGCTCGCCCGGTTCGTCGACGACGTGCTGCCAGTAGGCGCGCATCGCGCGGCACAGCCGCTCTTCGAGTGCACCGCCGCCCGCCACCTCGGACAGCGCCCGCTCCAGGGTGTGGCCGGTGATGACCGCGATGACCTCGCCGAGCAGCTCCTCCTTGGAGCGGAAGCAGTAGTGGAAGGAGCCCAGTGGCATATCGGCCTCGGCCACGATCGCGCGCGTGGTGGCGGCCGAGACGCCGTCGCGGACCATGACCGCGATCGCGGCGTCGACCAGCCGCTCACGTCGTTCGCTCGCCGCAATCCGGTTCATGGGTCGACTCCTTGCTCGTACCTGGCTGCCGCGGGAGGCGGTGCCCGCGTCGGGTGTCATTGTTCCCGCGCGTCATTGTTCCCGGACTGTCTTGGACATTCGACCAAGTCGATTGACCGGTTCTCCGCTACGAGCCGCGGTTCGGCCGCGCGGGTAGCGCTCCGCCGGCGCCGAGCCGCCCCGAACCGGAGCGTAGACTCACCGCCTTCGGGCACTTACGCACGGGAGCCGGGGCCGTCCGCCGGGCCGACTCATGGGCTTTCAGAGCCATGCCGACTAGCGGCATCCATCGGAGCCCAGCCTTCCACCAGGACCGGATCCCGAAGTACACAGCGAATTGTGCGCCAGACGTGCGGATCACAGCAGCGCCTGGCCCTCTCCCCGATAGGTGGGCAGCGCGGCGGTGATGCGGTCGCCGTCGACGAGGTGGAGTTCGTTGACGCGTTCGCACAGTTCGCCTGCCTTGGTGTGGCGGAACCAGACGCGGTCGCCGATGGCGAGGTGTGCCGCGCCGGGGCCGGTGAGCGGGGTCTGGACCTCGCCGGCGCCTTCGAGGCGGGTGAGACGGAGGCCGGCCGGCCAGACCGGGGTCGGAAGGCGGTCGGGTCCGGCGGCGCCGGAGGCGGTCCAGCCGCCGCCGAGTACGGTTGCGCGCTCCGGCGCGGGGCGGCGTACGACGGACTGGACGAAGAACGCGGCGGGGCGCGGCCGGAAGGTGCGGTAGGTGTCGAAGAGGGTGGGTGCGAAGAGGCCCGAGCCGGCGCCCAGTTCGGAGACCGCGGACTCCGATGCCGTGGTCTCCAGACTGCCGGTGCCGCCTCCGTTGACGAACTCGAGCGGCGCCACCTCGCGCACGGCGCGGATCGCTGCCGCGCGCCGACGGCGCAGCTCCGTCCGGGATGCGCTCTGCAGGGCGCGGACGGCCGCACGTCGAAGGGGTGAGCCGGGTGCGTTGTCGCCGACGCCGGCGATCTGCGCTTCGTACGACATGACGCCGACCAGGCGCAGTCCGGGGCGCCCGGCCACGGCGCGGGCGAGGTCCCGTACCTGGTCGGGGCTGTGCAGCGGGGAGCGGTGGGTGCCGAAGTGGAGTCTGCCGCGCAGGGGTTTGAGCGAGGCGTCGAGGTCGAGGCAGATCCGCAGTGGGTGACCGCCGGCTGCCGCGGCCGCGGCCGTCCGATCCAGGTGTGCCGGGCAGTCGGCCATCAGTGTGATGCGGTCGGCGAGCTGTCGGTGGGCGGCGAGGCGGCGCAGGGCGTCGTCGTCGGCGGTCGGGTAGCCGACCAGGATGTCGTCGAACTCCTCGGCCAGCCAGAGGGCTTCGGGCAGGGTGAAGGCGAGGATGCCCTGATATCCGGGCATCGCGAGCACATGGCGGATGATCTCCCGGCAGCGTACGGACTTGCTGGCGAGGCGGATCGGCTTGCCGCCGGCGCGGCGGCGCATCGACTCGGCGTTGTGCTGCAGAGCCTGCAGATCCAGGACGGCGAACGGTGGTCGGAGATGGCGGGTGGCCCTCTCGAGGGCGGTGAAGTCGGCTGCGTACACGGGGCGGTCAGCCCTTCTTGTGCAGGAAGCGGGTGAGCTGCAGCGGGATCCTCATGTCGCGGGCCGTGCGGGCGAACGAGAGCAGGTTCGCGGGGGCGCGGAAGCGGGTGCGGGCGACCGCTTTGGGGCGGGCGAACTCGCGCAGGCCGTCCGCGCCGTGGATCCGGCCGAAGCCGGACTCGCGGGTGCCGCCGAACGGCAGGGACGGGACGGTGGCGAAGGACTGCACCGCGTTGATCGAGGACATGCCGGTGTGCAGACGATCGGCCAGGGCGACGGCGGTGCGGCGTCCGGCGAAGACGGCGGAACCCAGGCCGTATCGGGAGGAGTTGGCGCGGTCGACGGCTTCGTCGAGGGTGCGGACCCGGTTGATGATGAGCGTGGGGCCGAACGTCTCCTCGGTGAGGGATTCGCTGTCCTCGGGGACGTCCACGAGCACCACCGGATGGACGAAGGGCGGCCGGACGGACTCGGGTCCGCCGACAACGGCCCGGCCACCGCGGGCGATCGCGTCCTCGATGTGGCGGCGGATGACGGGTATCTGGCTCGGCATGGTGATCGGGCCGATCTGGGCCCGCGGTTCGGCGCCCACCCGGACGCGGCCGGCGATGGCCGCCACCCGTTCGACGAAGGCGTCGAACACCGCGTCCACCACGTAGGCGCGTTCGATCCCGACGCAGGTCTGGCCGGCGTTGCCCATCGCACCGAAGGTGATCGCGTCGGCCGCCAGATCGAGGTCGGCGTCGGCGGCCACGATCGCGGCGTCCTTGCCGCCGGCCTCGATCAGCACGGGTGTCAGGGACTCGGCGCAGGCGGCCATCACGCGCTTGCCGGTGGCGGTGGATCCGGTGAAACCGACCTTGTCCACGTCGCTGCGGCAGAGCGCGGCGCCTGCGTCACCGAACCCGGTGACCGCCCCCAGCACCGCCTGCCCGCCCACCGCCTCGACGAACGTCTCCACGAGCCGGAGGCCGACGCCGGTGGCGAACTCGCTCGGTTTGAAGACGACGGTGTTGCCCGCGGCGAGGGCGTAGGCGATGGATCCCATGGGGGTGAAGACCGGGTAGTTCCACGGGCCGATCACCCCGACGACTCCGAGCGGCAGGTGGCTGACGCTCGCCGCCAGGTTGAACCCCAGGAGCCCCGAGGGCACCCTGCGCGGACCGAGCACCTTGCTCGCGTGCTTCGCGGCCCAGTCCAAGTGGTCGACGGAGAGGATGAGTTCGAGTCGCGCGTCGTCGACGGGCTTGCCGGTCTCCTGGTGCATCAGCTCGGCCATGCCGTCCAACTCGCGGACCAGGACGTGCTTCCAGTGCAGCAGGTGCCCTCTGCGGCCGGCGAATCCCAGCCCCGCCCACCAGTCGGCGGCGGCGCGCGCCCGGCGTACGGCCGCGTCGACCGCCGCGGTGTCATCGACGGAGTAGCGGGCGAGGAGTTCACCGGTGGCGGGACTGTGAGATGCGAGGGATGTCACGGTGGTCATGAGTCAGGTCTCCCGTCGGGCGTCGTCGCCGAGGACGGTGTCCTCGTGTTGCTTGCCGAGCAGTGCCGGTTCCGTCCCGGACGGCCCGGTGTCTGCGCCGACGGGTCCGAGGACGCGGGCGATGTAGTCGTTGGTGAACATGCCGTCGGGGTCGAGGCGGGCGCGTACGGCCTGGAACTTCTGCCAGGCGGGATAGCGCGCGGCCAGCGTGGCGGCGGTCTGGAAGTGGCGCTTGCCCCAGTGCGGCCGCCCGTCGTACTCGTCCATGATCGCCTCGACTGCGCGGAAGAACGCCTCGTACTCGGCCCGTACGACGTGGTGGACGGCGAGGTAGGCGGTGTCGCGACCGTGGGCGGTGGACAGGAACGCGTCGTCGGGTGCGGTGAAGCGGAGCTCGACCGGGAACAGCACCGGAAGGCGCCGGTCGGCGATCAGAACTCTGACGCGTTGCAGGGCCTCGGCGGCATACGTGCGCGGAATCGCGTACTCCATCTCCGTGAACCGCACCCGCCGCTCGTGCGCGTAGACCCGGTGGCTGTCGCCGAGTTGCTCATAGCGGCCGATGACGCCGCTCATGGCGCGGGCTACGCGGGGCGCGGCACCGGGCACGAGGCGGCCGAGGTGGCAGGCGGCGCCGAGGCCGACATTGCTGAGCACGTCGTCGTTCCACCACGCGGCCAGGCGGCCGGGCGGCGCCGCGGGTCGGTCGGTGCGGCGCGAGGCGTAGGTCAGGACCTTGTCGGTGTGCGGCAGCGCAAGGACCTCGAAGTGGTCGTGTTCCGCGACGAGTTCGTCCAGCTCCGCCAGCACCTCCGTCACCGGGCGAAGCTCGTCGACCCGATGGATGCGGAAGGCGGGCACGCAGCGCAGCGTGTACTGCGAGATCACGCCGAGCGCACCGACCGATACCCGCGCCGCGCGCCAGGCATCCGCGTCGCGTGCCTCGTCGATCTCGACGACTTCACCGGTGGCGGTGGCCAGTCGGCAGCCGACGACATTGGCGGACAAGTTGCGGAAGCGTTCGCCGGTGCCGTGGGTGGCGGTGGCCAGCGCCCCGGCGAGCGACTGCTTGTCGATGTCGCCCTGGTTCTCCAACGCGAGGCCGTGCCGGTGGAGTTCGGCGGTCAGACGGTGCAGCTTGATGCCGGCCTCGACCTTCACCAGGCCCGATTCCGTATCGACGTCGAGTACGCGCTGCATGGCGCTCTGGTCGACGATGGCGCCGTCGGTGAGGCAGGTGTCCGTGAAGGAGTGCCCGCTGCCGACGGGGCGCACCCGCAAGCCGTCGCGGCCCGCGCGGGCGATGGCCTCGCTGAGCTGCTCCTCGTTCGCGGGGCGCTCGATACGGGCGGGCGTGCAGCTTTGCTGGCGGGCCCAGTTGCGCCACGTCACAGCCATATTCGGTCTCCTTCACGGGGACGGGTCGCTACCGCTCGCAGGCCGGGATCGATACCGGCGGCGCTGTCTGTCGCCAGGAGCAAGGCGGTCGGGAATGCGGTCGAGAATGCGGTCGAGAATGCGGTCGGGAGTAACGACGGAGACGGCCGGTGCCGCCGTATGGCCAGCAAACCTAGGCGCGCTGTTTTCGCGAGGGAAACAACGAGTTGAGCGTGCGCCTACAATCAACGGTTGTGGATGTGGCAACGCAGAAACTGCGGAACTTCGTCGTGGTGGCCGAGGAGCTCAATCTCAGCCGGGCGGCACCCCGCCTCTTCGTCACGCAACAGGCGCTCAGCAAACAGCTCCGCGACCTCGAGGAGTCCCTCGGCGTACGGCTCTTCGACCGCTCCACGCGCAGCATGGCACTGACCTCGGCCGGGGAGGCGTTCCTGGCCTCGGTCCGCGAGACCCTCGCCGCGCTGGACGCCGGCGTTGCCGCGGCGCGGAGCGCGGGCCGCAAGATGTCGGGAACGGTCCGCCTGGGGTTCCTCATGGGCGGTGCGCTGGAACTGACCACACCGATCCTGGCCGCGTTCTCGGCGCAATGTCCGGACATCCGGCTCGAGTTGCGCGAGACCGGCCTGGATGACCCGTCCGCCGGACTGGCCGACGGGTCATCCGATGTCGCGATCGTCCGGCTGCCACTGGACCTGCCGGATCTGGACTGGGTGCCGCTCTTCGTGGAGCCCTTGGTCGTAGCGCTGCCGCCGCACCACCGTCTGGCCGACCGGACCGGCCTCACCGCCGAGGACGTCATCGACGAACCCCTCGTCGTCGGCCGTACGACCGATACCGTCTGGCGGCGCTACTGGACCTTGGACGACCAGCGGGGCGGGCACCCGCCCGACGACATCCGGGAGACCACGACGCCCACCGAAGAGCTCCAACTCGTCGCCGCCGGCCTCGCCTGCTCGATCACCGTGGCCGGGGCCCAGCGCCACACGCCGCTGGCCGGCGTGCGGTACATCCCGCTCACCGGTGTGCCCGGTTCGACGGTGGCCGTCGCCTGGAGACGAGGGTCGCGCAGCCCGGGTGCGAAGCAGTTCGCGGCTGTCGCACGGCAGGTCCGGGACCGGGAGACCGAGATCGTCCGCGCCCTCGAGACGCCGCCCGCGTGACGAAGCCGGCATCCTGTCGAGGAGATCGCCGACGAGCTCACCGAGATCGCGACGGGGCGCTTACGGATCGCCGACTGATCCGAAGACGCGTGGGGTGGCTCCTATACAGGTGGCTCCTGATCGGGTGGCTCCTGATCGGGTGGCTCCTATTCGGGTGCGGGTGAGGCTTTGAGGCCGGCCACGAGGGCGGCGAGCGCCTCGGCGAGGTCGATGCGCAGGTCGTCGACCGCCAGGCGGCGCAGCTCGAGCCCGTCGATGAGCCCGCCGAGCAGGGGTGCGACTCGGTCGGCTTCGGGTACACCGATGGCTTTGAGGGAGGCGGCGGCGACGCGGTCGTAGGCGGCGTAGCAGCGGGCTGCCGCCGCGCGCAGACTCTCGTCGCGTGTGGCGTAGAGGTACAGCTCGAGTTGCGCGGTCTGTGCGCGCCGGGAGGTTCGGGCCTCGATGGCGTCGCGCGCGTGGCCCAGCGCCTCGTCGACGCTCATGGTGGAGCCCTCGACCTGCGCGGTGATCACCGCGAGGCGGGAGATCTCCGCGTCGACGAAGGCGCGCAGCGCCTCACCGAGCAGCTCCTCCTGCGAAGAAAAGTGGTAGGTCAGCGTGCCGAGCGACACCTGAGCCGCGCGCGCCACCGCGCGGTTGGTCAGGCCGGCGATACCGCGCTCGCCGATGAGCTCCAGCGCCGTGGCGAGGATGCGGGTGCGGACGTCGGTACTCAAGGGTGCTCCTGTGATCGTGCGTCGGCCGGCGCGGTCACACCGTAACCGTCCACTGCCGGGCCGATTCCACGGAAGCGTAAATTCCTCACTCTCGTTCGTTCGAGCGAACGACACCCGTGGTACGTTCCCCCGCATCGCACACGTCCAGTGAGGTGGTTCACATGCACGTGCTTCGCAGATCGGCCGCGTCCCCACGCCCTCGCGCACTGGCCACAGTCCTGGCTCTGACTCTCGGCGCGGCCACACTCCTCGGAGCCCCCGGCCCCGCTCACGCCGCCGGGCCGGAGGCCGACAGCGCATCGCCCTACCTGGTCGGCCGCGCCGTCGCGGACATCACCGGTGAACCCGAGGACTCCGACAAGGCGGGCTACTTCGCCCCGATGGTGAGAACCCACGGCCTGCACACGCGGTTGCGGGCGCGGGCGTTCGTCGTCGTCGACCGGGCGAGCGGCAAACGCGTCGCGGTGGCGGTCGCGGACGCCAACCACATCGACGACGCCATCCGCGAAGAAGTGCTGCGCCGGCTGCAGAGCCGGCTCGGCGACACATACACCCGCGAGAACCTGCTGCTCACCTCGACACACACGCATTCGGGCCCCGGCGGCCACATGCACGACAACCTCTACAACCTGGGCAGCTTCGGCTACAAGGACCAGAACTTCGAGGCCAACGTCACGGGCATCCACGAGGCGATCCTCGCCGCCCACGGAGACCTCGCACCCGGCCGACTCGACATGGGCGGCGGCGAACTCGAGGACGCCAGCGTCAACCGGTCCAAGGCCGCCTTCGACCGCAACCCCGCGGCCGACCGCGCCTTCTTCCCCGACGCGATCGACCCGCAGACAACCACGCTGAGCCTCAGCCGCGACGGCGCGCCGGTGGGGGCGATCAACTGGTTCGCCACGCACGGCACTTCGATGACCGGCGACAGCACCTATGTGTCCGGGGACAACAAGGGATACGCCGCCTACCACTGGGAGCGCGAGGTCAAGGGTGTCGATTATCTGTCGCCGGCCGATCCCTCGTTCGTCTCCGCATTCGCACAGACCAACGCCGGTGACATGACGCCCAATTTGAATCTCCGGCCCGGCAGCGGCCCGACCGATGACCAGTTCACCAACACCGAGATCATCGGCAGTCGGCAGTACGAGGCGGCCGAGGCCGCCGTCGACCACCCGGCCGGCCCGGTCGACGGCCCGGTCGACTCCCGGTTCACGTACATCGACATGGGCAGCACGACCGTCTCCCCGACATACACCGGTGACGGCCGGACGCACCACACCTGCAGCGGCGCTCTGGGGACCGGCTTCGTGGCCGGTTCCAAGGAAGACGGCCCCGGGGTCGACCTGATCAACGAGGGCAGCGACGACAACCCTGTCTTCGACCTGCTCGGCGCGGCCCTCTACCGCGCGTCCCCGGCACTCAAAGCGTGCCAGGCACCCAAGGACATCGTCATCCCCAGCGGCGATCTGCAGCTGACGCCGAACGTGGTGCCCCTCCAACTGGTCAGGATCGGACAGCTCTACCTGATGGCCGTGCCGCAGGAGTTCACCATCGTCGCGGGTCTGCGGCTGCGCCGCACCGTCGCTCAGATCGTCGACGCTCCCCTGGACAACGTCCTGGTGGCCGGATACTCCAACGGCTACGCCGGCTATGCGACCACGCCCGAGGAGTACGACAAGGGCGACTACGAGGCCGGTCACACCATGTTCGGCCGCTGGACCCTGCCCGCCTACCAGCAGCACATGGCCGCGCTCGCCCATGACATGAAGGCCGGCAGGCCGACACCGGTAACCATCACACCTCCCAGCCACTCCGCGACGCTGCTGAACGCACCGCGGACCCCCTGGTTCGACGCCGCCCCGCCGCGCCGCCGGTTCGGTGATGTCCTTCAGCAGCCCGCGGCCACGTACCAGAGGGGACAGCAGGTCGAGGCGCGCTTCGTCGGCGCCCATCCGAACAACGATCTCCTGCACGGCTCGACCTACCTCACCGTCGAGAAATCCACCCCCGACGGATGGGTGCGAGTGGCGGACGACGGCGACTGGGCGACCCGGTTCCAGTGGGCCAAGACCGGCGTGGGCACCTCGGCGTTCACGGCCACCTGGGACATCCCGCACGCCGCCGAACCCGGCACCTACCGCATCACGTACCGCGGACGCTCCCGCCAACTGCTCGCGCAGCCCGAATCGTTCACCGGCACCAGTCGCACGTTCCAGGTCGACTGACGGTCCCCGGAGGGTCGACGTGTCCCACAACTCCCCGCGTCCGGGCCCGCATCGCCCGGGGACATACCCCCGCCCGGCGCTACGGCGACGGCGCCCCGCGGTGTACGCCACGTTCGCGACCGGCGAGCTGCGCCGGCAGACGACCGGGCCCGCACACACGGCCCCAACCACGAAGCCCGCAGACGACCGGACCGCACCCGACTCCGAAGGAGCACACTGATGCGCTGTGCGGTGCGCACCGATCCAAGGACGACGACGCCATGACTGTTCACTTCCCCCGACTCGCGGAACGGGCACGGTCCCAAGCGGTCCACCAGCCCGGCCTGTACGGCGACTTCGACTTCACAGTCCTGCCTCACCGGCTGACCATCGACCCCGCCGACGCCAGCGCGCTGCCCGCCTGGGTCGCCGAGCGGGCGCCCTACCTCACAGACGAACCCACCGTTGAACTGATCCGCACCACAACCCTGCTCGGCGACGTCATCGCAGACCCCTACGCCGCCCTGGTTGCCACACACGGCACGAAGCAGCTCATCTCCATGCTGTGCACTGCCTGCCGCGACGGCATCGACGCGGTACCGGACGCGCCGCCCGAGCTCGTCCGGCTCGTCGAAGCAATGGAAACCCCGCCGCCCTGGATCGACATGGACCTGGTCGAGGAAGGTGCCCGCGCGGCGCGCGTCCCGGCGGCCTTCCTCTCCCCGTACTTACTGCGCGGCGCGTTCCTCGCCACCTTCACCAACACCTACGCCGCCCTGCCCATGACCCTCACCGGCGCGCTCTCGAGCAAGCGAGCCGCTCGCCGGGTACACCACACGGCCGGCTTCTTCGCCGTCACCACCATGCCCGGCGCCCTCGACCGCCACGGCGCCGGCTTCGAAGCAGCAGCGATGGTGCGGTTCATGCACTCGCTCACCCGCGTGCAGGCCCTGCGCCGCCCCGGCATCTGGGACCGCGCCGTCTACGGCCTGCCGATCCCCCAGATCGACCAGATGCCCGCCGGGCTGATCAACACCTACATCCTCGCCCGAGCCGCCCTCCGTCGCCGGCGTCCCGCATTCACCCACCGCGAGCGAAGCGTCGCGGAGTTCGCCCGCTACCGGTGCTTCCTCCTCGGCCTCCCCGAAGAGCTGCTGCCGACCACACCCGAGGCCATCGTGCACCTCTTCCACGCGCGCGCCGCGCTCCTGCGCGACGGCTTCGACGACGCGACCTGCGGTGCCCTCGTCCGCACAACCATGGCCGCGCAACTCCACCAGGGCCACGGCCTCACACCCCGCCTCACCGAATCCGTCGAACGCTCCTGGAGCAAGTACTTCTTCCGCCAGGCGTTCTGCAACGGCAACACCTCGGCCGCACACGCCATGAGCGTCGACGTCACCCGCACCGACGCACTCCGCGTCACCCTCACCGCACCGTTCATCCTCGGCCGCTACCTCATCGCCACCGCAGCAGGAAACCAACCCCGCCTGACGCGCCTCACCGACGCGTACACACTCCGCATCCTGCAACGCCGGCTCACGGCCTACGGCATGCCACCCTCACAAGCCTGAAGAACTGATGCACGCGACATCCCAGAACGGCAAAAACCAAGGGCCCGACCCCGAGGAGCCGGACCCTATCTGACCTGCACGTTTACCAGATCAGTGACGTGGCGGTACGTCAGTGGCCACACATTGAAACGGAATCCGCTACACGTTGAACCTGAACCTTCAAAACAGCGCTCCCACCTGCGGAAACTTTCCCTCAGGTGATCGTATCCAGCACCCATCCAGCACCGTCGGGACTCATCCAGCACGTCAAGCCGCGGAGACAGACTCGCCTGACTCCTCGACCGCCGGACGCATGGCACTCTGCATGACGTCTCGGCAACGACCCCACGCCTCGGGGACTAGGCTGTGTCCTGGCGATCACGAACGGAGCCAAATGACGAGTGCCGCTGTGGTGACGGTGCCGAGGTAGACGTAGCCGCGT
>NZ_QUAK01000235.1 GCF_003429565.1 Streptomyces triticagri
CACCCCCACCCCTCTAAGGTCGCCCCCATGCGTCTGAGCACCGTTATCCTCCCCGTACGCCGCTGGAACGACGGCGGTCGCGCGCAGTGGCAGCGAGCCGAGGAGCTCGGGTTCCACGCCGCGTACACCTATGACCATCTGTCGTGGCGGACCTTCCGGGACGGGCCGTGGTTCGGCGCGGTACCCACCCTCACCGCGGCCGCGACGGCGACCAGCCGGCTGCGCCTCGGCACCCTGGTGACGTCGCCGAACTTCCGGCACCCGGTGACGCTCGCCAAGGAGCTGATCTCGCTCGACGACGTCTCGGACGGTCGGATCACGCTCGGTATCGGCGCCGGCGGCACCGGTTTCGACGCCACCACCCTGCTCGGGCCGGACGAGATCCCGTGGACGCCGCGCGAACGGGCGGACCGTTTCGGCGAATTCCTCCCCCTGCTCGACCGGCTGCTGCGCGAGCCGTCCGATGTGACCTCCGCCGGTGCCTTCTACTCCGCCACCGAGGCCCGCAACGTCCCGGGCTGCGTCCAGCAGCC
The DNA here is from genome assembly GCF_003429565.1 of Streptomyces triticagri. Lineage (GTDB taxonomy): Bacteria > Actinomycetota > Actinomycetes > Streptomycetales > Streptomycetaceae > Streptomyces > Streptomyces triticagri. The sequence goes on from NZ_QUAK01000235.1 coordinate 534, forward strand.
CCGGCTGCCGTTCGCCGTCGCGGCGACCGGACCGCGCGGGCTGAAGCTCGCCGCGCGGTACGGCCAGTCCTGGGTGACCACCGGAGACCCGAAGCTGTACGAGACCGGCACGGTCGAGGAATCGGTGGCGGCGGTACGGGCCCAGGGCGAGAAGTTGGCGGCGGCCTGCGCGGCGATCGGGCGTGACCCCGGTGAGCCGTCCCGGTTGCTGCTGTCCGGCTTCACCCCGGAGTTCCACCCGGTGACGGCCGCGCGCGACGGACACCCGCTCTCCTCCGTGGATGCCTTCGTCGACTTCGCCGGTCGGTACGCGGAGTTGGGGTTCAGCGAGATCGCCGTGCACTGGCCGATCCCGGACTCGGACTTCGCGGCCGACGAGAAGGTCTTCGAGCGTCTCGCCACCGCGGCCGCCGCCCAGCTCGGCCGATAACGGCCCCACGCCGCTGTGGTCGCAGCGATCGCCCGCGACCGCAGCGGCCTCCGGCATCGGCAACGACCCCCGGCAGCCACAGCGACCGCCGGCAGTCGCCGTGACCCCTGTGGCCGAAAGGAGCGTCGGCGAACTCAGATGTGCGCCCTCCCGCACGCCCGTGCAGGCATATGCGGAAGAATGGCCGGGTGACCTCCGAGCCCGCAAACCCTCCGGCCCCCGCCCGCCCGGCCCGTCTGATCGCCACGGATCTGGACGGCACGCTCCTGCGCGACGACAAATCGCTCTCCGAGCGCACCGTCGCCGCGCTCGCCGCTGCAGAGACGGCCGGTATCGAGGTCTTCTTCGTCACCGGCCGCCCGGCCCGCTGGATGCACGTGGTCAGTGACCATGTGCACGGCCACGGCCTCGCGATCTGTGGCAACGGCGCTGCCGTCGTGGACCTGCAGGGCGGCCCCGGCAACCACCGTTTCGTGAAGATCAGGGCCCTGTCCCGCGAGGCCTCGCTCACCGTCGTGGACGCCCTGCGCACGGCCGTGCCCGGCACGTCCTTCGCCGTGGAGCGCACCGGCGGCATCCACCACGAGCTCACGTACCCCCCGCTGCACCTGGACCCGGCCGCCTCGATCGCCCCGGCGGAGAAGCTGCTCGCGGCGGACTCGGATGTCGCCGACCAGCCGGTCCTGAAGCTGCTCGCGTACCACCCGGAGCTGGCTCCGGACGCGTTTCTGCGGGTGGCGCGCGAGGCGATCGGGGACCGCGCCGACGTGACGCGCTCAAGTCCGACCGCGCTTCTCGAGATCAGCGGGGCGGGGGTGTCCAAGGCGAGCACGCTGGCCCTGTGCTGTGCAGAGCGCGGCATCGGGCCTGACGAGGTCGTCGCGTTCGGTGACATGCCGAACGATGTGGAGATGCTCACCTGGGCCGGTGCTTCGTACGCGATGGGCAATGCCCATCCGGATGTGATCGCCGCGGCCTCCGGTCGTACCGTCGCCAACAACGACGACGGAGTCGCGATCGTCGTGGAGCGGCTCGTCGCCGAGCGGCTCGGCGGCCGTGCCGTGCAAGGCAGCACCCCTGACGAATCCGCCTGAAGAAACGTCACGCCACGCGGCCCTCACAGCTTCACGCCGTGCTCCTCCAGCCAGCGCCGAGGGTCCACGCCGGAGCCGAGCTGCGGGGTGAGCCGTACCTCGAAGTGCAGGTGGGGCCCGGTGGAGTTGCCGGTGGTGCCCGCCTGCCCGATCCACTGGCCCGGCAGCACCCGCTCGCCCTGGTCGACGGTGACCGCGGCGAGGTGTGCGTACTGCGTGTAGTAGCCCCCGTCGTGCCGGACCACGACCTCCATCCCGAACGATCCGCCGCAGGAGACCCGTTCGACCCGACCCGCGCCGATCGAGCGCACCGGTGTGCCGATGTCGACGGCGAAGTCCTGCCCGGTGTGCCGGCTCGCCCAGCGCTCACCGGATCCGCCGAAGCCGGCCGACAGTTCGTACCGCGCGACCGGCGTCACCCAGTCCTTCCCGGTGGGCAGTGAGGGTTGGTCGAGGCGGACCGCGCCCCGGCACTGTCCGGCGGTGGCCTGTCCGTCGGCCTCGCCCTGCAGCTTCCACTGGGCGTCCTCGAGCTTGCGCTCGATGCCGCTGCGCAGGCTCGCCAGCTGGGTCTGGCGCCGGTCGAGTTGCTGCCACGCCTTGCGCGCCGTGCGTTCGTCCCGGTCGAGCCGGTTCGTGGCGCGCCGGGTCTTGGCGATGGCGTTGTCGACGGCCAGGTCCGCCTGCCATGCGGCGCGCTGACCGCGCATCAGCTGGTCGGGGTCTTCGGCCATGAGGAGTTGGGCGGTGTACGGGATGCCGCCTCCGGTGCGGTACTGGGCGCGCGCGATTCTTCCCAGGTCGGCGTGGAGCAAGGCGAGTTCGGCGCGCTGGCGGGTCAGCAGGCCTTCCAGCCGGCCGGCCTTGGCGCGTTCGCCGGCTGCCGCCCGCTTGCCCTGTTCGTACTTCTGCGTCGCGGCCGCCGCCTCCTCGTACAGGCGCGCCACCTCGCCGCTCGCGCTCGGGCCGTCCGATGCCCGGGCGGGCGGGGCGAGCAGTGCGAGCAGCACACAGAGCACCGGCGCGAGGACGGCATGACAGTGTGGAAGACGCATTTACGGATCGTCACCCGGTGTGCTGTCCGGCGCGCGTACGAGGCGTACGTCAGGGTCATGGGTGACCCGTACGGCGCACGGGCGCTGAGCCGAACAGGGGCGCGAGGGCGTCCTTTCGCCGTGGGTGGCGGAGCGGCGGTCGACCGGGGTGCGGGTTCCGGCGCGTCAACGTCAGTACGGTGCTTCCCAGATCACCGTGGCCCCTGTTCCGTCGGGTCCGGGGCCGTGCCGGCTGTCGCCGCCCAGCGCTTCGGCGCGGCGTTTGAGGTTCTTGAGGCCGCTGCGTCTGCCGCCTTCGGGGATGCCGACGCCGTCGTCGGCGACGGTGAGGCGTACGCCCTTGCGTTCCTCGGGCAGCAGCGCCTCGGCGTCGACGGTGACGTCGATGCGGGAGGCGTGTGCGTGCCGGAAGGCGTTGGAGAGTGTCTCGCGGAGGGCGGCGATGAGGTTCTTTCCGGTCAGTTCGTCGACCAGGGTGTCGACGGCGCCGATGAAGCGGCAGGCGGGTTTGAAGCCGAGGGGTACGGCGGCCATGTTGATCTCTCTGAGGACCCGGGTGCGCAGGCCGGAGGGGTGTTCGTCCGGCTCCTGCTGGAGGGCGAAGATCGCGGTGCGGATCTCCTGGATCGTCACGTCGAGTTCGTCGACGGCGCGGCCGATGCCGGTCTGCACCTCGGGGACGACGGACTGCCGTTGGGCGCTCTCCAGCATCATGCCGGTGGCGAAGAGGCGTTGGATGACGAGATCGTGCAGGTCGCGGGCGATGCGGTCGCGGTCCTCGTACACGGCGAGGCGTTCCCGGTCGCGTTGTGCCTCGGCCATCATCAGCGCGAGTGCCGCCTGGGAGGCGAACTGGGTGGCGAGTGTCTTCTCGTCCCGGGTGAAGGGCTGTTCGCCGCGCAGCCGGGGGGTGGCCAGGGCGCCGAGTACCCGGTCTCCGCTCTGCAGCGGGAGGAGCATGCTGGGGCCGTAGGAGCGGGCCGACTTGGTGATCATCTTCGGGTCGGCGGCGGCCTCGTCCACGAACACCGGTTCGCCGGCGAGTACTTGGTCGACTGCGGGTGATTCGGGTGGTACGACGACGCCGAGCAGGTCCTGGCTGCCGCCGGCCACCGCGGCGATCTCCAGTCCGCCGTGGCCGGAGGGCAGCAGGACCATGCCGGCGTCGGCGTCCGCGAGGCGGCGGGCCTGTTCGGCCACGACGGTCAGTGCTTCCTCGGCGTCGGCGCCGGACAGGAGGGCGGTGGTGACGGCGACGGATCCGTCGATCCAGCGCTCCCGCTGGCGGGTGGCTTCGTAGAGCCGGGCGTTGCCGATCTGGATGCCGGCCTCGGTGGCGAGCACGGTCACCATGTGGAGGTCGTACGGGCTGAAGCCGGCGCCGTCGGCCTTCTCGGTGAGGTAGAGGTTGCCGAAGATCTCGTCGCCTACGCGGATGGGTACGCCGAGGAAGGTGTTCATCGGTGGGTGGTTCGGCGGGAATCCGACGGAGCGGGGGTCGCGGGTGAGGTCGTCGAGGCAGAGGGGGACCGGGTCGTCGATGAGGGCGCCGAGGATGCCGCTGTGGCCGTCGGGCAGTTTGCCGATCAGGGTGCGCCGGTCGGGTGGGATGCCGTGGGTGATGAAGTCGGAGAGGCCGTCCTGTCGGTCGTTGAGCACGCCGATCGCGGCGTAGCGGGCGCCGGTGAGGCCTGCGGCGGTTTCCACGATGCGGTCGAGTGTGGCGTGGAGCTGCAGACCGCTGCCGGCCAGGACCATGGTCTCCAGGAGCTGGGGCAGTCGGGCCGCGACGTCCTCCGGGAGGGCGTGCAGGCTTCGGGCCGCGTGCTCGGCCATGTCGGGCACCTCGGCCATGTCTGACGCCTCGGCGGTGCCGCCCGGTGTCCCGGCCGTTCGGGGCGGCTCGTGGTGGCCGGTTCCGTGGTGGGGTCCGGCTGCCTCGCGGGGGCGGGGCGCGTCTGCCTCGCCGGGGCGGGGTGCTTCGGGCACGTCGGACATGCCATCGAGCGTAATAAGTCCCGTTTCGCGAAGAAAGTCGACCGTAGCTACGACTGCACACGGCTGCAGCCTCTGATCTACGGCTGCAGTGCCCGCCCGGTCCAGGGGTCGCTCACGCCGGCCCTTGTGCCAGCAGCAGCTCCGTCTCGCGCTCCCGTGCGCGCATCCGCCGCAGCGGCCCGTCGACCGCGACCAGTTCCCGGTACGGGCCGCGCTGCACGATGCGGCCTTCGTCGAGTACGAGGACCTCGTCCACCGCCTCGAGTCCGGCGAGCCGATGCGTGATCAGCAGAGTGGTCCGCCCCTCGGTGGCCGCCAGGAGGTCCGCGGTGAGCGCGTCGGCGGTGGGCAGGTCGAGATGTTCGGCCGGCTCGTCGAGCACCAGGACGGGGAAGTCCGCGAGCAGGGCGCGGGCCAGTGCGAGACGCTGCCGCTGGCCGCCGGAGAGCCGCGCGCCGTGCTCGCCCACCAGGGTGTCGATCCCGTCGGGCAGCGAGTCCACCCAGTCGAGCAGCCGGGCCCGGTCGAGTGCCGTACGCAGTTCGGTGTCGCTCGCTCCGGTCCGGGCCAGTCGCAGGTTCTCGCGTACGGAGCTGTCGAAACAGTGCGCGTCCTGGGCGCAGAGTCCGACCATGCGGCGTACGTCGTCGCCGTCGAGCGCGGACGCCCGCACGCCGCCGAGCGTGTACTGACCGGACTCGGCGTCGAGGAAGCGCAGCAGCACCTGCGCGAGTGTGGTCTTGCCGGAGCCGCTCGGCCCGACGACGGCCACCCGCCGGCCCTCGGTGAGCGTGAGGTCGATCCCGTGCAGGGCGGCGCGTTCCTGGCCGGTGTGCCGGGCGGTGAGTCCGCGTACCTCCAGCGGGAACGGTCCGGCGCTGCCGGCCGGTGCTTCCGGTTCGCGTACGGGTTCGGCCGCGTCGAGGACTTCGTGGATGCGCTCGGCGCTTCTGCGGACCCGCTGGCGGTACTGGACGGCGAGCGGCAGCCCGGTGACGGCTTCGAAGGCGGCGAGCGGAGTGAGGACCACCACGGCGAGCGCGACTCCGTCGAGCCGGCCTTCGCGCAGCGCAGCCACTCCGGCGAGTGCGGCGGCGGCCACGGTGAGGCCGCAGGCGAGGGCGGAGAGCCCCGCGCCGAGCGCGGTCGCCGCGGCGCCGCGGGAGGCGATGCCGGTGAGTTCCCGGTCGGCGGCGGCGACCTGCGCGGAGCGGCGGCCGATGGCGCCGGCCACGGTCAGCTCGGCGGTCCCGGTGAGCAAGTCGGTGACATGGGTGGCGAGTTCGCCGCGGGCCGGGGCGAGCCGTCGCTCCGCCCGGCGGGCCAGGGCGCCGCTGAGCAGCGGGACGCCGACGCCGGCGGCAAGGAGCCCCGCGGCGAGCAGTGCGCCCGCCTCCGGCAGCAGCCAGGCGGTGAATCCGGCGGATCCGGCGGCGACGAGTACGGCGGCGCCGACCGGCAGGAGCCAGCGCAGCCAGTAGTCCTGGAGTGCGTCGACATCGCTGACGAGGCGGCTGAGGAGGTCGCCGCGCCTGGTCCGGCGGAGGCCGGCGGGCGCGATCCGTTCGAGGCGGCGATAGACGGCGACGCGGGTGTCGGCGAGCATGCGCAGCACGGCGTCGTGCGTGACGACCCGCTCCGCGTAGCGGAAGACGGAGCGTCCGATACCGAAGGCGCGGGTCGCGGTGACGGCGACCATCAGATGCAGTACGGGCGGCTGTTCGGAGGCGCGCGAGATGAGCCAGCCCGAGGTGGCCATGAGGCCGACTGCGCTGCCGAGGGCCAGGGCGCCGAGCAGCAGTCCGAGCAGCAGGCGGCCTCGGCGCTCTTCGGCCATGGCCCGGACCCGGGCCAGTGCGTGCTGCCGCGGGGTGCCCGCGGATGCGTCGTCCGCCGTGGTCCGTACGTCCGTCGACACCGCGGCGGCGAGATCCTCGGCCGCGTGCATCGCGGGCGCCGCGGCCTGCTCTCCCTGCGCCGGGTCCGGGCGGCGCCCGTGTTCACCGTCCGGCTGGGACGGGACGGTTGCGCGGGCGGGTTCCTCGATGCGTACGACCCGGTCGGCGACGGACAGCAGTGCCGGGCGGTGGACGACGAGCAGGACGGTGCGGCCGGCCGCGAGGCGCCGTACGGTCGCCGTGATCTCGGCCTCGGTGGCGCCGTCGAGTCCGGCGGTGGGTTCGTCGAGGAGCAGGATCGGGCGGTCCGCCAGGAAGGCGCGGGCCAGCGCGAGGCGTTGACGCTGTCCGGCGGACAGGCCGACGCCGCCCTCGCCGAGGGTGGTGGCGGTGCCGCGCGGCAGGGCGTCCACGAATCCGAGTGCGCCCGCGTCGCGCAGTGCCTCACGGACGGCGTCGTCCGAGGCGTCGGGGCGGGCGAGCCGTACGTTCTCCGCGATGGTTCCGGCGTAGACGTGCGGCAGTTGGGGCACCCAGGCGATGCGCTCGTGCCATGCGGTGCGGGACAGGTCGGCGAGGTCGGTCCCGCCGATCCGGATGCGTCCCTCGGTGGGGCGTACGAATCCGAGTAGGGCGCTCAGCAGTGTCGACTTGCCCGCCCCGCTGGGACCGACCAGGGCGACCGTCTCTCCTGGCTCGACGGTGAACGAGACCCCGGACACGGCGGGACCCTGCCGCCCCGGATACCGCACGGTCACGTCCTCCAGGCTCAACGCGCCCTCGGGGATGGGCAGTCGACCGTCACCCGGTACGGGTGTCTCGAGCACCTGGAAGATCTCCTCGGCCGCGGCGAGCCCCTCGGCCGCCGCGTGGTACTGCGCACCGACCTGGCGGATCGGCAGATACGCCTCGGGCGCGAGGACGAGCACGAGGAGGCCGATGTAGAGGTCCATCTCGCCGTGCACCAGGCGCATGCCGATGGTGACCGCGACGAGCGCGACGGACAGCGTGGACAGCAGCTCCAGTGCGAAGGAGGAGAGGAAGGCGATGCGCAGGGTGCGCATCGTGGCCCGCCGGTACTCGCCGGTGATCCGCCGGATCGCCTCGGCCTGTGCCTTGGCCCGGCCGAAGACCTTGAGTGTCGGCAGTCCGGAGACGACGTCGAGGAAGTGGCCGGACAGTCGCGAGAGGAGTCGCCACTGCCGGTCCATCCGGCTCTGGGTGGCCCAGCCGATCAGCACCATGAACACCGGGATCAGGGGCAGTGTCCCGACGATGATCGCCGCGGAGACCCAGTCCTCGGTGACGATCCGGGCGAGGACGGCGACGGGCACCACGACCGCGAGCCCCAACTGGGGCAGATAGCGGGAGAAGTAGTCGTCGAGTGCGTCGATCCCTCGGGTGGCGAGCGAGACCAGCGAACCGGTGCGCTGTCCGCTGAGCCAGCCCGGCCCGAGCTCCGCGGCCCGCTGAACGAGCCGTCCGCGGAGCTCGGACTTGACCGCGGCTCCTGCCCGGTGCGCGGCGAGTTCGGTGAGCCAGCCGACCAGGGCCCGGCCGACCGCGACCGTGGCGAGCAGCAGCAGCGGGGTGGCCAGGTCGGCTGTTCCCTGTCCGTGCTCGAAGGCCCCCACCACGATCTCGGCGATGAGCATCGCCTGGGCGATGACGAGACCGGCTCCCACGAGCCCGAGGCCCACCACCGCGGCGAGGAAGAAGCGGGTGGCGCGGGCGTGGTGCAGCAGGCGCGGATCGATCGGTTTCACGTGAAACAGCCTCCAGACAGGGCCGTTTCACGTGAAACAGCCCTCGGACGACCTCGGACGGCAGGGCAGGCGGGGCGGTCAGTGCGCGTCAGCGATATGCCGCGTACTGATCCGCTTCCGGAAGACCCAGTAGGTCCAGGCCTGGTACATCAGCACGACAGGGGTGGCGATGCCGGCGCACCAGGTCATGATCTTCAGGGTGTACGGGCTCGACGAAGCGTTGGTGACGGTGAGGCTCCAGGCGTCGTCGAGCGAGGACGGCATGACGTTCGGGAAGAGCGTCAGGAACAGCATGGCGACGGAGGCCGCGATCGTGACGCCGGAGAGGGCGAACGACCATCCTTCCCGGCCCAGCTTGATCGCGCCGAGTGCCGCGACGAGTGCCACGACCGCAATCAGCATGGCGACGAGGCTCGATCCGTCACCGTGGTCGATCTGCGTCCAGATCAGGAAGCCGAGCGCCAGGGCCGCGGTCACCGCGCCGAGCGCCAGGGCCAACTTGCGTGCCCGTACCCGGATTTCACCGTCGGTCTTGAGCGCGGCGAAGGCCGTGCCGTGGAAGGTGAACAGGCTCAGCGTGACCAGTCCACCGAGGATCGCGTACGGATTGAGCAGGTCCCAGAAGTTGCCGACGTACTCCATCTCGCGGTCGATCTTCACGCCTCGCACGATGTTGCCGAAGGCGACGCCCCAGAGGAGGGCCGGACCGAGCGAGGTCCAGAAGATCGCGTGCTCCCAGTTGGTCTGCCAGCGTGTCCCGTCCCGCTTGTGCCGGTACTCGAAGGCGACTCCGCGCACGATCAGGCAGACGAGGATCAGCAAGAGTGGCAGATAGAAACCGGAGAACAGCGTCGCGTACCACTCGGGGAAGGCCGCGAAGGTGGCGCCGCCCGCGGTGAGCAGCCACACCTCGTTGCCGTCCCAGACCGGTCCGATCGTGTTGATCAGTACGCGCCGTTCCGTGCGGTCGCGCGCGAGCAGTTTGGTGAGGATGCCGACCCCGAAGTCGAATCCCTCGAGGAAGAAGTAGCCGGTCCACAGGACGGCGATGAGGACGAACCAGACGTCGTGGAGTTCCATGCTTGAGCTCCTGTAGTTCCTCGGCTGCTCAGTACGAGAAGGCCATCGGCCGGTCGGCGTCGCGGTCGTCGCCGCCGATCTTGGTGGGCGGGTTGAGGTCGGACTCGGTGAGCTCCGGCGGTCCGGCCTTGGCGTACTTGGCGATGAGCTTGACCTCGATGAAGGCGAGCACGGCGTAGAGCAGCGTGTAGACGGACATCGAGGTGATGACCTCGCCCTGCGAGACATTGGGGGAGACCGCGGCCTCGGTCTTGAGGACGCCGTACACCACCCAGGGCTGACGGCCCATCTCGGTGAAGATCCAGCCCCAGGAGTTGGCGATCAGCGGGAAGAGCATGGTCCACAGGAGCAGCAGCCAGTACCACTTCGTGAGGCGCGTGCTCAGTGCCTTGTTCCGGAAGAGGACCAGATGCGGCACCTCGTCCTCGCCGACCCGCATCGCGGGTGGCAGCAGGAACCGCTTGCGGGTGAGCCACAGGCCGAGCAGTCCGATCGCGAAGGACGCCATGCCGAAGCCGATCATCCAGCGGAAACCCCAGTACGCGACGGGGATGTTGGGCCGGTAGTCGCCGGGTCCGTACTTCTCCTGGAGGTTCTCGTTGACGTCGTTGATGCCGGGTACGAAGGAGCTGAAGTCGTTGTGGGCGAGGAAGGAGAGCAGGCCGGGGATCTCTATGGCGACCTTGTTGTGCCCCTCGTCGACGTCCCCGTAGGCGAAGACGGAGAACGGCGCGGGTGCCTCGCCGTCCCACAGCGCCTCGGCGGCGGCCATCTTCATCGGCTGCTGCTCGTACATGATCTTGCCGAGAGTGTCGCCGCTGACCGCCGTGAGCAGTCCGCTGACCACGATGGTGACGAGGCCGAGGCGCAGTGAGGTCTTCATGACCGGAACATGCTTCTTGCGCGCCAGGTGGTACGCGGCGATGCCGGCCATGAACGCCCCGCCGACCAGGAAGGCGGCGGTCATGGTGTGGAACATCTGGGCGACGGCCGTGTTCTGGGTGAGCACGGCCACGAAGTCGGTGAGTTCGGCCCGGCCGCGTTCCTCGTTGAACCGGTAGCCGACCGGGTGCTGCATCCAGGAGTTGGCGGCGAGGATGAAGTAGGCGGACAGGATGGTCCCGATGGACACCATCCAGATCGTCGCCAGATGGATCCGCTTCGGCAGCCGGTCCCAGCCGAAGATCCACAGGCCGATGAACGTCGACTCGAAGAAGAAGGCGATGAGCGCCTCGAAGGCGAGTGGCGCACCGAAGATGTCACCGACGAACCGCGAGTAGTCGGACCAGTTCATGCCGAACTGGAACTCCTGCAGGATGCCGGTGACGACACCCATCGCGATGTTGATGAGGAAGAGCTTGCCCCAGAATTTGGTGGCCTTGAGGTACTTCTCCTTCTCGGTGCGCACCCATGCGGTCTGCAGTCCCGCCACCAGCGCGGCCAGCGAGATGGTGAGCGGGACGAAGAGGAAGTGGTAGACGGTGGTGATTCCGAACTGCCAGCGCGCCAGGGTTTCCGGCGCCAGAGCCAGGTCCACGTCGCAGTCTCCTTAAGTCGCCGTGGTCACAGCGGCAGTTTGCCCGTCTGATCCCGTACATCCTGGGACCGAACAGACACGCTTGTGAACGCGTTCACATTCACAAGCATTATGGAGCACGGAAGTTCGAGGCCGAGCAGCGGGGTCCCCTTTCGGCGGGTGCCGCAGGTGGAGACGGCGGAGCGGGCCCGCCGACACGACGGACCCGCTCGTTCTCGCGCGGTGGGCCGGAGCTTCCGCTCCGTGCGCTCAGGACTCCTTGAGGAACGTCCCCGCCGTCTGTACGAAGAGGTCGTTCGCCTCGGTCTCCCCGATCGACACCCGTACGCCCTCCCCCGCGAACGGCCGGATGACCACACCGGCCTGCTCACAGGCCGCGGCGAAGTCGAGCGTCCGCTCGCCGAGCCGCAGCCAGACGAAGTTCGCCTGCGTCTCGGGAACGGTCCACCCCTGGCCGCGCAGCGAATCGACGACCCGCGCCCGCTCGGCCACCAACGAACCGACCCGGCCGAGGAGTTCGTCCTCGCTGCGCAGGCTCGCCACCGCCGCCTCCTGGGCGAGCTGGCTCACCCCGAACGGCACCGCGGTCTTGCGCAGCGCGGCCGCCACCGGCTCGTGCGCGATCGCGAAACCGACCCGAAGCCCTGCGAGCCCGTACGCCTTGGAGAAGGTGCGCAGCACGCAGACGTTCGGCCGGTCGCGGTAGAGCTCGATCCCGTCGGGCACCTCGGCGTCCCGGATGAACTCGCGGTACGCCTCGTCGAGCACCACCAGGACGTCGCCCGGCACCCGGTCGAGGAAGCGCTCGAGCTCGGCGCGGTGCACCACGGTGCCGGTCGGGTTGTTCGGATTGCAGACGAAGATCAGCCGCGTCCGCTCGGTGATCGCGTCCGCCATCGCGTCCAGGTCGTGCACCTCGTCGCCGGTCAGCGGGACCTGCACCGAGGTCGCCCCACTGACCTGCGTGATGATCGGGTACGCCTCGAAGGACCGCCAGGCGTAGATCACCTCGTCGCCCACGCCGGCCGTGGCCTGCAACAGCTGCTGGGCGACGCCGACCGAGCCGGTGCCGGTGGCGAGATGCGAGAGCGGGACGCCGAAGCGGTCCGACAGCTCGTTCATCAGGCCCGTACACGCCATGTCGGGGTAGCGGTTGAAGCTGCCCGCCGCGGCGACGGCCCGCTCGAGCACGCCCGGCAGCGGCGGATACGGGTTCTCGTTGGAGGACAGCTTGTACGCGACCGGGCCGCCCTCCGCGGCGGGCTTGCCCGGCTTGTACGTCGGGACACCGTCCAGCTCGGCACGCAGCCTCGGGCTCTTCTCACTCACCGCAGGTCCTCCTCGTCACACCCAGGTTCGAATACTCCTCACCTTATGAGGATTCGCGCCCGCTGCGAATGCTCCGGCGGCATCGTGACGCGCGACCGGCGCCGCCGTCTCCCGATCCCGAGGGGGCGCTACGCCGGGATCCGTGCGCCGGTGGCTTGCGCCGTAGCGCGCGTCACCCGTGCAGGTGAGTTGAGACCTCTTCGAAACATCGCATATTTGGCAGGCGCATGTGCTCCAACAGGATGCAGAGTGGCACTGAAACGTCCAACTCCCTTACAATTCAAGGGACTTGACCCTGAAGCACCTTGCAGAAACGTGCCTGTCAACGCCTGCATATGCGCTCCCGCCGAGGTCCCTCATGAGCCCTACTATCGGCTCGCCATGACAGCAGCAGGGAAGCACCAGGTAAGCCGGGCTCAGTCTCGGGGGACCCGGCAAAGTCGAGCGGGCATCCGGGACGTGGCCGCCGCGGCCGGTGTCTCCATCACGACTGTCTCCGACGCACTCAACGGCAAGGGCCGGCTCCCCGACGCCACCCGCCGCCACGTCCGCGAGGTCGCCGAACGGCTGGGCTATCGCCCGTCCGCCGCGGCCCGAACGCTCCGTACCGGCAAGTCCGGCCTGATCGGCCTGACCGTCACCACATACGGGGATGAACCTTTCACCTTCACCGAATTCGCGTACTTCGCGGAGATGGCCAGAGCCGCCACCTCGGCCGCGCTCGCCCGCGGCTATGCGCTGGTCATCCTGCCCGCCACCTCCAGACACGACGTCTGGTCCAACGTCGCCCTGGACGGCACGGTCGTCATCGACCCCTCTGACCAGGACCCGGTCGTCAGCGAGCTGGTGCGCCAGGGCTTACCGGTCGTCTCCGACGGCCGCCCCGTCGGCCAACTACCCGTCACCGCCTGGGTGGACAACGACCACGAGGCCGCCGTCCTCGGCATCCTCGACCATCTCTCGGCCGCCGGCGCCCGCCGGATCGGACTGCTCACCGGCACCACCACCGACACCTACACCCGCCTTTCCACGGAGGCGTATCTGCGCTGGTGCAGGCACGTCGACCAGGACCCCGTCTACGAGACCTACCCGGCGCACGACCCCTGCGCCGGCGCCGTCGCCGCCGACCGCCTCCTCGCCCGCCCCGACCGCCCCGACGCGGTCTACGGCCTCTTCGACCCCAACGGCACGGACCTGCTCGCGGCCGCCCGCCGGTACGGCCTGCGGGTCCCCGACGATCTGCTGCTCGTCTGCTGCAGCGAGTCGACGGTGTACGCCAACACCGAGCCCCCGATGACGACCCTCTCGCTGAAGCCGCGCCGCATCGGAACCGCCGTCATCCAGCTCCTGATCGACGCGATCGAGGGCATCGACGGCGACCGACCCGTCGAGCAGGTGATACCGACGGAGCTCATCGTGCGGACGTCGTCGCAGCGACGCCCGCCACGCACCACCGTCAGCCCGCCGCGAACACCGAACGACACGACCTGAGCCGTCCCGTGGGCGCTGCACCCGGCCCGTACGCCCAGATCGAAAACACGCCCATACCCTCAATTCGGGAGAAAACCACGGTGCACCGCCGGACCGGCTGCGATTCACCACCCCTGGTGCATCACACTCTGCGATCCGCATTCCTATGATGGGCGCACGGCACTTCGGGCCGCCGCGACCAGGCGACCCGATCCGGTGGCGGAATGCGGTGCGACGGTGGTGGAGGGGTCGATGACTCAGGGGGCCGGTCAGGGACCCGCGGTGCGTACGGACACGGTCCGTGACTTTCGGGTGCCCGCATATGTGCAGGGGACCGGCGAGCCTCCTGCGGCACCTCCCGTACCGGGCGAGGAGCCCGAGGGGTACACGCCGACGCAGCGCGATCTCCCGGTCATCAACCGGGGCGACACGGTCCAGGTGACGGTCCCCGAGCCGGCGCCCGAGCCGGTCGAGGGCGGCTCCGCGCCCGGCCCGCTCTACGTCGTCGGCGACGTCCACGGCTATCTCGACGAGCTGACGGCCGCGCTGTACGAGCAGGGCCTGATCGACGCGAACGGCGCGTGGGCGGCGGGCAATGCGCGCCTGTGGTTCCTCGGCGACTTCACCGACCGCGGTCCGGACGGCATCGGAGTGATCGACCTGGTCATGCGGCTGTCCGCGGAGGCCGCGGCGGCGGGCGGCTACTGCAAGGCGCTGATGGGCAATCACGAGCTGCTGCTGCTCGGTGCGAAGCGTTTCGGTGACACCCCCATCAACTCCGGTGCGGGCACCGCCACTTTCCAGGCCGCCTGGTTGCTCAACGGCGGCCAGAAGTCGGACATGGACCGCCTGCAGGACGTCCATCTGCAGTGGATGTCACGGCTCGACGCCATGGAGCTCGCGGACGGGCACCTGCTGATGCACTCCGACACCACCGTCTATCTCGACTACGGCGACTCCATCGAGGCCGTCAACGACACCATCCGCGAGGCGCTCACCCGTAAGGACCCGCACGAGACCTGGGATCTGTTCCGCAAGTTCACCAAGCGCTTCGCCTTCCGTGACGAGTCGGGCGCCACCGCGGTACGCGAACTGCTCGACGCCTACGGCGGCACACGTGTGGTGCACGGCCACAGCCCGATCCCGTATCTGCTCGGCGAGGTGGGTTCCGAGGACGGCGAGGAGGCTCAGGGCCCGAAGGTCGAGGGTCCGCACGTCTACGCGGACGGTCTCGCCATCGCCATGGACGGCGGTGTGACCATGGCCGGGAAGCTCCTGGTACGCCGACTCCCGCTGGAAGGCTGATCGTCACCCCGGCAAGAGCGGCCCACATATGACCGCCCCGGGCCTCGGCCCAATTTCCGGAAACCCCCTGTCACCGCGTGCCGTAACCGCTCTACCATCGGCTTATCCGTAGCAGGCTCTCCTCCGTTTCCGCCCGACCGCCCGTCTCCGGGCGGGCTCCGGGCCCTACGGAGCATCGGGGGATGCACATGAACAGCGCTCCGCACCTGCTGAACGAGGACCGCCAGGAATACGAGCGGATCCTCGATGAGGCGTTGCGTTCCGCCAGGGACAGCCCAGGTCTGGCCGAGATCGGCGAGCGCCTGACCGTCGAGCAGTTGCGCACCATGGCCCTGAACGCCACGGCGCTGATCACCGCTGCCGCCGCGGCCGAGTACCAGCACTTCGTGGAGCTCCGCAGCGAGTTGCGCCGGCCGAGTGCCCGGATGCACAGCGAGCCCGAGCCCGCACCCGAGTCCGGTCCCGGGCCGGTGGGCCTGGCGACGACCTTGGGCGGGGTGACCGAGACCGCGGGTGCCGGGCTGGTCGCGGTGCTCGCCGTGCTCGCCCCGGTCCTGGCCGGCACGGCCGCCGCGATCTTCCTGCTCATCGGGTACGTACTGAAGATGCTCAGCCCGGAGCCGGCCGTCGCCGATGCGCTCCTCACGACGGGCTGGGTGTTCGCCGCGCTGACGGCCGCGGGCATTCTCGTCGCCGCGGTGGGGCTGCTGCTCACCGCGCTGCGCAACGCCCCGACGTCGCTGCGGGCCGACGCCGCGGTCGAGCGGGACGCGGCGATCGACCGTGCGAGAGAGGCCTGGCGCCAGGCGCTGCTCGAACGCGGGCTGCTGCCGTTCCTGCGCGAGGCCCTGACCAGTTCCACGCCGCCCGACGGCGATTCGGGCGGCGACGAGCACCGGATGCCGCAACTCGGCTATCACCGGCCCGGGTTCAGCAGCCCCGACGGCGGCCCCGATGCGGGACCGCCGCCGAGCTACTCGAGTCCCGACTTCTCCAGTCCGGACTTCGGCGGGCCCGAGCACAAGCCCGAGTAGCCGCCGGACGGCCCGAGCACAAACCCGAGCAGCCGCCGCCGGACCGGAGCGCCGGCGCGCGCGTCAGTCCGCGAGCGGCAGATACACGCGGTGGCCGGCCTCGGCGAACTCCTTGGACTTCCGCAGCATGCCGTCGGCGATCTCCTCGTCCGTGGCCGTGCCGTCGGTGTCCCGTCCGCCGAACTGCTCGGTGATGCTGTGGCTGATCTTCATCGAGCAGAACTTCGGCCCGCACATCGAGCAGAAGTGGGCCGTCTTGGCCGGCTCCGCGGGGAGCGTCTCGTCGTGGAACTCCCGTGCGGTGTCCGGGTCCAGGGCCAGATTGAACTGGTCCTCCCAGCGGAACTCGAACCGCGCGTCGGACAGCGCGTCGTCCCAGTCCTGCGCCCCCGGATGCCCCTTGGCGAGGTCCGCGGCATGGGCTGCGATCTTGTACGTGATGACGCCGGTCTTGACGTCGTCGCGGTTCGGCAGGCCGAGGTGCTCCTTGGGCGTGACGTAGCAGAGCATCGCGGTGCCCCACCAGCCGATCATCGCCGCGCCGATCCCGGAGGTGATGTGGTCGTAGGCCGGCGCGATGTCCGTGGTCAGCGGACCGAGGGTGTAGAACGGCGCCTCCTCGCAGATCTCCTGCTGGAGGTCGATGTTCTCCTTGATCTTGTGCATCGGCACATGGCCCGGGCCCTCGATCATCGTCTGTACGTCGTGGGCCTTGGCGATCCGGTTGAGCTCGCCGAGCGTCTCCAACTCGGCGAACTGGGCACGGTCGTTGGCGTCCGCGATCGACCCGGGGCGCAGTCCGTCGCCGAGCGAGTACGTCACGTCGTAGGACGCGAGGATCTCGCAGAGTTCCTCGAAGTGCTCGTAGAGGAAGCTCTCCTTGTGGTGGGCGAGACACCAGGCGGCCATGATGGAGCCGCCGCGCGAGACGATGCCGGTCTTGCGGTTCGCGGTGAGCGGGACGAACGGAAGGCGCACGCCGGCGTGCACGGTCATGTAGTCGACGCCCTGCTCGGCCTGCTCGATGACGGTGTCGCGGTAGACCTCCCAGCTCAGCTCCTCGGCGCGCCCGTCGACCTTCTCCAGGGCCTGGTAGAGCGGCACGGTGCCGATCGGGACCGGGGAGTTGCGCAGCACCCATTCGCGGGTGGTGTGGATGTTGCGGCCCGTGGAGAGGTCCATCACGGTGTCGGCGCCCCAGCGGGTGGCCCAGGTCATCTTGTCCACCTCCTCCTCGATGGAGGAAGTGACCGCGGAATTGCCGATGTTGGCGTTCACCTTCACCAGGAACCGCTTGCCGATGATCATCGGCTCGATCTCCGGGTGGTTGACGTTCGCCGGGATGACGGCGCGGCCGGCGGCGACCTCGTCGCGGACCACGGCGGGGTCCAGGTTCTCCCGGATCCCGATGAACTCCATCTCGGGTGTGATCTCGCCCCTGCGCGCATACGCCAGTTGCGTCACCGGCCGCCCGCCCCGGCCGCGGCGCGGCTGGCGCGGGCGGCCGGGGAAGACCGCGTCGAGGTTGCCGAGGCCGCCGCGCGGTGAGGTGTGCTTGATCCCGTCGTCCTCGGGGCGGACGGGACGGCCCGCGTACTCCTCCGTGTCGCCCCGTCCGATGATCCAGTTCGCCCGCAGCGGAGCGAGCCCGCGGCGGACGTCGGTCTCGGCCGACGGGTCGGTGTACGGCCCCGAAGTGTCGTACAGGGTGACGGCCTTGCCGTTGGTGAGGTGCACCTGGCGGACCGGCACGCGCAGATCGGGGCGCGAGCCCTCGACGTACGCCTTGTGCCAGCCGATGGACGGTCCGGACTCCGCGCCGCTGTCGCTCGCGGAGGCAGACGTGCTGATGTCCGATGTGGTCATGAGACCTACTCCCTACGCCGGCATTACCCGGTAACAGGTTCGGCGGTCGACGCAGCCGTTCTCCGTGTGTGTGAACCGTCTCTGCCGGTCCGCCGTACGGAGGTCAGCGCCCTCTCAGCCCGGTGCTCCGAGCTCCCGCGTGTACAAATGTGCCCCCACGCTAGCGTCATCCCGGCCGCGATGAACAGAGGGCCCCCGGCGTTCTTGCGATGATCGGCAGGTGACCACGATGCAGCAGCCACCCGAGCCGCCCGGTCCTCCGCCCACGGACGGCCACGGCCACAGCCACAGCCACGGCCCCGCCGCGCCGGTGTCCCGGCATCTGCGCCGGGTGATCGCCGCGGTACTGATCCCGTTCGCCGCGGCGGTGGTGGTCGGTCTCGTCGTGCTCTGGCCCGGCGGCACTCCCGGCCATGAGCGCAGCGGTGTCGGCTTCGACCGGCAGACCGAGTCGGCCACGGTCGTCCGCGTCGACACCGTCGACTGCAAGGACGTGAACGCCTCCCAACCGCCGCCGACCGGGGACACCTCGACGCCGGAGGGCTCCACCGCCGAGCAGCGTGCGAAGGGCACCTGCGGCAAGGCGACGATCAAGGTGACCAGCGGCGAGAACAAGGGCCGCACCTTCGAGGAGGTCGTACAGCCGGACGCCTCACGGAAGTTGAAGCAGGGCCAGGAGGTCGTGGTGGCCTACGCGCCCGACGCCCCGAAGGAACTGCAGTACTCGGTGACCGATGTGAACCGGCGGCTGCCGCTGGCTCTGCTCGCCGGCATCTTCGCCCTGGCGGTGGTGGTGGTCGGCCGGCTGCGTGGCGTGATGGCTCTCGTCGCGCTGGTGGTGAGCTTCGCGCTGCTCACCCTGTTCATCCTGCCGGCCATCCTGCAGGGCTCGAATCCGCTGGTGGTGGCGGTGGTCGGGGCCAGCGCCATCATGCTGATCGCGCTCTACATGTGTCATGGGCTCACCGCGCGGACATCGGTCGCGGTGCTCGGCACGCTGATGTCGCTGCTGCTGATCGGTGTGCTCGGTTCGGCCTTCATCGGCTGGGCCTCGCTGACCGGCAACACGGACGACAACACCGGGCTGATTCACGGTCTTTACCCCGATATCGACATGAGCGGTCTGCTGCTCGCGGGCGTCATCATCGGTTCGCTCGGTGTGCTCGACGATGTGACCGTGACGCAGACGTCCGCGGTCTGGGAGCTGCACGCGGCGGATCCGACGATGAGCCGGCGCAAGCTGTACAGCGCGGGCATCCGGATCGGCCGTGACCACATCGCCTCCGTGGTCAACACCCTGGTGCTCGCCTATGCCGGTGCGGCGCTGCCGCTGCTGCTGCTCTTCTCCATCGCTCAGCAGGGTGTCGGCACCGTGGCCAACAGCGAGTTGGTCGCGGAGGAGATCGTCCGCACACTGGTCGGGTCCATCGGCCTGGTCGCCTCGGTGCCGCTCACGACGGCCCTGGCGGCCCTCATGGTGTCCGCCGACCGGCCGGGCGGCGCGCAGGACTCGGCGGGACGGCCCGGCGCTCAGCCGCCGCCGAGGCGTTCGGGCCGTGGCGGCGGAGGCAGACGCCGCAAGCGCTGAAGCGTTACGGCATGATCGCGGAGGAGCGGGTCCTCAGCCGGCGCTCTGCTCCTCCGCGAGGATGCGTCCGAGCTCGTCGTCCAGATGGCTGTCGAAGTCGGCGAGCGTCGCCTCCTGCCCGAGCGGGACGATCTTGTCCGTGCGGTCGAGGAACGCGATGAGCGGGGCGATCCCGGCCCGGAACAGCGCCTGGTCGGCGCCGACCTGCAACCGGATGACGGCATCGGTGAGTTGGGCGCCGTGCGGGGCGATGTGCACATCGCCCTCGCCGCAGGGGCCGTTGATCCCGTCGACGAGCAGCTCGCGGCTGAAGACCCAGGTCACGGGCGCGTCCCCGGGCAGGTGGAAGGTCAGCCGCACGGCGTAGGGATCGCACGCCTCGTACCGCAGTTCCACCGGGATGCGGAACGAGAGCTCCTCGGAGACGAGGAAGCTCATCATCACTTCGGCCTGGACGGACTCTTGCATCAACTACCCCGTTGCTGTGGCGGTGAGTTGGCCAGGAATCATCTTCCCGCCCCAACCTGAATCTTGCTCAACGTACCCAGGAGATCACAAGCTGTGAGTTTTCAGATGCTGATAGAGAATGCCAGCGAGCCGAGCTTCCGACCGATGCCGCGCTGCAACTCACGTACGGCGGGCATCAGTCGGTCGGCCTGGTGGAGCGGCATCGAGATGGCCATCGTGGCGGGGGTCGCTCCCATGGTGATCGGCACCGCGGCGCAGACGGATCCGAGGGCGTACTCCTGAATCTCCACCACCGGCTGCATCGGGCGGGTGCGGGCGAGTCTGTGCAGCAGGGTGCGCTCGTCGGGGACCCCGTAGCGGGTCGTGGGGGCGACGGGATAGCGCGCGAGATGGTCGCGCCGATCCGTCTCGTCGAGCTGGGAGAGCAGACACTGGCCGATCGCATGGGCGTGCGCCGTCTCGCGGAAGTCGGCCCACTCCTCGACGGCCGGATTGCCGGGGGTGTCGGAGATGGCCACCACTTCGACCTCGCCTGCGCGGTACACCGCGAAGTAGACAGGGACGCCGACGGCGTCGCGCCAGCGGTCCGTCTCGTCGCTGATCGCGCTGCGTCTGGTCTGCCGTGCGCCACTGCTGCTGAGCCGCTCGGCGGCCTCGCCGAGCACGAACAGACCGTGCTCACGGCGGAGATAGCCCTCGTGGGCGAGGGTGCGCAACAGGTGGTAGGCGGTGGGGAGGGCGAGGCCGGCTTCGCGCGCGAGCTGCTTGGCGGGGGCGCCGGACTCGTGGGAGCCGACGGCCTCGAGCAGGCGCAGGGCCCGCTGTACTGATCCGATCAGAGTCGGTGCTGTGGTGCTGACTGGCGTGGCCAAGGTCCACTCCCGAGGTGCGTGGGGTACCTCGTACGGAACCCGCTCAGGGGTTGGCGGAAGGCCCCGCCACAGGGGCCGACTCCGCGTTGCCTTCGGACCTTAGCCGCGCCGTGCGTCGGGCGGAGGTTTCATCCGGAACATTCCCCCGGGTGGGGGAACGTCTCTGCACATCTGTCTGCACCGGCCTTCACCACCGTCAGGTGGTGGACATGAACTTCCGTACGACATAGATGAGTCCGGCGACGAGGGCCACGAAGACGAGGACCTTGAACAGCAGGCCGACCACGACGCTGATGATCCAGCCGATCACCCCGCCGAACACCACGAGGGCGATCACCGGAATCGCGATCCACTTCACCCACCAGGGCAACCCCGCGAATATCTCCCGCACATCCATCGTCTCCACCTCTTCCTCCGGATCTCTCCGGTCTCCGGCGTCACCGGCATCCCCGGTACCGGTCGCTCCGGTCCGCCGACCCTCTGCCCTCGATGCTAGGCGGCCGGGCACGCCCGTGGGGCGCCAGGATCCCCTGTCCTTCCCTGATCCAACCCTGAGAGCAGCCTCAGGGTTCCCGGTGGCCGGCGCTCGGCGCTGCGCGGGCGAGCGGTCTCAGCCCTCCGGGGGCGAGAAGACGACGAGGACGCGCAGATCCTCGCTGATGTGATGGAACTTGTGCGGCACCTTCGCCGGTACGTACACGACGCTCCCCCGGCCGACCGCGGTCGTCTCGGTACCGACCGTCACGGACGCGTGTCCGCTGACCACGAAGTAGACCTCGTCCTGTGCGTGCGGCTGCTGCGGGTCCGTCTGCCCGGCGTCGAGTGCGTACAGGCCGACGGACATGTTCCGTTCCTTCAGGAACTGCAGATACGCGCCGTCGTTCGCCGCGCGCTCCGCCTCGAGCTCGTCCAGTCGAAAAGCCTTCATGGCCGTGTCCGCCCTCACTCCCCGCCGCACGCCGGTGCCCGGCGCCGATCACGTCTGCCACGATCAGACACATGAAGAATTTCGTAGTCAAGACGATCGCGAACTCGGCGGCGCTCGCCGTGGCCATCTGGCTCCTGGACAAGATCACCCTGACCGGCAACAGCACCCCGCGCAAGGTGCTCACGCTGATCCTGGTGGCGCTGGTCTTCGGCCTGGTGAACTGGCTCGTCAAGCCGGTGGTGAAGGTGCTGACCTTCCCCCTGTTCATCCTGACCCTCGGCCTGATCACCCTCGTGGTCAACGCCCTGATGCTGCTGCTCACTTCATGGCTCGCGGACAAGCTGAGCCTGAGCTTCCATGTGGAGGGCTTCTGGACCGCCGTGCTCGGTGGCCTGATCATCAGCATCGTCTCCTGGGCGATGAACGTGGTCCTGCCCGACGACCGTGACTGAGCGATCCCGATGAATCACCCCGAGAACGCCCCCGAAAGGCAGGGCGAAACCCTCGCCGCTGTCCCCTTCCGTGTGAGTTTCGTCTGCACGGGCAACATCTGCCGGTCGCCGATGGCCGAGTCCGTGTTCCGCGCCCGGGTGGCCGAGGCCGGGCTCGAGGACCGTGTCGAGGTGGAGAGTGCCGGAACGGGCGGCTGGCACGAGGGCGACGGAGCAGATCCCCGGACGGTCGCGGTGCTCGGTGCGCACGGCTACGACGGCCGGCACACCGCACGGCAGTTCGCCGCGGCGGACTTCACGCGGCTCGATCTGGTGATCGCCCTGGACTCCGGCCACCTGCGCGCACTGAAACGGCTCGCGCCCGGGCCCGCCGATGCCGCGAAGGTACAGCTGCTGCGCGGTTACGACCCGTCGGTGGACGGTGACGACACGGCGGAGCCGGACGTCCCCGATCCGTACTACGGCGGACCGGACGGTTTCCAGGAGTGCCTGGACATGGTGGAAGCCGCGGTTCCAGGGCTGCTCCGCGCGGTCCGCGCGGCACTGGCGCAGAAGGACGCGGCATGACAGAGCACCAGCACCCGGAGCACCCGCCGCACGGCGAGGGCACCCGGGCCGTACGGGCCGGCCTGCCGGAGCCCGTGAAGCACGAACCGACGCTGCCCGGGCCGGTGTTCGCGGCCCACTTCCATCTGCCGGGCGACCCCACCGGCCCTTATACGTACGGCCGCGACGAGAACCCGACCTGGACGCATCTCGAGCGCGCCATCGGTGAGCTCGAGGCGCCCGGGCAGGATTCCGGCGGGCCGGTCGAGACCCTGGTCTTCGCCTCGGGCATGGCCGCGATCTCCGCCGTCCTGTTCTCGCAGCTGCGCGCCGGTGACGTGGCTGTGCTCCCGGACGACGGCTATCAGGCGCTGCCCCTGGTGCGGGAGCAGCTCACCGCGTACGGGATCGAGGTGCGCACCGCGCCCACCGGCGGCGACGCACAGCTGGAGCTGCTCGACGGCGCCTCGCTGCTGTGGATCGAGACCCCGTCCAACCCGGGCCTCGACGTGTGCGACATCCGCCGGCTCGTGGCCGCGGCGCACGAGAGAGGCGCCAAGGTGGCGGTGGACAACACCCTCGCCACTCCGCTCGGCCAGCGCCCGCTCGCGCTCGGTGCGGACTTCTCGGTGGCCAGCGGTACGAAGGGGCTGACCGGGCACGGTGATCTGCTGCTCGGCTATGTGACCGGGGCAGACGCCGAGGCGATGGCGGACGTCCGGCGCTGGCGGAAGATCGTCGGGGCGATCCCCGGGCCGATGGAGGCCTGGCTCGCGCACCGCTCCCTCGCCACCCTGCAGCTGCGCATCGACCGGCAGAACGCCAACGCGCTCGCCGTGGCGGAGGCCCTGCGGGCACGGACCGACGTCACGGGTCTGCGGTACCCGGGGCTCGGCGGCGACCCCTCGCACGCCGTCGCCGCACGGCAGATGCGCCGCTTCGGCAGCGTGGTGTCCTTCACGCTGCCCTCACGGGAGCGGGCCGAGCGGTTTCTGGCCGAGCTCCACCTCGTCGAGGAAGCCACCAGTTTCGGCGGGGTGCGCTCCACCGCGGAGCGCCGCGGGCGCTGGGGTGGCGACGCCGTACCGGAAGGCTTCATCCGCTTCTCGGCCGGCGCGGAGGATCCGGAGGATCTCATCGCGGATGTGCTGCGGGCACTTGACGTCCCGGTCGCCTGAGACCGGGTCTCCCGGCCTGCTGAACGGCCCGAGCCTCCCCCCTCGTGGCTCGGGCCGTCCCGGTTCTGCGCGCGAAGAACCGCCTGCACAAGGCTAGTTGACTCTCTGTCAGTGTCCAATCACGGTAGCGACAGCGACCTATCGACATATTTATAGTTGGGCCTCTGCGGGGACATGGGAGGGGAGGGGCGTCCGATGGATCTGGCCCTGTTGCGCACCTTTGTCACCGTGCACCGGGCCGGTTCCTTCACCCGGGCCGCGGCCCTCCTCGGGCTGTCCCAGCCCGCGGTCACCGCGCAGATACGCACCCTGGAGCGGCAGTTGGGGCGCCCGCTGTTCCTGCGGCAGGCGCGCGGGGTGACACCCACGACGATCGGCGACGAGCTGGCGCACAAGGCGGCACCGCACCTGGACTCCCTGGTGGAGATCGCGGAGAGCGGCCTCGACCAGGAGTCGTCGATGCGCACGCTCCATCTGGCGGGCCCCTTGGAGTTCACCGCGGAGCGCGCCCTGCCGACGCTCACCGCCCTGACCGGTGACGACGGGCAGCGCTTCACTCTGCGGGCCTCGTTCGGCCATGCCGAGGAGACCCTCGAGGGGCTGGCGGCCGGGCACCACGATCTGGCGATCTCCACCGCCCGCCCGCGAGGAGCGCTGCTGACGGCGACGGCACTCTGCGACGAGGAGCACATGCTCGTGGCCACCCCGGCGCTCGCCGACCGGATCGGGCCGGGCCTGCTGCGCAGCGAGGGCGCCCATGCCCTGGAGGACCTGCCGGTCATCGAGGTGCACGAGTCGCTGCCGTTCGTCGCGCGCTACTGGGCCTCGGTCTTCGACTCCCGGCCGGCCGGCTCGGGCACCGTCGTCGTACCCGATCTGCGGGCGGTGCTCGCCTGCGCGGTCGCGGGAGCGGGGCTCGCGGTGCTGCCGCGCTATCTGTGTGCCGATGCTCTGGCACGCGGCGACATCGTGGCGGTGCACGAGCCCGCGGTGCCGCCGCTGCGCACGTACTTTCTGGTGGTGCGTACGGGGACGCTGGCGATGCCGCACATCGCGAAGGCGCACGACTGGCTGCTGCGGGCCGCCTCGGCATGGAGCTGAGCGGCCCGACCGGCCACCGCCGCCCCGTTTCCCCGGGGCGTACGCGGGGCGCGGTGTTTCACGTGGAACGGCACGGGCCACATTCCTTGCATGAGCGTCCGACCCGTGGTGAAGCGCACCGCCCGAGCCGTCCTGCTCGACGGCGAGAGCCTGCTGCTGATCAAGCGCACCAAGCCCGGAGTGGATCCCTACTGGGTCACGCCGGGCGGGGGAGTGGAGCAGCAGGACGCCACCGTCGTCGATGCCCTGCACCGTGAGGTGTACGAGGAACTGGGCGCCAAGATCACCGATGTGGTGCCCTGCTTCGTCGACACCGTCGAGCACATCGGGGCCGACGGCGGTGCCACCGGTGTGAAGGTCCAGCACTTCTTCGTCTGCCGGCTGGCCTCGATCGACCCCGCTCTGCGGCACGGACCGGAGGTCGAGGAGCCACTTGGCGAGTACGAGATCGTGCGGATCCCGTTCACCCGGGTCGGCATCGCCTCGGTCCACCTGGTGCCGCTGTCGCTGCGCCACTATCTGGACGGCAATATCGAGGGCGTACGGGCGATGCATGCGCCCGATCTGGGCTGAGGCAGCGGCGGGCCGAGGCAGCGGGCCGGCTGTACGCCCCCGAGGTCATCCGGGGTGCGCTACGCCCGGCCGATGAGGTGCCCCCGTTGCAGGCACCTCTCCGTACGCCCGGCTCAGTAGTCGTGGTTACTCCCGTCGGCAGACGCCCGGAGGCGGTCCGCGCGGCACCGTGTTTCACGTGAAACTCGACCGCCCCGCACGCCGGGCCACCCTGGTTGTCCATGTCGCCGCCGCAGCCGGCTGGCTCGGGCTCACGCTCGGGCTGCTCGCTCTGGCCGTCGCGGCGATCACCACCGACTCCGCGGCGACGACGGAAGCCGCCGTCCGCTCCATGAAGATCTTCACCGACTGGCTGGTGCTGCCACTGGCCTTCCTCACGCTGCTGAGCGGCCTCGTACTGTCTCTTGGCACGCACTGGGGGCTGGCCAGGCACCGTTGGGTTTACGTCAAATTCTGGCTGACCCTCGCCACCACCATCGCCTCGGTGTTCGCGCTGCGCCCGGGAGTCTCCGACGCCGTCGACACCGTGGCATCCGGGGCCTCACTGGTGGATCCCACCGACCTGATCGCCGGACCGATCGTCTCGTTGAGCGCCTATCTCTTCATGATGGTCATCTCGGTGCTCAAGCCCTGGGGTCTGACCAAACGTGGCCGAAAGCAGCGGGAGTCCGCCCGTGGACGTCGCTCGGTCTCCGGTAAAGCGGTGGACTCCGAGGGCGCCCGTCAGCCAGCCTGACCGCGTGCCGACACCTTCCCTTGCCACGTCATCCGCCCGGACCCTCACCGTCCGCGACCTCACGGCCTGCGCCGATCTCTCCGAGGACCGGGGCTGGCCCCGCGAAGAACACAAGTGGGGCCTGCTCCTCGCGGCCGGTCGGGGGTACGGGATCGATGATCCCGCCGGCGGCCTCGCCGCGGCCTGCGTGGTCACCTCGTACGGACCCGCGGACCGGCCCGAACTGGCGGCCATCGGCATGGTGTTGGTCGCCGAACGGCATGCCCGGCAGGGCATCGGCCGCCATCTGATGCAGCAGGTGCTGGCCGAGATCGCGCCCACCCCGGTGACCTTGCACGCCACCCCCAACGGCCGACCGCTCTACGAGCAGCTCGGCTTCAAGACCGTCGGCCGGGCCGAGATGGTCCGCGGGCACGTCACACCCACCACCCCGGAGAGCCCTGTCGGCACCCGGGCCGCCACCGCCGAGGACCTGGCCGGGGTACTGCGACTCGACACCGAGGTCTTCGGCTGTGACCGGACCCATGTACTCATCCGACTCCCCGCCTTCGCCGACCAGTTCAGGGTCGCCGAGGAGGACGGGGAGCTGATCGGCTATGCGGCGGCCTGGCCCAATATGGACACCCAGGTCGTCGGTCCGTTGATCGCCCGGGACACCGATACGGCCAAGGCCCTGATCGCTTCGCTCGCCCGGAACACGGACCGCCCGCTGCGCACCGACATCGACGTACGTCACGAGGAGCTGCTGCAGTGGCTCAAGTCATCCCCGGACATGGATGCCGTGGCGTTCAACTCGGTGATGGCGTACGGCATCCCCGCCCTTCCGGGCGACTGGACCCGCAGGTTCGCACCGCTCACCGTCGCGGCCGGCTGAGCCCTCATCCGCTGCTCCCCCGGAGCCATTACTTGCAAGCGCGGTCTATTGCAGATGTGGACTACGCTGAGGTCCAGGCCCTCCCCGACGAGGGTCCGGATTTCCGTACGGGACGGAGCAATGACGTGGCTGCGAACGACCCCGCCCTGACCGCACTCGCGCAGGGCTGGTGCGCCCTCTCCCTGCTGCACGGGCGGATCGAGGCGCACATCGAGCGCGCCCTGCAGAGCGGACACGGCCTGAGCGCCCGGGAGTTCTCCCTGCTCGACGTGCTCAGCCGGCAGCACGACGGAACCGGTGGCCACCTCCAGATGAAGCAGGTGGCCGACGCCGTGGTGCTCAGCCAGAGCGCGACCACCCGCCTGGTGGCCCGCCTCGAGGACCGCGGCCTGCTGACCCGGTACATCTGCGACACCGACCGCCGGGGCATCTACACGGATGTCACCGATGCAGGCCGGCAGCTCCTTGCGGCGGCCCGGCCGACCAACGACGGCGCGCTCCGCGAGGCCCTCGACGAGGCGGCCGGTAATCCTGAACTCGCGCCGCTGGTCAGGGCTGTCGAGGGAGTCGAGACCGTCCCTGCCCGGTCTGCCGGCACCGGGTGAACCGGGAGTCGTCACCCTGCACGGCCCTGGGCCGGATGTCCGGCATACCCTCCGGAGCATGACCGATCTGGAGATTCGCCCCGCCCGCCGCGAGGACATCGCCGCCGTCGTGGCGCTGCTCGCCGACGATCCACTCGGCGCCCAGCGCGAGTCGCCCGACGACCTCACGCCGTATCTCGCCGCCCATGAACGGCTCGCCGACGACCCGCACCAGCACCTGATGGTGGCGGTACGGGGCGAACGCGTCGTGGGGACGATGCAGTTGACGTACATCCCCGGCCTGTCGCGGCGCGGCGCCACACGCGCGGTCATCGAGGGCGTCCGGGTGCACGGCGACGAACGCGGCAGCGGTCTCGGCAGCCGGTTGATCACCTGGGCCGTGGACACCGCGCGGGACGACGGCTGCACGCTGGTTCAGCTGACCTCCGACGTCAGCCGCACCGATGCGCACCGGTTCTACGAGCGTCTGGGCTTCGCCGCCACGCATGTGGGATTCAAGCTGCAGCTGTGAGGACCGCATACCGCGCTACGGTCTCCGGGGCCTGTTTCACGTGAAACAGGCCCCGTTGTTCGGCGCGCGACCTGGCCGCTTCACGGAAGACCGCGCCAGCCCTCCTCGTCCACTCCGCCGGGGACGGGCGCACCGGCCTCGTAGGGCAGCCGTGTGAAGACGAACGACCCCAGATCGAGGTGGCTGACCTTCCCGTCGTCGCCTCGCATCACGCGCAGCGTCTCGCCGTCGTAGTAGCCGTCGAGGCCGATCCAGCGGCCTTCGCCGTCGGCGCGGAAGCGCGATCGGCGCCCGGTCCCGTTCTGTGGCCCGAACTCGACACCGCCGTCCGCGGACAGCCGCAGGCCGAAGAGTTGAGTGCCCCAGTACCAGGAACCCGTCAGCGCGAGCAGTTCGGGATCGGCCGCGGGCAGCGGTCGCCACGGCTCGGGGATGCGCGGCTCCGCGTCGGCCACGATGCCGATCAGGTCCGCCGTGAGCGTCGCGACGAGCGGCCCGGATGTGCAGTTGGCGAGCACGACCGCCGCCAGGCCCTCCTCGTCGGCTGCCTCGCTCAGCAGCAGACAGGCGAGAAAGCCCGGAAGTGAGCCGGTGTGCCCGGCCAGCGCCCGCTCTCCGGACCGGATCAACTGCACGCCGAGCCCGTACCCGCCGGTCCAGTCGCTCTCCCCGGGCGCAGCCGGCCTGCGCATCTCACGAACGGTCTCGGCGCTCAGCACCCGATCGTCGCCCTCCAGCAGGAAGACGGCGAACCGGGCCAAGTCGGAGGTCGTGGACCACAGTTGTCCGGCCGCCGCCATCAGACCGAGGTCCTCGGCAGGTTCCGGCAGCAGCACATCGGCCCATGGATGCACGGCCCAACCACCAGCGTGCGGTGCTTCCGGCTGGGCGGAGGTGCGCCGCAGCCCGAGCGGTTCGAGCACCTCGCGGCGCAGCACCTCGGCCCAGGGGGCGCCGCGGAGCCGCTCGATCAGGGCACCGAGCAGGGTGAAGCCGGGGTTCGAGTAGTGGTGCCGCTGCCCCGGAGGATGGAGCAGCGGGTCCGCTCCGAGTACGTCGTCGAGGCTCGGCCGTATGGTGCCGGGGGTCCGCTCCCACCAGGGTGCCGGGGTCTCGGCGGCGAGACCGGCGGTGTGCGAGAGCAGCTGGCGGACGGTGACTTCGCCGGCGCCGGTGCCGGGCAGATGCCGCTCCAGCGGATCGGCGAGATCGAGCAGCCCCTCGTCACGCAGCCGCATCACCAGGACCGCGGTGAAGGTCTTGGTGATGGACCCGATCCGGTACTGCGTATCGCCGTCCGGTGCATGGCCGTTCACGCAGGTCCGCGACCCGTGCCAGACCACCTGGCCGTCCCGCACCACCGCGGCGACGAGTGACGGGCTCCGCCCCTCCGACTGGGCGCGTGCTGTCCGGTGCAGCAGGGCCCTGCGGGTGGCAGGAAGGAGTTCTTCGGCGGGGGCCGGGGAGCTGTCTGAGGTCATGGCGTTCAGTCCATCGGGATGGGGCATCGGGGTCGAGTCATTTTCGCTCCCCCGCGGCGCCCCGTACTCGGACGCGGCCAGGGTACTGTGCATTGCATGGAACCGGGCAGCCCCAGCAATCGCACCGTGAGCAAGGCCGAGAGCCAGCTCCGCAAGGGCGTGCTCGAATACTGCGTACTGGCGATGATGCGGAACGGCCCTCGCTACGGCGTGGAACTGCTGCGGGAATTGGAGGAGACGGGGGCGCTGGCCACCAGCCAGGGCACGGTCTATCCGCTGCTCTCCCGGCTGCGGCGGGACGATCTCGTGACCACCAGCTGGCAGGAGTCGGCCTCCGGTCCGCCCCGGCGCTACTACGAGCTGACAGCGGCGGGGCAGTCCGCCCTCGACGAGTTCGCCGGTCTGTGGCCGGCCTTCCGCAACGCGGTCGACCGACTGCTCGTACCGGCGCCGCGGGACGAGGCACCGCAGCATGGGGCGCGGCAGCATGGGGCGCCCCATGACAACGCACCGCGGGACAACGCACCGCAGCACGAGGCGCCGCCGAAGAATCCGGCCGCTCCCTGACCACCGTCAGCCACGGCCGCCATCAGCCACGGCCACCGTCAGCCTCGGCCACGGTCAGTCGAGGAACTCCACGAGCGCAGCGGTGAGTTCGGCCGGAGCGTCCTCCTGGACCAGATGCCCGGCGCCGGGAATCCGCACCAGACCGGCACCCGGGATCAGCTCCACCAGCTCCTGCGCCTTGGCCACGGGGATCCAGGTGTCGTCCTGCCCCCAGCACACCAGGACGGGCAGCGCGAGCGTCCCGTAGCGCCCCTGGATCTCGTCCGTGAACCGCTGGTCGGCCTGCGCGATCTGCCGGTAGAACGCAGGCGCGCCCTGTTCTCCCAGCCAGGGCTCGACCAGCCGCTCCAGGACACTCGGGTGCAGACCGGGGCTGCTGGCGGAGGCGATGTACTCACGGACCAGGGCCTGGTGGAGGTTGGCCGGCAGCTGCTCGAAGACCTGCGCATGCGCACCGACCAGGCGGAAGAACGCCGATCCCCACGGCGCGAGCGCGACCGGATCGACAAGCGCGAGCCGCCCGTAGCGTGCCCCGTGCAGCAGATGCGCACGCAGCGCCACCGCCCCGCCGAAGTCATGGGCGACGACAGCCGGTTCGGCGAGCCCCCAGTGCTCGAGCAGCTCCGCGAAGACCCGCCCCTGTGCGGCAAGCGACACGTCCTGGCCCTCGAACTTCACCGCGGTCCCGTAGCCCGGCATGTCCCACACGTACACCTGGTGGCGCACGGCCAGCGCACGCGCGACGCCCCGCCAGACGTACGAGGAGAACGGCGTGCCGTGCAGCAGCACCACCGGTGGCGCGGCCGGGTCGCCGAACCGTTCCCAGCGCACCTCGCCCGAGGCACTGTCGAAGCTCCTCGACAACTCCCAGTCGCCGCCCAACGCGACCACCTCCCCTTCGGTCCGGCCTCAGGCTGTCATGCCGCCGCCGCGCCCGTCATCGCACTTCGGCGCTGGGGGGTCTGCCGGGAGGTCGGCGGATCCCTCGTTCACAAGGCGCGCAGGAACGCCTCGACCTCTGCGTCGAAGAGGTCCGGCCGCTCCATGTTCGGGTAGTGCGCGGTGCCCTCGACCGAGACGGCGCGGCCGTCGCGCACCGTGTGGACGAGCCGTTCGGCCATGCCGATGTGATCGGGGGAGTCGACAGCTCCGTTGACGGCCAGTACCGGGACGTCGATGTCGGCGGCGCGTTCCCAGGTGCGTCGGACCGGGACGATGAAGTCCGGTTCGTCGGCGGTGTGCTGGGACATGGTCCCCCGGGTCATCCGTCGCAGCCGGTCCACCACGTCGGGGTCGACCTCGTCGAGGGTGCGCCGCGGGCCGGCCGCGAAGAGGGTGAAGGCCTCGACCGATGCGTCCAGATCGCCGGCCGCCATGGCCCGGTGCCAGTCGGCGGTGGCGGCGGTCGTCCAGGGGTCGGTGAAGTACGGCTCGCTGGTGCCGGCACCGCTCACGACCAGAGCGCGGACCAGCTCCGGGTGCTCCAGGGCCAGATCGACCGCGATGGACGCGCCCATCGAGACGCCGATCAGCACGGCGGGCCCGGTCCTCAACTCCCGGAGCAGCGCGGCCAGATCGTCCGCGAAGCGGAAGGGCTCGGTGGCATGGGCGGACCGCCCGTGCCCGCGGGCGTCCGGAGCGATGACGCGATGGCGTTCGGCCAGTACGGGAATCTGCCGGAACCACATGCCGTGATCCAGAAAGCCCCCGTGCAGCAGTACGAGCGGAGGGCCGGCTTCCGCCGCGCCGGAGGCCGGACCGGTATCGATCCTGAACACATCACTCGGATTCATGACAACCAAGGTGTCATCTCGAAGGGGCAGATGGCAACCTAGGTGTCATGATGTCCGTATGAGCGAAACCGACGGCACGAGCGAAACCGACGGCATGGGCGAAACCGACGGCCCCTCGGCCCAGCTGCCGACTCCCCCGGAATCGAAGCCGGCGGACCACCGCCCGGCCGATCACCGCACCGCCGACAGCCGCCCCACCGACCGCCTCACCGAGGTCTTCGACCTGGTGGGCCCGCTGTACCGGCGGGCCCAGCGCAAGGTCGAGCAGGACGTGCCGGCCGAGGGCCTGTCCGTAGGCGTACGGGCCGTGCTCACCCTGCTGCGCGA
The DNA here is from genome assembly GCF_003429565.1 of Streptomyces triticagri. Classification (GTDB taxonomy): domain Bacteria; phylum Actinomycetota; class Actinomycetes; order Streptomycetales; family Streptomycetaceae; genus Streptomyces; species Streptomyces triticagri. The sequence continues at coordinate 32,996 of NZ_QUAK01000235.1, forward strand.
GCACGGCCCGCTGACGGTCCCGCAGATGGGCCGGGAGCAGGCGCTGAGCCGCCAGTTCGTCCAGCGGATGGTCAACGAGGCGACGGCCCGCGGCCTCACCGAATCCGTCCCGAACCCGACCCACAAGAGGTCGTCCCTGATCCGCCTCACCGAACCGGGCCGAGCGGCCGTCACCGCCGTACTCGACCGGGAACGGGCGATGCTGCGCCAGGTCGACGGCGACCTCACCGACGCCGAGATCGACACCTGCCTCCGCGTCCTGACCCGACTCCTCGACCTGCTGGACAACGTGGACGTCGACTGACGTCCGGCAGGGCCGACCCCTGCTTCACCGATCCGGCGATCCGTTCGTCAGCGGGTCAGTCCGTCAGTCCGTGGGTCCGCCAGTCCGCGAGTCCGTCAGTCCGTGCCGAACTCCATCGCCGCGTGGTCCAGCATCTCGTCCTCACCGGAGACCCGGCCCCGGGAGGCGATGGCGTCCGCGCCGCCCTGCGGCATGGCGCCGATCAGCCCGGTCGACGCCGCCTGCGCTGCACCGATGAGCGCGGGGTGGGTCGAGCCGACCATGCCGAGCCCGGCGTACTGCTCGAGCTTGGCGCGCGAGTCGGCGATGTCGAGATTGCGCATGGTGAGCTGGCCGATCCGGTCCACCGGGCCGAAGGCCGAGTCCTCGGTGCGCTCCATCGACAGCTTGTCCGGGTGGTAGCTGAAGGCCGGCCCCGTGGTGTCGAGGATCGAGTAGTCGTCGCCACGCCGCAGCCGCAGCGTCACCTCACCGGTGACCGCCGTGCCGACCCAGCGCTGCAGCGACTCGCGGATCATCAGCGCCTGCGGGTCGAGCCAGCGTCCCTCGTACATCAGCCGGCCGAGGCGCCGGCCCTCGTTGTAGTAGTTGTCGAGCGTGTCCTCGTTGTGGATCGCGTTGACCAGGCGTTCGTACGCGGCGTGCAGCAGCGCCATGCCGGGCGCCTCGTAGATGCCGCGGCTCTTGGCCTCGATCACCCGGTTCTCGATCTGGTCGGACATGCCCATGCCGTGGCGGCCGCCGATCGCGTTCGCCTCCATCACCAGATCGACCGGAGTCGCGAACTCCTTGCCGTTGATCGTCACCGGGCGGCCCTGGGAGAAGCCGATCGTCACGACCTCGGGCTCGATCTCCACCGCGGGGTCCCAGAACCGCACGCCCATGATCGGGTCCACGGTCTCGACGCCGGCGTCGAGGTGCTCGAGGGTCTTGGCCTCGTGGGTGGCACCCCAGATGTTGGCATCGGTGGAGTACGCCTTCTCGGCGCTGTCGCGGTACGGCAGGTCGTGGGCGAGCAGCCACTCCGACATCTCCTTGCGGCCGCCCAGCTCCGTGACGAAGTCCGCGTCCAGCCAGGGCTTGTAGATCCGCAGATGCGGGTTGGCGAGCAGCCCGTACCGGTAGAACCGCTCGATGTCATTGCCCTTGAAGGTCGATCCGTCGCCCCAGATCTGCACGTCGTCCTCGAGCATCGCCCGCACGAGCAGGGTCCCGGTCACGGCGCGGCCGAGCGGCGTGGTGTTGAAGTACGCACGGCCGCCCGAGCGGATGTGGAACGCACCGCAGGTCAGCGCGGCGAGGCCCTCCTCGACCAGCGCCGCGCGGCAGTCGACGAGGCGGGAGATCTCGGCTCCGTACGTCGACGCGCGGCCGGGCACCGAGGCGATGTCGGGCTCGTCGTACTGGCCGATGTCGGCGGTGTACGTGCACGGGACGGCGCCCTTGTCGCGCATCCACGCGACCGCGACGGAGGTGTCGAGGCCGCCGGAGAAGGCGATGCCGACGCGCTCGCCGATGGGCAGGGAGGTGAGGACCTTAGACATAGAAATAGTATGCATGCAAACGCATGGTCATGCAAAGTGAGGCCGACCACCCCGCGCCCACTCCCCGGGCATCCCGGCCGATCGTCAGCGTGCGATGCGGGCCGCGATCCCGTCGAGCAGGAAATCCAGGCCCATCCGGAAGGTTTCCTCGGCGTCCAGGTGGGCGGCGTCGTGCACCACCGTGGCCAGGGCAGGGAAGCGGCCTGTGGCGAAGGTCCGCTGCAGATAGGGGCCGAGCGCGGCCTGCCAGCGCTCCTGGTCCATCCCGGTGGCCCGCTCGGCACGCCGCTCGGCGACCTCTCGGCGCACCGCGCCGATCGCGTACGCATTGACGGCGGAGACCACGGGCATGACGGCGTCCAACTCGACATCACCCAGGGCGGCCATCACGGTCTCGCCACTGGCCAGTGCGTGCGGCCCCAACTGCGGCCGGCCGCCCAGCAGATCGGCCGCCCACTCGTGCTTGTGGACGGCGTGCCGAGTCGATTCGGCGAGCGATGTGAGCACCTCGCGCCAGCCCTCTCCGGACGGCCGGATCTCGGCGTGCACGGCGTCGACCATGAGGTCGAGCAGCTCCTCCTTGCCGTCGATATAGCTGTACAGCCGCATCGGGCGGGCGTCGAGCGCGGTGGCGACCTTCCGCAGCGACACCGCGTCCAAGCCGTCCGCGTCGGCCAGCCGGATCGCCGCGCGCACGATCCGCTCCCGGCTCAACGGCGCCGGCACGGGCCGCTCCGGGGGCTCCGGCCTCTCCCACACCAACATGCCGGTCACGATACAAGGCATCGATCGATACACTGTATCGAGTCATACGCCGTATCGGCCTGCCTCGATGGGGAGAAGCAACCATGACCGTCGCCATAGTCGGAGCCGGCCTCGGCGGCCTGGCACTCGCCCGCGTCCTGCACATCAACGGCATCGACTGCGTCGTCCACGAGCGCGACACCTCCCGCCGGGCCCGGGACCAGGGCAGCATGCTCGACATCCACTCCGGCCAGCGGGCGCTGCGCGAAGCCGGTCTCATCGACGGGTTCCGGGCGATCGCACGGAACGAGGGCCAGGACATGCGCCTCTTCGAGCCCGACGGCACGCTGCTGCTCCAGGAGGACACTCCCGACGACGCCGGATTCGAACGCCCCGAGGTCGACCGCGCGGATCTGCGCGACCTCCTCCTCGACTCGCTGCCCGCAGACACGGTGCGCTGGGGGCACGCCTTCGTGTCCGCCGACCCCGACCCCGACCGCGACTCTGACCGGGGCCTGCTGCACTTCGCCGACGGCAGCAGTGCGTCGTACGACCTGCTGGTCGGTGCCGACGGCGCGCAGTCCCGGGTCCGCCCCCTGCTCACCGACGCCCGTCCCGTACACATCGGACAGAACACCGTCGAGCTCGGCATCCCGGACATCGACCGCACACACCCCGACCTCGCAGCGAGGGTCGGGCGCGGCAACTACTGGGTGCTCGGCGACGGTCTGTCCCTGGCCGCGCAGCGCAACGGCGACGGACGCGTCCGCATCGGCCTCAGCTTCTACAACACCGGCGAGGACTGGTTCGCCACCAGCGGCATCCCGTTCGACGACCCCGCCGCCGCCCGGGCACGGCTGATCGAGCTGCTCCCCGGCTGGGACACCCGGCACACCGCGCTGATCGCGGCCTGCGACGACACGGTGGTGCCGCGCTCGATCCGTACGCTCCCGGCCGGCCTGACCTGGCCGACGAGGCCCGGCGTCACGCTGATCGGGGACGCCGCGCATCTGATGCCCCCGGTGGGCGAGGGCGCCAACATGGCACTGCTCGACGGCGCCCTGCTCGGTCTCGCCCTGGCCGCCCACCCCGAGGACGTCCCCGCCGCCGTCGCGGAGTACGAACACGAGATGTTCGAACGCGCGGGCGCGGCCGCCCGGATGTCGACCGACATCCAGGCCCTGCTGACATCGCCGGACGCAACCAGGAAGATGCTGGCCTTCTTCCAACCGGGCTGACGGCGGGGGAGGTTGTGGCGGGCAGGGCCGGGCCGCGGCCGCTCACCGCCGGAACTCGGCGCCCGGGCCCACTCAGTTGTCGAACCGGACGACGAGTCGCACATTGTCATCGCCATGCTGCGAGGCAAGCGCCTTCATGACAGTGCCTGGTCCGGCCACGTCGATTTTGGGGCTGATGTCCGTGGACATCACGGCGTGCGGGAGATTCTGATCAGGTGGTCAGGAGTCAGGCCGGCCGAGCCGCGATCTGTCGGCGGGCCATGTCCCAGAGCTGCTCGAACTCCTCGGCGGTCAGCTGCTCCGGATCGTGCCCTTCCCACTCCTGGACGGGGAGTTCGGCCGTCATGCCGAACCTGTGGTCGTCCTCGTCGAGGGAGGCGGCTGCGATCGGCGTCAGTTCGGGGCCCTGGAGCTCGATCTGCCGGGTCACCCAGCCTTCGGCGTTCACCTCGAAGTGGAACCAGATGTCGTCCTCGTCCCAGTAGCAGCGCATCCACGTCGTCACTGGTCCATGATGGCGCCCGATGGGCGGCTCAGGCTCAGGTCTGGGCCATGTCCACGAAGCGGGAGTAGTGGCCCTGGAAGGCGACGGTGATGGTCGCCGTCGGGCCGTTACGGTGCTTGGCCACGATCAGGTCCGCCTCGCCCGCGCGCGGCGACTCCTTCTCGTACGCGTCCTCGCGGTGCAACAGGATGACCATGTCGGCGTCCTGCTCGATCGAGCCCGATTCGCGAAGGTCCGAGACCATCGGCTTCTTGTCCGTGCGCTGCTCGGGACCACGGTTCAGCTGGGAGAGCGCGATCACCGGGACCTCGAGCTCCTTGGCGAGCAGCTTGAGGTTACGGGACATGTCCGAGACCTCCTGCTGGCGGCTCTCGGCGCGCTTGGAACCGCCGGACTGCATCAGCTGCAGATAGTCGATGACGACCAGTCGCAGGTCGTTGCGCTGCTTGAGCCGGCGGCACTTGGCCCGGATCTCCATCATCGAGAGGTTCGGCGAATCGTCGATGTAGAGCGGGGCGGCGGAGACGTCCGGCATACGGCGGGCGAGCCGGGTCCAATCCTCGTCCGTCATCGTGCCGGAGCGCATATGGTGCAGCGCCACCCGGGCCTCGGCCGAGAGCAGGCGCATCGCGATCTCGTTGCGCCCCATTTCCAGGGAGAAGATGACGCTCGGCAGATTGCTCTTGATCGAGGCCGCTCGCGCGAAGTCCAGGGCCAGCGTCGACTTGCCCATCGCGGGACGGGCGGCGATGACGATCATCTGGCCCGGATGCAGGCCGTTCGTCAGGGAGTCGAAGTCGGTGAAGCCCGTCGGGACCCCCGTCATCTCGCCGCTGCGGGAACCGATCGCCTCGATCTCGTCGAGCGCGCCCTCCATGATGTCGCCGAGCGGCAGATAGTCCTCGCTGGTGCGCTGCTCGGTGACGGCGTAGATCTCGGCCTGTGCGCTGTTGACGATCTCGTCCACGTCGCCGTCGGCCGCGTATCCCATCTGGGTGATCCGCGTGCCCGCCTCGACGAGGCGGCGCAGTACTGCCCGCTCGTGGACGATCTCGGCGTAGTACTCGGCGTTGGCCGCCGTCGGCACCATCTGCACGAGCATGTGCAGATACGATGCGCCGCCCACGCGGGTGATCTCGCCGCGCTTGGTGAGCTCGGCCGCGATGGTGATCGGGTCGGCCGGCTCGCCCTTGGCGTAGAGGTCGAGGATCGCCTGGTAGATCGTCTCGTGGGCCGGGCGGTAGAAGTCGTGGCCCTTGAGCACCTCGACCACGTCCGCGATCGCGTCCTTGGAGAGCAGCATGCCGCCGAGCACGGACTGCTCGGCATCCAGGTCCTGGGGAGGGACGCGCTCGAACGCCGAGCCGCCGCCGTCCCAGCCGCCGCCCTCGCGTCCGCGGTCGTGCTGGTCCTCACGGCCGCCCTGATCATTGCGCCGGCGGGAGGCGGGCAGACGATCACTGGGTCCGCTGTCGGCCCACGGGTCGTCCAAGGGCTCGGAAATACTCACCGGGCCACCTCCTCCCGTCCGCCGCGCGGACCTGTCCGTGCCCCTCTTTCCTACGGCACGACACTGACAAATCGGAGCTCGCACTCCGCTTGCGGCGCGTCGGTGTCGGGGGGCTTTCACGACCGGAGAAGACGCCGGACGCCGCACCACGGTAGGGCTGCGGGCACCGTCAGCCAATCTGGTTATCCACAGGCACTGTGGATGACGGACGAGATGCTGTGGAGAACTGCGCCCAACCTGTGCACGGTGCGGTGGACAGCTCTGTGAACAAGCCCTCAGGCTTTCCGGAAAACAGCCATTGACCTGGCCATTCGTTCCCTCACAGCTGTGCATAAGAAAAACTTCCCCAGTCGGAGCAAGTTCCTGCCGACCCATACGCGCCGCCCGTCACGGACGACGATCATGTAAGGGTCAGTCAGCAATTGCATCACTTACCTGTGGAAGATTAGATTGGTGCCCATGACACAGGGTTCCGGGACCGCCAAGGACGTACGCCGCCGCCACGACCGAGAGATCGTGGCGCTCGCCGTCCCGGCCTTCGGCGCACTCGTCGCCGAACCGCTCTTCGTGATGGCCGACAGCGCCATCGTCGGCCACCTCGGTACGGCCCAGCTGGCCGGTCTCGGCGTGGCTTCGGCCCTGCTGATGACCGGCGTGAGCATCTTCGTCTTTCTCGCCTACGCCACCACCGCGGCCGTCGCCCGTCGCGTGGGCGCCGGAGATCTGCCCGCCGCCATCCGCCAGGGCATGGACGGCATCTGGCTCGCCCTGATCCTCGGGGCCCTGGTGGTCGCCGCCATCCTCCCGACGACACCGGAACTCATCTCGCTCTTCGGCGCCTCGGACACCGCGGCGCCCTACGCGGTCACGTATCTGCGGATCTCCGCCCTCGGCATCCCCGCGATGCTGATCGTCCTCGCCGCCACCGGCGTACTGCGCGGACTTCAGGACACCAAGACACCGCTCTACGTCGCCGTCGGAGGCTTCACGGCCAACGCCGTCCTGAACGTCGCACTGGTCTACGGCGCCGGCTTCGGCATCGCCGGATCCGCCTGGGGCACGGTCATCGCCCAATGGGGAATGGCGGGCGCCTATCTGGTCGTGGTCGTGTCGGGCGCCCGCCGGCACGGGGCCTCGCTCCGGCCCGACGCGGCAGGCATCCGCGCCTGCGCCCAAGCCGGCGCCCCGCTCCTGGTGCGCACCCTCTCGCTGCGCGCGATCCTGATGATCGCCACGGCAGTGGCCGCGCGGCTCGGCGACACCGAGATCGCGGCCCACCAGATCATCCTGTCGCTGTGGAGCCTGCTGGCCTTCGCCCTCGATGCCATCGCGATCGCCGGGCAGGCCATCATCGGCCGCTACCTCGGTGCCGGAGACGCCGCCGGCGCACGGGCAGCCTGCAAACGCATGGTCGAGTGGGGCATCGCCTCCGGCGTCGTGCTCGGCCTGCTGGTGATCGTGGCCCGGCCGGTGTTCCTCCCGCTCTTCACCAGCGACTCAGGCGTGCAGGACACCGCCTTCGCCGCCCTGCTCGTGGTCGCGCTCTCGCAGCCGATCTCCGGAGTGGTCTTCGTGCTCGACGGCGTCCTCATGGGCGCCGGAGACGGCCCGTATCTGGCCTGGGCCATGCTCGTCACGCTCGCCGCCTACACACCGGTGGCACTCCTCGTACCCACCTTCGGCGGCGGACTGGCCGCGCTCTGGGGCGCGATGGCCCTGATGATGCTCATCCGCATGCTGACGCTCTGGCTGCGCACCCGATCCGGCCGCTGGATCGTCACCGGCGCCACCCGCTGAGGCACGAGTGTCCGTGCTCCTGTTTCACGTGAAACAGGAGCACGGACACAGGAGCACGGACACGGGGACACGGACACAGGAAGAGGAGTCCGCCGCGGCGCGACACCCGAAAGACGCGGAGGGCCCGCACCTCACAGGTGCGGGCCCTCCGGTGGTCTACGACCGTGCGCGAATCAGCGCTCAGGCGGCGACAACCTCGATGTTGACCTTGGCGGCCACCTCGGGGTGCAGACGCACGGACGCCTCGTGGGCGCCGAGCGACTTGATCGGCGCGCCCAGCTCGATACGACGCTTGTCGACCTCGGGGCCACCGGCAGCCTTGATCGCCGAAGCGACATCGGCAGCGGTCACGGCACCGAAGAGACGACCGGCGTCACCGGAACGAGTCGCCAGGCGAACCTTGACGGCCTCGATCTGGCCCTTGATCGAGTTGGCCTGCTCGATCGTCTGGATCTCGTGGATCTTGCGAGCACGACGGATCTGCTCGACGTCCTTCTCGCCACCCTTGGTCCAGCGGATCGCAAAGCGACGCGGGATCAGGTAGTTGCGAGCGTAGCCGTCCTTGACGTCGACGACGTCGCCCGCGGCGCCGAGGCCGGAGACCTCGTGGGTGAGGATGATCTTCATGTTTCGGTCACCCTTCCCTTATCGCGCGGTGGACGTGTAGGGCAGCAGCGCCATCTCACGGCTGTTCTTGACGGCCGTGGCGACGTCACGCTGGTGCTGCGTGCAGTTGCCGGTCACGCGGCGGGCACGGATCTTGCCGCGGTCGGAAATGAACTTCCGCAGCATGTTCGTGTCCTTGTAGTCCACGTACGTGACCTTGTCCTTGCAGAACGCGCAGACCTTTTTCTTAGGCTTGCGCACAGGCGGCTTCGCCATGGTGTTTCTCCTGTGTGATCAAGAAGTTTGGGTACTTGCCCGCCCTTAGAAGGGGGGCTCGTCCGAGTAGCCGCCGCCACCGGAGCTTCCGCCCCAGCCGCCACCCTGGCCGCCGCCCTGCTGGCCGCCGCCGGCCGGCGCACCGGTCGCCCAGGGGTCGGAGGCAGGTGCCCCGCCGCCCTGCTGCTGACCGCCGCCGGGGCCGCCCCAGCCGCCACCCTGGCCGCCCTGACCGCCACCGCCGCCCTGGCCGCCACGGCCGCTGGTCTTGGTGACCTTGGCCGATGCGTACCTGAGCGAGGGGCCGATCTCGTCGACCTCGAGCTCCACGACCGTCCGCTTCTCACCCTGCTGGGTTTCGTACGAACGCTGCCTCAGCCGCCCCTGAGCGACCACACGCGTGCCGCGTGTGAGGGTCTCAGCGACGTTCTCAGCGGCCTGGCGCCAGATCGATGCGCGGAGGAACAGCGCGTCGCCGTCCTTCCACTCATTGGTCTGGCGGTCGAAGGTCCGCGGGGTCGAGGCGATCGTGAAGTTGGCTACGGCCGCGCCGGAAGGGGTGAACCGCAGCTCGGGGTCATCGGTCAGGTTCCCGACGACGGTGATGACTGTCTCGCCTGCCATGGTGGTGACCTCTCGCGTGTGCTTGCGGCTTGGCTCTAGCGGTTGCTGCTACTCGATTCCCGAGTCGCTGAGCTGGGAGGCTCAGTGGGTCTCGGGACGGAGGACCTTGGTCCGGAGGACCGACTCGTTCAGGTTCATCTGGCGGTCGAGCTCCTTGACGACTGCAGGCTCCGCCTGCAGGTCGATGACCGAGTAGATGCCCTCGGGCTTCTTCTTGATCTCGTACGAGAGACGACGACGGCCCCAGGTGTCGACCTTCTCGACCTTTCCGTTGCCCTCGCGGACGACGGAGAGGAAGTTCTCGATCAGCGGGGAGACAGCGCGCTCCTCGAGATCGGGGTCGAGGATGACCATCACCTCGTAGTGACGCATGTGGAACCCACCTCCTTTGGACTCAGCGGCCACGGTCGTTCCGTGGCAGGAGGGTCGTGATGCGTACGCAACGGTATCGGCCGCCACTGACATTGGGCTCCCGCGCAGGGAACCTGTGCTTGTGGCCCGGCCCGGAAGGACCAGGGCAGACACCGGTGCAGACGGTAAACAGTACCTGCACCCGGGCTTCCGGTTGAAATCCGGTGGTGAGCGGACGCAATCTGTACACATCGGGTGTCCATGGCGCTACGATGCGCCGGTTCTCCGCCAGGAGGTGCCTCATGGCACAGGCAATGCGACCGAACACCGCGACCTCTCTCTTCGCCACCGACGGCAAGCCGCATCCGCTGCAGGACGCGCTGCTCGCCGTGACGCTGGTGCTGGGTCTGACCGCATTCGTCTCCGCGATGTTCCACAGCCTGCATCTGCTCAGTTCCTGGGCGGGTCTGATCGGGATGCTGACCGGTGCGTACGGCCAGTACATCTCGGAGACCACCCGGGAGCGCTTCGGGCTGATCCTGGGCCTCGGTGCGTCGGCGATCGGCTTCTTCCTCGGGATGGCGCACGGCGGCCTGTTCGGCGGGGTCCTCGGCTGAGCTCTCCGGGTCCGCCCGGCGTGCGGGAATACGGTCACGCCGGGCGACCTTGCATGCGGCCATCCGGGGCGATCCCCGGGCGCAGTAGGCTTCGGCGCGAGAGCCGGAGCCCCTGCCCCATGGGGACACACCAGCCGAGGAGCGCCCCGCATGAGCCTGACCCTGAGGACCATCAGCCGTGAGCAGCATCTGGCCTATATCCAGAGCCTGCCGTCGGCCAGTCACTGCCAGGTCCCGGCGTGGGCTGATGTGAAGAGCGAATGGCGCTCGGAGAACCTCGGCTGGTTCGACGACCGCACCGGCGAACTGGTGGGTGCGGGCCTTGTGCTCTACCGCCAGCTGCCGAAGGTCAAGCGCTACCTCGCCTACCTCCCCGAGGGCCCGGTCATCAACTGGTACGCCCCCAATCTGGACGAGTGGCTGCAGCCGATGCTCGCCCACCTCAAGCAACAGGGCGCCTTCTCCGTGAAGATGGGACCGCCGGTCGTGATCCGCCGCTGGGACGCTCCGGCGATCAAGTCCGGGATCCAGAACCCGGAGGTGAAGCGCCTGCGGGACGTCGAGGCCACTCATATCGAGCCGCGCGCCTTCGAGGTCTCGGACCGGCTGCGGCGCATGGGGTGGCAGCAGGGCGAGGACGGCGGCGCCGGCTTCGGTGACGTACAGCCCCGCTACGTCTTCCAGGTGCCGCTGGCCAACCGCTCGCTCGACGACGTACTCAAGAGCTTCAACCAGCTCTGGCGCCGCAACATCAAGAAGGCCGAGAAGGCCGGCGTCGAGGTCGTCCAGGGCGGCTACGAGGATCTGGCCGAGTGGCAGCGGCTCTACGAGATCACGGCCGTCCGCGACAAGTTCCGCCCGCGGCCGCTCAGTTACTTCCAGCAGATGTGGCAGGCCCTCAACTCCGAGGACCCGAACCGCATGCGGCTCTACTTCGCCCGGCACAACGGCGTGAATCTCTCCGCGGCGACGATGCTCGTGGTCGGCGGGCACGTCTGGTACTCGTACGGAGCCTCCGACAACATCGGGCGGGAGGTCCGGCCGTCCAACGCCATGCAGTGGCGGATGCTCCGCGACGCCTACGCGCTCGGTGCCAGCGTCTATGACCTGCGCGGCATCTCCGACTCGCTCGACGAGACGGACCATCTCTTCGGTCTGATCCAGTTCAAGGTCGGCACCGGTGGCGAAGCCGTCGAGTACATCGGCGAGTGGGACTTCCCGCTCAACAAGCTGCTGCACAAGGCGCTCGACATGTACATGTCGCGGCGCTGACGAGTCGGACCGAGCACAAGAACCGTAAGACCGAGCACAATTCGCTTTCATACCTCTGATACACCGCAGGCACGAGAAAGGTTCCGGGACCGGCCATGGCGCTCACGCTGTATGTCGACACCACGCGCTGGCGAGCACACCACAAGCACGTGCTCGAGCAGTTCCCGGGGCTGGTCCCCGTCTGCAAGGGCAACGGCTACGGCTTCGGCCACGAGCGGCTCTCCGAGGAGGCGGCCCGCCTCGGATCCGACATGCTCGCCGTCGGCACGACGTACGAAGCGGCTCGGATCAAGGACTGGTTCGGCGGCGATCTGCTGGTCCTCACGCCCTTCAGGCGCGGCGAGGAGCCGGTGCCGCTGCCGGACCGCGTGATCCGCTCCGTGTCGTCCGTCGAGGGCGTGCACGGTCTCGTCGGTGCGCGGGTGGTCATCGAGGTGATGAGCTCGATGAAGCGGCACGGCGTCAGCGAGCGGGATCTGAGCAGTCTGCACGCCGCGATCGAGGACGTACGCCTGGAGGGCTTCGGGATCCATCTGCCGCTCGACCGCACCGACGGCTCGGACGCCGTCGAGGAGGTCATCAGCTGGATGGACCGGCTGCGGACCGCCCGGCTGCCGCTGCACACCATGTTCGTCAGCCATCTCTCCGCGTCCGAACTCGCCAGGCTGCAGCAGCAGTTCCCGCAGACCAGGTTCCGAGTGCGGATCGGCACCCGGCTCTGGCTCGGCGACCACGACGCCACGCAGTACCGCGGCTCCGTGCTCGACGTCACGCCCGTGGCGAAGGGTGAGCGCTTCGGCTACCGGCAGCAGAAGGCCGCGTCCGACGGCTTCCTCGTGGTGGTGGCCGGCGGCACCTCGCACGGCGTCGGCCTGGAGGCGCCCAAGGCGCTGCACGGCGTGATGCCGCGGGCGAAGGGCGTGGCACGGGCCGGCCTCGCGACGGTGAACCGCAATCTCGCGCCGTTCGTCTGGGCGGACAAGCAGCGCTGGTTCGCCGAGCCTCCGCACATGCAGGTGTCGATCCTCTTCGTCCCCTCCGACGCCCCCGAGCCGAAGGTGGGCGACGAGCTGGTGGCCCATCTGCGGCACACCACCACGCAGTTCGACCGCCTGGTCGACCACTGACCGTACGCCGGACCCCGTCACGCCCCGCGAGGGGTCAGTCGTCGGAACGTGGCGTTCCGCTCGTGTCGTCACGTGCCGCCCGGGATCCCCAGTGCACATACGCACCGTCCGGACCGTCGGGCGACGCATGCCGCGGCGGACGGGCCGCATGCCCGAGCACGAAGACGTCCCGGGCGCGGTCGAGGACGCCCCCGGACGGATCGTCGGACCCGTCCCGGCGTACGACGTCCCGCTCCGGCATCAGAATGTCGCGTACGACGACGGCGCACAGATAGAGCGTGCCGATCAGATGGGCCGCGATGGCCAGGTGATAGCCCTCCTGCGGCAGCCCGTGGTGCTTGTCCCCGCTGGTCGTGTACGCGAGATACATCCAGATCCCGAGGAAGTACATGACCTCGCAGGCCTGCCAGATCAGGAAGTCCCGCCAGCGCGGGCGGGCCAGCGCAGCGAGCGGCACCAGCCACAGGACGTACTGCGGCGAATAGACCTTGTTGGTCAGGATGAAGGCGGCGACGACGAGCAGCGCGAGCTGTGCGAAGCGGGGGCGGCGCGGCGCGGTCAGTGTGAGGGCGCCGATGCCGAGGCAGGCGACGAGCATCAGCGCGGTCGCGAGCGTGTTGACCGCCTCCGTGCTCAGCGGGTTGTCCGAACGCTGCTGCAGGATGAGCCAGATGGACCCGAAGTCCACGCCCCGCTCCTGGCTGAAGGTGTAGAACTTCCCCCAGCCTTCCGGGGCCTTGACCATCACCGGCACATTCACGACCAGCCACGCGCCGGCCGTCCCCGCGGCGGCCACCACGAAGTCCCGCCATTTGCCGGCCCGCCAGCACAGCACAAGGAGCGGACCGAGCAGCAGGGCCGGATAGAGCTTGGCGGCGGTGGCGAGCCCGAGCAGGATCCCGAAGGCCAGCGCGCGTCCGCGCGACCACATGAGCATGGCCGCCGCCGTGAGCGCGATGGCGAGCAGGTCCCAGTTGATGGTGGCGGTCAGGGCGGCGGCGGGGGCGAGCGCGACCAGGAGACCGTCCCAGGGACGCCGCCGGTGCGTGCGCGCCACGCAGACCGCGACGACCACGGCACAGATCAGGAGCATCCCGGCGTTGACCATCCAGTAGATCTGCTCGCGGTACTGGAGGGAGTCGCCGCCGTCCGTGGGCACGCCGGTGATCCACGCGGCCACCTGCATGAACACCCCGGTCAGCACCGGGTATTCGAGGTACTCCATATCGCCGGGCAGCTTGTCGAAGTACGGCACGAGGCCGTCGGAGAAGCCTCTCCCGACGAAGAGATGCGGGATGTCGGAGTAGCACGCGTGGGTGTACTGGGCGCCCGCTCCGGAGAACCAGGCGCCGTCGTAGCAGGGCAGCTTCTGGACCATGCCCAGGGCGAACATGCCGATGGCGACGAGCACGACGACGCGCACCGGCGTCCACCACGAGGCACCGAGCTTGGCCCACCGGCCGACCGGACCGCCGAAGACCTCACTGCCGGCCTCCGCCACCTCGTCCTGTCGGGTGGGAAGGACAAGGCGTTCCCTGTCCCCTGACTGCGGCGAGTGCTGCGTGCTCGTGCTGCTGCTCGGGCTCGTGCTCGTCATGGGGCACATCCTGCCGTACGAGGCTGTGCACACGGCGAGGGCCGCCGCACCGTCGGTGCGGCG
>NZ_QUAK01000233.1 GCF_003429565.1 Streptomyces triticagri
CCGTCTCGGCCCCGGCGCCGCTGCCGTCCGCCACCCCCTCCGCGAGCCGCCGCGCAAAGCGGTCGAGCAGGCGGCGGGCCGCGGAGGCCACGGCCGCGGGCTCGAACTCCGCGGCCCGGCCCTGCGCCTTCGCGGTGCCCGAGAACGCCATCGTCGTACCGCCGTCGGCCGGCAACAGCCTTATCGTCAGGGAGAGTCGGACCCCACCGGAGCCGCGCGCCTCGGTGCCTTCGCCGTCCACGGAGAAGGCCGGCTCCGCGCCACCCGTGCGCTCCGTGACCCGCAGCGCCCCGCGGTACGTGATGCTGTGGCCCGCGATACGGACCTTGAGCCGGCCGGCGACCGGCTCGGCCCCCTCACGTGCCTCACGCTGCAGACCGGGCACACTGCGCGCGACGCGCGACGCGTCCCCCAGGGCCGCACGGACGGGCTCGGGCAACACCGGAACGAACACCTCATGCTCCATGGCAGCCGAGCCTACCCACGGGCGCCCGGCCTGCACCCCCTCAGACCGGTTTCCGTCGCACCGGCCTCGGCTCCGCGGCGCCCGCTGCCGCGCCCTCACCGCTGCGCGTACCGCGGATGGGTCAGGGTCGACGGTGGGAGGCCGGTGATCCGGCTGCGTTCCGCCAGCCGTGCGCCCTGGTCCAGGGCCGACCGGGTCAGTCCGCGCCGTGGTACGGACGGGTCGAGGCCGAGGGCGGGCCGGGTGCGCCCGGCGAGCAGGAAGCCCCAGTCACGGGGCGTACGCACGGAGGCGGACGAGCGGTCGGGACCGCCACCGAACCCGGCGGGCCGGCCGAACGCGCAGTACGCCGTGGTGCGCAGCCCGGCCGCCCGCACTCCCGCATCCACGGTCCAGAACGCGCGCCGCCAGTCGTCGCCCGTGGGCCCCGCATGCACCGCGAGCCGACCGCCGTCGGCAAGGAGTCTCGCCGCGAGCCCGAAGAATTCCTGCGAGTAGAGCTTGGAGCTGGCCGTGATGCCCGGATCCGGCAGATCGGAGACGACCACGTCGTACGTGCCGCGGGCGGAGCGCAGCCAGTCGAAGGCGTCGGCCTGGGTGACACGGACCCGGGAATCGTGCAGCGACCGCCGGTTGAGGGCCGCCAACTCCGGGTCCGTACGCGCCAGTTCGATCACCTCGCGGTCGAGTTCGACGACGTCCACACGGCGTACGCCCGGGTGTCGCAGGACCTCGCGGGCCGCAAGACCGTCACCGCCGCCGAGGACGAGCACGCGCGCGTGCGGGCCGTTCATCGCCGGGTGCACCAGGGCCTCGTGGTACCGGAACTCGCCCTCGCCACTGACCCGGAGCCGGCCGTCGAGATACAGATTGAGCGGCGAGCCCGCGCTGCCGGTGAGGACGATCTCCTGCACGTCGCTCTGCACGGCGATCCGCACCTCGTCCCCGTAGAGGGCATTGCGCGCACTGCGCTCGAAGTCGTCGACCAGGACGGCCGCGGAGGCGAGGACGGCGAGGACCAGGAGCGAGGCGACGAGCAGCAGACGCCGGGACCGCCCGGTCAGATCCCGCCCGAAGAGGCCGAGGACCAGCCCGCTGCCCGCCACCACATTGACCGCGCCGGTCACCAGGGCTCCGGTCAACTGCCCGAACAGCGGCAGCATCAGGAACGGGAAGGCGAGCCCGCCGACCAGGCCGCCCACATAGTCCGCGGCGAAGAGGTCGGCGACCGCGCCGCCCGCGTCCTGCCGTCTGATCCGCTGGATCAGGGTCATCAGGAGCGGCACCTCGGCGCCGATCAGCACCCCGACTGCCAGCGAGAACGCGATCAGGAGCAGCCTCGTGTGACCGCCCCAGACGAACCCGGCGTACAGCGCGAGCGCACTGCTCCCGCCGATCAGCGCGAGCGCCACCTCGATCGCCCCGAACCCGGCGGCGGCGTGTCCGCGCAGCCGCTTGGCGAGCAGCGAGCCGACCCCCATGGCGAACACCATGAGGGAGAGCACGATCGACGCCTGGGTGACCGAGTCCCCGATCAAGTACGAGGCGAGTGCGACCAGTTCGAGTTCGTACACCAGGCCGCAGGCCGCGCAGACGAACACGCCGAGCAGGACCAGGAACCGCCCCGTGCGGGCACTCACGGGCAGCGCCACGGCAGCCCCCGGCTCCCCGATCCGGGCGGGGGCAGGGGGTTTGAGCTCGGCTCGCGGCGGTTCGATCACGCTCGGCACGCTACGTCACCCCTGTTGTACAAAGGGTCACCCACAGGAGTGCAACTGAGGCATCGCGCGCGGTCAGGCCGGCGCGGGCTGGCGCACGCCGACCCGGGTCCGGGTCGAGACGAGCTGGCCCTCCTGCGGGTACGCATGCCAGGTGCGCCAGAGCACCTGCCCCTCGATCCGCTGGGCGAGCAGCGCGGTGAACGCGTACGGACTGCCGGGGAAGACTCCCACGATCCCGTTGGGATGGTCGGCGACCAGCGCGATCAACTCCTGGGCGCGACCCGCGAACGCGGCCGCCGACAGGGTCTCGACGCGCGCCGCGAACTCGTACTCGCTCTCCCCGACCCGCTTGGCCACCCCGAGCGGCAGCGGAGTGCTGCTGCCGGGGATGCAGGCGACCGTCTCCGAGCAGATGCCCTGGTCCTGGTCGAGCAGGACCTGATGGGAGGCGCCGAGGAGCCTCAACTGGATGACGGCTCCCGACAGTTGGAGATCGAGCACGGCGAGCGCGGGCAGCGGCTCGCGGCCGAGCGCCCACGCGAGATCGTCCGCACGCGTATCGGTGTAAGAGGTCCTGAGGGTCGTGAGCATGGGTCGGCTCCGCAAGGATCACGCAGTGAAAGTTGAGCCGGTCCGACCTGGTGGGACCGGAACGAGCTCCGGGGCCAGGGGGTCGCCGGCTGTCCGCCCGCGATTCGTCCGAGGGCTGCGTTGACGGATAGAGCGAATCATGAACGGGTCCGTTGACACAGCGCTTTTACCCAATTACTCAGAGTTTCCATCCCCAGGGTGCTGCACAGTTCAGGTGTTCTCCACCCTTCAACCATGCCCCCGGCAAAGGCCGTTCGCGGCGCGCCCGGGGTGCGGGATTCAGCCACCGCCGCCGCAGCCGCCCCCACCACCGCCTCCGCAGCCACCTCCACCGCACGAGGAGCCGCCACCGCACGAGGACCCGCCACCGCACGAGGACCCGCCGCCGCAGGACGAGTCGCCGGAGCCGCCGTCGGATCCGGCGACGTATCCCCCACCGGCGGCGCCTCCGGCCGCCCAGCTGCTGTTCCTGTTGCGGGCCCACCGGTCACCGCCGCCGGCCGCCGCGCGCCGTCGTTTGTCCTTGTGGACGGCCGCCCAGGCGACCAGCGCGATCGCCGCCATCAGTACGAGGGTCACGATGAGCGCCCCCGGATTGCCGTTCGTGTCGGTCGCCGCGTTGAACATGCCTTCCCCCTGGATCCGCGTGCGTGAAGAAACGTCAGGAACTGCTGCCGCAGGACGAGCCGCCGCCTGCGCCGCCGCCACCGAAGCCGCCACCGCTGCCCCAGCCGCCACTGCCCCTGTTCCGGCTGCGGCGCGACTGCGAGCCCGAGCGGCCGCCGGTCACGAGGGCGCCGACGAGCACCACGGCCACCACGATGATCACGATGCCGGCGATGAAGATCCCGCCACCTGCCATGACTTCCTCCTCCGGACGATTACACGGTCCGTGGCCGCCTACCCCGTACGGATCGGGCCATCGCCTACCCCGTATAGGACGGGCGCAGGTGCAGATTCGGTTCTCCACCCTGCCCGGCCCGCCGCCCGGAGCCGTACTCAGCCTCCCCCGCCACCACAGCCGCCCCCGCCGCCACAACCCCCGCCACCTCCGCACGAGGACCCGCCCCCGCACCCGGCTCCGCCGCCCGCGCCCCCGCCGCCGGCTCCACCGGCCCAACCACTGCGCCGGTTACGGCGGTTGCGGTCCACCTGCCGCGGGTCGTGCCCGGCCATCACCGCCCGGACGACCCCGAACACGACCAGTACGGCCACCACGCCGAGCACGGCACCGCTTCCGAAGAACTCCATGGCTTCCCCCATTCCGCCGTATGTCCTCCTGCTGTCCAGTGGAGATCCCCGGCCGCTCCCCGCCCCAAAGCAGAGTTGAGGAACTCCAGAGGTTCGGCGCAGGATGGCGCCCATGACCTCCACCGAACGCCGCCCGCTCCTGAACCGCCGGCTCGCCGAGTTCGGCACGACGATCTTCGCCGAGATGTCGGCGCTCGCCGTGCGCACCGGCGCCATCAACCTCGGCCAGGGCTTCCCCGACACCGACGGTCCCGAGTCGGTGCGCGAGGCGGCGGTTCGGGCGCTGCGCGACGGCCGCGGCAATCAGTACCCGCCGGGCCCCGGCGTCCCCGAACTGCGCGAGGCGATCGCCGAGCACCAGGCCAAGCGGTACGGCCTGACCTACGACCCCGACCGCGAGGTCCTGGTCACGGCCGGCGCGACGGAGGCACTCGCCGCATCGCTCCTCGCGCTCGTGGAGCCCGGCGACGAGGTCATCGCCCTGGAGCCGTACTACGACTCGTACGCGGCGAGCATCGCCCTGGCCGGCGGCACCCGCGTCCCCGTGACGCTGCGGTCCACCGGCCCCGACGACCCGCAGGGCCCCCGCTTCCGGCTCGACCTCGACGAGCTGCGCGACGCCGTCACCGACCGCACCCGGCTGCTGCTCCTCAACACACCGCACAACCCGACCGGCACCGTCCTGACCCGCGAGGAACTCGCCGCGATCGCCGAACTGGCCGTGGAGCGCGATCTGTTGGTGGTCACCGACGAGGTCTACGAGCACCTGGTCTTCGACGGCGAGCACGTGCCCCTCGCCTCGTTCCCCGGCATGCGCGAGCGCACCGTCACCATCTCCTCCGCGGGCAAGACCTTCTCCTTCACCGGCTGGAAGGTCGGCTGGGTCACCGCGACCCCCGAGCTGGTCAGCGCGGTCCGCTCCGCCAAGCAGTTCCTGACGTTCGTGTCCGCGGGCCCCTTCCAGTACGCCGTCGCCGAGGCGCTCGCGCTGCCCGACTCGTACTTCCACGAGCTGCGCGAGGACCTGCGCGCCAAGCGCGACCTGCTCGCCGCGGGGCTCGCCGACGCGGGCTTCGGCGTACACCGCACCCAGGGCACGTACTTCGTCACCACCGACATCCGGCCGCTCGGCGAGAGCGACGGCTTCGCCTTCTGCCGCGACCTGCCCGAGCGCGCCGGCGTCGTCGCCGTCCCCAACGCCGTCTTCTACGACCACCAGGACGCCGGCGCCCCCTTCGTCCGCTTCGCCTTCTGCAAACGCGAATCCGTCCTCACGGAGGCGGTGGCCCGCCTCGGCACCGCCCTGGGCTGACGGGAGCAGGAATCAGTCGCCGTCGTCCGGGAGAGGGAGTTCGTCGAGATCGAGAGTAAAAGTGCGGCCGTCGGCCAGCGCAATGGGCAGCTTTCCCGTGCCGTACTTGTGCGTGTGCGCCGAAATGTAACCGGTGCCGGTCGGAGTGGTGTGCAGTACGACCTCACCGGCGTAGGGGTCCACGATCAGGTAGACGGGAATGCCGTACCTCCCGTACTTGGCCGTGCAGTCGTCGTAGTCCTTGCGCGCGGACGAGGCGGAGACGACCTCTGAGATCAGCAGGACGTCCTCGAAGCTGTACCGCTTGCCCTCCCGGCGGGCGTCCTCACGAAGAATGGCGAGATCGGGAGCGGAGTTTTCATCGGCCGGGAAGTCGATGTACACGTCGGAAGTGACCTTCGCGTGACGGCCCAGGGCAGCGGCGGAATCGATCTGCAGAGACCGGATCGTGCTCGAGTGCTCCTCACTCTGAGGCGTCATGATCACCTTTCCGTCGGCACCGAACAGGACGGTGTACCCCGCGGGGAATTCGGTGTGCACGATCGCGTCGACGCTCATGGGCAGCTCCTTCCCGTGTGTGGCCAGGATACGGCGGGCGAGTCCACATGACCGGTCACGGCGGAGGACCTCGCAGCCCCTGGCGCCTTCGGGCTCACCCCCGCACCCCGACCGGGCCGAGAGAGACGTCGTCGAGCGGACGCTGCGACTCCGTCAGTTGGTCGGGGTCCGCGTTGATACGGGCCGTGGCTCGCCAAGACACGATCACCCGGTGCACGGCTTCGCCCGCATCCAGTTCAGCCGCATCGGACAGCGCTTCGAGCAACTCGACGGTGAAGGCCCGGACCTCCTCCGCACCGAGATGCCGCACCCAGGGGAACACCTCGGGCAGCGCGAGCAGCAGCGAATTGGCCCCCTCGTCCTGCTTCATCAGCGCGAGAAAGAGCCGCGAGGCGGTGGTCAGATTCTCCTCGGCGTGCTCCGCGCGCGCGGCCGTCGTCAGCACCATGTCGGGCGCATCCCGATGCGTGACACGGAGACGCCCCAGAGCAGCAGCTCTCGCCGCGACCCCTTTGGGGTTGCGCGAGAGGTCGGTGAACGAAACGGACTCGGTCTCGACTTCCAGATGCGCGGCTACCATGAATCAGAGGTTACTCAGAACGTAATCTGAGAGCAAGCCGCTTCCTGGTACTCGGCACAGAGTCCGCGTCGCCGCACGACAAGAGCCCGGCACCGTCCCGCCACCCGTGGGGTGGTCGGTGGTGCCGGGCTCCGTTCGGGGCCGTGCGGCAGGGTCAGCCCGCGTCCTCGTCGCCCGGCTTCTCCGCCGAGTCGACCTCCTCGACGAGGCCGAGGTGCTCGACCAGCCAGCGGTCGAACTCGATCGCCGCGCGCACCCAGCTGACCGTCGAGGACACGAAGTGCTCGAGGCTGACGCCGGTGCCGATGAGCATCTGCGCCTCACCGATCACGCGGACGGTCGTCGGGCCGCCCTCCTCCTCGTGGGTGTGGCTGTAGACCTTGGGCCACAGGGTGCGGCGGTTCCAGTCGTCGATCGCGTCGAGGATCTGCGGCTTGGACTCGATGGCGTGCGGCCGGTCGTAGAACGTACGGACCGAGAAGACCTGCTGGTCGCCCTCGCCACGGAACATGAAGTACGTACGGAAGTTCTCCCACGGCGCCGCGAGGTCGCCCTCGTCGTCGACGACGTGCTTGAGCTCCATCTGGTCCAGGAGCTGCTTGACCAGGTCCTGGTCGGGCACGATCGGGCCCGCCGGTGCGTCGCCGCCCTGCTGCGGCTCGGGCTGCTGGCCCCCGAAGTTCGGAATCGAGGACGGGTCGATAGTCATTCCTGGTACTCCTGAGTATTGCGCTGAGGTGCTCGGGTCTTCGGACGTATGCAATCTGCTGCTTCGACCCTAGTCGCGATGACCGGGCGCCCGTCCAGTCGCCGGGCGACAGTCCCGGCCGCGACGGCCTGGATGGCCGGGACTGTGCGCCGGGTACCCCTCAGGCCGACTCCGGTACCTTCTGCAGCGGATCCGGCGCATCCGGCGCGGTGGCGCGGCCGACGAGGAGTCCCTCGCCCGCGACGTCCACCCGGACCGTGTCGCCGTCCGTGATCTCGCCGGAGAGGATCTCGCGCGCGAGGCTGTCGCCGATCGCCGTCTGCACCAGTCGCCGCAGCGGCCGCGCACCGTACGCCGGGTCGTTGCCCTCGTCGGCGAGCCAGGCCAGGGCGGCCGGCGAGACCTCGAGGGTGAGCTGCCGCTCGGCGAGGCGCCTGGCCAGCCGGTCGATCTGCAGGCCCGCGATCCGGCTCAGCTCGTCCTTGTCGAGGGCCGAGAAGACCACCAGGTCGTCGAGCCGGTTGAGGAACTCCGGCTTGAACGAGGCCCGTACGGTCTGCAGCACCTGCTGCTTCTTCTGCTCCGGCGAGGTGTCCTGCTCGACCAGGTACTGGCTGCCCAGGTTGGACGTCAGGATCAGGATGGTGTTGCGGAAGTCGACCGTCCGGCCCTGGCCGTCGGTGAGCCGGCCGTCGTCGAGCACCTGCAGCAGGATGTCGAAGACCTCCGGGTGCGCCTTCTCCACCTCGTCGAGCAGCACCACCGAGTACGGACGCCGGCGCACCGCCTCGGTGAGCTGGCCGCCCTCCTCGTACCCCACATATCCGGGCGGGGCTCCGACCAGGCGGGCGACGCTGTGCTTCTCGCCGTACTCCGACATGTCGATACGGACCATCGCCCGCTCGTCGTCGAAGAGGAAGTCCGCGAGCGCCTTGGCCAGTTCGGTCTTCCCGACGCCGGTCGGACCGAGGAACAGGAAGGACCCCGTCGGCCGGTCCGGGTCCGCGATGCCGGCGCGCGTGCGGCGCACCGCGTCCGAGACGGCCCGCACGGCCTCGCTCTGGCCGATCAGCCGCCGGCCGAGCTCCTCCTCCATGCGCAGCAGCTTCTGCGTCTCACCCTCCAGGAGGCGGCCGGCCGGGATGCCGGTCCAGGAACCCACGACCTCGGCGATGTCGTCGGAACCGACCTCGTCCTTGACCATGGTGTCCTTGGCGACCTCCTCCTCGGCGGCCGCCGCCTCCTCCAACTCCCGCTCCAGGCCCGGGATCTCGCCGTAGAGCAGCTTGGAGGCGGTGTCGAAGTCGCCGTCGCGCTGGGCGCGCTCGGCCTGCCCGCGCAGGCTGTCGAGCTTCTCCTTGAGCTCACCCACCCTGTTCAGGGACGTCTTCTCCTTGTCCCAGCGGGCGGTCAGGCCCCGCAGCTCCTCCTCGCGGTCCGCGAGATCGCGCCGCAGCTTCTCGAGGCGCTGCTTGCTGGCCGGATCGGTCTCCTTGCCGAGCGCCAGCTCCTCCATCCGCAACCGGTCGACGGAGCGCTGCAGTTCGTCGATCTCGACGGGCGAGGAGTCGATCTCCATGCGCAGCCGGGACGCGGCCTCGTCGACCAGGTCGATGGCCTTGTCGGGCAGGAAGCGCGAGGTGATGTACCGGTCGGAGAGGGTGGCGGCCGCGACCAGGGCGGAGTCCGCGATCTGCACCTTGTGGTGCGCCTCGTACCGCCCCTTGAGTCCGCGCAGGATCGCGATCGAGTCCTCGACGGTCGGCTCGGCGACCAGGACCTGCTGGAAGCGGCGCTCGAGGGCCGGGTCCTTCTCGATGCGCTCGCGGTACTCGTCCAGGGTCGTGGCGCCGACCATGCGCAGTTCGCCGCGGGCCAGCATGGGCTTCAGCATGTTCCCCGCGTCCATCGCGGAGTCGCCGCCGGCGCCCGCGCCGACGACCGTGTGCAGCTCGTCGATGAACGTGATGATCTGCCCGTCGCTCTCCTTGATCTCGGAGAGGACGGTCTTCAGACGCTCCTCGAACTCGCCGCGGTACTTCGCGCCCGCGACCATCGCCCCGAGGTCGAGCGACACGAGCCGCTTGTCGCGCAGCGATTCGGGCACGTCGCCCTTCACGATGCGCTGGGCGAGGCCCTCGACGACGGCGGTCTTGCCGACGCCGGGCTCGCCGATCAGCACCGGGTTGTTCTTCGTACGGCGCGACAGCACCTGCACCACGCGGCGGATCTCCTGGTCCCGTCCGATGACCGGGTCCAGCTTCCCCTCGCGGGCGGCGGCGGTGAAGTCCGTACCGAACTTCTCGAGGGCCTTGTACTGGCCCTCCGGGTCGGGTGTGGTCACCCGTCGGCCTCCCCTTGTCGTCTCGAAGGCGTCGAGCAGCTTCGCGGCGCTCGCACCCTGCTTGGAGAGTACGTCGCCGCTCTGACCACCCTTCGCGGCGATGCCGATGAGCAGGTGCTCGGTGGACAGGTACTCGTCGCCGAGCTCCTTGGCGCGGGTGGCCGCGTCGCTGATCACGGCGAGCAGTTCGCGGTTGGGCTGCGGGGGCGCGACCGTGGAGCCGGTGACGCTGGGCAGCGCGGCGAGTACCCGCTCCGCGCCGGTGCGTACGGCGGCCTGGTCCGCCTCGACCGCGGCGAGCAGGTCGGTGATGTTCTCGTTCTCCTCGCCCTCGAGGAGGGCGAGGAGCAGGTGCGCGGGCGTCAGGTCCGGGTGTCCGGCGGACACGGCCCGGCTGGTGGCCGCGTTGATCGCGTCGCGGCTGCGGTTGGTGAGCTCGGCGTCCACGTGTGCGTACTCCTCCTTGCGGCCCTGGGCAGGGCGGTCGGCGTCGGTCTCGGGCGGCCCACGGATGTCCCGCGAGCCCTGACTCTGTCAACGTGTACAAAGTTGAGTCTACTCCACTCAAGTGTGCGGGTCGAGCCTTGCGGGGCCCGGCCTGCGCACCGTGCGGGGCCCGTGCGGGGACGGGCGTCCGACAAGGGATACGGGAGCGGAGTGGTGGGTGCCCCGAGGCGGACGGGTACCCGGGCGATAGGTTCCGGGACATGGCCACAGACCCGCGGAACTCGTCCGCCGAAGACCCGCGGAATCCGTCCGCGCCCTACCTCAGCTTCTGGCGCGAGAAGCACGTCTGCACCCTGACCACACTCCGCCCGGACGGCACTCCGCACGTGGCCCCCGTGGGCGTCACCTACGACCCCGAGGCGGGCCTGGCCCGCGTCATCACCAGCGGATCGAGCCGCAAGGCGAGGAACGTGCTCGCCGCGGGAGAGGCCGGCGCCCCCGTCGCGGTCTGCCAGGTCGCGGGCCGGCACTGGGCGACCCTCGAGGGCCGCGCCACGGTCCGCACCGAACCGGACCGCATCGCGGACGCGGAGGCCCGCTACGCCGAGCGCTACGGACGCGGGCCGCGGGTGAACCCGGAACGGGTGGTCCTGGAGATAGCCCTCACCCGGGCCCTGGGGCGGGTCTGATCGCTAGACGGCGTCTGCCCGGCGTACGACGCACAGCGGCGCCATCGTGTTCAGGTCCACGATGGCGCCGCTGTCGGGGGAAGTGCCTGGGCGACTGATACGACGGGGGAATCGCCTCAAGCACTGCGGGGGGTGGCGGGAATCGGTTCAGACTCGACCAGGTGATGGTCGCGCTGATCAAGGTTCACAAAGATCATTCCGTACCGCACGGCGCACCGTACGGGCTGCGGTGCGCCCCGGGGGCGGCGCAGGCAGCGAAAGGCCCGGACATCGTCACCGTCCTCGTCGCGCGCGACGACCACGGGCTCACCGAACAGGGTGACCATCAACGAATCGCCACGGTGGGGGATTGCCGTCACGAGATCGATGAAGTGCCACCCGGACCGATAGGCGGAGGCCATCTCCCGCCGAAAGCTGGGGTCTTCGGGGATACTCATGCGCTCACCTACGACCAACCGGGATCGGGTGCGGCGATCGTCGCCTGCGGTGCGACGTGCCAGCCCGGGTCCGCCTCGGCAGCCGCCGTGTTGGGCGGCGCGTGCCAGCCAGGATCGGTAGCTGACCCGAGGAATCCCGCTGCCGCGACAGCGAGAGCCCCGGCAACCACTGTGCGTATGAGCTTCTTGGTCATCACCGAGCAACCTCACTTGAAGGCGGATCGTCTTTCCCCCGCATCAAAAACGATGGCCGACTCTGCGCCCTTCCACCACCAAACCGATGCATCATGTTCCTGAAATGCAGGAGCCTGGGGGTGTTCAAATGAGAGTAAATCGGGACAAGCCTTCTCATCCTCATGCTGCCACCGAACTCTGCCCAGCAGGCTCCGAGTTGTACGCATCAGCCCTGCGCGCGGGACGAATAGCCCGGTCAGAGGCGGACAGCGCCCCTTGCCTGCTCGACTTGGAGCTGCTGCATCCCGATCCGGACGACGCCCACTGGCTGAGACCGGTTCCGCCATCCACGGCGCTGGCGCAGATGTTGCACCCGATCGAGCGTGAGATTCAGGACCGTAGACGGCTCACCGTCGAACTCGCGGATGCCTTCGAGCCATTCTTGGCGATCGACGCCCAGGATCCGGCGACCACCCATGCGATCACTGTGCTTGAGGGCCTGGGCAGGATCAACGCCACTCTGGACCGCGTCATAGCTGAATGCTCCGAAGAACTCCTGACCGTCCAACCGGGTAGCGGTCGGCCGGCTTACGTGTTCGGCGAGGCCATGAGACGCGTGGACCCCCTGCTGAACCGCAACGTCCGGATGCGCACCCTCTATCAGCACACCGCCCGCCACCAGCCGGCGATCCTTGCGTATCTGGACCACGTCGGCGTCGACCGTGTCCAAGTCCGCACCCTGGAAGAGATCATCGACCGTCTCATCATCGTGGATCGCAAGGTCGCGTTCGTCCCCGCACGCCGAGATCGTCAAGTCGCCCTGGAGCTGCGCCACCCCGGCCTGGTCACCTATCTGGTCGGCGTGTTCGAGCAGTTCTGGCTGCACGGTGTGCGGCTGGACGAGGAGATTCCTTACACGGTCAAGCCGGACGGCATCTCCGGCGTACAGATCTCGATCGCCCGACTCCTCATCGAGGGGCACGTCGACGAGGCCATCGCCCGCCGACTCGGCATGAACGTCCGTACCTGCCGCGCGCACATAGCGAAGCTGGCGGCAGCCCTCGGGAGCGGCAGCCGAGCCCAACTCGGCTACCTCATCGCCCAGTCGGGGATTCTGGAGCAGAAATAGCCCTTCGTGCCGGTACGTCAAGGCCTGTCTGTGCGATACGCACACCGAGCTGCGCACGACTGGAACTCCCCAGCACATCAGCCAGCTTGGCGATGTGGCCCCGGCACGTCCTCACGTTGATGCCCAGGCGCTCCGCCACATCCGAGTCGGTCAGACCTTCCGCCAAGAGGGCAGCGATCACGCGCTCCCGATGCGTGATTCCGTCGATCTCACTCCGGCTCGGCACCGGCTTCCCATAGGGAACCGCCATGCGCCACAGGCATTCGAACGTGTCGTGCAGGTACTCCACGACGGCGGGGATCCGCACCTCCAAGGCCAGCGAACGATCAGGGACGACGGGGATGTACGCCACGGTGCGGTCGAACATCACCAGTCGCTCGGGAATCTCATCGAGCGTACGAACCTCCGGAATACCGCCCGCCTGCTCGATGTAGGCATGCAGCCCCATGCCGTGACGAGCGACATGGTTGTACAGGCTTCGCACCCGCACACCACGCTGCCCCAGCTCCGTCACCAGACGCAGAGCCTGAACGAGGCTCGACTCAGGACGAATCCCACCCGGCTGGATTCCCACGTGTTCCACGGTGCAGCGTGAGCACTCCTCGTTGATTGCCTCTTGGATTCGCTCCTTGCCCTCGATGATGCGGATCCCACCGGCAGCGGGCGCTTCCCCGATCTCCAGTCCCGCGAACCGCTCAGCCGCCGCAGCAGCAACCGCCATCCGCTTCTCCGTCGCGCCGACCTGTGCACGGATGTCACCCAACAGGCCGGCGAGCACCTCGCCCGGCCTGGACGGCAAGAGCCGTTCCAGGTTCGCGGGGTCCAACCGGAGCAGCTCCAGCTCGATCAGGCACCCCGCCTCCTCCGCCTCGGCCCTGCCGATCCCACCCTGCCGCAGCGCCCGCGCATAAACCCGCTCCCCCGCCTCACACAGATCCTCCACCCCATGCGGATGCATTCCCCACCCCTCTCGGCCGTCCCCACGATGACTCGGCGGAGTGCACGCGAGGCCATCCCCCGAAGCCACGACAGATCGCATTATTCACAACGCGTACCGACCGGGCACTAGGACGCCAGGATGGCGGCAAGTCGCCAACGAGGCCATGGACGCTGCGGAGTCACCGGCTCATCTGCTTTCGTGGAACTACGGGCTGCTTCGGCACGACCTGCGGACTTTCCCCCGGGTCCGCCCGCGCTCGGCGCCGCGCCGAAGCAGCCCGGCCGTACGGCTCGACTCAGTCGCCGCCGCCCGCGCCCCGCCGCGCGGACGCGACCTCCGCCCCGAGCACGTACCCCAGCGCGAAGCGGCTGCAGCAGCCACGGTCCTCCATCAGAAACTGCACCCGCCGCTGCACCGTCCGCTTGCTCAACGCAAGCTCCCTGGCGATCCGTTCATCACCCCAGCCGCGGGCCAGCAGGTCCACCAGCAGCCCGCCCTCGTCCCGCCGCGCCCGAACCCGCGCCGTCGCCCGTCCGTCACCCACGCCCGAGCCCCCCTCGGTCCCCCGCCGGCATCCGCACCTCCACGATGCCCCCGCCGGCGACACCCCACCAGCGTCATGTTCTGCCACACCAGGAAGGTGACGCCACGGCATATCGCCCTATAGCAGAACACATCACGATCAACACGACTTGGCCCACCATCCACAACGCCGTCACCAGCAACATGAGGATGGTTTCACCCCTAACTCCGTGCACATACTTGGTGACTGTCAGGCCTCCGTGCTCTCTGACCTCGAGCATCGGGCCGAGCCGGAATGCGCCGAAAGCGCAGGACCGCAGGGGGAACACCGATGTCAATGATCGTTGGCGTCCTGGGCGAGGACGGCGACACCCGCGAGCGCATACAGCGGACCGCCGAGTCGGCCGCAGGCGTACGCGTGGCCTTCACGGCCCCGCTGTCGCACCGCCGAAGCCTGCCCAGGACGGGCTCACCGCACCTCCTGGTCACTCTGCACCGCGACGCCCACCTCGCCCTGCGCGAACTCCGTGCCGCCGCCCAGGCCACCCCGGTCCCGACACTCCTCGTTCTCAACGAGCCCTGCACCGAGGACGACGTGTCCCGGCTCCTGCTGCACGGCGCACGCGGAATCGTCGGCACCGCCTCCGTGGAGTCCCATCTGCCGTGGGCCGTACACGCCGCCGCCGCGGGCGGACTCGCGCTCGCGCCTACGGCCACCGAAACCTTGCTCCGCTGGTGCAGCCTCTCGTCCTCGTACCACGAGGAGTCCGCCCGCGCCCACCACCGCCTGCAGCAACTGACCTCGCGGGAACGGGACGTACTCGCCATGCTGAGCACTGGCGCGTCCACACCGGAGATAGGCACAGCACTCCGGCTCAGCCCGCACACCGTGAAGGACCACGTCCAGGCCATCTACGCAAAGCTGGACGTCACCAACCGCATCCAGGCCGCCCGCGTCGAATGGCAGCAGCACCTACCGGCAGCTGAGGCTCCGGGCAAGTGAAGTACCGGGAGACGGAGGGGCGTTGACGGCCGGGGACAACTCCTACGCCCCGGAAGGCCGCCACCGCTCCGCCTCCCGCACCGCCGTGACCATGCCCCAGACAGCCAGCCCGCCCGAGCAGACGAGTGCGCCCACCGTCGTCGGCGCCATGCTCCACGGATCAGTCTCCGCGACACTCCGCACCGAGGCGGAGAGCCACCAGGACACCAACACCCCGGCGAACGAAGCGAGTACGGCAGGCAGCAGCAACGACCAGACCGCCGCCGCACGGAAGACCCCCTGCCCGGCCGACAGCACGGTCACCGGCGCCAGATCGCGCCCGAACCGCAGGAACTCCGCCAGCGCACCCGTACCGGCCGCAAGCGCAATCACCCCCACACCGAGCAGGGACATCAGACGCAGCCAGTCGACCGCGATGTCGAGCCTGCCCACGCTGCCGTAGTTGTTGACCTGTTGGACCGTGGCGGCCATGTCGAGCTCACGATGTGCGATGCGGCTGACCTCCGTCATCGACAACTGCGCGCCGTCGGTACCGACCACGAGAAGGCTCCGCAGATTCCCGGACTCCTCCGGCAGCCTCCCAAGGCCGCCCCTCTCGGCCGTGACAGCCAACTTCCCGCTGTACCCGAACGCTTCGCGGAGGCGGCGGTCGGCGGAGACCCGGGACGCGGGCGCCTCTCGGGTCCCACAGGAGAGCCCGACCTCCCGGAGCGCGGGACACCGGCCGGCGACCGCGACCCGTGCGCCGTCCTTGGCCGACACCGCGGCCGCCAGCGCATGCACCCCCGACGGGAGCGCCTCCTCGAAGGCGCGAAGCCGTTCCTTCGACGCATATGGCTGAATTCTGAGGACACTCGTACCCACCCTGTCCCGCGAATCCTTGGCGGCCTGCCCGGCCTCCGTCATCGCACCAGCCCAGACCTGCGCCTGTACGGCGAGGGCGATCGCGATCACGAGTGCAGCGATGAGACGGGTGACGGCCCGCGGACCGGCCGCCATCCGACGGCCCGACACGAGTAGCCCAGGGTTGCCGAGACGCCTCCCGATGCGCGCAAGCAGCGGACCGAGCGCGCCCACCGCCATGCCGACGATCGCGGGCAGTGCCGCCAGCGTCACCAGGCATCCGGCCGCGTAGAGCGGCACGGTCAGCTCGGGCGGCGCCAAGTCGGCGATACGCGCCGTGAAGAGCAGCGCCGGCAAGAAGACCCACAGAGGCCAGGTCCGCCTCCGCGCCCGCACAGTTGTCGGTCGCGTCGATCGCGCGGCCCGCGCCTTCGGCTGCAGCAGCACAACGGCGACAACTGTGCCCAATAGCAGAACGACATGAACCAGCACCAGCAGGGACAACGACTCCCGCGCATCGACGGCGGACACCGTCGAGCTGACACCAGGCAGCGCGAAGTCGCCCATCAGGACCGGGGACGCCGCCAGTGCGCTCACCCCGACACCGATGAGTACCGGGACGGCGGCCTCCCCGACCGTGAAGCAACAGCGCGCGACCGCACCCGCTCCGAGGGCCGTGAGCAGGGCGGTCCGGCGGTCCCTTGAAACCGCCCCCGTCCGCGCCGCGACAACAAGAAGAACCACCGCAGGCAGTACGAAGAGCCCGGCGTACACCGAATAGAACTCGCCCGAACCGAAGAAGTGAGCATGCTCGCCGGCGATTCCGGCCGTGCCCGGCTCACCGAATCCGGAGATCTTCATCATCTCCGAGCGGTCCAGCATCTGCGTGCTCGGGCGGGCGTACACGAAGTACTCCGAAGGCGATTCCAACCCCTCGTCGCCGATGACCCCCGCGAAGTATCCGTACTCGCGTCCGACTCCGTCCCGTCCGGCGGCTTCGAGCAACGCCGGCGACACGAAGGCCTCTCCGGGCTCGGGCCAGCGAGGCAGTCCCGGAGGCGGCGCCAACTCCTCGTCCAGCGGCTCGACATGGGTGATGTCGTACGGCATTCCCTCGTGCGATGCGATCGACCATTTCACCAGCGCACCGGCCTTCTCACCGGGATGCGCGGCGACCAGCCGCGGCGACCGCTCCGCACTGCGCTCCACACGGCCGTCGAACGATGCCTGGGCGAGTACGAGACCGGTGGCCGCCAGACCCAGAAGCGCCGTCGCAAGGGCGAGCGACCAGAACCTGATCCTGCCTGCCTCACCTCGCCGGGCGGAGGTCACGCCGATCCGCAGAAGATGCTGGAGGAGACCCTTCATGCCCGGTCCTTCGACGCTGCCACTGGAAGCAATGTCCCCTCGGCTATGGCCACTTGTCGGTCCGCCCGGCGCGCCACCGCCGGATCGTGGGTGACGAGCAACAGCGCGCAGTCACGGCTGCGCGGCAAGGAGAACAACAGCTCCGCCACGGAGTCCCGATGCTCCTGGTCGAGTGATCCGGTGGGTTCGTCGGCGAGCAGCAGAGACGGCTTGTTGATGAGCGCACGGGCGACCGCGGTGCGCTGGCGTTCTCCTCCAGAGAGGGTGTCGGTCGCTGGCGAGGAACCCGTCGGGACACCCAGTTCGTCGAGGAGCGACTTCGCCTCGCCGTACGCATCCGCGCGTCCCTGTCCGCCGAGCAGTCCGGCCAGCGCGACATTCTCCACCGGCGTCAACTCCGGTAGCAGCTCGCCGAATTGGAAGACCATGCCCACGTGATCCCGACGATGCCGCACGCGCCGCCGCTCCGGCATCCCGTACAGGTCCGCCCCCGCGACCCGCACCGTGCCGGCCGCGGGCTCGGCCATCCCGAGCACGCACATGAGCAGCGTGCTCTTCCCGCTGCCACTCGCACCGGTGACCGCCACCGACTCCCCGGCACCCAGACTCAGTTCCGCCCCGGCAAACAGATCCCTTCCCGGCACCCGGCAACTGACCCCATCCAATTCAAGAACGGGCGGGCCAACCACTTCATCCATATCCTGGGCCTTTGTCCTTCATGTGGGGGCATTCGGGCCACGCTCGATCACCCGAGCCTGACGTAACCGATTCACCGAGCGACGGAGCCGCCCTATCCTCAGCGATGTCGGGGGCGGCCTATAAGGGAGGCCGCCCCCGCACTCCCAGCTGCGGCTTGCACTGATCAGCTCGTCAAGCCGTCACGTTCCGCGTCAGAACGAATACCAACCGCTGCAGAAATCAGGCAACTTGTCCCGCTCCTCGCAGACCTGCGCCTTGAAGATCCTGCTGTGCTTACCGCTTTCCACGGTTCCCGGGTTCCCGTCATTGTCAGGCGGACCGTCCACTCCCCCCTTGTTCCAGAGAGTCAGCTTGGTCGACGGGTGCGCATTCCGGTGGTATTCCGCCTTCACCGGATTTCCGTCCGCCTCGATGTCCCGGACGTTCATGATGCGATAATTGGCCTCGGTCCACGCCTTGGCACCGTGCTCTGTCTTGCTCCACTCCGCGAATGCCGGTGACGATCCCGCGACCGCCGCGAAGGCGAGCATGCCTATAGCCGCTCTTCGTATTCCCATACCCATGAGTGTTGTTCCCCTGTCTCGGTCCGATTCGAGGACGGTCGGCTGAATTGCCGAGTGCCCGAGGTCCGCCGCGAAATGGGTGTCGCGTTGGAACCATCGAATTCAAGCGCGGTGCTGTCGGGTCTCACACCCCCCGATCGGGGGGAATTCACACAGCAGGGGCGGGGCCGAGGGCGCCTGGCCCTCGGCCCCGGATGGGGGTTCATGCGGTGGGTGCCGGTGTGGTCACGACTCGGGGCCGAACAGTTCGTGGTCGGGATCGCAGGGCTTGTCGCTGTCGGGGAGGGAGCGGGTGAGGAGGTAGGGCTCGATGAGGGCGGTGACGCAGGTGCTCTTGCCCGCCGCCGTATGGCCCCAGCTGTCGAGCGTGATGAGCCGGGAGCCGGGGAGCAGGTCCTGGGCGGCGTGGGCGCCCGCGACGGGGGTGGCGCCGTCGTGCGTGTTGGCGATGAGCAGTGGTGGGGTGTCCAGTGCCGTGTCGAACGGGCCGTGGTAGGCGTCCTCGGGCGAACCGGGCCAGCCCGCGCAGGGGGAGTACGCCCAGACCATCAACGGCCCGAAGAGCGGGGACTGTTGGGCGGACTCCTCGGCGGCGCGGACCCAGTCGGCGGGGTCGTCCGGGTTGCGGCTGTCGGTACAGAGTGCCCCCAACTGCCGTGCCGCACCGGCAGATACGTCCTCGGCGTCCGGCTCCGCCGACGGCGTGGCCGAGACGATCCGGCCGAGCAGTCCGGCCAGCCGCTCCCGCAGGACGGAGCTCGACGCGGTGAGGTCGATCGCGGGTTCGCCCGGCGGCTCCAGCGTCGTGTCACCGTCGCCGATGCCGAAGCGGAGTACCTCCGCGACCCGGGTCGCGTGGGCGAGCAACTCGACGGCCGGCAGCGGGGCTCCGCCCAGGTGGTCGTACTGGAAGGCTCCCAATGTGAACAGACCACGGAACTGCCGGCCGTCGAGGACGAACTGCCCCAGGTCCAGAGGCTCATCGGCCAGTGAATCGTGCACCCGCTGCCACCGCTGCAGGGCGTCCCCGGCGAGCGGGCATCGGGGCGTGCCGGCCTTGTCGCACCGCTCGAGGGCCGAGGCGAGTGCTTCGTCCGTCGCCTCCGGGCCGCCACGACGGGCCCCGACCGGCCGCTGGTCACCCTCATGACCAGTCGTGGCCGCCACCGGGTCGAGTACGCCGTCCAGGACCATGGCACGTACCCGGTCGGGGAAGAGCGCCGCGTAGGTCTGGCCGAGCAGAGTGCCGTACGACAGGCCGAAGTAGGAGAGCCGGTCGTCGCCGACCGCTTGCCGGATCAGGTCCATGTCACGTGCGACGTCGGCGATGGACATGTGGTCGAGGATCGGGCCGGCCGTCTG
This sequence comes from Streptomyces triticagri, assembly GCF_003429565.1. Lineage (GTDB taxonomy): Bacteria > Actinomycetota > Actinomycetes > Streptomycetales > Streptomycetaceae > Streptomyces > Streptomyces triticagri. The sequence goes on from NZ_QUAK01000233.1 coordinate 19,709, forward strand.
CTCGCAGCTGGTCCGCAGGTAGTCGTCGTAGGCGAGCTGCGCCTCGGTCTCCTCGGGTGACTCGGGAGGCATCGCGACCGGCTTGGCGACGGGCTCCTGCCCCGGCGCGGGGGCGCAGCCGACCGGTGCCGAACCTCCGGCCCCGCGTGGGTCGACACCGACGAGATCGAACTTCGCGACGACGGCGGGCCCGAGCGCCGACACGATCATCGAGAAGTCGGTGACCGTCTCGCCGGGGCCGCCGAGGTTCACGAACAGCGTTCCGATGCGGCCGGAGGGGTCCGTGGCGGGAAGTTTCCTCATCGCGAGCGTGATGGTGCTGCCGTCCGGCTCGTCGTAGTCGATCGGCACCTCGGCCTCGGCACACTGCTCCGTGCCGCAGGCAGTCCAGTCGAGCTCGGGCACCGGCGCTTCGACTTCAACGGCCGCCCTGTCGTGAAAGGCCTTGTCCTGAACGGCCCCGCCCTCCCCGGCCGTCGGCCCGGTGACGCGTTCGGCCATGGCGGACGAGGTCAGCGTCAGGGATGCCAGCACACCGACCCCGACACCTCCCGCCAGTAACCGGCGGATTCTGCTGCCCATACGTGCTCCTCCTCGGTGCTCGATCGATCGCGCGATCGTGCGAACGCGCGGCTCGCACGATTCGCGCCTGCGGATGAGACACCCCGAGACGTCCGTCGGGTGATGGTCCGGAAGGTAGGGCAGCAAGCGCCGGCCGCACCTCATCGCGTCCGACGAGCCCGCTCGGCGTAGTTCATCGCCGCGCACGAACGGCCGCCGGCACACGAACAAGGGCCGAGGATCCATCGATCCCCGGCCCCTGTCAGGAGGTGAACTGCCCTAATCCGTGGGCCGCTTCGGCCGCCACACCACCAACGCGCTGGTCTGCTGCGCCTGCTGGTACGGGACCAGGTCGCGGCGGTAGGAGGCGTGGACCTGGGCCTCGCGCTGCTGCATCGCCGCCGCCGCGCCCTCGACCGCCGAGGCGAGCTCGGCGACGCGGGACTGGAGGGCCGCGACCTGGTTCTCCAGCTCGATGATGCGCTTGATGCCCGCCAGATTGATGCCCTCGTCCTGCGACAACTGCTGCACCTGGCGGAGCAGTTCGATGTCGCGGGCCGAATAGCGCCGGCCACGGCCCGCCGTGCGGTCCGGCGAGACCAGGCCCAGGCGGTCGTACTGCCGCAGGGTCTGCGGATGGAGTCCGGACAGCTGGGCCGCCACCGAGATGACGTACACCGGTGAATCGTCCGTCAGCTGATACGGGTTACGACGACGTCCCGACCCATCCATTGCCGTCACGCTCCCTTCGCGGCCTGGAACAGTTCTGCCCGCGGATCCTGGCCCGCAGTCGTCTTGCGGTACGCCTCGAGCGCGGACTTGGCGTCCTCGCTGAGGTCCTTGGGCACCGTCACCTCGACGGTGACCAGGAGGTCGCCGCGGGTGCCGTCCTTACGGACCGCACCCTTGCCGCGGGCCCGCATCGTACGACCGCCCGGAGTGCCGGCCGGCAGCTTCAGCGTGACCGGCGGACCGCCGAGCGTCGGCACCTTGATCTCGCCGCCGAGCGCGGCCTCGGTGAACAGGACCGGCACGGTGACCGTCAGATTGTCGCCCTTGCGCCCGAAGACCGGGTGCGGGTCGACATGCACGACCACATACAGATCGCCCGCCGGACCGCCGCGCTCGCCCGGTGCGCCCTTGCCGCGGAGGCGGATGCGCTGGCCGTTCGAGACGCCCGCCGGGATGCGGACCTGCATCGTCCGGGACGACTTGGCGCGCCCCGAGCCCTTGCAGACCTCGCAGGCGTCCTGCGCGATCAGGCCGCGGCCCTTGCAGTCCACGCACGGATCGGTGAGCGAGAATCCGCCACCGCCACCGCGCGAGACCTGACCGGTGCCGACGCAGGTCGGGCACACCCGGGGCGTGCCGTTCTTGTCGCCGGTGCCCGAACAGGCCTTGCAGGGCTGCTGGCTGGACATCCTGAGCGGCACCGTCGCGCCGTCCACCGCCTCGGTGAAGCTGAGCGTCACCTCGGACTCGATGTCCTGGCCGCGCCGCGGCTGGGTACGGGTGCCGCCCTGCGCGCCGCGGTTGAAGAGCCCGCCGAAGACGTCGCCGAGCCCGCCGCCGAAGCCGCCGGGACCGCCGGCGCCACCCGGCCCGCCTGCCGTGCCACCGCCCGGGCCGCCGCCGAAGAGGTCGCCCAGGTCGAAGTTGAAGTTGCCGCCGCCGCCCGCGCCCGGTCCCGGTCGGAATCCGCCGTTGCCGAAGAGCGAGCGTGCTTCGTCGTACTCCTTGCGCTTCTTGGGGTCGCCGAGGATGTCGTTCGCCTCGGAGATCTCCTTGAAGCGGTCCTCCGCCTTGGTGTTGCCCTTGTTGGCGTCCGGGTGGTTCTCGCGGGCGAGCTTGCGGTAGGCCTTCTTGATCTCGGCCTCGGTGGCGTCCTTGGGGACGCCGAGCACCTTGTAGTAGTCCTTCTCGATGAAGTCCTTCGTACTCATCCCCGGCGTCCCTCCTTCCCGCTGTCTGCTGCGTCAGCCCTCGTCCGGGCCACCGCTGTCCTTGTCCACGGCGTCTGCGGCATCGCTCGCCTCGTCGCCTTCGCCTCCCTTGACCGTCTGGGCACCGGGCTGCGGCTCCGCCACGGCCACCCGCGCGGGGCGGATGGTGCGCTCACCGAACCGGTAACCCGGCTGCAGGATCGCCACGCAGGTCGTCTCGGTGACGTCCGGCGCGTAGCTGTGCATCAGGGCCTCGTGGATCGTCGGGTCGAAGGGCTCGCCCTCCTTGCCGAACTGCTGCAGGCCCATCTTGGCGACGACCGTCTCGAGCGACTCGGCGACGGACTTGAAGCCGCCGGTGAGCTCGCCATGCTCGCGCGCCCTGCCGACGTCGTCGAGTACCGGGAGGACTTCGGTCAGGAGATTCGCCACGGCGATCTCCTTGACCGCGACCCGGTCGCGCTCGACCCGACGGCGGTAATTCTGGTACTCGGCCTGCAGCCGCTGGAGGTCGGCGGTGCGCTCGCCGAGGGCGGTACGCACCTGGTCCAGCTGGGCCGTCAGGGCCACGGTCTGATCGGTCACGTCCCCGGCCGGGGCCGCCGCCCCCTCCTCGGGAGAGGGGGAAGCGGCCTTCGGCTCGGTGGCGTCGGGGGTGTCGGCGCCGCCGGAGGGGACGTCGGGCTGCTCGTCGAAGCCCGGGGTCTCCTCCGTCACGCGGCACCGTCCTTGTTGGGCTTGTCGTCGTCGATGATCTCGGCGTCCACGACGTCGTCCTGCTCGGCGGCCTGCTCGGCGCCCGGCGTGCCAGCGTCGCCCGCACCGGCGTCGGCGCCGGCGGCGCCCTGCGCGGCCTGGGCGTCGGCGTACATGGCCTGGCCGAGCTTCTGGGCGACGGCCTGGACCTTCTCGGTGGCCGTACGGATCTCCGCGGAATCCTCGCCCGCGAGCTTCTCCTTGAGCTCCTTGACCGCGTCCTCGACCTCGGTCTTGACCTCACCGGGGACCTTGTCCTCGTTGTCCTTGAGGAACTTCTCGGTCTGGTAGACGAGCTGCTCGCCCTGGTTCCGCGACTCGGCGGCCTCGCGGCGCTTCTGGTCCTCGTCCGCGTACTGCTCCGCCTCCTGGCGCATGCGGTCGACCTCGTCCTTCGGCAGCGAGGAGCCGCCGGTGACGGTCATCTTCTGCTCCTTGCCCGTGCCCAGGTCCTTCGCGGTGACGTGCATGATTCCGTTGGCGTCGATGTCGAAGGAGACCTCGATCTGCGGGACGCCGCGGGGGGCCGGCGGCAGGCCGGTGAGCTCGAACATCCCGAGCTTCTTGTTGTACGCCGCGATCTCGCGCTCGCCCTGGTAGACCTGGATCTGGACCGACGGCTGGTTGTCCTCGGCGGTGGTGAAGATCTCGGACCGCTTGGTCGGGATCGTGGTGTTCCGCTCGATGAGCTTGGTCATGATGCCGCCCTTGGTCTCGATACCGAGGGACAGCGGGGTCACGTCGAGGAGCAGTACGTCCTTGACCTCACCCTTGAGCACACCGGCCTGCAGGGCGGCGCCGATGGCGACGACCTCGTCCGGGTTGACGCCCTTGTTGGCCTCCTTGCCCTCCGTGAGCTCCTTGACGAGCTCCGCGACGGCGGGCATACGGGTGGAGCCACCGACCAGGACGACGTGGTCGATCTCGGACAGCTGGATGCCGGCGTCCTTGATCACGTTGTGGAAGGGGGTCTTGCAGCGCTCGATCAGGTCCTGGGTGAGCTGCTGGAACTGGGCGCGGGTGAGCTTCTCGTCCAGGTGCAGCGGGCCCTCGGCGGACGCCGTGATGTACGGCAGGTTGATCGTGGTCTCCGTGGAGGAGGACAGCTCGATCTTCGCCTTCTCGGCGGCCTCGCGCAGGCGCTGGAGCGCCATCTTGTCCTTGGAGAGGTCCACGCCGTGGCCGTTGTTGAACTGCTTGACCAGGTAGTCGACGACGCGCTGGTCCCAGTCGTCACCACCGAGGTGGTTGTCGCCGTTGGTGGCCTTCACCTCGACGACGCCGTCGCCGATCTCGAGCAGCGAGACGTCGAAGGTGCCGCCACCGAGGTCGAAGACGAGAATGGTCTGGTCGTCCTTGTCCAGGCCGTAGGCCAGGGCGGCGGACGTCGGCTCGTTGACGATGCGCAGGACGTTCAGCCCCGCGATCTCGCCGGCCTCCTTGGTGGCCTGGCGCTCCGAGTCGTTGAAGTACGCCGGGACGGTGATGACCGCGTCCGCGACCTTCTCGCCGAGGTAGGACTCCGCGTCCCGCTTCAGCTTCTGCAGGATGAAGGCGCTCATCTGCTGCGGGTTGAAGGTCTTGTCGTCGATGTCGACCTTCCAGTCGGTGCCCATGTGGCGCTTGACCGACCGGATGGTCCTGTCGACGTTCGTGACCGCCTGACGCTTCGCGACCTCGCCGACGAGCACCTCACCGTTCTTCGCGAAGGCGACGACGGACGGCGTGGTCCTGGCGCCTTCGGCGTTGGTGATGACGGTGGGCTCGCCGCCCTCCAGAACGCTGACGACGGAGTTAGTCGTGCCCAGGTCGATGCCGACCGCACGTGCCATTTCGATTCCTCCAGTGACTTGAGTGGAACTGGCTCAAGGATGCACGACGGACGCGGCGGCGTCAACAGACCTGAGTCGACCCCACTCAACTTTTATCCAGCCCTTACGGGCAAGGGGTGCCGCCCGCCCTGTATCCACTCCACCAGGTATGCCCGAACAACGAGATCAGACCGGTATCCGCCACCACGGAGCGACACCCGACCGCGCGGCCCGCGGGGGCCCTCCGACTCCGTCTCCTTCGCGCCCGGGCCGGACGCGGCGGGCGAACTCCTGCGACCCGACCGGGAGTTGGACCCCACGGCGGTTCACGGTGGACGCCCTGCGGGGGCCGCGGACGGCACCTCGGTCCGCGTGCCCGCAGGGCAGGCGTGGCCTACGGGCATACGTCGCACCCGGCCGTTCGGGGATGCGGGGATCCGGGGATCCGGGGATCCGGGGATCCGCAGCGAACAGCCGCCGTGCGCCGGCTCCCTGGAGGTGTGACGCGATCCTCGAGGATCACGCCGCGGCTCCCCAGCCTCCGGCCGGGAGAGCGCACGGCGCTGCGGGCGGGGCGGCACGCCGGAGGTGAGCGGGGCGGCCTACGTCGAGGCCTGCTCGGGTGCAGGTCCAGTCAGGCGAAGGCCGGCTGCGGGTGGTGGGCGGACATGGCGCCGGCGGCGGAGACCTCGGCGGGGTCGTCCTCCTCGACCAGGACCAGGTCGCAGCGCAGGAGCCGGCCCGACGCCGGGTCCGTGACGTCCGGCAGTACGTGCATCAGGGTCAGGCCGAGTTCGCCGCGGGCGAGGGTCAGGGCCTCGTCGAAAGGCAGGCCGTCCGCGCCGTGCGGCAGCGACACCCCGGTCTGCAGTCCGGCGATCTCGTCCCGGAACTCGCCCGCGCCGGCGATCACCCGGGTCTCCCGCCCCGGCACGTCGAGCCGCAGGAACACCCGCTCGCCGGGCGCGGTGATCTCCTCCCACAGCTCGTCGAGCCGGCGCGCACCGGTCCCGTCTGCCGGGCGGGGTGCGCCGCTCCTGTCGTCGGGCTCGTTGCCCAGGGCGTACGGCAGGACGGTCCAGGTGTCGTCGTCGGCCGCGGCGGTACGGAGTTCACGGCACAGCGCCGGCCGCGGCTCGAAGGAAACGATGCGGCCGCGGAATCCGCCCCGGCGGAGCAGCGCCGCGTACGCGCCGCGTCCCGCGCCCACGTCGAGCACCGTGTCGATCTCGAACCGCTCCAGCAGCAGGGCCAGTTCGTGCCCCACCTGACCGTCCGGGAGCCGGCGTACGTCGTACCCGATGCGGCGCAGCGCCCCGCGCGCCCGCCGCACGATCCTCTGCTGCAGCGCCGCGCACTGCCCGCGGCCGCCCGTCACCTGCACCAACGGCACCGCCGGCACCGACGTCCGGAACTGACTCATCACAAGGACCCTTTCGACGGGGACGATCCGGGGGCGTCGGGGGCGGGGGCGCCCGAGGCGGGTGCGCGGGAATCGGGTTCTCCCGGCGAGGGCGAGGTGGACCGGGGCGCCCCAGATGCCTGAGGTCCGGCCTGGGAGCGGCCGGAGGACGACCCGGATACGGAGGCACCACCGGACGAGGGCGAGCCGGACACAAGCGAGCCGGACACCTGCCCTCCGGATTCGCCCGCACCAGTCGCAGAGGAACCCGCAGTCGCAGAAGAGCCGGACACACGCGCGCCGGGGGCGGGCGCGCCCGAGGTGGGTTCGCCCAGCGAGGGGGAGGTGGACCGGGGCGCCCCGGACGCCTGCGCCCCGGAGGGACTCGCTCCCCTCGAAGCGGCTCCGGACGTAGGCGAGCCGGACGCAGACTCTCCGGATGAGCCCGCACACCCGGTCCCAGAGGTCCCGGACACGGGCGGCGTGCCGGACACAGACGCTCGGAATGAGCCCACGCCCCTCGAAGCGGAACCCGACGCGAACGGCTCGGCCGCCTGAGGCCCGGCCGCGGTACGACCCGAGGACGAGCCGGGCGCCGCAGGCCCACCGGACACACTCGAGCCGGACACCTGCACTCCGGATTCGCCCGCACCAGTCGCAGAGGAACCCGCGGTCGCGGAGGAGCCGGACACGCGCGCGCCGGCAGCGGGGGCGCCCGAGGTGGGTCCGCCCGGTGAGGGCGGGGGCGCTCCGGGTGAGGTAGGCGAGGGGGCGGGGAGCGCGGTGGTGGCGGCGCGGGGCTGTGGGGTGCGGGAGCCGGAGGGGCGGCGGACGATCGGGGTGCGTGGGCGGGCGGTGGGTGAGGGCGTCGGTCGTAGGGCCGCGCGGATGAACCGGGGGTGGGCCCAGAGGAGGCGCCGCCAGCGTTCGTGCGCAGCGGGAGCGGGCACGAGGCGGCGCAGCCGTTCCCGTACGGGTAGCGGGGCGGGAGCGGAACGCCCCCTCCCCACCGGCCGGTGGGCCGGCACCGCAGCGAAGACCGCGGGACCGGCCGCGACGTACACCGCCGGGTGACGGCCGGCGAGCAGCGCGGCCTCGTGGTCGCGCTGCGGGGTGTCGAGGCCGACCCAGACGATCTGGGCCCCGCAGGACCGGATGCGGCCGGCCCGCTCGGCGCGGTCCGCGTCGGTCGGCCGGCCGGGCGGTACGGCCTCGGAGCCGACGATCAGGGCGCGCGGATAGCGGGCGAGGAGCATGGCGGCGAGCCGGTCGAGCCCCGTACGGCTGGAGCCGAGCAGATAGTGGCGCAGGCCCACGGTCTGGCCGGTACGGAAGACGTCGAGCAGCAGGCGGGGGCCGTCGACGGGTACGGCGGGCAGGCCGCGGTCGTGGTGCAGGAGCCGGCTGATCCGGGCCACGCCCGGCCCGTCCGGGAGGTTGAGGGTCGCCTCGCGCAGCCGCCGGTGCAGTACGGGATCGGTGTCGGCGAGCGCGAGGGTGTACGCGTCACAGAGGTGCACGTCGACCGCCTCGCCGAGCGCGGCCAGCCGTACGACGGCGGCGGAGCCCTCGGCCGGCGTGACCACCGCGAGGGGGACCCCGGAGCAGACCACCGTGGCCGCGGCGACGGCGGGCGGCACCCGCGGCACCGGCCGCCGGCCGGCCACGCTCACCGCTCCACCACCCCGTCACCCGCGGTGGGCGCAGGGGGCGCGGTGGTCGCCGACCCGGGCAACGGCACCCGGGCGGGTTCGTCCGCGGCTGCCTCGGGTCGGGGTCGGGAGGTCTCCGCCCGAACGCCGGCCGCTGCGACGGCCTCCGGCCGCGCCGTACCGCGCGCGACGCCGCCCCCCAGAGCCGTGGCACCGGAGGCGCCGGCACCGGGAGAAGCAGCCGGCGCGGCCGACGTACCCGCAGTCGCCTGCACTGCCGGAGCCCCCGCCTCTGCCCCCGCCTCCGATTCGGCGCCGGCCTCCTGCGCCGCCCTCGCCGAAGTCGCCCCGGAGACACCGGACTCCGACACGGCACCCGAGCCCCCGGCCCCGGAAGCAGCACCCTCCGGCCGAACCGGCGAAACCGCCCCGTCGACGACCGCGGCCCGCCGCGCACAGTCCGCGAACCGCGCCACGCCGTCACCGTGCGGCAGCACCAGAACCCGAACACCCGCCCGGGACACGCCCGGAGCCCCAGCCCCGGAAGCAGCACCGGTCCCGGAAACAGCGCCAACCCCGGAAGCAGCACCGGACTCCGACACAGCACCGCCCTCCGGCACAGGAGTAGAGGCCCCCACCCCAGAGACCCCCCGTCCAACAACCCCCACCGCACTCGGAACCCCGGCGAGACCGCCCTCCGGTGAACACCGCGGCGGTGCCGTCGTCGACGGCACGGCGGTCGGAACACTCGGGGCAGCAGCGGAAGAGCCGCCCGAGGCCTGCGCACCCGGCGCCCGAACCCCCATGGCACCGGCACCACCCGGCCCCCGCACCCCCATGGCACCGGCACCACCCGGCCCCCGCACCCCCGTGCCACCGGCCCCAACACCCGCACCAGAAGCCGCCCCCGGCGCACCGGCAGCCCGAGCCCCCACACCCGCAGGAATCCCCGCGCCGCCCCCGCCCGCCCGGGTGGCCGGTACTCCACCCTTCGTACGGGGCGCGCTGCGCGGTCCCGTGATCCTGCCGGTGGCGACTCGGACACCACCACCGCCACCACGCGCACCCGGCTCGGAGCGCACCCCCGCACCACCCCGCGGTCCCGCACCACCCCGCGCACCCGGCGCGGGACGCACACCCGTACCCGGCCCACCGCGCACGCCCCGCGGCGCCCGTCGCCCGTACACCCGTACGCGGAGCAGGGCGAGGACCGCCGCCGCGGTGGCGCAGAGCAGCGGGAGGGCGGCCGACGGGCCGAGGGCTTCGCGGTGGACGAGGACACCGAGGATGCAGCCCACCACCGCCGCCGCACCGAGCACCACCGCCGCACCCGGCACCGTGAAGCCGATGCGCCGCAGCCGGTGCGCGATGTGGTCCGTGCCGCCGCGCAGCAGCGGCCGGCCCGCTCGGCGCCGGGACGCCACGACCAGGACGGTGTCCGCGATGACCACGCAGGACAGCGCGAACAGAGCGGCGGCGCTGGGCAGTACGTCCCGACCGGCGTGCACGAGCACCCCGGCCGAGCCGAGCACGAAGCCGGTGAAGAGCGCGCCGCAGTCGCCGAGGAAGAGGCGCGCGGGATGCCAGTTCAGCGTGAGGAATCCGGCCAGCGCCGCGGCGAGTACGAGAAGCAGGAGCGCGAGCCCGGAGTGCCCGCCCGCGCCCGCGCACAGGGCGAGCCCGATCGCGGTGACCGCACCGACCGTGCCCACCGCGCCGTCCGAATTGTCCAGCAGATTGAAGGCGTTGGTGACGAAGACGATCCAGCCGACGGCCAGGAGTCCGGCGGCCGGCGAGAGCCCGCTGCCGAACACCACGGCACAGGCGGCCCCGGTCTCGACCACCAGACGCGGCCCGGGCCCGAGCGGCCGCAGATCGTCGACGAGGCCGAGGAGTGCGACCGCGCCGGCCGCCCAGAGCAGCCGCCGCACGTCGTCGCCGAGTGGCGCGTAACCGGTGCAGCAGACGACGAACGTGCCCGCGGCCACCGCGAGCCCGCCGAGATGGGGCGTGGGCCGCGCATGCACCTTGCGGCCGCCGGGCCGGTCGAGGACCCCCGTGCGCAGGCAGAGCGCGCGGACGCCGCGGCTGAGCACGGCGGTGAGGAGTACGGCGGCGAGCACCGCGACGGTTCCGTAGAGCATGATCAAGGGCTGCCGTTCTGTCGCGCTGTCCGGCCATCGCGGCACCCGGATGGATCCGGAGCACGCGCATACCGGGCTCGAACCACCCATAAGCTAGTACGGTATGTCCAAATATGCGGCGAATAACACGATTCAATGCGGAAGAAAAGGCGGCAAAGCCGATACGAGTGACCCCGGGCGGCGGATCGCGGCCGCGGAGCCCCGCCCGGCGGACCGCGAGGGCAGCCCCACTGAGGCAGACCTCAGCGACACAGATCACCGCCGCCCCAACTACAGTGCCGCCGCAGGAATGGGTAGTCTCGTACGGACTGCATAAGTTACCGCTTAGTAATCCGTCTTAAGCTGCCCCGCCTCGCAGGCCCGAGGAGCCCCCAATGCAACTCGCCGCGATCATCGTGTCGCTGGTCCTGAGTGTGGTCGGTATCGCGCTGCTCGCGCGCGCCATCGGCCAGTTCGTCAGGTACTTCAAGCTCGGCCAGCCGGTGCCCGCCGGCACCCGCACCGACAACCCCTACCAGCGCAGCGTCACCCTGGTACGGGAGTTCCTCGGCCACACCCGGATGAACCGGTGGGGCATCGTGGGCGTCGCGCACTGGTTCGTGGCGGTCGGCTTCCTCACCCTGCCGCCGACGATCGTCACGGCGTACGGGCAGCTCTTCAAGGCCGACTGGACGCTGCCGGTCATCGGCGGATTCCTGCCGTACGAGCTCTACATCGAGTTCATCAGCGCGATGACCACCTTCGGCATCCTCGCGCTGATCGTCATCCGGCTGCTCAGCCTGCCGTCGCGGCCCGGCCGCAAGTCCCGCTTCGCGGGCTCGAAGATGGGCCAGGCGTACTTCGTCGAGTACGTCATCCTCACCATCGGCCTGGCGATCTACGTGCTGCGCGGGCTCGAGGGGGCACTGCACCACGTCGAGTCGTACGAGGCCGCGTACTTCGCCTCGTATCCGCTGGTGCTCCTCTTCAAGGGCATGTCCGTCGCGGCGCTGCAGAACCTCGTCTACCTCTTCGCGATGATCAAGCTCGGCACCACCATGATCTGGATGATCACGGTGTCCCTGAACACCAACATGGGTGTCGCCTGGCACCGGTTCCTCGCCTTCCCCAACATCTGGTTCAAGCGCGAGGCGACCGGCGGCACGGCACTCGGCGAGCTGCAGCCGATGACCTCGGGCGGCAAGCCGATCGATTTCACCGACCCGGGCGAGGACGACGTCTTCGGGGTCAGCCAGGTCGAGCAGTTCTCCTGGAAGGGCCTGCTGGACTTCTCGACGTGTACGGAGTGCGGTCGCTGCCAGTCGCAGTGCCCGGCCTGGAACACCGGAAAGCCGCTCTCCCCCAAGCTGTTGATCATGTCGCTTCGCGACCACGCGCACGCCAAGGCCCCGTACCTGCTCGCCGGTGGCGGCAAGAACATGGAGGGCGAGGAGACGGCGACCGAGGAGCAGCTCAAGGACGTACCGGCCGCAGCGCTCGCGGAGGCCGAACGGCCGTTGATCGGGACCCTGGAGGAGAATGGGGTCATCGACCCCGACGTGCTGTGGTCCTGCACCACCTGCGGTGCCTGCGTCGAGCAGTGCCCGGTCGACATCGAGCACATCGACCACATCGTCGACATGCGCCGCTACCAGGTGATGATTGAGTCCAGCTTCCCCAGCGAGGCGGGCACGATGCTCAAGAACCTGGAGAAGAAGGGCAATCCCTGGGGCCTGGCGAAGAAGCAGCGGCTCGAGTGGACCAAGGAGGTCGACTTCGAGGTGCCGGTCGTCGGCAAGACGATCGACGACCTCACCGAGGTCGAGTACCTGTACTGGGTCGGTTGCGCAGGCGCGTTGGAGGACCGGGCGAAGAAGACCACCAAGGCCTTCGCGGAGCTCCTGCACATCGCGGGCGTCAAGTTCGCGATCATGGGCGGCGACGAGAAGTGCACCGGTGACTCGGCACGGCGCCTCGGCAACGAGCCGCTGTTCCAGGAGCTGGGGATGGAGAACGTCGCCACGCTCAACGCCGCCTTCGGCGAGTCCCTCGGCGAGGACGGGGAGGTGGACCCGGAGACGAAGAAGCCGAAGACGGCCAAGAAGATCGTCTCGACCTGCCCGCACTGCTTCAACACCATCGCCAACGAGTACCCGCAGCTCGGCGGCGACTACGAGGTCATCCACCACACGCAGTTGCTGCAACACCTCATCGACGAGGGCAAGTTGATCCCGGTCACCCCGGTCGACGGCCTGATCACGTACCACGACCCGTGCTACCTGGGCCGGCACAACAAGGTCTACACGCCGCCGCGCGAGATCATGTCCGCCGTCCCCGGCCTGCGCCAGCAGGAGATGCACCGCCACAAGGAGCGCGGCTTCTGCTGCGGCGCCGGCGGCGCGCGGATGTGGATGGAGGAGCGGATCGGCAAGCGCATCAACACCGAGCGGGTGGACGAGGCGCTGTCCCTCAACCCGGACATCATCTCCACCGCCTGCCCGTTCTGCCTCGTCATGCTGACCGACTCGGTCAACGGCAAGAAGGCTGAATCCGATAGCGGCTCCGCCGCGGGCGGCAAGGCGCCCGAGTCCCTCCAGGTCGTGGACGTCGCCCAGCTGCTCCTCGACTCGGTCAAGACACCGGCCGACCCGGGGGCCGGCGAGGCGGAGACCGCGGACGCGCCGGAGCCGGAGCCGGTCAAGTAGCGGAGCTCGCAAGGGGCGTATCCGTCCTGCTCGTACGGATACGCCCCTTCGCTCTGCCCCGATCGGGATGGAACCGTTGCCTCCGCCCGTGGCCCGCTGCCGCATCATGGGGAGGTTGATGTTCCGGGGGCGGATGGGGTGGGTGGCGTCGTGCGGATACGAATGGCCTCGGCGATAGCGGTGACCGGCTGCGCCGTGCTGATCGCCGGCTGCAGCGGGGGTCAGGGCGCCGCCAAGCGGCCGGACCCGAGCCGGCGACCGGTGCCCGCCGCGGGCAAGGCCGCCGTGCCGAAGACCCCGGTGCCGCGCGGCCGGGGCAGCCGGGTCGCCGACGACTTCAACGGCGACGGGCACCGCGATCTGGTCCTCGACGACCTCGCGCACCGCGGCCACGACGACGACGCCGGCATCGGCATCGTGTACGGCACCGCGCACGGACTCGACGCCGGTGCACGCCAGTTGCTCGACCCCCGGCGGCGTGCCGCGCCCGTCAAGGGCGTCACCCCGGCCGCCTTCGACGCGGCCGCCACCTGCGACCTGGACGGTGACGGGTACACCGACCTGGTCGTCTCCACCGACCCGCCGTACGACGGGATCGGGCAGCCGCCGGTGCCGCTGCAGATCCTCTTCGGATCGCCGGACGGCATCCGCGGCAAGGCCGTACGGCTGCGGATACCGGGCGCGGCGCGGGACGGCAACGACTGGCCCGACCAGCCCGTGTGCGGCGACTACGACGGGGACGGCCGCGCCGACCTCGCCGTGCACGCCGGCAACACCCAACTCGGCTTCCTGCGCGGCCCCTTCACCCGTACCGGCGCCCCGCGCTCGGGGAAGCTGGTGAAGGCGCCGGGCACCCGGCTCCGCGGCCCCGCCGTCGACGCCGACCGCGACGGCCACGACGATCTGGTCGTCCAGGCGGGCGCCGACGGGAAGAGCGGACTCGTGCTCGGGTCACCGGCCGGGCCCGCAGGTACGGGTGTCGTCTTCCCGGCCGGCCAGGAGCTGGTGCTCGGCCGCTTCGGCAAGGGCCCCGGCAGCGACGCCGCGATCAGCACCCGGAAGGCCGGCCTCGCCCTGCGCTACGAAGTCCCCGGCACCGCCCGCGCCACCCTGCCCGCCGACGGAGCCGCCCTGGACACCGGAGACTTCGACGGGGACGGCCTCGACGACCTCGTGGTCACGGGCGCCCGTCCGGTCGTCCATGCCGGAACCCCGGGTGGCCTCGCCGCGAAGGGAAATCCCGTGGAACTCCCGGCCCGCGGCCGCACCCCGCAGGTCATCGCCGCGGCCGACTTCGACGGCGACGACCACGACGACCTGGTCGTCCGCACGGACCTGGGCCGCGCAGGCGACTCGGTCACGGTGTTCACGGGCACCCCGAAGGGCCTCACCGCACACCCCACGACCACGTTCACCACGGCGATGTTCGGCACGTGATCCAGGGCGGCACCTCCCGCTCACCCGCACCTCCAGCCCGCCCGGCATACCCAGCCCGCCCGGCCCCTCCAGCCCGCCCGGTATTTCCAGCCCACCCGGTATTTCCAGCCCACCCAGTATTTCCAGCCCGTCCGGCGTTTGAGGACATCTTCTAGAAGCCCGCACCGAGCAACGGGGAGGCACCCTCAAGACCCCCCTAGGGCTCCCCCGTAAGGGTTCCCCTAGGGGATGTCACAGCTAGGCGGCAATGGCCCTGAGTTACGCCCACCCCCACACCGCGCCCCCGCGAGACCAGGTACGTTCGAAGACGTGGCTGGATTCAGGATCGGACGCGGCCGGGACAACCGCTCGAGGCAACCGCACCCGCAACAACCCCCGCAGCAGCCGTACGGCGGACAGCCGTACGGCGGCCCACCCGCGCCGCCGTACGGAGGGCCCCAGCAGTACCAGGGCGGCGGGCCCGCACCGCAGCAGTGGCCCCAGGCCGGCGGCGGTCACCACGGCCACAACGGGTACGGCGGCCCCCAGGGCGCGCACGGCGAGCCGGAGTACTTCGACCCGTACCAGCAAGGCGGCGCCCCCCAGGACCCGTACGCGGCGAACAACCCGGGTCACACCCAGGCCTTCAGCATCGGCGAGGACCCGTACGGCGGCGGCCAGACCTACCGGGCCGGCCAGACCGGCGCTCCCGCGGGACCGCGGCTGCACTGGAAGGCGCTGCTCAAGGGCGTGATCACCCGCCCGGGCCCGACCTTCCTGCAGATGCGCGACCACAGCATGTGGGGCCCCGCGATCATCGTGACCTTCCTCTACGGCCTGCTGGCCGTGTTCGGCTTCGACGGAGCCCGCGAGGAAGCGATCAACGCGACCCTGGCGACCAGCGTCCCGATCGTCCTGACCACCGGCGTCGCGGTCGTCATCAGCGCCCTGGTGCTCGGTGCGGTCACCCACACCCTGGCCCGCCAGCTGGGCGGCGACGGTGCGTGGCAGCCCACGGTCGGCCTGTCCATGCTGATCATGTCGCTCACCGACGCACCGCGGCTGTTCTTCGCGATGTTCCTCGGCGGCGACGCGACCCTGGTGCAGATGATCGGCTGGGCGACCTGGGTCGGGGCGGGCGCGCTGTTCACCATGATGGTGAGCCGCTCGCACGACCTGCCGTGGCCCAAGGCGCTCGCCGCCTCCTCGATCCAGCTGATCGCGCTTCTCTCGCTGATCAAGCTCGGCGCGTTCTGAGCCCGCCGCCCCGGCCGCGTACGAAGGGCGGCCGGGGTCAGCAGCTCTGCCGGAGCCGGGTCATCACGCCGACCCCGAACCGCAGCCCGTCGAGGGGCACCCGCTCGTCGACACCGTGGAAGAGCCGGCCGTGATCCAGATCGTGCGGCAGCTTCAGTCCCTTGAAACCGAAGCAGCGGATGCCCAGCTTCGTGAACGCCTTGGCATCCGTACCGCCCGGATTGCAGTACGGCACCGCCGATTCCTCGGCCGCGAGCCCTACGGGAGCCTCAGCCTCGGCGCCGCCAAGGACCGCTTCCCGGACGGGTCCGAGGGCCGCCTCGACGCACTCCGCCACGCCGCCCGCCTCCTGGAGCAGCGCCTCACCCACCCACCCCAGCGCGCCCGCCGCGCCGCCGCCTGAACCAATTCCCCTACCAGGAGCCCGAGTTGCCCAGCCCCGACCTCCTCCTGCTCTCCAACTCCACCCAGCACGGACGCGTTTACCTCGCCCACGCCCTGGACACCGTCACCGGCTTCCTGTCGGCCGGCGCCCGGCTCGCCTTCGTGCCGTACGCCCTCGCCGACCACGACGCCTACACGGCCAAGGTCCGCGAGGCGCTCACCGACAGCGGCATCGCCGTGCACGGCGTGCACGAGGACGGTGATCCGCTCGCCGCGCTCGCCCGGGCCGACGCGGTCTTCGTCGGCGGCGGCAACTCCTTCCGGCTGCTCAAGGCCCTGTACGGGACGGGCCTGCGGGACGCCCTGATCGCCGCGGCCCGCGACGGCCTGCCGTACATGGGCGCGAGCGCCGGCACCAACATGGCGGCCCCCACCCTGCGCACCACCAACGACATGCCCATCGTGCAGCCCCCGTCCTTCGAGACCCTCGGCCTCGTCCCCTTCCAGATCAACCCGCACTATCTGGACCCGGATCCGGCCTCCACCCACAAGGGCGAGACCCGCGAGGAACGCCTCACCGAATTCCTCGAGGAGAACGACGTCCCCGTACTCGCCCTGCGCGAGGGCTCCTGGCTCCGCGTGCAGGGCGACCGCGCCACGCTCGGCGGCACCCGCCCCGCCCGCCTCTTCACCCGCCCGACACCCCCGCGCGAACTCCCCGCGGGCAGCGACCTCTCCGAACTCCTCACCACCCGGGGCCACTTCGACAGCTGAGCCACACTCGCCCGGTGCGGGACCCGCGGCCAGCGGGCGACGTCCGGGCGACACCCCCCTAGCGATCCTGGGCCAGACCCACCAGCTCGGCGAACAACCCTCCCCCGGCGAGCAGTTCGTCGTACGACCCCTGCTCCACAACCCGCCCTTCCCGCAGCACGACGATGCGGTCCGCGAGGCGGGTGTTCTCCAGCTGGTGGGTCACCACGACCGTCATCCGCTCGGCGGCGATCCGCTTGATCTCCAGGAAGATCCGGCGCTCGCCGCGCGGATCCATCTGCGAGGTCGGCTCGTCCAGGATCAGCAGCGGCGTGCGCCGGTACAGCGCCCGCCCGCACGCGAGCCGCTGCCACTGCCCGCCCGACAGCTCGGCCCCGCCCCACAACTCCTTGGCGAGCAGCGTGTCCAGCTGCCGCGGCAGCTTCTCCACCGCATCGCGCATCCCGACCGCGTCGACCGCCCGCCACACCTCCGCGTCGTCGAACGTCCTCGGCTGCCCGAGCGTGATGTTCTCCCTGGCGCGCAGCGGCCAGCAGGCGAAGTTCTGCGGGACGAACGCCGTACGCCGCCACACCGCGTCCGGGTCCGCATCGGCCAGGTCCACGCCGTCCCACAGGACCCGTCCCTTCTCGGCGAGCAGCACTCCGGTGATCAGCCGGGCCAGGGTGGACTTGCCGCTGCCGTTCTCGCCCACGATCGCCAGGATCTCGCCGCGGCGCAGCGTGAGCGACACCCCGTCCACGGCCGGCTCCTCCTTGCCCGGGTAGCGGTGCACGACCTCCTCGAGGCGGATCTCGTCGACCCGCTCGGGGATCGTCGCCGTGCCCCTGCGCGGAGCACGCTCCGCCGCCGCGTCGAGAAAGCCCCGCATATCGGCCAGATACAGCGAGGTGTGGAACATCGCCGCACCGTGGATCACGAACTGCGAGAGCGCGCCGAGCGTCGTCTGCACCGCCACCACCGCCGTCGCCGCCACCGGCAGGGCGATCCGCCCGGTCGTCGCGAGCCAGGCGAGCGTCGCCCAGGTGGCGAGCAGGAACAGCCCGCCGAGCGCGCTGGTCGAGAGCGCGATGCGGAGCATCCGCGGGGCCGCCGTCAGGGTCCGCTCGTCGATCCGGTCGGACAGACTGCGGTACCAGTAACCCAGGTACCCGGTCATGCCGTTGGCCCGCACCTCGTCGCCGAACCGGGAGTACGTGGCCCACCAGCGCATCATCGACCGGACGTTGCGATCCCCCACGTTCGCGTAATGCGTCTCGTAGTCCACGCGCGCGGAGAGCACGGCACCGACGCCGGCCGGCAGTACGGCGAGCAGCAGGAGCGGAAGCAGCATCCAGTGCAGTGCCGTGATCACCCCGCTCGCGGCGATCATCCGCACCAGGGCGGCCAGGAACCGCTGAGCGTCCTGGACCATCAACCGCGTGCGCGTCACCCCGACTTCGGCCGCCTCCTGCCGGTCGGCGAAGCCGTCCTCGCCGTACGCCGAGGCCTCGACCCGGCACACGGCGGCCACCAGGGCCACATCCGCCTCGGTGGTGAGCCGCGGCGTGATCCGGCCGTCCGCGTACGAGGCGAGGGCGCTGCCGGTCCGGGCGAGACCGGCAGCTGTGGCCACCACGACCAGGGCAGGCAGCGCGGCACCGAGACGCTCGGACACGGCGCCGGTGCCGAGCAGATGAGTCATCGCCCGCGCCGTGAACGCGAGCACCACGGCGGCCGCCGCACCGGTGAGGAGCTGGCACACGAGAAGCAGCACCACAGCAGGCCGATCGACGGCCCAGGCCATCCGGGCGGTGCGCCACAGCACCGCGGGCAGCCGCCGGCACATCGCCCCGAAACCGGTCCCCGCCAGCGGATTCCTGGCGTGCTTGCCCTCGAAGCTGATCAGCGCCGGGGGCGGTGGAGGCGGCTTCGGAGCCTCGGCGGTCGAGTCCCCTGCGTGGGCGGTCGAGGCATCGGTCGCAGTCACCCTGCATCCCTCCCTCAGGACGGTGCCGAGCCCGGACGGCTCGGCGATGCACGGCTCAACGACCGGTGATGCGATTCGAACGCGCTCGAATTCGGACGCGCGGATGCCCGGCAATCCCAAGGCCTCGAACGCACGGCCGTTACGCCACAGGGCCTCGGCGCACCATGCCCGTGGCCGAATCGCCGCCTCTGTGACGCGTGAGACTCACGAGGTTCGCGTACGACTCACGAGGGTCGCTGTACGACTCACGAGGTTCGCGTACGACTCACGAGGTTCCCGGCACTACTGGGGGGGGTGACCGACAGACGTCAGGCGTCCAGCACCTGACCGGCCCTGCGCACCACCGGATCCTGCACGCTCCACGGGAAGTTGATCCACTCGTCCGTGCGCTTCCACACGTACTCGCACTTCACCAGAGACTGCGGCTTCTCGTAGACGACCGCGCTGCGCACCTCGGCGACGTGGTCGAGGCAGAAGTCGTGGACCAGCTTCAGCGTCTTGCCGGTGTCGGCGACGTCGTCGGCGATCAGGACCTTCTTGTTGGAGAAGTCGATCGCGTTCGGCACCGGGGCGAGCATCACGGGCATCTCGAGCGTGGTGCCGACACCGGTGTAGAACTCCACGTTCACCAGGTGGATGTTCTTGCAGTCCAGGGCGTACGCCAGACCGCCCGCGACGAAGACACCGCCGCGCGCGATGCTCAGGATCACATCCGGCTCGTAGCCGTCGTCGGCCACGGCCTGGGCCAGTTCACGTACGGCGACGCCGAACTTCTCGTACGTAAGGTTCTCGCGTACGTCACTCATGCCGACGTCACACCTGCGTTCTGTGAAAGTTGAGGAAGGACCGCGAGGCCGTCGGCCCGCGCTGCCCCTGATACCGGGACCCGTAGCGCTCGCTCCCGTACGGGAACTCCGCCGGCGACGAGAGGCGGAACATGCACAGCTGGCCGATCTTCATCCCGGGCCAGAGCTTGATCGGCAGCGTCGCCAGATTCGACAGCTCCAGCGTCACGTGCCCGGAGAAACCCGGGTCGATGAAGCCGGCCGTGGAGTGCGTCACGAGCCCGAGCCGGCCGAGGCTCGACTTGCCCTCCAGCCTGCTCGCCAGATCGTCCGGCAGCGTGATGACCTCGTACGTCGACGCCAGCACGAACTCACCGGGATGCAGGATGAACGGCTCGTCCCCGTCCGGCTCGACCATCCGCGTCAGATCGGTCTGCTCGACCGCCGGGTCGATGTGCGGATAGCGGTGATTCTCGAACACCCGGAAATAGCGGTCGAGCCGCACATCGATACTCGAGGGCTGGACCATCGACGCGTCGTACGGATCGATCCGCACCCGCCCGGCATCGATCTCCGCCCGAATGTCCTTGTCTGAGAGAAGCACGCACCGAGGATACGCACGTGGCGCGGGCGCCCAGTAATCCGGACCCGCGCCACTTCGACGATCACCACCCGACCCCGCCCCGCTGCGGGTCAGCGGCCGGCCGGCTCCACGGGGACGGCGTGCCGCAGCCGGGCGCAGCGTGGACACCGGATCAGCCGGCCGGGTCCGATCCGGTCCGCCCCGAGCTGCTGCATCGGAAACGAAGCGGTGCTGAACACATGCCCCTCGGCACACCGGACAACGGTCGTACGCTCCATCAAGTCTCGAGTCCCTTCCCCAACACCGACCGGTGGGCGACACCGGCCGACGGGCCGCGACGCCCTTGCGGGCAGACGGCGTTCGGCTGACGTTCGGGGCGCACATTACGGGATGAAAGGGACGGCTCTCCAGGCGGCACACCCACCATCACACCGGCACCTCCGGACCCACCACGCTACGCCCCAACTCCGGCGCCCCGCAGCCCCGTCCACCCTCGCCGCACACCCCCCACACAGCACAAAGGCCCCACGGCGCAAGCACCGGGGACCATGGATGGGGTATCGTGAGCGCAGCCACGGCGCCTCCAGGGCCGTGCCGCGCGGGTGTAGTTTAATGGTAGAACATGAGCTTCCCAAGCTCAGAGCGCGGGTTCGATTCCCGTCACCCGCTCCACGACAAACCCCCAGGTCAGTGACCCGGGGGTTGTTTGTTGTCTAGACCGTTCTAAGCGTCTCGTGCCCGTTGCGTGCCCGATGCCTGATCGTCGTCCTTGGCCGCGGCCTTCTTCCGCTCGGCGCGCACGCGATCCGCGATGCCGTCGGCAACCTCTTGCTGTCGCTCAAGGTTCGAGTGCTGATAGATCATCGCGGCCTTCTCGGACGACTGCCCGGCGCGCACCATCGTGTCCTTGAGGGTGGCGCCGGACTGGGTCGAGAGCGTGTGGCCCGTGTGCCTTAGGTCATAAAACCGAAAGGTGTCCGGCAGGCCGACCTTGGCCCGAGCCTTGCGCCACTTCCGGCCGAACGTGGAGCGCCGGAAGGGTGCCTTGCGCTCACCTACGAAGAGCAGCCCGTCCGGCTTCTGCTCGGCGTACCAAGCAAGGTGCCGCTTCACGTCCTTCTCCATGAACGATGGCAGCACGATGAACCGCTTCCCGGCGCGGGACTTGGTATCTCCGGGCACGCGCCGACCGGTGTTCAGCTCCGGTTCCGCGCTCCGGATCCAGACGCCGAGAGGTTCGAGGCTGACGTCGGGGCGGCGGAGTGCGGCCTGTTCTTCCGGGCGTGCGGGGCCGTAGGCACCGATGTAGATCATCAGTCGCCAGCGCGGGCCCATCGCGTCGGCCAGGTCATCCACTTGCTCGACTGTGGCGGTCGGGCGCTCTTCCGGGTTCTCCTGCCCGGCGCCCTTGATCCGGCACGGGTTGCGGCGGATCAGTTCGTCATCCACTGCGGTCTCCATGATCGCCTTGACCAAGCGGTAGCACTTGGCGACCGTGCTGTGCGCGCCGTCCGTCGCATCGAGTCGCTCGGAGCGCCAGGAGCGCACCAGGGGCGCGGTGATCTCGTCCAGGTCGAGGGCGCCGAAGGTGGGGAGGATGTGCAGGCGCAGGTTCCGCCGGTAGAGCTCTTCGGTGGTCGGCGAGAGACGACGGTCCTTCACCCACTGCATGGCGTACTCGCGGAAGTTGACGGCACCGGCGTCCGGGTCGGCCCAGTCTCCGCGACGGATCTCCGACTGTCGTTCAGCAAGCCAGTCGTCCGCGTCGCCCTTGGTCGCGAAAGTGAACGGCGCAGGTCGGTCCATGCCATCCGGCCCCAGATAGCGAGCCTGATAGCGGCCGGACGGAAGTTTACGGATGCGGCCGAAGCGCCGCTTCTTGCCCTTGCCCGCCATCAGGCAGCCCTGCCGTAGCGCGAGCGCCGACGCCGAACAGGCTCCACGGTGTGGCTCGCGATGTAGTCCCGTACGGCGCTCTCGGGTATCCGGACGTGGCGGCCGACCTTCACGTACTTGATCCGCCGCTCTTCGATCAGCCGTCGCGGGAAGCGCACCGAGGTGCCGAGTACGGCGGCGACTTGGGTGACGCTCAGGTAGCGGTCATTCATGGTGGTGCGCTCCTTCCAGGGCCAGTTGGTCGCGTAGTGCTTCGCGTGCGGTGTCGCGGTTGGTCTGGAGGTTGCGGGCGATGGTGGCGGCGAGAGCGGATTCACCCGGGGTGTGGCCGTGTCCGGCGTACTGCCAGTCGGCGAGGACCAAGACGGTGTCGGGTGTGTGGTCGTCGAGGTCGAGGGCGGCGCGTTCTTGGGCTGCGCGGTAGTCGGCGCGGGTCTGGCGGAGGTTGCCGAGGGTGGTGGAGTAGCGGCGGGACTTGGAGGAGAAGTGGCCGCGGAAGCCGAGCATGTGCGCCCAGGCCCAGAGACGGCGTTCGGGGTAGAGGGGGTCGAGGTGCTTGCAGGCTTCGATGAGTCGGCGGGTGTGGTCGGGGACGTGGTGGCGGTCGAGTTCGGAGAGTTCACCGATGCGGTGGTCGAGGGTGCCGGTGTTCTCTGCTGCTTTGGTGGCGTACTTGGCGACGTAGGAGGCGACGGCCTGTTCGGTGATGTCGGAGCCGTCCCCGAACGCTTGGATGGGGCGGATGTCGAGTTGTTGGCCCCAGCGAAACGGCCGGCACGGCTCATCGTCGGCGGCCGGGACCGTGACGGTCGTGTACGAGTGGGCAACCGCAGCACGGATCGAATCGGTGAGCGTGCCGGTGGTAGCCCAGGCCGGAGGGGGATCCTCGGGACCGTCGGGTCCGTCGATGCGGATCACTGCGTGGAAGTGGATCGCTCCGCGCTTTTGGAACTCGGCGACCTTGCCGTAGGAGAGGCGGGCGGTTTCCTTCAGCTCGCGTTGGGTAATCCCGGCGCGGGAGGCGAGTTCGCGGCGGAGTCGGTTGGCGAAGCGGTGCCACAGGTCCCCGGCGTGGTTGTTGAACAGCACGGCACCGGCGTAGTCGTAGGTGGCGGGGTCGAGGGCGGTCCCGAGTGCGGGGTCGTTTTCGGGGTGGTGGGTGCCGCAGCGGCAGGTTCCGGAGTCGGGGCGATTGTGGACGGGCCCGAAGCTCGGGGCGGTCAACGTGGCGAAGACCCGGGGATGTTCACGCACCGTGGCGGGGATGTCCCGGCGGTCGTCGCCAGCAAGCCCGGCACGGATCAGGTGGTAGGTGTCTCCGGCGTACGTGAACGCGCAGGACGGGCAGCGCGATGCACGCCGGTTCCCGCAGGCAAGGCGGAGACGCCCGCCCGGCTCACCCTCGGTCGAGTACCGGTGCAGAGTCTCCCCAGTGACCTTGTCCTTGGTGACAGTCCAGCCGGTGAGGTGGATGGGATCGGCGCAGCCGCCGGTGTGTTGGATCTGTTCGTGCCAGCGGTCGTAGTCGTCTGCTCCGGCCACCCTTAGCAGGTCGCGGAGGGTGAGCGGGTCGAGGAGGGGGTTAGACACGGGCACGCTCCCGTACCGGTGCCGTGGTCGGGCGGGTGGTGCCGGTGCCGTGGCAGGTGGGGCAGTGGGCGGTGATGGTGTGCAGGTGACCGTGCCGGTTGCGTCCGCCGAGGGTGATGGCGGCGGAGGCGAAGCCGTCGCAGGACGGGCAGATCCGACCGGCGGGGTGGGTGGGTTGAGTCATGATGGTGGTTCCTTCCGGATCGGTTGGTTCGGTAGGGGCAGGGCTCCCGGGCGGTTGAGACTTGGCGGTTGAGGCCGCCCGGGAGCCGGTCAGCGTCGGGTGTCGGTGCGCATGAGTGAGCGGATGACCAGGGCGCAGACGGTGACGGATGCGCCGGTGATGGCGACGGCGAGGAGCATCGAGACCACCACCGCCCCGACGACGAGAACCGCAGCCGTGCCACCACCGACGGCGAGCGCGAGGGCACCGGGGGTGAACTGCACTGTCGGACGCGCTGGAGCGGGAGCCGGAGCAGTTGCCAGAGGGCCCGGAGCCGGAGTGTGGTGGGCGACGGTGGTCGGCTCGATCACCCTGGCGGGCGGAGTGACTTGACCAGTCGGGGTCGGCATGGTCGGAACCTTCGGGCGGAACATGATCGGTTCTCCTTTCGCGGGTGCAGTGGGTTACTTGACGGCGGTGTCGACGACAGGGGCGAACAGACTGTCGGCGAGGAGGTAGCCGCCGAGGAGGAGCAGGGCGACGAGCCAGATCGGTGGGCGGAAGAGTTTGCAGCCGAGATAGCCGACGACGATCAGGGCGAGCCAGAGCGGGACCTGCATGACGAGTCCTTCGGGTCAGTGGGCGATGCGGCAGCGGTGGGTGCGGGCGGCGAGCTGGGCGGCCGACGACGAGGAGTAGTCGGCGGACCAGCCGCAGCGGTCGGCGGTGCAGACGGCGGAGTGTTTGGTGTGGCCGTGGCGGTCGCGGCGGACGCCGATCTGGACGGGTCCGATGCGGATCACGGAGTGGAAGTGGTCGCGAGCGGGCATGGCGGTATCTCCCTTGTCGGGTCAGGTGAGTTGGGCGGCGATGGCGTCGGCCATCGGGGCGGGGACTCCGAGGCGGGTGCGCAGGGTGTCGGTGTCGATCGGTGTGCCGGTGCGGGTGTGGTGGTCGTCGGCGACCTTGCGGGCATGCGTCACCAAGGCGGGCGGGACCGCGACCGGAGTCGAGACCGGGGGTGGTCCGGCGGGCGGATCAACGGCCGGTTCGGGATTTGGGGTGAGAGTGGTCTCGGAAGGCGCGGCGGGCGTCGTCGTTTCGGCCGGCATAACCGGCTCCGGGGCGGTGTGGGCGAGGAGGGTTCCGCCGAGGAAGGCGAGGGCGGGCCACCCAGCGACGCCGAACCGGAGCCACGCGGGCGGGTGTTGGAGGTCGAGGAATCCGGCGGTGGCGACGTTTGCACCGAGCGAGGCGACCAGGGCGACGACGAACCAGCACCAAGCCAGCCGCGTGGTTCCACCGTGGCGGAGTCGGCGCCAGGCGACGACGAGGAGCAGGTCCACGCTGATCGGATACGCCCAGGCCTTCCATCCGGTCTGCCCGGCAGCCGCGGCAACCTCTTGCAGGTGGGCGAAGGAGAGAGCACCGGCGATCACGGCCTGAACGAGTACGGCGTCGAGACGGAATCCGCGGACCATGGCGGTCACCTTCTTGATCGAGGGATGAGAGCCGGGACGGGGCGGGGATGCGATGTCCGGCCGCCCGGTCCCGGCGAGCGGGATCACTCGGAGGCGTGGCCGGTGCCGAGGCAGGCCAGGCACATGCCGGTCTGCTCACCGATGACGCGGCGGCTTCGGCCGACCCGGACCAGGCGGGAAACCTCTCCCGCGCCCTTGCACGGTTCGCACGGCGCAGGCCGCGGACGACGCGTACGGGGCTTCCTCTCCGTGGCCACGATCACCACCCGCCGGGGTAGTCGAGGCCGACGCCGTCGGCGGGCGGCGGCTCAGGCAGCGATGCAGCCAGGCACGGGCCGACGACGTCGATGAACAAGCCGTCCGCGCACGCGGTGTCGCTGTACAGGGCCAGGTCGGCGAGCAGGGCCACGGTGCGGTTGAAGTCCGCGCAGTCCTCACACATCACGCACTCCCTTCCAAGAGCGTTGGGGCATGGGCGGGGTAGGGACCCGGCGCGAAACGGTCACGCCAGCCGGTGGAACTGGGGCGAGTCAGGCGGCGGTGGGAGTCTTCTCGACCGCCGGGGCAGGCACCGGGGCAAGGTGCGGGACCACGGGCCGGAAGTCGGCGAGTGCGGGCACGTCGGGGGTGCGGTGCGCGTGCCGGTTGCAGGCGTTCACGGCCTGTCGCAGCGTCGTGTGCGGAGCCCGGATGCGGGACCATCCCCCCGCCATATCCGCCGCCACAGCGACTCCCGGCGTCTCGGTAGCAATCTGGACCGCAGCCAGAACCGCATCCGGGGCGATGTCACCGAACGCCATATTCGCCGACGTCTCATCGTTCACGCGGTGGGCGGTACGGCCGGTGAGCTGGGCCCGCAGCATGGTGATGCCCTTGCCGAGCTCGGAGCCGAAGCGCTGACCGCAGATCTCCAGATACACACCCGCCGCACGACCGAGTTGAGCGAGGCGCACCACGCTGGTGATGATCCGGTCCCGGCGCTTTTCCTCATCCCGGTTCGCGTACAGGGCGAGTTCGGCCACCTCATCCACGATCACCACCAGCGGGACCGGGCGGATGTCCTCGGGCAGGTCCCAGATGTCAGCGGCGATCTCCGCATCCGGGATGTCCGCGCTGATCCGCTGGTGTGCCCGGATCAGTTCGTACACGTCCTGCATGTGCCTCACCAACGCGGCCAGCAAGTCATGCGCAGTGTCCGGATCATCGGCGAGAGCGGTGAAGCGTCGGGCCATCGGGGCTTGTTCGACACCTTGCTTGCAGTCGATGCCGACCAATGCCACGTCCTGCGGGGCGAGTTCGGTGATGAGGTTGCGCTGATACACGGATTTGCCGGACTCCGTAGCGCCGAGGGTGAGGGCGTGCGGGACGCGGCGGTAGTCGCGGTAGTGCACACCACCGTCCTCCCGCATCGCGACCGGCACTCGCACCGCAGACCGTTCAGCTCTCGCGGGCATCTGCACGCGCTTGAGCACGTCGTAGCCGGTCATCGCGATCTCCACGACGCCCGCCCGCAGCTCACGCGACGACACTCCGTACATGCCGAACGAATGCCGGAGTCGATCCGTCGATGCGGATACGTCGAAGGCGTCCTGACCGGCACGGAGCTTGATCCGCAGGACCAGACCGGTCCGTGTCGGCCGCAGCCGCAGGATTCGCGGGGACCGTGGGCCGGGAATGGGCCGGTTGGTCAGCCGAGCCAAGGTCAGCTGCCATCGAGCAGGCGGGACGGTCAGACCACAGGCGTCCATCACCGACCGGTAGCGAACCAACGTCCGGAGTCCGGCGAACGTGGCCCCGAAGCTCATCCAGTACCAGGCTGGACGACGCCACCGCAGCACCAGCGCAATCACGACCATCAACCCGAGGATGATCAGCAACCGGCCCATGATCAGGCCGCCTTGGACTTCGAAGCGCCCGCAGTCTCGGCCAGTGATGTGACGGCCACCGCACGGAACGCGATGCCGTGCCGCTTCTGCCCGTTGAACTCGTTCTCCCACGGCGAGGCCACCAGGCCGGTCAGCGCGACCGGGGTGCCCATCTGCATCTCGCCGGAGAGGCCGGGCTGCGGAACGGTGACCTTGAGGATCTCCACCTCGTCGTTCGACGAGAACATGACCTCGACCGTCATCAACGTGACGCCCTCAGCGTCCGTCGCGATCTCACCGGTCCGACGATCCTTCACCTTCGGCTGCGGAGCCTTGGCCGCCATCACGGTGGCCGCCGACACGTCTACAGGAATCTGACGCATTGTCTGTTCTCCTGATTCTGCAGGGAGTTGAGAGCCGCCGTTCAGCGGTGAGATCAGGAGACCGCGAGAAGGGGTGGACGTAGTACGGTCCGTAGGGACGTTTAGGGACGTCTTTGGTTGGGGTAAAACGTCCTCAGCCGTCCACGGGTCGTACGAGAGGCACACGCCATGGCCAACGAACGCTTACGCGCTGCGATTTCAGCTCAGGGCAAGACGGTCCAGGCCGTCGCCGAACACGTCGAGGTGGACCCCAAGAGCGTGGAGCGCTGGATCACCCTCGACCGCACTCCGCACCGCCGCCACCGGTGGGCAACCGCCACGTTCCTCGGAGTTGACGAGGTCTACCTCTGGCCGGCCGTGGAGAAGCAGGTTGAGACCGCCAGTGCATCCGAGCTGGTCACGTACTACCCGCACCGCGGCGCCGTACCGGCGTCTCTGTGGTCATCACTGATCGACCAGGCGGCGAACCACGTCGAGATCCTCGTCTACGCCGGACTCTTCCTGTTCGACGGACACCCCGATCTGCCCGACCAGTTGGCCGACAAGGCGCGGGCGGGCGCCCAAGTCCGCATCCTGCTGGGGGACCCCGATTCCGAGATGATCCACCAACGCGGGGTGGAGGAAGGCATCGGCGACGACTTGGCCGCACGTGCCCGCATCACCCGGCGCTATCTCGAGCCCGCCGCCGACGTGCCCGGGGTCGAAGTCCGCTTGCACGACACGATCCTGTACAACTCGATCTACCGGTTCGACGACGACGTCTTGGTCAACCCGCACGTACTGGGAGCCCCTGCCGGGCAGAACCCGGTCCTGCACTTCCGCTACCTCCCCGGAGCCCGCACCTTCCGGCACTACATGCGGAGCTTCGACTACGCCTGGGACCGCAGCACGGCTGGATAGCCGATTCGGCCGGCATACGTGCGACGCTGGAATCATGGCCCGCGTCGACTACTTCAACGACCCGAACGCCCCCGAGGCGAACAGCATCGTCCCGTCCGTGACAGCCGTGGCCCGCGACGAGGCGGGGGGAGTCCTGCTGATCCACAAGACCGACAACGACCTGTGGGCACTGCCCGGCGGCGGGGTCGACGTCGGCGAAGCGGTCGCGGACGCGGCAGTGCGGGAGACGAAGGAAGAGACCGGGTTCGACGTCGAGGTCACTGGCCTGGTCGGTCTCTACACGAACCCGGGGCACGTGATGGCGTACGACGACGGCGAAGTCCGCCAACAGTTCTCGATCTGCTTCACAGCCCGCATCATCGGCGGCGAACTCCGCACGAGCAGCGAGAGTAAGGAAGTCGCGTTCGTGGCGCCGGACGACCTGGACGGACTGAACATCCACCCGTCGATGCGTATGCGGATCGATCACGGGTTGGCCAACCGGCCTCAGCCGTACATCGGTTGATCAGGCGCCGAGGCGAGCGCGCGTCCGCTCCACGGCACCGCCGAGGTAGGGACGGGCTTTGCTGATCGCGGTGTGCACTTCGCTACCCGCCTCGTAGCGGTCGAGGATCTCGTCAATCCGGCGGTCGAAGTCGAAGGACTGCCCAGCCGGACCGGTCGTCATATCCGCGTAGATCAACGCGTCCAGGAGCGGCGAATCCTCCCGCTCGTACACGGCCAGCTCATCCGAGAGCCCGCGCTGTTCCGCCTCGTACGTGGCCCCCGAGTGATGGGCGACCAGGCGCACCAAACGATCCGGCGCACCCTGCTGAGCCAGGTACCGAGCACCGTCCAGAGGGTGGAAGCCGGTCTGCCGGAGCTCAGGGGCGTACCCGATGTCGTGCAGCCATGCCGCGGCAACGAGGAGATCCCGTTCACCCTCGAGCACCGCATCGGCCGCTTCGCGGGCACGGGCCGCGACGGCCTGTGTGTGCAACCAGCGATTACCGAGCGGGGGCAACAGGGACTCAGCCAGTTCGGCCGCTCCTCGGGGCGTATCAACAGCAGAGGGCATGCACAGCACCGTATCCGAGCCGACCCACGAGCCGACAGGCCGGAGCTGGGGGCGCAGGCCCGAGAAGCGGACAGACTTTCTCTACTTCATCAAGACCCCCGCGCACGGCGCGGGGGCGCGCCGCCTTGCGGCGCGGCCCGCCTCCATGTCTTCGCCACC
>NZ_QUAK01000236.1 GCF_003429565.1 Streptomyces triticagri
CCGCGCCGGGTCGCCGCGCTGCTCGGGCCGGCGCCCGCGGCGCACTCCCGGCCGCCCTCGGTGTTCACCGCGGCGGGCCTCGCCGCCTGGGCGGCGGCCGGCGGTACCCTGCTCTCGGCGATGTCGTCCGCGAACTCCGCGGTCACGATGGTCCTGCTGCTGAGCGCGGCGACCCCGCTCTGACCCGTACGCGGCTGCCGTTGCCGTACGCGGCCGCCGTGGCCCGAAGGCCTTCGCCCGGCGCCCTTCACGTGCCCGAAAAGTCGTGACAGAAGCCGCCCATTCATGGCATACGTCACATCTCAACTCGCCCTGGTAAGGCAAGGGTTCGGCAATGATAGGGTCAACGCCCACTCAACTCGTCGGCGCGGTGGGCTGTGCCGCCCCGGCCGCTGTCCTCCGCCTGTCTTACGGAGGCAGACCATGGGCACGCGGCGCACCAACCTTCCCGGTGTCGGTACACAGATCGACTTCACCACCGAGGCCGGACGGCACATTTCCGTGGTGATCCACGAGGACGGCCGCCGCTTCATCGGCTTCTACGACGTCGACGACCCCGATTCCTGCCAACTCTCGGTGCCGCTGTCGACGGAAGAGGCCACCGCGCTCGCCCACCTCATCGACCCCGCGCCGATCGACGCGGTGCGCACCGACGGCATCGACCTCGTCACCGAGCACATCCCGGTGACCTCGCGCTCCCCGTACGCGGGCCGGCTGCTCGGTGACACCGGGGCCCGTACCCGTACCGGCGCCTCCATCGTGGCCGTGCTGCGCAGGCACTCCGCGCACCCGTCGCCCGGGCCCGACTTCCGTTTCGCGGGCGGCGACACGCTCGTCGCCGTAGGTACCCGCGAGGGCGTGGACGCGCTCGCCGAGATCATTTCTGGAGGGTGACGTGCACGACACGACCGCACTGCTCATCGAACTGGGTGCCGTCATCCTCGGCCTCGGTCTCATCGGCCGGTTCGCCGGCCGGATCGGACTCTCGCCGATCCCGCTCTACCTCCTCGCCGGCCTCGCCTTCGGGCAGGGCGGGCTGCTTCCGCTGGACGCCAGCGAGGAGTTCACCATGGTCGGCGCCGAGATCGGCGTCATCCTGCTGCTTCTGCTGCTCGGCCTCGAGTACACCGCGTCCGAGCTGGTCACCAGCCTCAAGACGCAGTACCCCTCGGGTGCGGTCGACTTCTGTCTGAATGCGCTGCCGGGTGCGGCGGCGGCGCTGATCCTCGGCTGGGGTCCGGTCGGTGCCGTGGCGCTCGCCGGTGTCACCTGGATCTCGTCCTCCGGCGTGATCGCCAAGGTGCTCGCCGACCTCGGCCGGCTCGGCAATCGCGAGACCCCCGTCATCCTCGGCGTCCTCGTCATGGAGGACCTGGCGATGGCGGTCTATCTGCCGCTGCTCACCGCGCTGCTCGCCGGTGTCAGCCTCGCGGGCGGCAGCATCGCGCTGGTCATCGCGCTCGGCACGGTGGGCCTCGTGCTCTATCTCGCCCTGCGGCACGGCCGGTTGATCAGCAAGGCGGTCTCCTCGGACAACCCGGAGATGCTGCTGCTCGTGGTGCTCGGCCTGACGCTGCTCGTCGCCGGTATCGCGCAGGAGCTGCAGGTCTCCGCCGCGGTCGGCGCCTTCCTGGTCGGTATCGCCCTTTCCGGCGAGGTCGCCGAGGGTGCGCGCAAGCTGCTCACGCCGCTGCGTGACCTGTTCGCCGCGGTCTTCTTCGTCTTCTTCGGCCTGTCCACCGACCCGGCCGAGATCCCGCCGGTCGTGCTGCCCGCGCTGATCCTCGCGCTGCTCACCACCGGCACCAAGATCTACACCGGCTGGTTCGCCGCCAAGCGGGCCGGCGTCGGGCCCCGTGGCCGGCTGCGGGCGGGCGGCACGCTGGTCGCGCGCGGTGAGTTCTCCATCGTCATCGCCGGCCTCGCGGTCGGCGTGGAGCCCCGGATCGGCCCGATCGCCACCGCGTACGTCCTGCTGCTCGTCATCATCGGCCCGCTGGCGGCCCGTTGGACCGAGCCGTTCGGGCGCAAGCTGCTCAAGCTGGACACCAAGGGCGGCCCGGCCGGCGCGGCCAAGGCGCAGCCGGTGCCGGCCGGCGGCGACCCGCTGGCGAAGGAAAGTGCCGCGGGCGGTGCGCAGGCCGGCGCCGCGGAGCCTGCCGGTACGGAGTCCGGTGCGACGGAGGCCGTCGGCGGCGAGAGCGGTGCCGTGGAGTCCGCCCGTACCGACGGCGCGACCGCCGAAGTTGCCGAGGCCGCTGAGGCCGCCGAGATCGAGCGTGAGCTCGCTGCCGAGCGTGCGTCCGTGCCTTCCGTACGCGAGCAGGAGAGCGGCGGGGACCCGTCCTCGCCCTCGTCCTCGCCGTAGTCCTCCGCTTCCGGGTCGCCGGTGGGCGTTGTCCAGCAGCTACGGCCCTGGTGAAGCCGATGCTCGAAGTGCCCTGCGCCGCCTTCCGCTTGGAGGGCGGCGCAGGCGTTTTCGGCGCCTCCACGGATGTCACCCGCCGATGACACCAGGCATTAAGAACGCGTAAAGATTGCCGGATCACGGCAATGTGCCAGGGTGCCCCCGGATGTCAGGATGGACCCGCAACACCGGGGGACGAAGACCCGGATGCCGGATTGCGGAAGCGTGGCCCGGCATCCGGTTCTCCCTCGGGGGAACCGCAGGGGACGCTTCGCAGTCCCTACACACATGCATCACAGCGCAGCACGCACGACGGCCGAACCGGGGGGTGAAACCGCATGACCGACATCTTCGAGAGCGAGTTCTTCGATGCCGCACTCGGTTTCCCGGCCGCGCTGTTCACGGCCGCCCTCGTCGTGGTCATCTGCTTCTGGCTCCTGGTCCTGTTCGGTGTCTCCGAACACGACTCCTTCGACGGCGATGTGAACACCGATGTCGCGGGACTCGGGGGCGTCCCGGTCTCCGTCACCGTCTCGGTGGTCACCGTCGTCGCCTGGTGCCTGAGTCTCACCGGCTCCGTCCTGGTGGGCCGCAGTGCCGCGGAGGGGACGCTGCGCCAAGGGCTGCAGGCGGCCGTGCTCGTCGTCGCGCTGCTGCTCGCCTGGGCCGTCGCCCGGGTGCTGCTCCGGCCGCTGCGGCGCCTGTTCCCGGACGACCCCGAGCCGTCCCGGCTCGACTTCATCGGCCTCACCTGCACCGTGCGCACCTCGCGCGTGGACCAGTCCTTCGGGCAGGCCGAGGTCACCGCCTCCGACGGATCCGTCGCCCTCGTGCAGGTCAGAGTCGACCCGCACGCCGCGGACACCGGACTCACCGCGGGCAGCACCGCGCTGCTCTACGCGTACGACGACGACGGCGAGTTCTTCTGGGCCGCGCCCTACGACACGGAGCTCGACCCGCGCCGCGGCCCCGACTCCGGCCTCGGCGGCCCCGCGATCGGCGGACCGCCCACCGGGAGCCTCGAGTCCGTCCGCTCCCGCCCACCGCGAACCGGCCCCGGGCGGACCGGGTTCGGCCCGCCCGGCACCGAGCCGGTCTGACCGCGGCGTACCACCGCCACCGGCGGCCGGAGGTACGGAAGGCACGCCTTACGCGCCCCGCCTGCGGTGCGGACTGAGCCGGCGGCCGTACCCGAGCACCTGTCGCACCCCGTCACCTGTCGCACCCCGACAGCGATCCACCTTCCGCTCGAGTGAGGCGTCGCCCGGCGCCTCCGGCACTCTAGGACTTCCCATGGACGCCATCACCGTGGGCATCGGCGTGACGATCGCCGTTGTCCTGCTGCTAGTCATCGCCCTGTTGTTCACCGTCACCCGGCTCTTCCGCAAGGTCGAGCAGGGCAAGGCACTGATCGTCTCCAAGATGCGCAAGGTCGATGTGACCTTCACCGGTCAGGTCGTGCTGCCGGTGCTGCACAAGGCCGAGATCATGGACATTTCGGTGAAGACGATCGACATCGCGCGGACCGGCCAGGACGGCCTGATCTGCCGCGACAACATCCGCGCCGACATCCGCATCTCGTTCTTCGTACGGGTCAACAAGACCGTCGAGGACGTCATCCGGGTCGCCCAGGCCATCGGGACCGCCCGGGCCAGCGACAAGGCGACCCTGCAGGAGCTGTTCAACGCGAAGTTCTCCGAGGCGCTGAAGACCGTCGGCAAGCAGATGGACTTCACCGATCTCTACACCAAGCGGGACGAACTCCGCGACCGCATCATGCAGTTGATCGGCACCGACCTCAACGGCTACAGCCTCGAGGACGCGGCGATCGACTACCTGGAGCAGACGCCGCTCGCGCACCTGGACGCCACCAACATCCTCGACGCCCAGGGCATCCGGAAGATCACCGAGCTCACCGCCGTGGAGCACGTACGCACCAACGAGTACCAGCGCCACGAGGAGAAGGAGATCACCCGGCAGAACGTCGACGCCCGGGAGGCCATCCTCGAACTGGAGCGCCGCCAGGCCGACGCCGAGATCAAGCAGAAGCGCGAGATCGACACCGTACGGGCCCGCGAGGAGGCGGAGACCGCACGGGTCGTCGAAGAGGAGCGGCTGCGCGCCCAGACCGCGTTCCTCACCACCGAGGAGCGGCTCGGGGTGCAGCGCGAGAACCAGGCCCGTGAGGTCGCCGTCGCGGCGAAGAACCGCGAGCGGGTCATCGCCATCGAGAACGAGCGCATCGAGAAGGACCGCCAGCTCGAGGTCATCGCCCGCGACCGGGAGACCGAACTGACCCGTATCTCGGCCGACAAGGAGGTCGAGACGGAGCGCCGCGACATCGCCGACGTGATCCGCGAGCGGGTCGCGGTGGACCGTACGGTCGCCGAGCAGGAGGAGTCCATCAAGAAGCTGCGGGCCACCGAGGAGGCCGAGCGGCAGCGGCTCGCGGTCATCATCGCCGCGGAGGCCGAGGCGCAGGAGAACCTGGTCAAGGACATCAAGGCCGCGGAGGCCGCGGAGCAGGCCGCCTCGCACCGTGCCGCCGAGGAAGTCACCCTGGCCGAGGCCCGGTTGAAGTCCAGCGACCTGGACGCGCGGGCCAAGCTGCGGCTCGCCGAGGGCCTGCAGGCGGAGGCCGCGGCCGAGGGGCTCGCCCTGGTGCAGGTCCGCGAGAAGGAGGCCGACGCCATCGAGAAGGCCGGCCGCGCGGAGGCCGAGGCGACCGAGGCACGGCTGCGGGCCGAGGCGGCGGGAAACCGCGAGAAGGCGATGGCCGAGGCCGCCGCGATCGGCGAGAAGCTGAAGGCGGAGGCGGAGGGCCTCACCGAGAAGGCCGCGGCGATGGCTGCGCTGGACGAGGCGTCCCGTACGCACGAGGAGTACCGGCTGCGGCTCGAGGCGGAGAAGGACGTACGCCTCGCGGGGCTCGATGTGCAGCGGCAGGTGGCCGAGGCGCAGGCGACGGTGGTCGCGACGGGCCTGGAGAAGGCCGACATCTCCATCGTCGGCGGGGAGTCCGTGTTCTTCGACCGGATCGTCAACTCGATCGCGCTCGGCAAGGGGGTGGACGGGTTTGTGCAGAACTCGTCCACGGCGCAGACCCTTGCGGGGCCGTGGCTGGACGGGACCAAGGACTTCACCGAGTCCTTGACGTCGGTGCTCGGGTCCGTGTCCACGGGGGATGTGCAGAACCTGACGGTGTCGGCGCTGTTGATGAAGCTCATGAACGGTGGGGGTGCTGCGCAGGCCTCTCAGGTTCGTGAACTGCTCGACAAGGCGGGGCAGTTGGGAATTGCGGAGATGCCTCTGGCGGAGTTGAACGGGAAGGTTCCCGGGCCCTCCGTGGGATGACGTCCGGCCCATGGGGGCCGGGTTGAGCCGGGGCCGGAGCTGCCGCACGGGGGGCGGTGGGTCCGGCCCCTTGTCCTCAAACGCCGGACGGGCTCCAAAAGGATGTCCTCAAACGCCGGACAGGCTGAATTGTCGCCGAGGCAGGCCGGATCAGTCGGGCTTGAAGGTTGGGAGTACGCATCATGACCACCACCGTGGACGCCGGAACCTACGAGGTGTTGCGGGACCGGCTGGTTGCGCAGGCCAAGGAACTGGGCGGGCGTGCAAGTGAATTGAATGCGCGGCGGGTCGAGGAGTTCGGGTCCGCCGAGTTGAAGCTTGCCGGGACCGAGCGGCTGCGGACCGAGCACAACTCCGTGCCGCGGGACATCATCGCCGTCGGTGATGTGCTGCTCTTCGGCTACAACGTGCATGTGGGCGTCAGGCCCGAGACGACCGTCGCCGACGTGTTCGCGTTGCACGACCGGGAGTTGGAGCCGCTCGCGGCGGACGCCGTGCCCGGGCTGCTCGACGATGCCGCCTTCCGGCGGGAGTTCGAGGCGCTGTATCGCTACTACCGCGAGACGCGGCTCATGCAGCTGCGGCACGTGGACGGCAAGCTCCTCGCCGTCTTCCGCACCGGTGAGCGCGCCGCGGACATCCGGGTGCTGCGCTGGGCCGTCGACCCCGACGGCACGGCGACGTTCCTGGACGCCCGGGGCGAGCGCGACCATGTCTTTCCCGAATCGCACGACTTCGAGTGGACTCCGGCCGCCCGCGAGGACCATGTACTCGGCCGGCATCCGCACATCTCCATCGGCGGGGAGCTGTTCGTCTCCGCGGTCGGCGGATCGCTGACCGTCAAGCTCGACGACGACACCGAGACCGACGAGGGCATCCATGCCGAGCCGGTCGACGAGCCGCTGCAGTCCCTGGCCGACGCGAGCGTCGAGCACGCGCGCGTGGGGCCCCTGCTGTTGCTGCGGATCCTGCCGTACAAGGAGAAGCAGCACCGGTATCTGGTCTTCAACACCCTGACGAAGGGCGTCGTACGGCTCGACGGCATCGGGCAGGCCTGCCGGCGGCTGCCGGAGGACCAGGGCATCGTCTTCCCGGGCGGCTACTACATCGCCGCGACCGGTGCCGCCAAGACCTTCGACACCGACACGGACGGACTCGAGTACGAGCGCACCGTGCGCTCGCCGAACGGCGAGGACGTGCTGTTCGCGTTCCACGCCCGCGAGGCGGGACGCACCCTGCTGCTTCCGTACAACGTGATCCGCAAGGAGGTCGCGAGCCCGCTGACCTGCCACGGGTACGCGGTCTTCGACGACGGCACGCTCTACGTGCTGCGCGCCGGCGACGACGGGCCGGCCCGGGTGCATCCGCTGCAGGTCTGGCAGTCACCGTTCGTGTCCGACACCTTCGCCGCGGCCACCCCGGCCGGCTCCGGGCCGCTCGCCCGGATCGGCAACGCCGACCTGGTCCGCGGCATCTCCGACTGCCTGTCCGTGGCCCGTGCCGTCACCGAGACGACACCGACCGCGGAGGTGTACGAGGCGCTTGCGGGCTCCTGCGTACGGGCCCTCGACCAGTACCACTGGCTGTCCGACCCCGAGGCGGGCGGGCTGCTC
Organism: Streptomyces triticagri; assembly: GCF_003429565.1. Lineage (GTDB taxonomy): Bacteria > Actinomycetota > Actinomycetes > Streptomycetales > Streptomycetaceae > Streptomyces > Streptomyces triticagri. Next base: position 7,375 of record NZ_QUAK01000236.1, read on the forward strand.
GAGCCGCTGACCGGCATCCGGGACACCGCGCAGCAGGTGCTCGCCGAGTTCGAGGCCGTGCAGTCGCTGACCCGTGAGGCGGCGCAGGCGCTGGCCGAGGCGAACGAGCAACTGACCGCGCTGGTACGGCGGGTGCGCGGGGAGAGTCCGCGCAGCGCCGATGTGTGGGTGTCCCAGCTGACCGAACTGCGGCACGCGCAGGGGCATCTGCTCACCCTGAAGGAGATGCGGTACGCCGACGTCGAGCGCATCGAGGAGCTCGCGGAGGGCGTCGAGGGCGACATCGCGTCGACCGCGGGGCGCGCCATCGAGTTCCTGCGCCGCGAGGACGCCTTCGACGACCAGCACGCCGAGGTCGCCCGGCTCACCGAACAGGCCGCCGAACTCGCCACCGTCGCCGAGGCGGAGCCGCTCGTGGCCGCCCTCGACGAGCGCACCGAGGGCCTGCAGATCCTCACCGAGACGGTCGCCGGGCTCGACATGGGCGACGCCACGGTGCGCACCGCCGTGCTCGAGCGGATCGCCGAGGTGCTCGGCGGGGTCAACCGTGCCCGCGCAACCCTGGACGCCCGCCGCCGTGAGCTGCGCGGGCAGGAGGGGCGGGCCGAGTTCGCCGCCGAGTTCGCGCTGCTCGGGCAGGCGGTGACGGGCGCGCTCGCGGCGGCCGGTACGCCCGAGGCCTGTGACGAGCAACTGTCCAGGCTGCTGCTGCAGTTGGAGAATCTGGAGTCGCGGTTCACCGAGGACGACACCTTCCTCGCCGAGCTCGCGGACCGGCGCGGTGAGATCTACGAGGCATTCTCGTCCCGTAAGCAGACGCTGCAGGACGAGCGGGCGCGGCATGCCGAGCGGCTCGCCGGGTCGGCGACGCGGGTGCTCGACACCGTCACCCGGCGGGCCGCCACCCTGGAGGACCAGGACGCGGTCGCCACCTTCTTCGCCTCCGACCCGATGGTCGCCAAGGTGCTGCGCACCGCGGAGGAGCTGCGTGAACTCGGCGACCAGGTACGGGCCGAGGAGCTCGCCGGGCGGATCAAGTCCGCCCGCCAGGAGGCCACCCGGGCGCTGCGCGACCGCGCCGAACTGTATGCGGACGGCGGTGACACGATCCGGCTCGGCCGGCACCGTTTCGCCGTCAACACCCAGCCGCTCGACCTGACCCTGGTCCCGTCCGGCGACACCCTCGCCTTCGCCCTGACCGGCACCGACTACCGTGCGCCCGTCACCGACCCGGGCTTCGCCGAGACCCGCCCGTACTGGGGCCGTTCGCTGCCCTCGGAGACGGCCGAGGTGTACCGGGCCGAGCATCTGGCCGCCCGGCTGCTCGCCGAGCACGGTCACGAAATGCTCGCCGCGGCCGATCTGCCGGTCCTGGTGCGGGAGGCCGCGGAGGCGGCGTACGACGAGGGCTACGAGCGGGGGGTGCACGACCGGGACGCGACCGCGATCCTCACCACCCTGCTGCGGCTGCACGCCACGGCCGGTCTGCTGCGTTTCCCCGCGCGCGAGCGCGCCGCCGCGCAGCTGTACTGGGCGCACGGCACGAGCGAGGAGGAGCGGGCCGCCGTCACCCGGCGTGCGGTGTCGCTCGCGCGCGCCCGGGAGACCTTCGGGCTCGCGCCGGCGATCGACGAGCTGACGGCCGAACTGGCCGTGTCCATGCGGGAGTTCACGTCGGGTGGGCCGGTGGCCGCAGACGTGGACCTGCCGCTCGCCGCCGGCTACCTCTTCGAGGAACTCACCTCCGAGCAGGCCGGGTTCGTCTCCGGCGCACCCGCCCGCGCACTCCTCGACGGCTTCCGCACCGCCCTCTCCGACAAGGCCGCGGACTACGACGCCGACCTCGCGTCCCTGACCACGCTCGCTGCGCGTCGCCAGCTGGTCGAGGGCTGGCTCGCCTCGTACGCCGCGACGCTCGGCACCGCCCCGGATCCGGGTGATCTGGCCGAGGCGGCGGCCGTGGAGCTCTGCCCAAACCTCGAGCGGTACGCGCCCGACGCCCCGCTCACCGCGACGGTGGACGGACTGCTCGGCGCGCACCCGCGCGTCGAAGGCGGCCACTTGGCGGTCCGGGTCGACGAACTCCTCACCCGTACCGCCAAGTTCAGGGCCGAGGACGTGCCCGGATTCCGCGCCTACCAGCGGCGCCGCACCGAGGTGGTGGACGCCGAACGGCGCCGGCTCCGGCTCGACGAGTTCCGGCCGCGTGTCATGTCGTCCTTCGTGCGCAGCCGGCTCATCGACGAGGTGTATCTGCCGCTGATCGGCGACAGCCTCGCCAAGCAGATCGGCGCGGCGGGCGACAGCAAGCGCACCGACACGGGCGGTCTGCTGCTGCTCGTCTCACCGCCCGGTTACGGCAAGACCACGCTCGTCGAGTACGTGGCCGACCGTCTCGGCCTGGTCCTGGTCAAGGTCAACGGTCCGGCGCTGGGCCACGACGTCACCTCGCTCGACCCCGCGCAGGCGCCGGACGCCACCGCCCGCCAGGAGGTCGAGAAGATCAACTTCGCCCTGGAGGCGGGCAACAACACACTCCTCTACCTGGACGACATCCAGCACACGTCGCCCGAGCTCCTGCAGAAGTTCATCTCGCTCTGCGACGGGCAGCGCCGCATCGAGGGCGTGGTGGACGGCCAGAGCCGCACGTACGACCTGCGCGGGAAGCGGTTCGCGGTGTGCATGGCCGGCAACCCGTACACCGAGTCCGGGCAGCGTTTCCGCATCCCCGACATGCTCGCCAACCGGGCCGACGTGTGGAATCTCGGCGAGGTCCTCACCGGCAAGGAGGACGCCTTCGCGATGAGCTTCGTGGAGAACTCGCTGACCTCCAATCCGGTACTCGCCCCGCTCGCGGGCCGGGACCGCGCCGACCTCGACCTGCTCGTCCGGCTCGCCGAGGACGACCCGACGGCGCGCCGCGACCGGCTCACCCACGCCTACCCGCCCGCCGAACTCGACCGTGTCCTCGCCGTGTTGCGGCACCTCCTCGCCGCCCGCCGCACGGTCCTCGCGGTCAACGAGGCGTACATCGCCTCCGCCGCACAGTCGGACGCGAGCCGCACCGAGCCGCCCTTCCAACTCCAGGGCTCCTACCGCAACATGAACAAGATCGTGGCCCGTATCGACCCGGTCATGAACGACGAGGAACTGTCCGCCGTCCTCACCGACCACTACGCGGGCGAGGCCCAGACCCTGACCTCGGGCGCGGAGTCCAACCTCCTCAAACTGGCCGAACTGCGAGGCCGGTTGACGGCGGCTCAGGCCGAACGCTGGGCCGCGATCAAGTCCACGTATCAGCGCGGCCAGGCCCTCGGCGGCCCCGAGGAGGACCCGATGGTCCGCGCGGTCGCCGCCCTCGGCCTCCTCGCGGACCGCATCACCGCGGTCGAGTCCGCCATCACCCGCGCCGCGGACCCCCGCCACCTCCTCGCCAACCCGGAGGCGCGGCACGCAGCGGGCCGCGAGGCGCCGGCGGCGCGGAACGGGGTGGGGGCCGGGTAGGCGGGCTCGGCCGTGCATCTCGACTCCGCCGGAGGGTGTTATCTAGTGTACGATTTATCCATGACTGTGATGCCGATCAGTGAGGCGCGGAAGGTCTTCGGGCCGATCGTCCGCGCGGCCACCGTCCAGCGCGAACGCACCTATATCTCCGATCACGGCCAGACGTCCGCGGTCGTGATGTCCGTGGCCGATCTCGAGGACCTCGAGGACACCATCGCCGTGCTCGAGCACGAGCTCCGGCGTGCGCGCGGCGAGACGATCGACACGGTCCCCCTCGCCGAGGTGAAGAAGCAGCTCGGCCTGTGACCTTTGAAGTACGCCTCACCGTCAAGGCGCTGGAGCAGCTGGCCGGGTACATGGCCGAGGGCGACGCCGCCGGCCTCAAGGAACTCGTCGAGGCCATCGAGGCCCTCGCCGTCGATCCCACGACGGGGGTGCGCTGGGGCCCGTTCCACTGGCGCCTGCGCGTCGGCCGCTACCGTGCGGTGTACTCCTGGCAGGAAGGCCACTTGATCGTCCTCGTCGTCCACGTCGGCCGCACCGACGACGATCGCTAGCCGGCGCGGCGCTGAGGTGGACGCTGTCGCGTCTGAGCGTGGAGCCGGTCACCCAGTCCACTGCCGGGCAAGATCACGATCTTGACCTCCGACCCGGAGGACGTCGAACTCCTCACCACCGACCATCCCCGTGTGATCCTCGAGAAGGCCTGACCGCCACGGGAGGCGCAGGGTCAGTTCGGCGGGCCGGGGATCTTCTGCTTCCTGGTGTTCTGGAACGAGGCGAAGCGCCAGCGGTCCGCCTCCGGCTCTCGTACGGCCGTGAAGGTGACCACGGACTCGCTGTCCGCCATGCCGCCCGCGCTGACGACGAAGGCGACGTCGGGCGTGAGGAAGCGGACGGTCGCACCGTCACCGCTGCTGCCGTCGCCCAGTTTCGTGCCCTTGAGCGGCCCGGCGAACAGGAAGCGGTGCGACTCCTCGATCGCCTCGCGTCCACTGCTGTGGGACCCGAACCACGTCACGTAGTCGGCGTTCTCGGTGAAGATGTCGGCGTAGGCGGTGGCGTCACCCGCGTTCCATGCGTCGACCATGTCGTGCAACAGCTGCCGTATCTGACTCTCGTCGGACATCCGTGGGCTCCTTCTAGTCGGTCTGTTCGGCCTGTTCGGTCTGTTGAGGCTCTTCGGGCTGTTCCGTTCCGGGCATCGGCATGAGTTGTGCGAGGTCGTCCGGCCAGCTGAGCTCCCCGCTGTCCAAGTCGTCCAACAGGCCCCGCGTCCAGTCCAGTTCGGCCGCTGCCCGGCGCTGCTCGTACTCCAACTCGACCAGCAGTACGCGCGGCAGGCGCGCGCTGAGCGTCTGCAACTGCGCCTGGGCGGACGTGGATTGCCCCTCCAGGCCGGCGGCCCGCTCGGCCAGCGCCGCCCGTGCCCCGTCCACCGACAGGCATCCGATGAACGACAGGGCCGCGTGGAAGAGCGTCGCGTCCGGATCCGGCGTGGCAAGCAGCCGATGCACCCTCGAGTCGAGCTCCGCGCGCCCCTCGCCGGTCAGGCGGTAGGTGATCCGCTCCGGGCGGTTCCCGTCCCTGCTGGTCCCGGTCGACTCGATCAGCCCGTCCCGGACGAGCCGCTCGACCGCGTGGTACATGCTGCGCGGCAGCCCGGTCACGAAGTCCTTGTGCGTGTCCAGGATCAGCCGATGCATCTCGTACGTGTGCCGGGGGCCCTGGAGCAGCAGCGCCAGCACGGTCAGCCCCACGAGATCCCGATCAACCCTGCGCAGCTTTCCCACGCGACCTCCCTCGCTCATGTAGTGCAGTCTGCACTATAGCGTCCTGCATTACAAGGTCGAGCCGTTCGGCGATCGCCATAGTTCAGGAATAGTGAATGATCAGATCGAATCTTTTCGATGGACGTGGATGGTGTGCGCTGGCACGGTGGGTGGTGATGGTGGTCGGACCGCCATCGCCACCCGTTCGTCCAGTGCCGTCGGCTCGTATGCGTCGGCGGTCCAAGTCCTGAGGAATACATGGAAGTTGATACCGAGCCGCACGCCGGCCCCTCCGTAAGCGTTCGCACCCTCTCCGTCGCCCGTACGGGCCTCCGCACCCCCGCCCTCGTCGGCCTCGTGCTCGCCGTCGTCGCCACCGTCGTGTGGTCCGGCAGCTTCGTCACCTCGCGGGCGCTGCACGACACCGTGCCGCCCGTGCAGCACGCGTTCTGGCGGTGGATCATCGCCATCGTTGCGGTCGCGCCGTTCGCCGCCCGTGCGACCTGGCGCCAACGCCACGTGATCCGGCGGCACTTCGGCTTCCTCTCGCTCGCCGCGTTCCTCGGCGTCGCCGTCTACAACACCCTGGTGAACCTGGCCGGCACGACGACCCCTGCCGGCACCATGGGCATGATCATGGCGGCCTCGCCGGTCGTGATGGCCGTCGGTGAACGTCTGGGCGGTACGCGACTCGGCGCCCGCCGCGTCACCGGGCTGGCCGTCGCCTGCGCCGGTGTCCTGCTGCTCACCGCCGGAGGCGGCTCCGGCACCTCGCTCGGCGCGGGCGCCCTGTGGATGGCCGGCGCGGCGGTCAGCTTCGGCTCGTACAGCGCGCTGCTGCGTCGCAGGCCCGCCGAACTCAAGGGCTCCGTCGTCCTGTTGACCACCTTCGTGCTCGGCGCACTGATGCTCGCACCGGTCTACGCGCTCAGCCTCGCCACCCAGGGCGGCTTCTCCGCGACCCCCGGCACCGTAGGCCCTCTCCTCTACGTCGGCATCTGCTCCTCGGCCCTGGCGTTCTTCGCCTGGAACCGCGCCATCACCCTCATCGGCGCCGCCCGCGCGGGCCTCGTCTACTACCTGCAGCCGGTCTGCGTCACCCTCCTCGCGGGCCTCCTCCTCACCGAGACGACCGGCCCCCTCCAGTGGCTCTGCATGTCCCTGATCCTGGGGGGCGTGGCCTTCGGCTCAGCCACGTCGCCCACCCCGCGCCGTACCCGTACCTGAAATAGGTTGCCCAGGGGGCGCCGGTTGCCCAGGCTGCTGGAATGCGCTTCTCCGTGAACATCCCCAACTTCGGCGACTTCGCGGACCCCCGCAATGTCGCGACCGTCGCAGCCGCCGCCGAACAGGCAGGCTGGGACGGTCTCTTCGTCTGGGACCACGTCCTGCACCGCCGGCACGCGGGACGTCCTTTCGGCGACCCCTGGATGCTGCTGACCGCGGCCGCGCTCGCGACCTCACGCATCCGCCTCGGCACGCTGCTGACACCGGTGCCCCGCTACCGCCCGCAGGACCTCGCCCGCCGGGTCGCCACGCTGGACCAACTGAGCGGCGGCCGGGTGACGTTCGCCGCGGGCCTCGGCGGCCCGATCGAGGACGAGTACCGCAGCTTCGGCGACACCACGGAGCTCCGCCGCCTCGCCGAACGCCTCGACGAGGGCCTCGGCCTGCTGCGGCGCTTCTGGACCGGGGAACCGGTCGACCACCGCGGACCGCACTACGAGGTGCGGGACGTGGCCCTGCTGCCCGCCACCGTGCAGCGCCCCGGCCCGCCGGTCTGGATCGGCGGCTTCTGGCCGCGCCGCGCGCCGATGCGGCGGGCCGCACAGTGGGACGGCGCGGTCCCGCTCTTCGAGACGGCCCGCCACGGTCAGGCCCCTGACGTGCAGGAGGTGCGCGACCTGGCGGCTTACGTACGCCGCCACCGTACGGCCGGCCCGGAGCACCCCTTCGAACTCGTCCTCGGCGGCGCCAGCTCGACCGACCCCGCGAAAGCCCGGGACGTCATCGGCCCGCTCCACGACGCCGGCGCCACCTGGTGGGACGAACGCCACTTCGAAACGGGCCCCGACCTCGACCGCCTCGGCCCCGTCCTCCACCGCACCGAGGCGGGCCCACCGGCCCTCTGACGAGAAGGGCCGCAGCGGCGGCGACGAGTCGGCTTCAGGCCTGTTGCACGTGCGGTGGCGCTTCCGTCTCCGCGGAGGGCTCGCCCGTCGGGCGGAAGTCGAAGGACGGGTTCTCCTAGTCGAGGTCGATGACCAGTCGGGCGTCGAGGGCCTTGGCCAGGCGGTTGAGGAGCCTGAGGGGCGGGACGTTCCCGCCGCCTTCGATCGAGGAGATCTGCTGTTGGCTCATTCCCGCTCGGTGAGCCGTGGCGGACTGAGAAAGCCCGAGAGCCGCACGGCGGTCGTACACCGCCTGGCCGAGGGCGATCGCGTAACCGGCCTCGATGTAGGCCGCGGACGGTTCGACCTCTTCTCCGAGCAGCTTGCGGGTGCGGGTGGTCCGCCATTGGCGGTGGTTCATCGATGCTCCTTGGGGAGGCGGGGGGCCGGTCACGCCGGTTCCTCCCAGGACTGCCAGTCCAGGAGGCGGGCGCCGATCACCGCGGTCTGGAGGGTGTAGCGGTGGAGGGGGTCCGCGGGGTCGGAGCCGGTGAGTTGGCGGATGCGGTCGAGGCGGTACGTGAGGGCGCGGACGCTGAGGTTGAGGCGGCGGGCGGTCTCGGCGGCGACGCAGCCGGAGTCGAAGTAGGCGTTCAGGGTCTCCAGGAGCGGGCCGGGGCCGCCGCGGGCCTGGCGGAGCGGGCCGAGGGTGTTGCTCACCAGGTCCGCCATGGCCTGCCGGTCGCGGGTCAGTACGGGGTAGACGAGGAGCTCGGCGACGCGCAGCACGGGGTCGTCGAGGTGCATGCGGTCGGCGAGGTCGAGGACGCCGACGGCCTCCTCGTACGACTGGACGACGCCGCCGGCGCCGGGATGCGCCCGTCCGATCGCGGTCCGGCCGCCGTCCGTCGCGTCGTGCGCCTGCTTCGCGAAGTACGTCAGTACGTCCCCCTGGTCGCCCGGCGCGATGCAGATGAGGCGGCCGTCCTTCGTGGTCAGCAGGATGCTGCGGTCCCCGAACCGGCCGTTCAGGGCGGACTCGACGCGGCGGGCCACCGGGTCCGCCTCGTGGTAGCTGTCGGGGCCCTCCGCGACGGCGACGGCGTGCGCGAGGGAGAGACGCAGGCCGAAGCGTTCCGCGCGCTCCATCAGGCTGCCCAGGTCGCTGCGGCCGTGCAGCAGGTCGTCGATGAACTCGCGCCGGGACCCTTCCTCCTGCCGTACGGCGAGGTGCTGGGCGCGTTCGTAGCCCTCGGCGAGAGCGTCCACGGCCTGCTCGACCGCGGCCAGCACCCGGACCGCGGAGTCCGCGGCGGATGCGGCGGCCGGCCAGCTCTCGCGGGTCGCCGCGAGGTGCTGGCTGATCAGGGCGCGCAGGCTGTGTCCCGCCTCGGCGGCCTGTTCGCCGACGACTCGGCGGGCCTTGAGCTCCTCGCGGTTGAGGCGGCGGCCCGTACGGGCGACCTCCGCGAGCATGTCGGCGTAGCCGTCGAGGAATTCCTCGGGTATCTCCCAGCGTGGCATGGGGGACAGGATCCCATGGCACGGGAGGTGGGATCCCGGACGGCACCGAGGGGGTCAGGGCCCCGTACGGCAGGCCAGGATCCCGGACGGCTCGAGGACGGGCCCCGGACGCGGAACGCCCGAGCCAAGGAGCGCGAGGCCCACCGGACTCACCGCCCTCGCTGACGATCCACCGAGGCGCCTTGATCCGAATTGCCGCCCGAGGCACGCTCGTTGGGTGACACACGTACCCCCACAGCCGTACGGACGACTCGACCCGGGGCCCCTGCAGCCCACCGGCGGCCACATGGTCGTCTGCGGGGACGACGCCCTCGCCCAGCGGCTCGCCGCCGAACTGCGCGACGTCTACCGGGAGCGCGTCACCCTCGTCGTGCCGCCCGCGGAGCGCCGCCCGCCCATGCCGCTCACCGGCCGGGCCCGGGCGACCGCGCTGCTCGGGCGGATGTCGGCCGCGATGGGCCGCGGCGGGGCGAACGGCGACGATGCGCCCGAACGGCTCATCGAGGCACCGGAGTTGACCGACGAGGTGCTGCTCGACGCCGGAGTGGAGCACGCCGCCGCGCTCGCCCTCGTCCATGACGACGACGAGGCGAACATCCGGGCCGCGCTCTCCGCCCGCCGCCTCAACCCCCGCCTCGCGCTGGTGATCCGGCTCTACAACCGCAAGCTCGGCCAGTACCTGAAGGACCTCCTGGACCAGGCCGCCGTCCTCGCCGTACCGGACGGCGGAGGTGACGCGGACGGTCCGGACGGCCCGCGCCCGGACCCGCAAGGCCCTCCGCCCGCAGAGTCCGCCACCACGGTCCTCTCCGACGCCGACACCGCCGCACCCGCACTCGCCGCCACCGCCGTGGCCGGCACCAGCAAGGTCGTCCAGGCCGACGGACTGCTGCTTCGCGCCGCGGAGCGGCCGCCGCCGCGGCCGGGCACCGTCCCCGACCCCGGCCTGTGCACCCTCGCCCTGCTGTCGTCGACGAGCAACGATCCGCAGGGTTCGGAGGGCTCCGACGACAGCCGGGACGCACCCCAACTCCTGCCCGACGACGCGACGGTGGCAGCCGCGACGGACCGCGGCACCGTCGTCCTCGACGCCGTCACGCACGCCGGCCCCGCACTGCCCCCGGGCCGCCGGCGCGCCCGGCGCGGGGCGACGCTCTCGCAGCTGTTCTCACTGCGCCTGCGCTGGTCGCTGCTCGGCCTGATCGTCTCGGTCCTGGTGCTCGCGATGGCCTCGTCCTGGCTCACCGACGACCACCCGCTGCACGCCATCTATCTGGCCTTCCTGGACCTGTTCTCCATCAACGAGCCCGCCACCGAAGGCCCGTTGAGCCGCCAGATCCTCCAACTCCTCTCCGGATTCGTCGGGTTGTTGCTGCTGCCCGTGCTGCTCGCCGCGGTCCTCGAAGCGCTGGGCGCGTTCCGCTCGGCGTCGTCCCTGCACCGGCCGCCGCGCGGTCTGGCGGGGCATGTCGTCCTGCTCGGACTCGGCAAGATCGGCACCCGGGTGCTCGCCAATCTGCGCGAACTCGACATCCCCGTGGTGTGCGTGGAGGAGGACCCGGAGGCGCGCGGCATCGCACTGGCCCGCCGGCTGCGCGTCCCGGTGGTGCTCGGCGACGTCACCCAGGACGACGTCCTGGAGGCGGCCAAGGTGCACCGCGCACACGCCCTGCTCGCCCTGACCAGCATCGACACCACGAACCTCGAATCCGTCCTGTACGCCCGCACCCTCAAGCCGCGCCTGCGGGTCGCTTTGCGGCTGTACGACGACGAGTTCGCCACCGCCGTGTACCGCACCCTGCGCGCCGCGCACCCCGATGCGTTCACCCGCAGCCGCAGCGTCACCTCGCTGGCCGCGCCGTCCTTCGCGGCGGCGATGATGGGCCGGCAGATCCTCGGCGCGGTGCCGGTGGAGCGCCGGGTGCTGCTGTTCGCCGCGGTCGAGGTCGCGGGGCATCCGCTGCTCGAGGGGCACACCGTCGCGGACACCTTCCGGCCCGGCCACTGGCGGGTGATCGCCCTGGACTCCCAGCCGGCCGCCGATGGCCTGCCGGACCTGACCGCGGCCCCGTCCCCGTACACCGAGGAACCGCACGAACCGCGGCTGATCTGGGACATGCCGCCGGACCGCGTCCTGACCGCCCGGGACCGGGTCGTCGTGGCCGCGACCCGCCGCGGCCTCGCCGAGCTCCTCGGCCGCGGCCGCCACGGTCACCAACCGGACAGCGGCCCGCCGCCCCTCTGGCTGCGGGGCGGCGGGCCGTGAGTCGGTGGCTCGATCCGGTGAGTCGTCCGGTCCGTCAGACGGTCGTCAGACGTTGACGCCGAAGTCCTGGGCGATGCCGCGCAGACCGGAGGCGTAACCCTGGCCCACGGCACGGAACTTCCACTCGGCACCGTGCCGGTAGAGCTCGCCGAAGACCATGGCCGTCTCGGTGGAGGCGTCCTCGGAGAGGTCGTAGCGGGCGATCTCCTGGTTGTTGGCCTGGTTGACGACGCGGATGAACGCGTTGCGGACCTGGCCGAAGGACTGCTGGCGGGCCTCGGCGTCGTGGATGGACACCGGGAAGGCGATCTTCGCGACCTGGCCGGGCACGGCGGCCAGATTCACCTTGATCGACTCGTCGTCGCCCTCGCCCTCACCGGTGAGGTTGTCGCCGGTGTGCTCGACCGAACCGTCGGGGCTGGTGAGCTGGTTGTAGAAGATGAAGTGGCTGTCGGAGAGGACACGGCCGTCCTCGCCGCAGAGCAGCGCCGACGCGTCGAGGTCGTAGTCGGTGCCGGTCGTGGTGCGGACGTCCCAGCCCAGGCCGATCAGGACCGCGGTCAGGCCCGGTGCTTCCTTGCTGAGTGAGACGTTGCCGCCCTTGGCGAGGGAAACCCCCATGCTGATGTCTCCTTACTGACTCGGTGACGCAGTAACTCGTACCCGAAAAACTACAACACTGTAGAAATCCACCACCCGGCCCCCACAGCGTCGACGGGTCCCAGTATCCGGCTTCGTACCTGTGGGGGACGCCACTTCGGCCACAGCGGTTCACTCCCGGACGCGGGTCTGGCGCTCCATGCGTTTGCGCAGGGTGGCGAGGATGCGGGTCAGCAGACGGGAGACATGCATCTGCGTGACGCCGATCTCCTCGCCGATCTCGCTCTGCGTCATGTCCGCGACGAAGCGCAGCGCGAGGATGCGGCGCTCGCGCTCGGAGAGGGCGGCGATCAGCGGCTTGAGCGTGTGCAGGTCCTCGACCAGGGCCAGCTCGGGGTCGTGGTAGCCGATGTGGTCGGCGATCGTGTCGTCGAAGTCAGGGCTCTCGGCGGGGAAGTCGAGCGAGGTGGCGGTGTACCCGTTCGCGGCGGCGAGGCCCTCGGTGACCTCGGCGGGCTCGAGGTCGAGCCGGTCCGCGAGCTCGGCGGTGGTGGGCCGGCGCCCGTACCGCTGCTCGAGCTCCGCCGTGGCGCGGGCCAGGTCGATCCGGAGCTCCTGCAGACGCCGCGGTACGTGCACGGCCCAGGTGGTGTCGCGGAAGAACCGCTTGATCTCGCCGATCACGGTCGGCAGCGCGAAGCTGGTGAACTCCACACCCCGCTGCAGATCGAAGCGGTCGATGGCCTTGATGAGCCCGATGGTGCCCACCTGCACGACGTCCTCGTGCGACTCCGGGCGCGGGCGCAGACGGGCGGCCGCATAGTGCACCAGATTGAGATTGAGCTCGACCAGGCTGTTGCGTACGTACGCGAACTCCGGTGTGCCTTCCTGGAGTTGGCCGAGACGGGTGAACAGGCTCCGGGACAGCCGCCGCACATCGGCCGTGGCCGGCTGACCTGCGACGGAGTGGAGGCCGGCATCGGGCAGAGGGCGCCCGCCGGTATGTCGCTCGCTGCCGGATCCGGGTGGTCCTGGTCGCGCGGCCGCGGCGGTGGAGCTACTGCTGACCCGAGTCACCATCGTCTCTCCCGAGGGCAAGCGCGCCCTCCGGCCGAGAGCACGGCGTGGGCGGCACCTACCCGGGAGATCCCGTTACATGTCCGTGACTTGGCGACCAGTGCGGGCCGTCACAAGCCTGTGCGCTGCAGGGAGTGCTGAAGTCAGCTCTTCGGCGGGACGGGGCGGCAGAGGAATTCGCCGACCGCGGCACGGAATTGAGCGCCGTCGTCCACCCACGGGTAGTGCCCCGCACCGGCCTGTACGCGATACGTGCCGTGCCGGAACAATCCCGCGAGCTCGGCCACCGCCTCCGGCGGACTGTTCAGGTCGAACTCCCCGGCCAGCAGCAGCACCGGCACGTCGAGTCGCGCGAGCGCGGCACGCGTACCCTCCGGATCGAACGCGCCGTCCGCACCGAACCCGGCCACCGCCGCCGGATTGTCCGGCTGCCCCGCCGCGTGATGCGCCTGCGCCGCCCCGTCCCAACTCCCGTACCCGAAGGGCGCGATGGCGTCCCAGTCGGACCCCGCCCCCGCGGTGATCGCCTCGAGCGCGGCGTACGCGGCCGGATACCACTCCTCGCCCTCCCGCAGCCGCGCGACGGCCCGCCGCATCTCGCCGCTCACCGCGATGCCCACAGCGCGCAGGCTCGGGCACGCCAGCACGATCCGCCGCACCCGCTCGGGACGGCCGGCCGCGTACTGCATCACGAGATTGGCCCCGGCGGAGTGACCGAGCAGGTCGACGCGGTCGAGACCCAGGTGCCGGCGGAGCGCTTCGACGTCCTCCACGAGCCGGTCGCAGCGGTACGAGCCGGGGTCGTCCGGCACCGCGGAGCGGCCGGTGCCACGCAGGTCGAGGCGGACCACCGATGACGGTCCGCCGCGGCCGTCCGGGTCTCCGAGGCCCCCGAGATCACCCAGATAGCGCGAATCCATGGGTCCACCGGGCACGCACACGAGCGGCTCCCCGCCCCAGGGGTCCCCGTCCTCGAGGTCTCCGACGCGGTCGTAGGCGAGCCGCGTACCGTCGAACGCCTGGAACATGGTGGTGGTCATGCGGTGCATGCTTGCACGCCCGGCGGACCCGGCCGGCCCCCACAGCGAAGCCAGTTCGCCCAGCACCCGGGCCGCCGGCGCCGGATCCACCAGCCACTTCAGGTGGCTGCTGGGGAGGGTGCGGACGTCGTAGGGGTTGTCGGGAGTGAGCGCGTTCCCCTCGCGGATGAGCCGGTCCTGGAGGGCGGGCGGCATGCTCGTGTCGTACTCGAGCCGGACGAACGTCTTCGGGATGCGCCCCCAGGTGTCGGCCTGCGCACGGTCCGCCGAGGTGCCGACGTCCAGATTCTCGTCCGGCTGGAAGGTGTTGAGGAACGTCAGGAACTCGTCGTCCGTGCCGTCGGCGAGGAAGGCGGCCTTGGCCGCCTCCAGGAACCCCGGGTGGTTGGTGCGGAAGTTGGTGCGCAGCAGGCCGAGCCGGGCCGGATCGCCGGCGATCGCGGGGGCGAATGCCATGGGGTCGACGTCGGCCATCTCCGGCTCGGCGTAGTAGTCGCCCACGTCGAGGTCCACCGGGGCCCAGGCGCAGACGTAGACGAGCCGGTCGATCAGGTCCGGGCGGGCGTTGGCCGCGGCCGTCGCGGTGGCGCCGCCGCGGCTGTGCGAGACGAGGATGACCGGGCCGTTCCGCTTGGCCCGTTCCAGGATCCCGATCAGGTGCGCCGCGTTGTCCGCGAGCGTGACGCCCTTGATCGCGCCCGGCGCGGTGGCCAGACCCTCCGCGTCCTGCGGCGCCTGATAGGCCCGCGGGTACGTGGCCCCGAAGCCGTGCCCCGGCAGGTCGACGGCCACCGAACGGTGCCCGAGCAGGCCCAGTTCGGCCTGCAGCGGGGCGAAGGAGAAGGAGTTCGCGAACGCTCCGTGCACGAGGACGAAGGTCGGTTGCGACGACGACGGCATGCTGGATGCTCCCTTTCATGGCCCCGGGCGGGGGTGGACCTCGGGTCCCGGACGGAGGGCGGCTCGAGGGCGGCCCGGGGAAGCCCTCGTACCCGGGAAGCACGCTACGCACCAGATGATCATTCGCACACCGGTATGAGTCACTCCGTTTGACCGTTTCCGGAGGTCGTACGGCAGCTCGTACCCGTATCACCATCCGGCGCCGTCTTGTCACCGCCGACGGCCGCCGCTACTGTCACCACGCCTTGGTGCACGGGAAACCGGTGAAGAGACCGGTGCGGCCCTCGCCACTGTGATCGGGAAGTCCGGCTCCGGCCGATGCCGGGTCGCCCACCGCCGAAGTCCGGCGGGCGGCGGTCCTGCGGAGGCAGCCACTGGGTCCATTCCAGGACCCGGGAAGGCGGAGTCAGGGCGGTGTCACCCGTCAGCCAGGAGACCGGCCAAGGCGCGTCAACCATCCACGAGGTGCTGGAGAGGGTCTGTTGCGCCATGCACATAGCCGAGGGGTTCCTGCCCCCTGCGCACGCGGTCGCCTGGGGCGTCGCATCCGCGCCGTTCGTCGTCCACGGAGTCCGCTCGCTCACCCGTGAGGTCCGCGAACACCCCGAGAGCACACTGCTCCTCGGCGCGTCCGGGGCCTTCGCCTTCGTACTGTCCGCGCTCAAGATCCCGTCCGTGACCGGGAGTTGCTCCCATCCCACCGGTACAGGGCTCGGGGCGATCCTGTTCCGGCCGCCGGTGATGGCGGTGCTCGGCACCATCACCCTGCTCTTCCAGGCACTGCTGCTCGCGCACGGCGGACTGACCACACTCGGCGCCAACGTCTTCTCGATGGCGATCGTCGGCCCCTGGGCCGGCTACGGCATCTACCGGCTGCTGCGGCGGTACGACGTGTCGCTGATGGTCGCCGTGTTCTTCGCCGCGTTCGTCGCGGACCTGTCGACGTACTGCGTGACGAGCGTGCAGCTGGCACTCGCGTTCCCCGACCCGGGCAGCGGATTCCTCGGCGCGCTCGGCAAGTTCGGCTCGATCTTCGCCGTCACACAGATCCCGCTCGCGGTGAGCGAGGGCCTGCTCACGGTCCTGGTGATGCGGCTGCTCGTGCAGTCCAGCAAGGGCGAACTGACGCGCCTCGGCGTCTTTCTGACGGGCCGGAAGACAGCCGCCGCGGCGCAGACGCCGTCGGCCCGCACCGACGCCGAAGAGGAGGCGAACCGATGAAGCGCCATGCGAAGGTCAACGCCCTGCTCCTGCTCGCCGTGGCCGCCCTCGCCGTGATCCCGCTGCTCTTCGGCCTCGGCGACCACAAGGAGGAGCCGTTCGCCGGCGCCGACGCCGAGGCGGAGACGGCGATCACGGAGCTCGAACCCGACTACGAACCGTGGTTCTCACCGCTCTACGAACCGCCGTCCGGCGAGATCGAATCGGCCCTGTTCGCCCTCCAGGCGGCCCTGGGCGCGGGCGTACTCGCGTACTACTTCGGGCTGCGAAAGGGACGCCGGCAAGGGGAGGCGCGGACCGCGGCGAGGGCCGCCGATGGCTCCGTGGCGGATTCCGCGGGCTCGGTGGACGGCGAAGGGACGGCGAGCGACGGGGTCGCGGGACGCTCCGAGGGGCCCGCGGCGTCCGACGCGTCGCAGGCCTGACGCCGCCCGCGCGCGGCCCCGCACGCCATGCTCCCCATCGACGAGGCGGCGCACAGCAGCCGCTGGCGCCGCCGCCACCCCGTGGACAAGGCCGTACTCGGACTCGGCCTCACCGTCCTGGCCATCTCCCTGCCCCCGTGGCCGGGCGCCGCTCTCGTCCTCGTCACGGCCCTGACCACCCTGCTCGGCCCGGCCGCCGTACCGCCCCGCCGACTCTGGCGCGCCTACCGCGTACCCCTCGGCTTCTGCGCGACCGGCGCCCTGCCGCTCCTGGTCCAGGTCGGCGGCCCGGGCGGCTTCTTCGGCCTGGCCGAACACGGCCCGCAGCACGCCGCAGCGCTCCTCCTGCGCACCTCCGCCGCATCGCTCGGCGTGCTGCTCTTCGCGTTCACCACCCCGATGTCCGACCTGCTGCCCCGCCTGGTCAGGGCCGGGGTGCCGGCGCCCGTCGTGGACGTCGCCCTGGTCACCTACCGGATGAGCTTCCTGCTCCTGGACTCCGTACGGCACATCCGCGCGGCGCAGGCCGCACGGCTCGGGCACACCACGCGGGCGGCGACATGGCGTTCGCTCGCCGGACTCGGCGCGACCGCGTTCGTCCGCGCCTTCGACCGCGCGTCCCGCCTGCACCAGGGCCTCGCCGGCCGCGGCTACGACGGCACCCTGCGCGTCCTGGTCCCCGAGACCCGCATCTCACCCCGCTTCGTGACCACGTCCCTCGCACTCCTCGCGGCGCTCGTCACGCTCACTCTCCTCCTGCCGTACGTACTGGAAAGGCTGCTGCCGTGACCGGACCCGGCCACCGCCACAAGCCCGCACCCCCGCCCCTGGTCGCCCTCCGCTCCGCCTCCTTCGCCTACGAGGGCACCCCACCCGTCTTCGAGCAGCTGGACTTCGCCGTGCACGAGGGCCGGGCCTGCGCCCTGCTCGGCCGCAACGGCAGCGGCAAGACCACCCTGATGCGCCTGCTCAGCGGTGGACTCCGCCCGACGGAAGGGGAGTTGACGCTCGACGGCGAGGCCGTGCCGTACCACCGCAAGGGCCTGACCCGCCTGCGTACGACCGTCCAACTCGTCGTCCAGGACCCGGACGACCAGCTCTTCGCCGCCTCCGTGGCCCAGGACGTGTCCTTCGGCCCGCTCAACCTCGGCCTCCCCGACGCCGAGGTCCGCACCCGCGTCACCGAGGCCCTCGCCGCCCTCGACATCACCCCGCTTGCCGACCGCCCCACCCACCTCCTCTCCTACGGCCAGCGCAAACGCACCGCGATCGCCGGCGCCGTGGCGATGCGCCCCCGCGTCCTGATCCTCGACGAACCGACCGCGGGCCTCGACCCCGACGGCCAGGAACGCCTCCTCGCCACCCTCGACGCCCTCCGCGCCACCGGCACCACCATCCTCATGGCCACCCACGACGTGGACCTGGCCCTGCGCTGGGCCGACGCCGTCGCCCTCCTCACCCCCACCGGCCTGCACACCGGCCCACCCTGCGAAACCCTCGCCGACCCCGCCCTCCTGCGAGCCGCGGGCCTCCACCTGCCCTGGGGCATCGCGGTCACCCAACTCCTGCGCCGCCAGGGCCTGTTGCCCTCCGGAGCGGCAGGCCCGCACACCCCGGACGAACTCGCCGCCCTGATCCCGCGCCCGGACACTCCGACGACTCCGACGACTCCGACGACTCCGACGACTCCGAGGCGCCGATGACCGCCGGACTGCGGCGACTGCGCCGACCGCCGCGAGACGGCGGTCGGCGGGGTGCTGTGCGGGCGGGACGGAAATTCGGTCACGCTCCGGCGCCGATGGGATAACCTGTCCGGGATTTCGCGCGGCAGGACCACTGCCGCCCCACTCGGCGCGCTCGGCGTCGACACGCACCGCGTGCCCTGCCCGGAAGGAGGCGAGAGACATGGACCGTGCCGAATGCGTTGTGGCCATAGTTGCTTCCGGCCGTGTGCCTTCCCTCCTCTGCGGCGCGCGGTAATTCTTCGCTCTTCCCCCTTCTTGCTTCTTGTCCTCGGCATCCTCATCGTCTTGATCTTCCTGAGCTGCCGCGTCACGAGATGCCCAGGCCTGCTCGGTTCGTAGCCGCGCCGGCCGCGGGGCCGCGCGCCCGAAGACGGGCCCTTCTCCTGCTGGTCACCGTGATCTCCCGGCGCTCTGTGCCGCACGACCGGCAGGAGCGCCGGCGTGAGTGACACGCGGCTGGCGAGGCAGGCCCCGGGTGCTGTCCGCGGTTCCCGCTGCCCCCATCGCCATGCCGTGTCCCCGTGCTGCGTACACCGGCCCGTCGTGACCCCTGCGACCGTTCCCGGCCGGCTGTCCCCGACAGCGCCTCGACACGAAACATGCGTGATCGCCATGAGCAAGACGAGCAAGCTGAGCAGAACGAGCAAGCTGAGCAAGACACGTCCCGGAGGGGAATCCCTCCCGCCCACCTCTTCCACCCCTTCCACGGCCACGACTCCCGCACCGGACCCCGCGTCCGCACCGGACCCCAAGCGCTGGTGGGCCCTGGCCGTCATCGCCCTGGCCCAGCTGATGGTGATCCTCGACGGCACCATCGTGAACATCGCGCTGCCCTCCGCGCAGGACGCCCTCGGCATGTCGGACGCCGGCCGCCAGTGGGTGATCACCTCCTACACCCTTGCCTTCGGCGGGCTGCTGCTGCTCGGCGGCCGGATCGCCGACATCGTGGGCCGCAAGCGCACCTTCG
This sequence comes from Streptomyces triticagri, assembly GCF_003429565.1. Taxonomy (GTDB): domain Bacteria; phylum Actinomycetota; class Actinomycetes; order Streptomycetales; family Streptomycetaceae; genus Streptomyces; species Streptomyces triticagri. The sequence goes on from NZ_QUAK01000236.1 coordinate 26,527, forward strand.
TCATCGGCCTGGCCGGATTCGCCGCGGCCTCCGCCCTCGGCGGCGCGGCGACCGGTCCCGGGATGCTGTTCGCGGCACGCGCCCTGCAAGGCGCGTTCGCCGCGGTCCTGGCGCCCTCGGCCCTGTCGCTGCTCACCACGACGTTCACCGAACCCAAGGAGCGGGCCCGGGCCTTCGGCGTCTACGGTGCGCTGGCCGGCGGCGGCAGCGCGGTCGGCCTGATCGTCGGCGGCCTGCTGACCGAGTACCTGAACTGGCGCTGGTCCCTGTACGTCAACGTGCCCATCGCCCTGGCCGCCCTGCTCGGCGCACCGGCCTTCCTGCGCGACCGCTCCGGCCGCCGCGGCGGGCACCTGGACGTGCCGGGCGCGCTCCTCGCCTGCGGCGGGCTCGTCGCGCTCGTGTACGGCCTCAGCGAGGCCGAACCCCGCGGCTGGACCAGCCCGTCGGTGCTCACCCTGCTCGTGACCGGCGGGCTGCTGCTCGCCGCCTTCGTGTGGTGGCAGAGCCGCGCGGCGAACCCGATGCTGCCGCTGCACATCGTCAAGGACCGCGTCCGGGCCGGATCGCTCGCGACGATGGCCTTGGCCACCATCGGCATGTTCGGCGTCTTCCTGTTCCTGACGTACTACCTGCAGGTCGTCCTCGGCTACCCGCCGGTGCGCACCGGCCTGGCCTTCGTGCCGATCTCGGCCGGTATCGCCGTCGCCGCGGCCCAGATCGCGCCCCGCCTGCTGCCCCGCACGGGGCCGCGCATCCTGATGTCGTCCGGCATGGTCCTCGCCGCCGCCGGCATGGTGCTGCTCAGCCGCCTCACCGTGCAGGCGAGTTACGTCCCGCACGTGCTGCCCGCCCTGCTGCTGCTCGGCCTGGGCATGGGCCTGACCTTCATGCCGGTCTACGCGACCGCCACCGCCGGCGTGCCCGCACAGGACACCGGGGTCGCCTCGGCCGCCCTCAACACCGTTCAGCAGATGGGCGCTTCGCTCGGCACCGTACTGCTCAACACCATCGCCACCGGCGCCACCAGCCGCTACATCCACTCGCACGCGGACGATCCGGCCGGCGGCGCGAGCCTCGACGAAGGCATGGTGCACGGCTTCTCCGTCGCCTACTGGTGCTCGGCGGGCGTCCTGCTGCTCGCCGCCGTGGTGGCGGCCGTCACCGTACGGCCCAGGACGCCGCAGCCCGCCGGAAGCGACGCACCGGCCCGGCGAGCCGGGACGTGACCCGTCACCGCCGCCCCACCGTCGACCGCACCTCCCGAAGGACCCCCATGAAACCCCTGACCGAACACGACATCCGCACCTCCTTCGTCAACTGCTCGAAGGGCGAGGCCAAACGCCTCCCCCTGCCCAAGAACCTGACGGACCTCGACCACTGGGACGACCTGGACTTCCTGGGCTGGTTCGATCTCTCCGCGCCCGACCGCAGGTATCTCGTCGTCGAACGCGGCGACGAACTCGTCGGCCTGTCCCTGCGCTCCGTGTCCGGCAACCGCGGCTTCCTGCGCCGCAGCCTGTGCTCGCTGTGCCTGACCACCCATCCCGGCAGCGGCGTCTCCCTCATGACCGCCCCGAAGGCGGGCCGGGCCGGCCGCGAAGGCAACTCGGTGGGCCTCTACATCTGCACCGACCTGGACTGCTCGCTGTACGTACGGGGCAGGAAGAAGGCGGCACCGGGCGGGCGCATGGAGGAGTACCTGACCGCCGAGCAGCAGATCGAGCGCCTGCGGGGGAACATCGACACGTTCGTGGAGCGGGTCTTCCACTGAGCCGAGACCGGCAGCGGCCCGACGGCCATCGAGCAGAGCCCCGATGGCCGTCGGCGCCGAGCCGGCATCCGGCCACCGACGACGTCGGACTTATTACTCACTCCGCCAAGCGCTGCGCATCCCCGACCGCCGCCCGGACCTGCTCCAGCCACTCCTCACCGAGCCGCCGCCCGTCCGGGAACCGGTCCTCCCGATCCCACCGCCACACGGTCACGATCGCCGGCACCAGGATCCGGCAGACCCGCAGCAACTCCGCATCCACACCCGGGTAGTACGCCCCGACCTCCTCCGGCGCATGAGCCAGATCGAACTCGACGGGGCCCCGGCAGACCGTCTCCAGATCGATGAACATCGGCCCGTCCGCCGTGGCCAGCACATTCCCGGGATGCGGCTCACCGTGCAGCAACTGCTCCGCAGCCCCGCGCTCCTCGACGTACCGCCGCAGCGTCCGCAAGGTGTCCCCGAGCAGCTCCCGCCCCGCATCGTCCAGCTCCGGCGTACGACCACGATCGGCGACGAGCCGCTGCGCCGCCTCCACCCGCTCGGTGAAGTGCGGTGCAGCCACGTCCAGTTGACGCAGCCCGCCGTGCAACTGCCGAAGCGCCCCGGCATACGCATCCGGCGACACCTCCCGGCCGGCCTCCGCCCCCTCGTAGTACGTCCACAGCGTCACCACGAACCCGTCCCGCTCATGCACACACCGCCCACCCCGAGCATCGAGCCGCCCCACCACCGGACACCCGACCTCTTCCAGCCCCCGCGCAAGGCCCACCTCGAACTCCGCCACCTGATCCCCGAGGGGCGCCACCCGAGCCACCACATCACAGGGCACCAACCGCACGGTCAACTTGTTGGAGTCGTGCAACACCACCACGTCCCCCACCTCGAGCCCGACCTCCGAGGCGATCCCCTCCACCACGGCCATGGCCTGCTGTCCCGCATTCACCTGCATCCCTGACGAGCCTCCCACCTGGTCCATCGGCGCCTCCTGCCCGATTGTCGCCACGCACCTGCCGCTCAGGCATATACATATCGACGAGCCCACCACCCTTGCTGAACCGTATGCGCGACACCTCGGGGACGGTCTGCGGGAGCTGCGTTTCGACGTCGGCCACGACAGCGCGCGCGCTCCACGCTGTGTTCAGTCGTAATGCCTGAGGAAGGGAGAAGGCCGATGAACCACGCACGATGGAAGCTCGCTCGCGAACGCAAGATTGCAGAGGGCTACACGGAGTCCGCAGAGACAGAGGCCATGCGCGCCGAGATCAGGCTCGCCTTCGATCTCGGTCAGCTCGTGTACGACAGCCGCACCGAACTAGCGCTGTCCCAGGCCGAACTGGCTGACCGGGCAGGCATGTCACAGCCACAGATCTCCACCATCGAGGGTGGCGGCACCGTGCCGACCCTGCCGCTCCTCGCCCGGCTCGCCAAGGGCCTCGACGCCTCGCTCAACATCGCGATCGACAACGGCACGTCCACGTTCACCATCACGCCGCACACGGGCGCCGCGGCCTGAAATTCCCCGCCGTCGTAGGCCGAGGCTGCCACCTCTCGGACCACGGGACACCTCGCCGCCGGGTCAGGCCGCTGCGGCGGTACGGGGGCGCCGGGCCGTGCTGCAGGCGCGGCAAGTGCCCGGGGCGGGGGCGCGGAAGGCGCGGTCGCAGTCTTCGCAGTTCTGGAGTGGGGGTACGCCGGGGTGCGGCTCGGGTGGTGGTGGCGCCGGGAGGGGAGTCGCGCGGAGGCGGAAGGCGAGGATCGCGGCCGGGCGGGTGAAGAAGCTGGCCGGCAGGCGGTTGGTGAGTAACTCGGTGATACGGGCCGCGTCCACGCCGGCGTCGAACCACTCCGACACGGCGGGCGCGAGCCGCGCGGCCTCCGGCGCGGAGAGCACCAGGCGGGGGTCGGTACGGCGGAGGGCGGCGAGGACGGCGATGGCTCGGGGGTCGGGTGGGGGCGAGGGACGGCGGGGGCTGCGATCCGCTTCGTCGGTCCGTCGCGCGGGCTCGGGTGTTGCGCGCTCGGAATCGGGCTCGGTCGGCTCTCGCCTGTGAGGCGGCTCCGGCTCCGGCTCGGGATCCGGCTCGGGATCCGTGGTGGGTGCCACCGAGGCGGCCTCGCGCTTCGCCACCACCTCACCGCCCGGCACGTCGTAGAAGAACGTCCGCGTACGCACGCTCCCGTCGGGCATCCGCTCGCGCCGCCGCTCCAGGTAGCCGGCCGCCTCGAGCTCCCGCAGCGCCCGCGAGATCAGAATCTCGCCCTCGCTGAAGTGCGCACACAGCGCGCGGATACTGACGGGCGCCCCGTCCGGCAACGAGAGGATGTACGCCGCCACCCCGATCGTCACGGCACTTCCGCCGCGCTGCACAAGGGAGTTGGCGATGACGGTGAAGTCGGAGGTCAGCCGGCTCCGGACGTGAATCACCCCGGAGGACGGGCGTCCGTCGGACGGAGTGCGGGGCGCCGGACTGCCGGCGGGTGCGCGCAGGCGCGCGTTAGACTGCGAGTAAGCCATCGGGAAGGCTCTTCTTCCTGATCGGTCAGGCCCTCGTTCGGGATTGCCGTCCCGGCGGGGGCTGATTTTTTTCGGTTGTTGTGTGCCGTTGCGGCGATTTCAACCCTACGCACGGGAATCACCGGAAGACAGGAATCCGTCGGACGGATTACCGGGCGCCGGACACTCGGCGGGGGTGCGCAGGCGCGCGTTAGACTGCGGATCAGCCATTGGGAAGGGTCTGCTTCCTGATCGGTCAGGCCCTCGTTCGGGATTGCCGTCCCGGCCGAGGGCCGAAGTTTTGTGTGGTTGTGGGGAGTTGCTGCGGCGAACGTAGCCCTTCGCATGTGCCCGCGGCAAGCGGGTCACTCAGACGGGTGACGCGGGTCCGGAGGGTGGGTGGGAGGGCAGTTCTTTCCCAGGTTCTTTGGGGGACGTCGCGTACGACCGGGACGTGGTCCACCGGGACCCGGTGCCCCCAAAACCCGGTGCGCGACCGGGACTTGGTGCACTCAGCCCCGGTGGCCCGCCGCCCTCACCTCCCCGATGAACGCCTCCCACACACCGGCCGTGAACGTCAACACGACGCCGTCCGGCACCTTGCTGTCACGCACGGGGACGAGGCCGGGGTGGCCGTCGGCCACCTCCACGCAGTTGCCGCCCTCCTGATTGCTGTAGCTGCTCCTGCGCCAAGCGGCGGCGTTCAGATCGAGACGGGACTCTCGCTGCACGGTCGTTGTCCTCCATCACGGATCGGATCAGGTCGAGGGACATCAGAGGGGGCAACGATGCCGCCCGTAGTCGATCGTAGGAGACGGAAAACCTTCTGACTTCGTCTGGTTCCTCAAAGAGTTGGCCGTGATGAGCGCCCTCGGCGTAGGCGACCCTCGACCCGTCCGGGAGGCCGAGGACGGTGATCGACCCGCCCATCGCATCGTGCATCCCTTGGTCGAACGGCAGAACCTGCACCGTGACCCCGGGGACCCCAGCGGCGTCGATCAGCCGCTCCAACTGTCTGAGCATGACGGCGGCACCACCCACAGGGCGTCGAAGCACCGCTTCATCCAGCACGACCCAAAGCTCAGGCCTGTCCGCAGAGTTGAGCCGCTGCTGGCGACCCATGCGTGCTGCGACGCGTTGCTCCAGCTGGGCTTCGTTGTTCAGCGTCAGGCCGAAGCTCAGCACGGCGCGTGCGTACTCCTCCGTCTGAAGGAGCCCCGGGACCACGTGGGCCGAGTACTCACCGATCTCCACCGCCCGCTCCGAATGCTCCATGAACGCCCGCGACCAGTCCGGAAAGGACTCCCGGTACACGTACGGCCACAGCTCGACGAGGAGCTGGTCGCCGCCGAGCGCCGCGTCGAGCGCGCGGGCCAGCTCCAGGGTCGGCTTCGCGCCCGAGGCGCGCTCGATCTGGGTGATGCGCGTGGCCACCACGTGCGTGCGGCGGCCGAGTTCGGCCTGGGTCAGGCCCGCTGCCGTACGGAGTCGACGTACCCGCGCACCGAAGAGCGCGGCCATCGACCCGGCGCCCGCGTCATCTGCCTCAACTTCCTTGGCCAAAGCGTCACTTCCGACCTTACGAGGTGAACGGTAAGGCTCCCGCCCCTTCCGAGCGTAGGCCCGACGGCCGACGGTTGTGCACGGAACGTGACGACCCATGGACGGACGGATGCATCGTGCTCACACCCGCGCGCCTGCAGGCTCAATTCGCCTCTTCGCCGAGAGGAGCACGACTGGCCCGCCGCGCCGCAGTGCGTCAGCTGGCGACGTGGGGCCACCCGCCGGACTCGGACGTCGCGTGCGAAGTAGGGCTGGTGGTCGCGGAGTTGGCCGCGAATGCCGTGCAGCACGGACGCGCGCCCGGCCACCGTTTCGCCCTCTGCATCACCCACGACCCCGCGTCCACACTGATCCGCATGGAGATCGCAGACGCCACCGGCTCGCGCCTGCCACCCCTAGGCCCGCCGACACCCGCCTGCCCCACGGCCGAATCGGGCCGCGGCCTCACTCTCGTCGACACCCTCGCCACCCGCTGGGGTACGACCCCACGCGACCCGCTCGGCAAAACGGTGTGGGCCGAGATCCGCTACGACGCATGAGCGAGCGGCGCCCGACCACCGGCCGGAGGCCCGGTCACCGGGAGGCGGGGAGCTGGTCGCGTACCCATGCGGGGTCGGGGTTCGTATGCGGCTCGCCCTCGACGACGACCGTCGGCACCGTCTCGTTGCCGTCGTTGGCGGCCCTGACCTCCGCCGCGCCGTCCGGGTCCCGCCAGATGTTGACCCAGTGCAGCCGGCCGGCCTTGCGGCCGAGGCGGATGCGCAGTCGGAGGCAGTACGTGCAGCCGGGCCGCCAGTAGACGACGGGCCGGCCGTCGTCCGCGCTGCGGCGCCGCGCCTCGGCGGCGTCGACCGAACCGGGAAAGATCAGCGGCGAGTTGAAGACCGCGAGCACCAGGAACAGCACCAGAAGCGACACGGCCGTCCCGCCGTCCCCGCGGGCGAACAGCGCAACAGCAATGCCCACGCCACTGAGCGCGAGCAACATCGGCAGCATCCAGACACGCTTCACAATGCTGCAGCGTACCTACGGCTGCAGCCGCTGGTGGCTCCACGTACCGGCCTCATCGGTACGGTCGTACCGCAGACGTCGGTGCATGCGGTCCGGGCTGCCGTACCAGAACTCCACGCAGCGCGGCACGAGCCGGTAGCCGGTCCAGTCGGCCGGGCGCGCGATCCCGGCCCCGGCGGTGACCGCATCCTCCGCCCGCCGCCGAAGCTCCTGCTCGTCGACCAGCGGGCGGCTCTGCCGCGAGACGGCCGAGGCGGCCTGCGCCGCCGGCGGACGGTGGGCGAAGAGCTCGTCGGACTCCTGCGCGCCGAGCAGCTCCACCGAGCCCTGCACGGTGAGCTGCTGCAGCGTCTCGCGCCAGTAGAAGGTGAGCGACGCCCATGGATTGGCGGCGAGATCCTGCCCCTTGCGGCTGCCGGAGGAACTGGTGAAGATCAGTCCCCGATCGTCCGCGTCCTTGACCAGCAGGACCCGGCTCGACACCCGCCCCTCGGCGTCGGCGGTGGCCAGCACCGCGGCGTACGGCTCACGCACCTGCCGCGCGACGGCCGACGCCAGCCACTCACGGATGAGCCCGCCGGGCACACTCGGCGGCGCATCGAACTCCGGGAGCACGAGGCTCGCGTCCCCACTCAGGGTCTGCGCCTCCGCCGACTGCGCCGCATCCGCCATGAACAGCTCCCAGATCTCGAGACCACCCGTACGGCACGCAACCTACCCGGCGGGCGTGCCGGCGTACGACGCGGTCAGAGCCGCTGCGCGTCGGCGACTGCGGTCTAGACGCCCTTACCGGTACCGGGCTTGAAGTCCGGCAGGTCCTCGGTCGGGATCCCGTTCCGGATGCGGGCCGATTGTCGGCCGGGAGCGCAACGGACGCAAAGGGCGTGAAGGGTGTGAAGGGCGTGAATGGCGGCGTGAGGCTCAACCGTCCAGCCCCCGCAGGTACTTCGCGAACTTCTCCAAGCCGTCGATGTTGCGGGGGCCGCTGATGCCCTCGTTGTAGTCGAGGATGAAGAAGTGGTTCTTCTCGACGGCCGGGAGGTGCTTCGTGTGCGGGGACTTCTTCAGGAAGTCGATCTTCTTGGCGGCCGGTTGGTCGCCGTAGTCCAGGATCATGATGACCTCCGGCTCGGCCTTCGCGACGGCCTCCCAACTGACCTCGGTCCAGCGCTCGTCCAGGCCGGCGAAGATGTTGCGGGCGCCGGCCGACTTGATGATGTCGTTCGGCGGGACCTGGTTGCCGGCCGTGAACGGCTCGTCGGTGCCGGAGTCGTAGAGGAAGACGGGCAGTCGAGGCCCGGACGCGCCCTCCTCGGCCTTCGCCTCGACCGCGCGGACGCGCTTGCGCAGATCGCCGACCACCCGGTCCGCCCGCTTCTGCACGTCGAAGATGCGGCCGAGCCGGTCCAGGTCGGCGTACAGACCCTCGAACGGGGCCTTTTTCTCCGGGTACTTGGGGTAGTTGTAGCAGGACTCGGTGTGCATGAAGCTTTGGACGCCGAGCTTGTCGAGGATCTCCGGGGTGATGCCGCGCTGGTCGCTGAAGCCGGAGTTCCAGCCCGCGACGACGAAGTCGGACTTCGCGTCGACGACGATCTCCTTGTTCAGCAGGTCGTCGCTGAGCTTCTCGACCTTGGCGTAGTCCTCCGCCCAGGGGGACTCGGACACGGGCGGGTTCGCCGGCGGCATCACATAGCCGTGCACACGGTCGGCCAGGCCGAGCGAGAACAGCTTGTCGGCGCTCCCGCCCTCGTACGCGACGGCCCTGCGCGGCGTGCGGTACTCGACCTTCTCGCCGCAGCGCTGCACGGTGACCTTGCGATCGGCGGACTTGTCGCCGGAGCTCCCGGAACCGGAGTCCACCGATGCGCCGCAGCCGCTGAGGAGCAGGGCGCCGGCGAGGGCGGTGGTGAGAGCGGTGACGGTCGGAGTGGCGCGGAACGGCAGAGGGGATCTGGGCATGGGACGGGCCTTTCATGGCTGAGTACGAGAAGGAGGGAGGGAAAGGGGGAGAGCAGAGAAGAAGGGAGAGAAACAGAGAGAGAAGGGGGCGGTCCGCCTCAACCCCCGGTCGGTGTAAGCGAGTAGAGAAGCTGCGGATCCCCCGACCCGGGATGCGTCACGACCTCCGCCGACACCCCGAACACGTCCCGTACGAGACCGGCCGTGAGGACGTCCTCGGGTGCGCCGGAGGCCACGAGCCGGCCCTCGGACAGCACGCCGATGCGGTCGCAGGCCGCGGCCGCGAGATTGAGGTCGTGCAGGACGACGAGGACGGTGAGGTCGGCGCCGCGCAGGAAGGACAGGAGCTCCACCTGGTGGCGTACGTCGAGGTGGTTGGTCGGCTCGTCCAGGACCAGGATGCGCGGCTCCTGGGTCAACGCCCGGGCCAGCAGCACTCGTTGACGCTCGCCCCCGGAGAGCGAGAGCACTCCGCGTGCGGCCAGGTGGCGGATGCCGAGGCGGTCCATGGCCGCCTCGCACAGCTCGCGTTCGCGCGGTCCGAGTGCCGCGTTGCCGCGCAGGTGCGGGGCCCGGCCGAGGGCGACGACCTCCTCGACGGTGAAGTCCAGGTCCACGGCGCCGTCCTGCGTCATCGCCGCGACGAGCTGTGCGCTGCGGCGCAGCGAGAGCCCGCTCAGGTCGTCGCCGTCGATCCGTACCGCGCCCGCGCTCGGCCGCAGCGTCCGGTACACGCACCGCAGGGCGGTCGACTTTCCGCTGCCGTTGGGGCCGACCAGGCCGACGACGCCACCGCTCGGCACATCGAGGGACAGCTCGCTGACCAGGCTCCGCCCGTCGGTGACGACGGTGAGCCCGTCGAGTTGCAGATCCATCTCAACGGCCCCCGAACACATAGGACTTGCGGCGCATGAGCCCGATGAAGACCGGCACTCCGACCAGTGCCGTGATCACCCCGAGCGGCAGTTCGCGCGGCGCGGCGAGGGTGCGCGCCACCAGGTCGACCCACACCATGAACACCGCCCCGGCGAGCGGCGCGACGACAAGCACCCGGGAGTGGGTGGCCCCGACGACCATCCGCGCCAGATGCGGCAGGATCAGTCCGACGAAGGCGATCGCGCCGCTCACCGCGACCATCACACCGGTGACCAGGGACACCAGGACGAGCAGCAGCCGCCGGTGCCGGTCGGGCCCGATGCCCAGACTGGTCGCCGTCTCGTCACCGAGCGCGAGCAGGTCGAGGGCGCGGCTGGAGCGGTGCAGGAGTACGACACCGAGTACGACCACGGCCGTCACCAGGGGCAGCGCGCCCCAGCTCGCGGCGCCGAAGCCGCCGAGCGTCCAGTGCAGGATGGTGCTGGTCGCCTCGCCGTCCGGAGCGAAGTAGACGATGACGCTCATCACCGCCTGGAAGCCGAACGACAGGGCCACACCGGTCAGTACGAGCCGCAGCGGCGACAGCGCACCGCCGCGCCCCGCCGAGGCCGCGTACACCAGTACGGACGCCGCGAGCGCCCCGACGAAGGCCCCGACCGACACCGCGTGGATGCCGAGCACCGCGAGCCCGCCGGTCACCGTGACCAGGACCGCGCCGACCGACGCCCCGGAGGACACCCCGAGCACGAACGGGTCCGCGAGCGCATTGCGCACCATCGCCTGCACGGCCACCCCGACGGCGCTCAGACCCGCCCCGACCAGCGCGGCGAGCAGCACCCGCGGCGTACGGATCTCCCACACGATGCGGTACGTGGTGAGCTCGTCGGCGCCGATGCTGCCGCCGCTCAGCGCCGCCCACAGGTACCGGACGGTGTCCTCCGGTGCGACGACGGCGGCGCCGAGACCGATGGCGACCACGACGGACAGCAGGAGAAGGGCGCCGAGCACGGCACAGAGCGCGAAGAGGCGCGGGGGTGAGGCGAAGAACCGGCGGCGGGAGCCGGTGCGGGGTGCCTGGGCCGCCGGTGGCGCGGCGGTCGGCTCCGCGGTGACGGGAGGTGACATGGCGATGGGCCTTTCGGTCACGTACGTACGCTCGTTCACCCGGCCGTGACCGTGGCGGTCGCCGGGCCGGCCGCGTGCTGCCAGTCCATCCGGCACCAGGGCAGGGCGAGTTGGTCCTGTGAGGTGACGGTGAGCGGGGCGAGGTCCTCGACCGCCGCGGCCTCCCGGTGCCGGGCGAACACGCTGTCCACGTACCGGTGGCCGGTGTCCGCGGCGATGAAGACGGTGGTCCGCCCGGGTTCGAGACCGGCCTCCCAGCGGGCCGCGAGATATGCGGCGCCGGTGGAGAGCCCGGCGAAGACGGCGTGCCGGCGCAGCAGATCGACACTGCCGGCCAGTGCGGCCTCGAATGCCAGCCAGTGCACGGTGTCGTAGAGGTCGTGGTGGACGTTCCCGAAGGGGATGGAGCTGCCGATGCCGGCGATGATGATCTCCGGGTCGGCGATGTGGTCACTGCCGAAGGTGAGACTGCCGTACGGCTGCACCCCGGTGAGCCGCACGTCCGCTCCGGCCGTCCGCAGGCCTTCGGCGAGCGCCCCCGTGGAGGCGCCCGAACCGACGCCGCCGACCAGGGTGATCGGGTCCGTGCCGGTTTCGCGGCGGAGGCGTTCGGCGACGGCCCGGTAGCCGAGGTAGTGCACGGCGTCGTGGTACTGCCGCATCCAGTGGTACTCGGGGTGCTCGGCGAGGATCTCCCGGATGCGGGCGACCCGGCGCTTCTGGTCGAGGCCGAGATCGCTGCTGGGCTCCATCTGCTCGAACGTCGCGCCGAGCACCGCGAGTTGGGTGCGCAGTGTGTGGTCGACGGTGGTGGAGCCGACGATGTGGCAGTGCATGCCGTGCTGGTGGCAGGCGAGTGCGAGTGCGTAGGCGTAGATGCCGCTGGAGCTGTCGATCAGAGTGTCCCCGGGGCGTACCGCTCCGGTCTCCAGGAGGTGTTCGACCGCGGCGACGGCGGAGACGACCTTCATGGTCTCGAAGCGCAGGCAGACGAGACGGTCGTCGAGGCGTATCAGGTCCGGCCGGCCGACGGCCTGGGCGATGTGCTGATCCATGCGGGGACTCCTCGGGGCGGTCGGGCGGGCGCCGGGCCGGTCGTCGCGGCGGTGGCTTGGGTATGTGCGGCCGTTGGCTCGGCGGTTGTGCCGGCCGGCGGTTCGGCGGTTGTGCCGGCCGGTGGCGTGAAGATGCGGGTGACGGGCAGGCCCTCGTACTCCAGATCCCGGGTGCAGGCGCGGAGTTGATGCCGGAACGCGGGCGCGTGCGGGTCGAGGAGCAGCCCGGCGACCGACCCGCTGTGTGCGATCTGCACACCGAGGGCGCCGTGCCGCGCGGCGACCCGGGTGAGGGTGCCGAACTCGCCGTGCCGCAGGCGCTGTTGGCCCACCCGGGCGCTGGCCGTGGCCACCGCGCCGAGCAGTGCGGGGTTGCGCTGGGCGACGGCCCGGCGCAGCTGGCGGCGCAGCCGCTCGAAGTGCCGTACGTCGGCCCGGTCGTAGCGGGTTTCGGGCAGGGACAGGGTGTCCACCGGCGCCCCGCCGCCGAGCGCGCAGCCGACCACCACGATGGGCGGCAGCGCCTCGCCGAACACCTCGATGACCTGCCCCTCCCGCTGGGCGAACAGCTGGGGACGCCGGTCGTGCATCAGCGGATCGCAGGCCAGCTCGGCCCGGACTGCGAGCCGGGCGATCGCGGCGGGTGCGAGCCGCCGGCCGAAGGCGTCCGCCACGGCGCGCACGGAAGCGATGACATCGCTGCTCGAGCTGCCCATTCCGAGACCGAGCGGCACACCGGACCGGATCGTCAACCGGCCGCCGCACAGTGGCAGTTCGGGTTCCGTCGCGGCGAGCGCCGCCAGGGTGAGCGAGGCGGCGCGCAGCGCCTTCGTACGGTCGGCGGGCCGCACCTCGAGCTCGCCCGGCGCCCGGCCGGCGTCCCGTACGAACTCCGCCGAGCTGCCCGGCTCGCTCATCGGCAGCGTCACCAGACCGGGGCAGGGCCTGCCCTCTGCGTCCCGGAAGACGCCCTGCAGGATCTCGCCGTGGTGACAGGGGGCGTGACCGGTGCCGGTGCCCGTGGCGGCGGCGGACCGGGATGTCACGACCGGCCCCCGGCCGCCCGGTACCGGTACAACGGCGTGGGATCCGCGCTGAACTGCGAGAACGGAAAGGGCTCGGCGGACAGCGCGGTCACCCCGGCGCCGAGGAACTCCCGGGCCACGGCGGCACCGGACTGTGCATACACCACGAGCGGCACCCCGCGCTCACGGCAGCGCGCCAGGATCGTGTCGAAGCTGCCGTTCCCCAGCGTCATCCCGGTGGCGACGACGGCATCGGCGGTGTCGAGGACCTGCCGCATGTCGTCGGTGACGGCGTCGCCCCACTGCGTCGTCCGCAGGTTGAAGTCACAGGGCAGCGGCTCCCCGCCGCGCTCCCGGATCGCCGCGACCAGCGGATTGACCACACCGATCAGGCCGACCTTCGCGCCCCGCGGGGCGTCGATCAGCTCCGCGATCGCGGCGTCCCGGGCCACCGCCCTCACCTCCGGCGGCCCCGCGGGCAGCGTCACGGTCTCGGGATCCAACTCCTCGCGGTGCGGCCGGAGTTCGGCGAGATATGCATCGAGAGCGGCGATCCGCAGAGGGAGCGGGCCCTCGCGCAGCAGTACGTCGAGCGGGCTCCCGGAGGCGTCGCGGCACAGCTCGGGCCCCACCTCGCCCGCCTCGAAGGCGCAGGCGCCGAACGATCCGCCGAGCCGGACGAGCAGGTACTGGTTGAGATACGTCACGTCGCCGCCCGCGAGCCGGGTGCCGTGGTGCGCCCAGAACACGCTGGTGGCGGTCAGACCGGCCGGCTCCGGGCCGAGCCGGCCGGCGAGTGCGGTCCGGAAGAGGGCGTCGGTGCCGGCCGGTTGCGTATCGGGCGGTGCGGTCGGCGGCGGGGCGGTCCGGTCCAAGGGGTGCTCCTTGTGTGGTGCGGGGTGGGCGGGTCGGGGCCCGGGTGCCTGTCGTGCGGCGACCGAGCCAGAGGTACTGTAACGACAATCGTTTTCGATAAGCTACCCCGGGTCGCCGCGGGACCCGGGTGCGGCGCGGCGGCGGACGTCGCGGCGGAAACCTTCAACGGCCTTGTGCAGCAAGGCATTTGCAGGCCCGCGGCCCGACCGCGGGACCTGCTCCCGCACCTCCGGAATGTGATTCGCCGAACCCTCGACCGACCGACAGGAGCCCCGAACCGTGACAGCCCCACCCCCGCAGCTCCCGCCCCCGGACGCCCCGCCGCAGGCCCGTTCCGTACTCCTCGACGCCGCCTTCCTGCGCCTGTGGGCGGGCACGACCGCATCCGGACTGGCCACCTGGGCGCTGCCCTTCGTCCTCGGACTCGGCGTGCTCGAAGGCACCCTCTCGGCGTCCGGACTCGGCCTGGTCCTTGCCGCCCGTACGGGAGGGTTCCTGCTGGCCGTGGCGGTCGGCGGCGTACTGGCCGACCGCCACTCGCGCCGCGCCGTAGTCCGCTGGTCGGGACTCGCTGCGGCCGCCGCGGCGCCGGTACTCGCCGCGGGGCTCGACCACTCGCTGCCGCTGATGGCCGTGGCGGCGCTCGTCGCGGGCGGCGGCCAGGGCGCCTGCCGCCCCGCCTTCCAGGCGCTGACCGCCGAAGTGGTCGACGCCGACCGGCGCCAACAGGCCAACGCCGCCATGACGCTCGCCGTCCGGGTGACCACCCTCCTCGGCCCGTCCCTGTCCGCCCTGCTCGCCGTCGTCCTCGACGTGCGCGCGCTGCTCCTCGGCATCGGACTCGTCTGGCTGGCGGCGGCGCTCGTCCCGGGGCCGGGGTCGGCGGCACCCACCCCGGCGCACGTCCCCCAACGCTCTTCCCTGCGCGCCGAGTTCATGGAAGGCGTCCGCGAGGCCCGGCGGCACCCCTGGTTCGTGGCCGGGCTCGCCGCCCTCACCACGGTGATCGCCACCGGATACTCCGCGACCGGGGTCGCCCTGCCCCTGATCAGCCACGAGCGCTACGACAGCGGCGCGGTCCTCGCCGCGGCCATGACCGCGTACACCCTCGGGGCACTCGGCGGAGCGCTGATCATCGCCCGGGTGCGCCCGCGGGCGCAGGGCTGGTCCGCGCTGGCCGGCCTCGCGGTCTACGGCTTCGCTCCGCTGAGCCTGATACTTCCGGTGCACCCGGCGGTGATCGTGGCGGCGTACGCGCTCGCCGGCCTCGGCATCGAGCTCTTCAACGTCCCCTGGTTCACCGCGATCCAGCGCGAGGTCGCCCCCGACAAGCTGGCCCGCGTCTCGTCCCTCGACTTCCTCCTCTCGTACGGCCTCGCCCCCGTCGGCCTCGCCCTCATCGCCCCGGCCATCGACACCTTCGGACCCCGCCCGGTCCTGGCCGCCTGTGCCGCGGCCTGCTTCCTCGCCCCGGCGCTCGCTGCCCTGACGCCCACGGCCCGCCACTTCTCCCGTACGGGGGTGGGGGAGGTCGGCACGAAGGGCTGAGGTGCCCCCGGTCGCGGTGCACCATGGTCACTGCGCGCGGAGAGCGGGCGTACGGACTCATGCGGGGGAGCGGGTATGGAGGGCGGGCGGCGCAGGCTGCGGCATCGGTGGCGGAGTGCCGTCTGGTGGGCGGGCTGCGGGTGGGCGCTCCTGATGCTGGGGGTCATGGTGCGGATGGACCTCGTGGGGACCTCCTTCGAGCCGGATCCGCCCGCTCCCGGCCTCCACGAGTATGCGAGCTACGCGTTCGCGGGTCTGCTCGCCGCGTTCTGTGCACGTGCCGCACTGCGGGGCGTCGTGCTGCGTCCGGACGCTGTCGCGGTGGTGGGCCTCTTCCGCACCCGGCGCGTGCGCTGGCAGGACGTCGTCGAGGTCGAACTGGCGCTGCGTACCGGCGGATCGACGTCCGGCCGCTGGCGGGTGGCGCTGCGGCTCCGCGACGACACGGCCCGCTGGATACCGTCCTTCCTGCACGGCTCGATGCACCGCGGCAGCGAGGAGTTCCCGCCGCCCGGCGACCGCACCCGCTACGGCCAGGTCTTCCACCGCGCACCGCCCGACGCTCCCCGCGAACTGGCCCGGCTCCACCATGAGTTGCGCCTCGCCTGGCACGCCCGCACCCGGGCGGCGCCGGACGCCGGCTAGACCACGAGGGCCCCGCGGACGTGCTGTCCGCGGGGCCCTCGTCGTACGCCGTGACGGTCGACGGTTACGGCGCGAGGAGCAGGCTGTTCGTGCGCTCCTTGGCGGCGGCGTAACGCTTGGCCACGTCCTGCCAGTTGACGACGGCCCACATGGCCTCGATGAAGTCGACCTTCTGGTTCTTGTACTGCAGGTAGAAGGCGTGCTCCCAGGCGTCGAAGACCAGGATCGGGGTCGAGCCCTGGCCGACATTGCCCTGGTGGTCGTAGACCTGCTCGACGATCAGGCGGCCGCTGAGCGGCTCGTAGGCGAGGACGCCCCAGCCCGAACCCTGCGTCGTCGCCGCGGCCTTGGTGAGCTGGGCCTTGAACTTGGCGAAGGAGCCGAAGTACTCGGTGATCGCGTCCGCCAGCTCACCGACACCGTCGGCGGCGGTCGGCTCGCCGCCACCGCCGTCCTTCGGGCTGTTCATGTTGTGCCAGTAGATGCTGTGCAGGATGTGGCCGGAGAGGTGGAAGGCCAGGTTCTTCTCCAGGCCGTTGATCGAGCCCCAGGCGTCCTTGTCGCGGGCCTCCGCCAGCTGCTCCAGCGTGTCGTTCGCACCCTTCACGTACGCCGCGTGGTGCTTGTCGTGGTGCAGCTCGATGATCTGCGGATTGATCACCGGCTCGAGCGCCGCGTAGTCGTACGGAAGTTCCGGCAGCGTGTAGATCGCCAATTCCAACACCTCTGACGTTATTGCGAATGGTGTGCAGCTGCACGCTAACAGCAGCAAGAGGGGCGGGCGATCCGGCGCTGGACCTAGTTCGCAGGGCGCAGGGGGTGCATGGGGCGCGGTGCGGGCCGGTGCGTCGCGTCCGCGGGCTCAGGCGAGGGCGGCGACGAGCAGGGTGAAGGCGGCGAGGATGACGGCGACGCGGACGTAGTGCAGGCGGTCCCAGCGCTGCAGCTGCTGCTTCCAGTCGGCCGGCCGGTCGCCGGTGGTCCAGGTCTTGACGCGGTTGTTGATCGGGACGAGCAGCGCGATGGACATGATCACGCTGACGATCAGCAGGGCGCCGGCGGTGACGACGAGTCCGGTGCCGTCGCGGTCCCGGCCGGTGACGGCCCAGATCCCGACGAGGGCGAGCGAGCCGAAGTACCAGAACGGCATCACGGCGCCGCCCACCTTGGCCCCGTAAGTGCGGGCGAACAGGCCGGCGTCGCCGGGGAGTGCGTTGACCATCGGGTTGCTGAACGCGGGGACCGCGAATTCCACCCCCACCATCACGCCGACGACCACGGTGGTGAAGACCTCGAGTGCGGTGAGCATGATGGCGCCTCCTGGGATCTAGCAGTGCTAGCAGATGATGCGACGCTAGCACTGCTGTCGCTCGATTGTCTAGCAGTGCTAGGGTCGACTCATGTCGGTACAGGAACGCAAGCAGCGTGAACGGGCGGACCGAGAGCGCCTCATCGTCGCGACGGCCCGCGAACTCGCCGAGCAGCAGGGCTGGGACGCGGTCACCACGCGCCGGCTCGCCGAGCGCATCGAGTACAGCCAGCCCGTCCTCTACAGCCACTTCCGCGGCAAGCGCGAGATCATCGGCGCGGTGGCGCTCGAGGGCGCCGCGGACCTGGCGGCGGCGGTACGTGCGGCGGTCGCGCCCGCGGACGGACCGCGCGCCCGGGTCGGCGCCCTCGCCGGCGCCTACCTCGACTTCGCCGAGCGCAATCCGGCGGTCTACGACGCCATGTTCCAGCTCGAGGGCGGTCTCGCCTTCGCGCAGGAGGACACCCCCGAGCAGCTGAAGGACGCCTTCGCCGCTCTCCTCGAAACGCTCGGCGAGGTCGCCGGGGACGGGATCCACCCGGGCGTCTTCACCGAGGTGTTCTGGGCG
Source organism: Streptomyces triticagri (assembly GCF_003429565.1). GTDB lineage: Bacteria > Actinomycetota > Actinomycetes > Streptomycetales > Streptomycetaceae > Streptomyces > Streptomyces triticagri. The sequence continues at coordinate 44,361 of NZ_QUAK01000236.1, forward strand.
TCCCTGCACGGCCTCGCGACCCTCACCCGAGCGGGCCGCCTGCCGCGCGAGTACACCGAGCAGCGACTGGACCTGCTGGTGGACCGGCTGAGCTCGATCTGAGCGGGCCGCGTCCGCAGCCCGGGGCGAGGGGAGCAGGCGCCGCGGCGGCTACCGGTCCAGATACGCCAGTACGGCCAGCACCCGGCGATTGTCCGTGTCGGACGGGGGCAGGCCGAGCTTCGGGAAAATGTTGCCGATGTGCTTGGCGACGGCCTTCTCCGTGATGAACAGGGCCTCCGCGATACCGGCGTTGGAGCGGCCCTGCGCCAGGCACTCCAGCACCTCGCGCTCCCGCTCGGTCAGCGAGTTCATCGGCTCGTCGCGGTTCTTGCCGGTCACCAGTTTGGAGACCACCTCGGGGTCCATCGCCGTGCCGCCGGAGGCCACCCGGTCGATGGTGGCGACGAACTCCGCGCCGTTCGACACCCGTTCCTTGAGCACATAGCCGACGCCCGAGCTGCCCGTGGACAGCAACTCACGGGCGTAAAGCGGCTCCACGTACTGCGAGAGCAGCAACACCGGCAGTCCCGGCTGCTGTTGGCGGGCGGCCACCGCCGCGCGCAGGCCCTCGTCGCTGAAGCCCGGCGGGAGCCGGACATCGACGATCGCGATGTCCGGCTCCTGCTCGGTGAGTTGGCGCTGCAGCTCCGGGCCGTTGTCCACGGCCGCCACCACCTCGTGGCCGAAGGCGCCGAGGAGGCGGCTGAGCCCGTCCCTCAGGAGGAAGTGGTCTTCGGCGAGGACAATGCGCACGGCAGCTCCATGGTCACCATGGTCGGGCCGTTGAGCGGGCTGCTCACGGCGAGGACTCCGTCGAAGGTGGCCAGGCGGCGCTCGATGCCGCGCAGCCCGGTGCCGGCGGTGATGTCGGCGCCGCCGCGGCCGTTGTCGGTGACGGTGATGCGCAGCATGCCGGCCTCGTGACGGATGTCGATCCAGCAGCGCTCGGCGCCCGAGTGCTTCGCCGCGTTCGCCAGGATCTCCGAGACCGCGAAGTACGCGGCGGACTCGACCGGAGGCTCCGGACGCGCCGGAAGGTCCACCTCGACCTCGGTGCGCAGCTGGCTGATCATCGCCAAGGAGCGTACGGCATCGCCCAGTCCGCGGTCGGCGAGCACCGGCGGGTGGATGCCGCGCACCAGGTCGCGGAGCTCCGCGAGCGCCTTGTTCGACGACTGGCGGGCCTCCACGAGCAGCGCACGTACCGCATCCGGGTTGGACTCGAGGAGCTGCTCGGCCGCGTCCAGGGTCATGCCCATCGCCACCAGGCGGGCCTGGGCGCCGTCGTGCAGATCGCGCTCGATGCGGCGGATCTCGGCCATCTGGGTGTCCACGGCGTCCGAGCGGGTGGCCGTCAGATGCTCGATCCGGCCGGCCATCAGCTCGGCGTCACTGGGTGCGAGGAACGCCCGCAGATAGCGCGAGTGCTGACGCACCGCACGCGGACCCGCCCAGAAGAACGCCAGCGGGAACTGCACGGCGCCGAGCAGCCCGGCGAGTATCGCCGTACCCACCCCGTCGACCGGGATGAACAGGTACCAGATGCTGTCCCAGGAGTCCGAGAGCTGCGCACCGAAGACCGCGGTGGTCAGACCCCAGATCCCGCTGAGTACGAGCAGCAGCGGACCGAAGGAGATCGCGCCGCCGACGATCGGGTCCAGGGTCACCCAGCGCCAGTCGCGGGCGATCTGGTTGTCCTTGTCGACGAGCTTGGTGCGCAGCGCCCGGCCCTGGTCCGCCGATGCGGGGATCTCCGGGTAGGCGGCGGGGATCTCCACCCCCGACCACTCGGCGGCCAGCGCCCGCTGCCGGTCGGCGAGGCTCCGCACCCGCCGTACCGCGCTCGGCATGAGCTTCAGTCCCAGCGGGCCGCTCAGCGTCAGATAGACGAAGAAGAGCCACAACGAGAGCCAGAACGCCCGGCACGACAGGCCCCACAGCACCAGCGACCGGCGGAACCCGACCGGACCGGAGGAGAGGGGAGCCGGCGCGGTGCCCGTACCTGAGCTGCTCCGCGGCACGCTGCCGGCGGACGGTCGCGTGGTGTCCATGAGGCCAACGCCTTTCTGTCTGGGGACGTTTCGGTGTGCGGGGCGTGGTTCGGCTGCGTCCGCATCGCCATTATGTGAGCTCGCCGGGCCCGGAGTCGGTGGTAGTAACTCCCCTCCGTACGGCGACGAAACTCCCCTCTTGTCCGGCGCCGGTGCGGGCCGCGGTCAGGGAGTCAGGCGCGACAGGGTGTCCGCGGTGCACACCGGGCCCGTCTCGTCCTCGGCCTCCACGCTCACCCGCATCCCGTAGATGCAGCCGCCGGGCAGCACGCGTACCGAGGTGAGCGTGCCGGTGCCGCGGATCCGGGTGCCCACCCTGACGGGGCGGTGGAAGCGGACCTTGTCCAGGCCGACCAGGATCGCCATGCTGATCCCCTCCACCCGGAAGAACGGGCGCATGATCTCCGGCAACATGCCGAGCGTCATGTAGCCGTGCGCGATGGTGGTGCCGAACTCGCTCTCCTTCGCGGCCCGTTCGGGGTCCGTGTGGATCCAGAGCAGGTCGCCCACCGAGTGGGCGTAGGCCGTCACATTGTCCTGGGTCACCTCGAACCAGCGGCTCGGTCCGAAGGTCTCGCCGTTCGCCCCGGCCAGCTCTCGGAGATCGTGGAAAGTCCGCATGGGGGTGCTGGGGTTGATAGTCCGCATGGGCCGATCCTGTGCGCCCGGCGGCGCCGGAACAAGCGCCGCCCGCCGCCCGGGGCCCTGCGGTCAGCGCGCGGTCAGCAGGTCGTCAGCGTGCCCGGCGAGTCTTGGCAGCAGGCCGAGCGGCATACCGCCGTGTCCGGACCCATCGGCTCCGCCCAGGACAACCGGAAGGTTCTGATGACGTCGATCGTCGCAGTCTCCAGCCATCTGCCCGAAACCGTGCCGCTCGCATCCCTCCAGGCGCAGATCGGTCTGAGCGATGTGCAGCTGCGGCGGTACGAGCGCTTCTACGGTCTCGCCGACGTGTGCCGCGACGAGGGCGCCACCGAGACCGATCTGCTGCGCCGGGCGGTCGGCAAGCTGGCCGAACTGCCGGGCCAGGAGCACCGGGTGCGGTACGTCCTGCAGGCGCGCACCATGCCGTCGCCGCTGCCGTATCCGCTGACGTCGCTCGGGCCGCTGCGGCAGGAGCTGGGCCTCGAGCACGCCCGTTCCTTCGTGGTCTCGCACCACGCCTGCGCCTCCGGGCTGCTCGCCGTGGACATGGCCGGGATGCTGCTCGCCGCGGACGGCGACCCGGACGCGCTCGCGCTCGTCCTGGCGGGCGAGAAGGCCTGCACGCACCGCACCCAGTCGATCCAGGACGTCACGGTGATGGGCGAGGGCGCCGTCGCGATGCTGGTGAGCGGGCGGGACCGCGGCCCCGACCGGATGCTGGGCTATGCGAGCCGGATGCATCCGCGGTTCCACTCCGACTTCATCCTCGCCGGCGAGAAGGCGAAGGACTTTCAGGAGCTGTATCTGCCGGCCCTGTGCGAGGTGATCGCCACGGCGCTCGACGAGGCCGGCTGCTCCGTCGACGAGCTGTCCCTGGTGCTCGCGCACAACGTGAACCGGCTGTCCTGGATGGGCGCGGCCAAGGCGCTCGGCATCCCGATGGAGAAGATCTTCCTCGACCTGGTGGGGGAGGCCGGGCACTGCTTCTGCGCCGATCCGTTCCTGAATCTGCAGCGGGCCTCGGAGCAGGGCCGGCTGCGGCCGGGCGACCGCTATCTGATGACCAGCGTGGGCCTCGGGGCGACCTTCTCGGCCATGGTCTTCGAGCACTGAAGCGTCCGGTGTCCCGCGCCGGACCGGGACCGCCCCTCCCGCACCGGACCGGCGACCGCCGCCCCGACATCCGCAGCACACCCACCCACTGACGAGGGTTCATCACCATGACGACACAGTCCGCCGGGTTCACCGACCGGCTCCGGCACGCCGTGACCGGCGGGGCCGGCACCCCGCTGGTCCTGCTCGGGAACTTCGAGGTCGAGAACCAGTGGGCGCGCGGCGAGCCCGCGCTCCCGCGGGTGGCCGCACACGCGGGCAGCGCCGTGGTGAACAGCATGGACGAGTTCGCGCTGCTGCTCGGCGGTCCGTACGACCACGTGGTGCTCAAGTCCGCGCCGGACGAGGGATACCGGCGCTATCTGGAGAGCCTCGGCCTGCGGCTGCCGACCGTGCACGTGGTGGCGCACGCCGATCCGCGGCGCACCGTCACCGAGGACGCGCTCGAGGACCCCGGCCTCATCAAGACCCTGGCCGGACTCGCGGCCGGTGGCGCCCGGCTGTCCGCGCACGGCGTCTCGACCGTGGAGGAGCGGCTCGCCGAGGCGACCGGCCTCGGCCTCGCGGCCCCGGACGCCGCACTGTGCAAGCGGGTCAACTCCAAGATCTACAGCCGTCGTGCCGCCGACGAGCTCGGGCTGCGCCAGGCGCGCGGCTGGGCCTGCGACACCCTGGAGGAACTGGCGGACGCGGTGCGGGGCGCGGGCGAGCTCCTCGCGTCCGGCCGGAAGGTCGTGGTCAAGGACGCCTACGGGGTGTCGGGCAAGGGCATCGTCGTACTCGACAGCGAGCAGCGGCTCGCACGGCTGCACCGGATGGCCGAGGCACAGGCGAAGCGGGCGGCGGCGGACGACGGAGCGGTGCGCACCTCGCTGGTCATCGAGGAGTGGGTCGCCAAGCGGTGTGACCTCAACTACCAGTTCACCGTGGACCGTTCGGGTTCGGTGCACTTCGACTTCGTCAAGGAGGCGCTGACCGAGGCCGGGGTGCACAAGGGTCATCGGATGCCCGCGCGGCTCGACGGCGCACAGACCGGCGAGCTGCGCGAGGCGGCCCGGTTGATCGGTGAACGCCTCGCCGCGGACGGCTACTTCGGCGTGGTCGGGGTGGACGCGATGGTCGCCCCTGACGAGAGCCTCTACCCGGTCCTGGAGATCAACGCCCGCAACAACATGTCCACCTATCAGTCCGTGGTGCACGACGGTGCGCGCCCGCTCGCCGGGCCGGGGCAGGTCGCGGTGGCGCGGCACTACCCGGTGCGGCTCACCCGCCCGTTCGGCTTCGACGAGATGCGCGGCGTACTGGACGGACTGCTGCTCGAACGGGGTCGTTCCGGCGGCCTGTTCGTGAACAACTACGCGACCGTGAACGCCGCCTGGGCGCCCGGTCCGCGGCCGGACGGTGCCGCGGCCGAGCCCTTCGAGGGGCGGCTGTACGGCGTGCTCGTGGAGGACGGCGCCGAGCGCCTGGACGCACTCGACGCCGACATCACCCGCCGGCTGGCGGACCTGACAGAACGGAGCGCGGCGTGAGCGTCGCTGGTGAGGTGCAGGGAATCGGTTTCGGCGAGCTCGCCGATCAGTTCGGTACACCGCTCTACCTGTACGACGGGGCGGAGATCCGGAGCCGGTTCGGGGATCTGCGGGAGAGGCTGCACGACCGTCTCGAGGTGTTCTACTCGCTCAAGGCCAATCCGAATGTCTCGGTCTGTGCGCTGCTGCACTCCTGCGGCGCGCGTGCCGAGGTGTCGTCGCTGACCGAGCTGGTCACCGCGCGGCGGGCGGGCGTCGCCCCGCAGGACATCGTCTTCCTCGGCCCGGGCAAGAGCCGCACCGAGATCGAGGCCTGTCTGGACGAGGGCATCCACGCCGTGGTGTGCGAGTCGCTCGGCGAGCTGGCCCTGATCGACGCGGTGGCGCGGGAGCGCGGTGTGGTCGCCCCGGTCGCGCTGCGGGTCAACCCGAGCTTCCAGGTGAAGGGTTCGGGGCTGACCATGGGCGGCAAGCCGCGGCAGTTCGGCATGGACGAGGAGCAGCTGTTCGCCGAGCGGGACCTGGCGGCCCGCCATCCCGGGGTGCGGCTGATGGGCGTACAGGTGTATCTCGGGACGCGCATCCTGGCCGAGGAGGCGGTCGCGGAGAACACGGCCCGCATCCTCGAGCTGGCCGAACGCCTCGCGAAGGACCTGGAGTTCGAGCTCGAGACGGTCGACGTCGGCGGCGGTCTCGGTATCGCGTACTTCGACAACGAGCAGGACCTGGACGTCGGCAAGCTGGCCGAGCTGGTCAACCCGATCGTGCAGGACTTCACCGACCGGCACCCCGACACCCGGATGATCATGGAGCTGGGCAGGTTCCTGGTCGCGGCGTCCGGTACGTACGTGACCCGGGTGCGGTACACGAAGACGTCGATGGGCGAGCGGTTCGCCGTACTGGACGGCGGGACCAACCACCACATGGCGGCCGTCGGCATCGGCAGCTATGTGAAGCGCAACTTCCCGATGGTGGCCCTGGAGCGGCCGGACGCGCCGGCCACCGGACCGTGGCAGGTGACGGGGCCGCTGTGCACCCCGAACGACCTGCTCGGCAAGAAGGTCCAGCTGCCCGATCTGCGACCGGGCGAACTGGTCGGCGTGCTGCGCTCCGGCGCGTACGGGCCGACCGCGTCGCCCGTGCACTTCCTGAGCCACGGCTATCCGGCCGAGGTGCTCGTCGACGGCGGGAAGCCGTATCTGATCCGGGTGCGGGACGACGCGGAGGCGATGCTCGCCCAGCAGCGTCTGTACGTGCCGGCCGCCGCCGGAGTCTGACCGACCCTGACCCCGGCACCCGAGCGGAGCCGGGAGTGACCCAACTGCGAGGAGACAGCAATGACCGAGACCACGGCCGTGGCGACCCCCGAGGCCAAGCACCTGGACGCCGTGCGCAGCGCGCTCGGCGAGGTCCTCAGCAAGGACCTGTCCGACGCCACCGAGGAGGTGCGCCTCTTCGACGAGCTGGGCCTGGACTCCTCCAGCGCCCTGGAGCTGCTCATCACCATCGAGGACATCCTCGGCGTGCAGTTCGACGCGGAGGAACTGGAGATGACGCACTTCGAGACGATCGGCTCGCTCGCCGCCTTCGTCGCCACCGAAGCGGGCGCGTAGGCATGTACCGTACGTCGGCGCCCCAGTGGCGCGACGGGGGAAGCACCACGTCGCACCGCGGTACCGCGGTGCCCCGCCTGGTGCGGGCCGCCTGGCGCACCGCGTCGGGGCCGGGGGAGGCGTACGACCCGGCGACGGTGCACGAGGACCATCTGCGCGAGGCCGCGGCACCGTACGGCGTGGAGTTCCGGCGTGAGCTGTTCGCCGGGACGGGCCGGCGCACCTCGGTGCAGCTGGCCGAGGCGGCGCTGAGCGGGCTGGGTCCGCTGCCGCCCGAGGAGGCGCCGGACGTGGTGGTGGTCGCGTACGCGACACCCGACTTCGAGCACGGTGAGCTGACGGCCGCCTATCTGAAGCACCGACTGCCCGGTGAACCACTGGCGTTCGCCGTTTCGGACCAGGGCGTCCTGGCGCCGTTCACCGCGCTGCGCGCCGGTATCGAGTACGCGCGCAGAGGCGGACTGCGGCGGGTGCTCGTGGTGATCGTGGACCAGAGTTCGCAGCCCTACGCGCTGCCGGAGGGCGACAGTCGGGCCGCCGAGCGGGACTCGGCGGTCGCGCTGCTCCTCGACTGGGACGCGGATGCGGACACCGCCCTCGGCGGCTGGGGCTTCGGTCCGGCGGAGTCGACCGAGCCGCCCGCCGGCCGGGTCATCCGGCCGCTGCCGGGGCTGCCCTGCACAGGAGTGTGGGCGGCACTGCTCGGCGACGGCGGGGCGACCGGCGGCACCGCCGTACTCGCGGACGCCGACGAGGAGCTCGGTCAACTGGCGTACTGCACGGTGGATCTGGAGGGGCTGAGGGCGGATGACGGCGCCGGCGGGAACTGAACGGCAGGACGCTCCGGGGCGCACCGACCCCCGGACCTACCGGGACGCCGCCCGGGAGGACGGCCTTGTCCCGGCGCTGACGCTGCTGACCCGGGCGCTCGAGCCCGGTGCGGTGCCGCGTGGGCCGGGAGGCCATGCGGTGCTGCCGCGGGAGGTCGTCGAGGAGGCGGGGGTGCCTGCCGAGTCCGCCGGTGCGGGGGCGGACCGGCCGTACGGTGCGGGGCGTTCGCTCGCCGGGGCGCTGGGACTGGCCGTACTCGATCCGCCCGCGGACCGGGAGCCGTACGCATCCCCGAATCCGGACGGGACGGCCGCACAGCCGCCGTGCGCCGGGACCGGCACGGGGACGGACTGGACGACCGGTCTTGCCTGGCTGCGCCTCGGCAGCTCCGAGGCGCTGCGGGACCTGTGTCTGAAGTGGCTCGCGGAGCGGGAGTCCGAGGGCTCGTCGCTGCTGATGAAGCAGATGGTGAAGGGCGCGCTCGCCGAGGTGCTCATCGAACAGCTCGAGATCGCGGCCGTCCTGGAGTCGGGGCCGTCGGCGCCGGTCGTGGAGCGGCTCCAGGAGCAGATCACCGGCGCGGACCGCGGCCTGCTGCGCCTGCTCGGCGCGTACGGCTTCACCGGCGACGGCCCGGGCCGGGACGCGTACGCCTCCGAGCTGCTCGCCGATGTGTACCGCGGCGCCGGCGACCGCGGGTGCGCCGGCCCGGACGCCGCCGAGGAGGGCGCCGGATGATTCGGGAGCTTCCCGACGGCATGGCCCGGCTGCGGGACCGCACCGCCTCCTGGGCGGGAGAGCTGCGCGCGGGCGCGCTCGGTCTCGACCGGGACCCGGAGGCGATCCGGGACCGTCTCGAGGAGCCCGCCGTACGGTTCCTGGCGGAGCTCGGCGGCGACGGACCGGTGACACCGGGGCGTGACACCCTCGAACGGGTGGTGGTGGCCGAGGAGTTGGCCCGCGGGGACGCGGGCGCGCTGCTCGCGTCGCCGGGGCCTTCGATGAGCGGTGTGCTCCTCGCGGTGCTCGGCAGCCCGGAGCAGCGCGACTGGTTCTACGGGCGGCTCGGCGAGCGGCCCACCTGGACGTGCTTCGCCCTGACCGAACCCGAACGGGGCTCCGCCATCGGCGAGATGAGCTCCGTGCTGACCCCCGACGGCGACGGCGGCTACGTACTGCACGGCACCAAGCGGTACGTGGGCAACGCGAGCCGTGCCGGGGTGGCCGCGGTGTTCGCCCGGGTGGCGGGGACGGAACGGCTCGGGGTGACCGCTGTTCTGGTGGACACCGCGGACCCCGGGTACCGGGCGCGGCCGCTGCCGATGCTCGGGCTGCGCGGGGCGCAGTTCTCCTCGGTCTCCCTGGATGGGGTGCGGGTGCCCGCGGACCGGGTGCTCGGCACCCATCTGTCGCCGGCCCGGCGCGGCATGTGGAGCATCGTGCAGGTCTTCAACCGGCTGCGGCCCAGCGTCGCGGCCATCGCGCTCGGCATCGCCAGGGCCGCGCACGAGTACGTCGGCGAGCAGCGCGGCACCCTGCGGGGCGCCGAGCGCGAGCGGTACGAGGAGCTCGGCCGGCGGATCGACGCGGCGCGGCTGCTCACCTACCGGGCCGCGGACGCCGTGGACGCCAGGCCGTCGGCCGGTCATCTCGGTTCGGCGGCCAAGGCGCGGGCAGCGGTGCTCGCGGAGGACGTGACCCGGTCGGCGCTCGGGTTCTTCGGCCCCGGCGCGCGGCTCGACCATCCACTGCTCGACAAGCTGGCGCGGGACGCGCGGGGCGTGGAGTTCATGGAAGGCGCGGGCAACATCCAGAAACTGACCCTCTTCCACGGTCTGCAGGCCGGGAAGGTCGGCCGGCCGTGACGGCGGGCGACTCGGTGGACGACTCGACGGGCGACTCGGCGGGCAGCTCGTCCACCGGGCCGCCGTCCTCGGTGGACGTCTGGCGCATCCCGCTCGGCCCCGGCGTGGACGACGCCACGCTCGGTGCGCTGTACGGACTGCTCGACGCCCAGGAGCGGGCCAGGGCCCGCGCGGCGAGCCGTCCGGATCTGCGCAGACACTTCGTCCTCTCGCACGGGGCGACCCGGCTCATCCTCGGCCGCAGGCTGGGGGCGGAGCCGGGTTCCTTGCGTTTTGTGCGGGGGCGTTGGGGCAAGCCCGAGGTCGCCGGTGCGGGTGCGGTCCGCTTCAGCCTGGCGCACTCCGGTGAGTTGGCCCTGGTCGCGGTCACCGGGTCGGGCCGGTCGGTGGGGGTCGACGTCGAGGCGTGGCGGAGCAGGGGCGGTGCCGGGCGGCTGGCCGCACGCTTCTTCACGCCGGACGAGCAGGAGCGGGTGACGGCTGCGGCGGACGCCGCCCGGGTCTTCACCCGGCTGTGGGCCCGCAAGGAGGCATGTGTGAAATCTGCCGGCGTACGTCTGGCGGACGGACTGCCGGTACGGGTCGACCGGCTCGGTGACGGAGCCGGCGGAACCGGGCACTCAGGCGGGACCGCGCACTCAGGCGGAACCAGTCACTCCGGCAGAACCGGGAAATCCGCGGATACGGAGGAATGCGCCGCCGTGCAATCGGCCGTGGTCACCGGACCGTGCGGTCCGGAGCCCGGTCCCTGGGCGCTCACCGATCTGGAATGGCCGGACGCCGGACATGCGGCGGCCGTCGCGCTTTCCGGGGACGGCGTGTTCCAAGTGGAATGCCACGACGTGTGGTTCGGCGAAGGCACCCGTGACGGGATTCGGATGCAATTGCATGACGGATGTGCCGCGGTGCGTCATCGTGGTTGCGCGGGGATGGCAAGTGGATAAAACTCCCCCTGTCCTTGGGGTACTTCTACCCGTGTGTGATCAACAGGCCGTGCATAGCGTTGAGTTCATCGGCAACTCGGACGGCGCGGAATCGGAAAGGAACGGCATTTCGTGAGCAGTAACGGCTTGATCACGCGGACGGCACGCTGGAGCGCGACGCATCCATGGTGGGCGATCACCCTGTGGGTGGTGTTCGTGGTCTGCGCGCTGGCGGCCGGCAGCGCCACGGGCACCCAGCGGGCCACCGATGCCGACCTGGCCATCGGACAGTCCGGACGAGCGGCGGAGATAGCCAAGGCCGGCGGGCTCGAGGACCGTGCCATGGAGAGTGTGCTCGTCACTCCCTACGAGGGCGAGAAGCTCGACCGGGCGGCGGCCGGACAGGCCGTCGAGGATGCCACGGCTCAGCTCCGCGAGGTCGACGGCATCGCCTCGATCGGCAAGCCGGTGCCCGCGCCCGACGGCTCGGCGCTGCTGGTCCCGGTGTATCTCGAGGGCGATTCGGAGACCGCGGACGCCCGGGTGCAGCCGTTGATCGACACCGTCGACGAGGTGCAGCGCGAGCACCACCGGGTGCGGGTGGAACTGGTCGGCGCCGCGTCCATCAAGGCCGGCCTCAACGAGATGCTGAACAAGGACCTGGCCAAGGCCACCGTTCTGAGCCTGCCCGTCACCCTGATCGTGATGGTGTTCGTCTTCGGCGCGATCGTGGCGGCCGGGGTCCCCGTACTGCTCGGCCTCTCCGCCGTCGCCGCCGGCCTCGGCCTGTGGGGTGTGGCGTCCCAACTGGTGCCGGACCCGGGCCCGGTGACCCATGTCATCGTCCTGATGGGCATGGCGATCGGAGTCGACTACTCCCTCTTCTACCTCAAGCGGCAGCGTGAGGAACGGGCCCTCGGCGCCGACAACGTGGACGCCATCCAGATCGCGGCGGCCACCTCCGGGCATGCCGTCCTGGTCTCCGGCACGGTCGTCATGGTGTCCATGGGGGCGCTGTATCTGGCGGGCCATGTCGCGTTCGAGTCGATGGCCACCGGTGCCGTCCTGGTCGTCGCCATCGCGATCGTCGCGTCGCTGACCGCGCTGCCCGCGCTGCTCTCCAAGTTCGGCCGCTACCTGGACAAGCCGAGGGTCCCGCTGGTGTGGCGGCTGACCGCGCGGACCGGCCGGCCGCGGCTGTGGTCGACGATGCTGAAGCCGTCGCTGCGGCACCCGGTGATCTCGCTCATCGTGTCGGTGGGTGTGCTGCTGCTCCTCGCGCTGCCCGCCCTCGACCTGAAGCTCAAGGCGACCGGCATCGACGACCTGCCGAAGTCCATCCCGGCCATGCAGGCCAACGAGCGCCTGGTGAAGTCCTTCCCGAGCGAGGCGGACACGCACACGGTGGCCGCCGAGGTCCCGGCGGGCCAGGAGGACCGGCTGCGGGCGGCGATGGACGAACTGGCGGCAAGGGCCGGCAAGGACCCGCTGTTCACGACGGTCCCCGAGGCGGAGGTCAAGGTCTCCGAGGACGGGCGGGTGGCGACCGTCGCCGTGGGCACCCGCTTCAGCAGCAGTTCCTCCGACGCCCAGAAGTCCCTGGACCGGCTGCGCGCCGACCTGGCACCGGCGACGATCGGGAAGATCGACGGCGCCGAGTTCGCGGTGGGCGGCAGCGATGTGGCCTACGACGTGGACTACCGGGCCAATGTCGTCGAGAAGATGCCCTGGGTGCTCGGCATCGCCCTGGCCCTGACGTTCCTGGTGATGGCGCTGGCCTTCCGTTCGGTGATGCTGGCGCTGATCACCGTGGTGCTGAACGTGCTCTCCGCCGTCGCCTCGTTCGGCCTGCTCGCGCTGATCTTCCAGCGGACCTGGGCGGAGGGCATCCTCGGCTTCGAGTCGACGGGCCGAGTGGTGGCCTGGCTGCCCCTGATGCTCTTCGTCATCCTGCTCGGCCTGTCGATGGACTACCACGTCTTCGTCGTCAGCCGGATCCGGGAGGCCGCGCGCGGCGGGCTCTCCATCAAGGAGGCGGTGGAGCAGGGCATCACCCGGACCGCGGGCGTGGTGACCAGCGCGGCGGTGGTGATGGTGTCGGTGTTCATGCTGCTCGCGGCGCTGAACTTCATCGAGATGAAGCAGATGGGCGTGGGCATGGCGTGCGCTGTGCTCCTCGACGCCACGCTGATCCGGATCGTGGTCCTGCCGTCCGTGGTGACCCTGCTCGGCTGGCGGACCTGGTGGCCGTCCCGCCTCGCCCAGCAGGACGAGACCCGGACGATCCCGATGCCGGAGCCGGCCCGCGCGCCGACGCTGATCGAGACCAGGTGAGCGCTCGGGGCAAGCCCTGAGTCCGTCACCGGACGGACACAGAACACTGCGAGGGACCGGCCAACTCCGGTCCCTCGCAGTCGTTTTGGGGCCACGGATGCGTAACTCGCCCTTTTTCGACCGATGCTGATGCCTCGTGTATGTAACGTGTGTGTCCTGTAGTGAAAGTTGTAAGATCGCGGTGCGCCGTTTTGGCACATGATGGTGGCCTTGGTAGAGCGCGTACGGGGGTTCGCAATGGCTGCGTCAGCTGCCGGTCGGTTCGAGATGCCCTTCGAGATGCCCGAGGGGCCTGTCGTCTCCTCCCGCTGGCAGGGTGAGCTGGGCAGAGTCGCCCTGCTCTCGGAGCGGGAGCTCCAGGTCTTCTCGCTGCTCGGTGTCGGTTTCTCCAATCGCGGTATCGCGACCGCGCTCGACGTGACCGAACGGACGGTGAAGGCCCATGTGGCCCGGATACTCACCAAACTAGAAGTGGAATCCAGACTTCAGGTGGGTCTCGTGGCTCAGGCTTACCAACTGATGTACCAAGGTACAGTTTCGGCGATCAAACCCTTGCCCGATAATTGATTCCGCTTGTCGAATCACTCGAATCTCGCTCGCGGCGCCCATGCGCAGACCGAAGCGCCCATGCGCAGACCGAAGCGAGAGAGCCGCCGCCCGTGAGGCGCCGCCGAGGATTTGCTGAGGTTTTACATTGCGACAGGGGGATAAGTGCACATCGGAATTCTGGGGCCCTTACTGGTCGGGGACGGCACACGGTCGGTGGCTCTGCGCGCGAAGAAGATTCGCGTGATGGTCGCCATGCTGGCCCTCAACCCGGGCCGGGTGGTGGCATTCGACGAGTTGATGGACGAGCTCTGGGGCGAGGCGCCCCTCAAGAACGCGCGGAACGCACTGCAGGCGAATGTCAAACGCCTGCGCAAATCGCTCGGTGAGCTCGGCCTCGACGATTCGGAGCAGGGACGCGTGCAGACCGTGGACAACGGCTATCTGCTCGACGTACCCGAGGACGCACTGGACGCGTACCGGTTCCTGCGCACGGCCGAGCGGGGAGCCGCGCTGGTCGACGGGCGTCCGCACGAGGCCATCACCCTGCTGCGTGAATCACTGGCCATGTGGCGCGGACCGGCCCTCCTCGACGCCAGCGACGGCCCGCGCTGCCGGGCCATGGCACTGCGCTTCGACGAACAGCGCCGGGCCGTACGGGAGGACCTGATCTCCGCGCAGCTGCAGATCGGTGACGCGGCCGCGGTCATCCCCGAGCTCCAGCAGCTGCTCGCCCAGTATCCCGAACGGGAGCGCTTCAGCGAGCAGTTGATGCTGGCGCTCTACCGGTGCGGGCGGCAGACCGAGGCGATCGACATCTTCCACCGCACCCGCCGGCAGCTGGACCTCGAGCTCGGCCTCAAGCCGAGCCGCCGGCTGGCCGGTCTCTACCAGGCCATCCTGATCCAGGACCCCGCCCTGCAGGAGCAGTAGCGCGGGCCCGCCGCCCGCGGGGGGCGGCCGGCCCGCATCCAGCGGTCGAAGCGAAT
>NZ_QUAK01000237.1 GCF_003429565.1 Streptomyces triticagri
CCCGTACGGCGGGCGGGGCCCGGCCGGGAGCCGGGATCCGGTCAGCCGCGCTGCGGGCCGATCCGGCGGGGCAGTCCGAGCGGGTTGTCGTCGCGCAGCTCGGGCGGGAGCAGCGCTGCCGGGGTGCCCTGGTACGAGACGGGCCGCAGCCAGCGCTCGATCGCGGTGGCGCCGACCGAGGTGGAGGTGGACGTGGTCGCCGGGTAGGGGCCGCCGTGCTGCTGGGCGGGGGCGACGGCGACGCCGGTCGGCCAGGCGTTGACCAGGACGCGTCCGGCGAGCGGGGTCAGGGCGGTGAGCAGCGCGGCGCCGCGGCCCGCCGGGTCGGTCTCCTCGGCGGTGGCGAGGTGCACGGTGGCGGTGAGGTTGCCGGGCAGCCGTGCCAGTACGGCCTCGATCTCGTCGTCGGAGCGGTAGCGGGCGACGACGGTGACCGGGCCGAAGCACTCCTCGAGGAGGATGTCGTGGGCGCCTTCGCCGGTGAGCCGCTCGGCGTCGACGGTGAGGAATCCCGCGCCGACCGTGTGCTCGCCGCCGGAGCCCGGGGTGACCGGGGCCTCGACGCCCGGCAGCGCGGCCCGCTCGGTGACCCCGGTGACGAAGGCCTCGCGCATCCGGTGGTCGAGCAGTATCCCGGCCTCGACCTCGCTGACCTCGTGGGTGAGCGTCTTGACCAGCCGGTCGCCGGCGGCGGAGGCGGGCGCGAGCACGAAGCCGGGCTTGGTGCAGAACTGGCCGACGCCGAGCGTCATCGAGCCGGCCAGGCCGGTGGCGATCTGCTCGGCGCGCTCCGCGGCGGCCGCCTCGGTGATCACCACGGGATTGAGCGAGCCGAGTTCGCCGTGGAAGGGGATCGGCCGCGGGCGGGCGGCGGCCGCGTCGAAGAGGGCGCGCCCGCCGCGTACCGAGCCGGTGAATCCGGCGGCGGCGACGAGCGGGTGGCCGACCAGCTCCACTCCGGCGTCGAAACCGTGCACCAGGGTGACCACATCCGGTGCGATGCCGGTCTCCTCGGCGGCGCGGTGCAGGGCGGCCGCGCAGAGTTCGGAGGTCGCGGGGTGGTCCGGGTGCACCTTGACCACGACGGGGCAGCCGGCCGCGAGGGCGCTTGCGGTGTCGCCGCCGGGCACCGAGAAGGCGAGCGGGAAGTTGGAGGCGGCATAGACGGCGACGACGCCGAGCGGCACCTTGTAGCGGCGCAGGTCCGGCCAGGGCGGGGTCTGGGTGTCGTCGGCGTGGCTGATGATGACGTCGAGGAAGGCACCCTCGTCGACGATGTCCGCGAAGGACCTCAACTGGTAGGTGGTGCGGGCGAGTTCACCGGTGAGCCGGCCGGGTCCGAGCGCGGTCTCGGCGTCGGCGGCCTCGATGACGTGCGCGGCGGCCTCGTCGAGCCGGTCGGCGGCCGTGCGCAGGAA
The DNA here is from genome assembly GCF_003429565.1 of Streptomyces triticagri. Taxonomy (GTDB): domain Bacteria; phylum Actinomycetota; class Actinomycetes; order Streptomycetales; family Streptomycetaceae; genus Streptomyces; species Streptomyces triticagri. The sequence continues at coordinate 1,419 of NZ_QUAK01000237.1, forward strand.
GGCGGCGCGGGCGGCCCGGTCGGCGAGGGAGTGGCGCGCCGCGTGCGCGGACCGTACGGCCTGGTCGACCTCCTGGCGTGTGGCCTCGACCGCAACCTGCTCCCGCTGCTTCCCGGTTCGGGGGTCGACGCTCCAGACTGGTGCTGCTGCCACGGCCGTTCCTCCAGATGTGATGCCACCCACTAGGCTGTTCGATATACTGAACAGCGTCTCTGATGCTGAACTGCCTCGGAGGCTATGCGCAGGCGAACGAAGGGGTCAAGGGCGATGTCGGGTGCCGACACGGGCGGCGGAGCGCAGGTCAAGTCGGCCGTACGGACCGTGGAGTTGCTGGAGTATTTCGCGGGACGGCCCGGGATGCACACCCTCGCGGCGGTGCAGGAAGCGGTCGGCTATCCGAAGTCCAGTCTGTACATGTTGCTGCGCACCCTGGTGGAGCTCGGCTGGGTGGAGACGGACGCGACGGGCACCCGGTACGGCATCGGGGTGCGCGCGCTGCTCGTCGGCACCTCCTACATCGACGGGGACGAGGTGGTGGCCGCGGCCCGTCCGACCCTGGACCGGCTCTCCGACGACACCACCGAGACCATCCACCTGGCCCGCCTCGACGGGGTCAATGTGGTCTATCTGGCGACCCGTCAGTCCCAGCACTATCTGCGCCCGTTCACCCGGGTCGGCCGCCGGCTGCCCGCGCACTCGACGTCGCTGGGCAAGGCCCTGCTCGCGACGTACAGCGACGAGCAGGTGCGCAAGATGCTTCCGGAGACGCTCGGTCCGCTCACCGAGCACACCCTGACCGATCGCGAGCAGCTGATCGAGGAGCTGCACGCGGTGCGCGAGCAGGGCTTCGCGGTGGACCGGGAGGAGAACACCCTGGGCCTGCGCTGCTTCGGTGTCGCCATCCCGTACCGGACGCCGGCCAGGGATGCCATCAGCTGCTCGGTGCCGGTCGCCCGCCTTACACCCGGGCACGAGCAGATGATCAAGGACGCCCTGTTCGACGCACGCGACCGGCTCACTCTCGCCACCCGGAGGCTCTGAATTGGACGTCACGCTCAGACCGGTGCACGACAGCGATCTGCCGGTGTTCTTCCGGCAGATGAACGATCCGGAGTCACAGCAGGTGGCCGCCTTCGTCTCCGAGCGGACCGCGGACCGGGACCTGTTCGACGCGCACTGGCGGCGGCTGCGCGACTCGGACTCGATCGTGGTGCGTACGGTGCTGCTCGACGGTGACGTGGTCGGCAGCGCCTCGGTGTACGGGGAGCCGGACGAGCGCGAGGTGACGTACTGGATCGACCGCTACTACTGGGGTCGCGGAGTGGCGTCGGCGGCGCTCACCGCGCTGCTCGGGCTTGTCCCGGAGCGCCCGCTGCACGCGCGCGCGGCGGCGGACAACGCGGCCTCGCTGCGGGTCCTGGCCAAATGCGGATTCCGGGTGACCGGCGACGACCGCGGCTTCGCGTATGCGCGCGGCAAGGAGATCGACGAGGTCGTGCTGCGGCTCGACTAGGTCCTGTCCGGCGGATCTTCGCGGGCTCGCGGCGATCCGCCGGACAGGACCTAGCGGTCTCGGGCCTCCTGCGCCTCGACCAGCGGGTCGCGGTCGCCCGTGCGGCGGCGGGCGCGGGTGCAGCAGGGCCTCGCCGCCTCCCCCGCCCGGCGGAGGCGGTTCGGCCTCCGGCAGGAGGTGCCGGGACCCGTACCGCGCCAGCGTGGAGACATGACTTCCACCGCTCCGAAGCCGCTCACCGAGTCCGCGTCCGGCGCTGTTCCCGCCGCGGCTCCCGACAACCCGCCGCCCCTCTCCCGGGCCCGCCGCATCCTGCGCGCCGTCGCGATCCTCGGCTGCCTGCCGTACCTCACGCTGAAGACGATCTGGATCGCCGGCGGCGAGATCGGCATCCCGCCGGACAGCTCGCTCCTCGAGCACCGCACGACGATGGCCCTGGCCAATGCGGGCACCGTCCTGATGGACGGCGCCGTGATCGTACTCGTACTGCTGCTGACCCGGCCCTGGGGCCTTCGGATGCCCGCCTGGCTGCTCGCGGTGCCGCTGTGGATCGCGAGCGGGCTGCTGGCCCCGATCGTGGCGGGCTATCCGCTGCAGATGGCGGTCCGGCTGTTCCCCGGGGCGCCGGAGAGCGGCACCACCGGGGCCTCCGAACCGTTCCTGGACGACTGGGTGTTCGCGGTCGTCTATCCGGGCTTCATCGTCCAGGCGCTCGCGCTCGGGGGCCTGTTCGTGCTGTACGCGCGGGACCGCTGGGGCCATCTGTGGCAGGGCCGGCTGCACGGCCTGCCCCGTACCGCGACCGCCCCGGCACAGCGGATCACCGCCTGCGTCGTCGCCGTACTGGCCCTCCTGCCGGCCGCAGTGCACCTGTCCTGGGCGGCGGGCTCGAGGGCAGGCCTGAACGCGTCCCGCGCGGAGGACTACACCCGCGACTCGGCCGTTCTCGACCTGGTCTATGTGGGCTTCACCGTGACGGCCGTGGCGGGCGTGCTGCTGCTGGCCTTCCCGCGCGGCCGCGCCCTGCCGGTGAAGCTGCCGCTCGCCCTGGCCTGGGTGGGCTCGGGCGCCCTCGCCTGCTGGGGCGGCTGGATGCTCATGACCTCCCTCACCACCGTCGACGACCTGACGAAACAACCGACTCCGGCACTGCAGCTGACCTACGCTGTCCAGATGATCGTCGGGATCCTCGTGGCCACCTTCGGCGCCTACTTCTTCGCCGAACGGGCCGCGGCCGCACGCCCCGCCGTCGCCGCCGCGGACCACGACGCCACCGCCCCGGCCCGCCCCCGCGGATGACGGTCCCGCTGCGGCAGTGCGGCCGGTGGCTCTTCGGCCGGCAGGCCCGCCTGCGCTGGGTGCACCTGGTGCTCGGCGGGGCCCTGCTGATGCCGTACTTCCTGCTCGGCTCGATCTTCGTGGGGCCGCTGCTCGGTGAGGGGCAGCCGCTGTTCGGTTCGCTGCGGGCGCAGTTCATCTCCTACGCGGCGGCGCTGCCCCTGGTGGCGCTCAGTGCGCTGATCTTTCCGCTGGCCCGGCCGCTCTCGGTGGGCGCCGTGCGGGCGCTGTGCGGGGTCCACGAGGAGCTCGCCGAGGGGCCCGCGCGGTCCCGGGCGGCCCGGGTGCGGACCTCGGCCTGGTTCACACTGCACCTCGGGGTCGGCGCGCTGATCAGCGGGATGACGCTCGCGGTGCCGCCGTTCTCGGTGTTCCTGCTCGCGGTGCCGGTGTTCCGTGTGCTGCGGGAGTCCCGGTTCGGGGATCCCGCGCTCTTCGAGCACACCTGGGCGGTGGTGCTCGCCCCGGTGGCGGGGGCGGTCTGCCTGGTGCTGCTCGCCGCGTGCGCGGCCGCCGCCGGGACGCTGCTCGCCCGCTGGGCTCCGCAGCTGCTCGCGCCCGCTCCGGCCGACCGGCTCGCCGCCGCGGAGGAGCGCGCGGCGGAGCTCGCGGTGCGCAACCGGCTCGCGCGCGAGCTGCACGACTCGGTGGGGCACGCACTCAGCGCGGTCACCCTGCAGGCGAGCGCCGCGCGCCGGGTCCTGGACTCCGACCCCGATTTCGTACGCGAGGCCCTGTCCGCCATCGAGGACACCACCCGGCGCACGGTGGGTGAACTCGACGCGGTGCTGGGCCTGTTGCGCGAGGGCGACGAGGCGGGCGAGGGCGGGCGGCCGACGTCCGCACCGACCCTGGAGGCCGATCTGGACGGACTGCTCACCCGCACCCGGGCCGCCGGACTGCCCGTCGAGGCGTCGATCGGCCCCGGTGTGGACCCGGCGACGCTGCCCGCCCTGGTCTCCCGCGAGGCGTACCGGATCGTGCAGGAGGGCCTGAGCAATGCGCTCAAGCACGCGGGCTCTGTGCCGGTGACCGTGCACATCGCCCGTACGGACTCGGCGCTCGAGATCGTCACGGAGAACCCGCTGCCCACCGCCTCCCCGCCCCGGGACGGCGGTGGCCGCGGTCTGCGCGGCATCGCCGAGCGCGCCCGCCTTCTCGGCGGTACGGCCACGGCGGGCGCCGCCGACGGCCGCTGGAGACTCTGCGTACGACTGCCCCTGGGAGGACCCCGATGAAGACCAGCGACGGTGCGCCGATCCGGGTGGTGCTCGCCGACGACGAGCGGATGGTGCGCACCGCCCTGCGGGCCATCCTCGAGTCGGAGAACGAGTTCGAGGTGGCGGGCGAGGCGGCGACCGGTGCGGAGGCGGTGGCCGTGGTCCGCGAGCTGCTTCCCGATGTGGTCCTGATGGACGTACGGATGCCCGAGGTGGACGGGATCCGGGCGACCGAGCAGATCCTCAGGACGGTCGCCGAGCCGCCCCGGATCGTGGTCGTCACGACCTTCGAGAACGACGCGTACGTGTACGAGGCACTGCGCGCCGGCGCCTCGGGCTTCCTCCTGAAGCGGGCCGACGCGGACGAACTGGTGCAGGCGGTGCGCCTGGTGGCGCGCAGCGACTCGCTGCTCTTCCCGGCGGCGGTGCGCTCGCTCGCCGCCGAGCACGCCGCGGCCCGGCGGGCGGCGCCGCCGTGGGTGGCGCGGCTCTCCGGGCGGGAGGCGGACGTCCTGCGGCTGATGGCGACCGGGCTCACCAATGCGGAGATCGCGAGCCGCATCGGAGTCGGCCCGGCGACCGTGAAGACCCATGTGGCGTCGGTCCTCGCGAAGACCGGCACCCGGGACCGTACGCAGGCGGTGATCGCCGCCTACGAGGCGGGCTTCGTCGGCACCTGACGCCGCACCGCCCCCCCCCGGCACCCGGGATGAGAGCTTTCTGAGAAAACGCCCCGCCGGGAACGCGGCGGCACGCCCGGATCGTCCCTCCAGTGGGATGAACAAGATGATCAGGCGCGCCTCGGTCTTCTCGCTGCTCCTGGTGCTATCCCTGCTTGTCAGGGCGACCTGGGTGCAGTTCTACGAAGGCGAGGCCCTCGCGGACAGCAAGCACAACCGGCGGAACGTGATGGAGACGTACGCGAACCCGCTGGGCAACATCGTGGTCGCCGGAGAGGCGGTCACCGGATCGGAGCGGACCACCGGCAGCGACCTCGCGTACAAGCGCACCTATCGGGACGGCTCCCTCTACTCGGCCGTCACGGGCTACACCTCGCAGGTGTACGGCGCCACCCAGCTCGAGGGCATCTACCAGGACGTCCTCGACGGCTCCGACACCCGGCTGAAGAACCCCCGCGAGGCGGTCACCGGCGAGCGGGCCGGCCCGGGCGACGTGGTGACCACCATCGACCCCGCGGTGCAGAAGGCCGCGACGAAGGCGCTCGGAGACAACAAGGGCGCCGCGGTGGCCATCGACCCGAAGTCCGGCCGGATCCTCGGCATGGTCTCCTCCCCCTCGTACGACCCGTCGCGGATCAGCGGGAGCACGGACGGCGACGCCTGGAAGGAGCTGACGGGCGACGAGGACAAGCCGATGGTGAACCGAGCGCTGCGCCAGCCGCTGCCGCCCGGCTCGACCTTCAAGCTGGTGGTGGCCGCGGCGGCCCTCGAGGACGGCCTGTACGACTCGGTGGACGAGCGCACGGACAGCCCCGACCCGTACACCGCGCCCGGCACCAGCACTCCGGTCACCAACGAGAACCCGTCGGCACCCTGCGAGGACGCGACCCTGCGGACGGCCCTGCAGTACTCCTGCAACAACGTCTTCGGCAAGCTCGCGGTGGACCTCGGCCAGGACAAGGTCGCCGCGATGGCCGAGAAGTTCGGCTTCAACGACAAGGAGCAGGACGTCCCCGTACGGGCCTCGGTGAGCGGCTATCCCTCGGGCATGGACAAGCCGCAGACGGCCCTGAGCGGCATCGGCCAGTTCGAGGTGACGGCGACGCCGCTGCAGATCGCCATGGTGAGCGCGACGCTGGCGAACGGCGGGGAGCTGGTCTCCCCGGACATGGTGGACCGGGTCACGGACTCCGGCGGTGACGTCCTGGAGAACCACGACGACCCGGACACCGAGCGTGTGGTGAGCGAGCGCAACGCCGAGCAGCTGCGGTCCGCCATGGAGACCGTAGTGGACAAGGGCACCGGCACCAATGCCCGGATCCCCGGCATGACCGTGGGCGGCAAGACGGGCACCGCGCAGCACGGCGAGCGCAACGAGAACACTCCGTACGCCTGGTTCACGTCCTATGCGCAGAACTCGGACGGCGACCAGGTCGCGGTCGCGGTGATCATCGAGGACTCGGGCGCCGCGCGCTCGGAGGTCAGCGGCAACGGTCTCGCGGCGCCGGTCGCGCGGGCGATGATGCGGGCGGCTCTCGACTGAGCCGGTCCGGGCCGGTCAGCCGGCCGTCCAGTCGGGGCGGCGGCCGCTGAGGCCCACGACGCGGTCGAGCAGCGGTGCGTCCGCGGGGACCGGCACGATCGGGCCGAACATGCCCTCCCGTTCCGGTCCGTCCGGCGAGGCGGCGAGGAGCGCATGGGCGACCTCGAGTCCCGCCGGGTCCGGTGCGTACGGCTGTCCGGTGGCGCGGGCCAGGTCCCAGCCGTGCAGGATCAGCTCGTCCATCGCGATCTGTCCCGCGACCGCGCCGGGCAGATCGAGGCCGCCCGCTCTGGTGTCGCCGGTCCAGGCCTCCGGGGCGCGCCAGGCCTCGGCCAACTCCTGCAGGTTCTCGGCGAGTTCGGCCCGCCAGTCGGGCCCGATGTCCGGCTTTGCGGTGTCGGGACTGGTGTCCGTCGTCGGCCCGAGGTCCTTGCGGCCGGCGTCGCGGAAGGCCGCGGCGAGTCCTGTGAGGTGGCCGAGGAGATTGCGTACGGCGAAGTCCTCGCAGGGCGTGGGGTCGGTGAGCTGCTCGTCCCTGACCGCCGCGGCGAGGTGCGCGACGGCGCGGGTCTGGGGGTGGAAGTCCACGGTCTCGTCCATACGAGTGGTGACCGGTTCCGGGTGCCGGACTCATCGGTCGATGTCCCCAGCCCCGCCCCTTCCCGAAAGTCCTCAATCGCCGGACGGGCTTTGTAGAAGCCCCTCCGGCGTTTGAGGAGGCCCGCCCGGCAGGGCTCTCGGGAAGGGGCGGGGCTGGGGATCTTCTACCCGGCGAGCTGCTGCCGCACGAGAGCAAGATCCGCATCGGACGCGAGCCCCGCGTGATAGAGCCGCAGCTCAGTCGCCCCCTCCACAGCCGCCCGCGCGGCATCCGCACGGAGCGTGCCAGGACTACCCCCCATCCCACTGACCACCGTCAGATTCGCCGCCAGCACCGCACCCGGCACCCCCCGCGAAGCGAAGGACGAAAGCAACCCCACCCCACCCGCACAGGGCACCACCACCCCATCGGCCAGGGCCAGCACATGATCCGGCGAAACCCCGACATTCGCCCCGCACGCCCGCACCGCGGAATCCGCATGCAGCAACACCCGAAACCCGCCCGGCGCAGCCGCCCGCACCGCCCCGACGACCTCCTCCTGGAGGGACCGGGCCACCCCGACCCGGAAGCCCAGCACCGCATCCGCGAGCTGCGCATCCCCGAGCAGCCCCGCATCCGTCGCGTCGACGGCCCCGGTCCCCCGCCACAGCGGTTCGAGCCCCCGCCGCACCGCCTCGGCGAGCCGCTCCGCGTCGACGCCCGCCTCCGCGTACCCCGCGCGGCAGTGCGCGCAGAAACACAGCGACATCAGATACCGCCCGGCATCCCCGAGTTCGACCCCCGCGATCTTGTCGTGCGCGTGCAGATGCGCGAGCCCGTACCAGCCGCAGGACTCCAGCTCCGTGCCTCGCGCCCCCGGCCGCACCGCGGCCTCCGCGGCGAGCTCCGTCAGGTATGCGCGCGTGGCGGGCTGGGCGATGCAGGGCGCCCACGGGTAGCGGTCGCCGTAGGCGTTGGTCACCGAGGTGCCGGGGTGCTCGGCGCCGAGCCGTGAGTTGTGGGCGAGCACCACCCAGCTGTGCACCTCGAGTCCGGCGGCCTCCAGCGCGGCGGCCGCAGTCCCGTACGCATCACCGGGCGCCCAGTCGCCCGCGGGGTACGGCCGGAGCGTACGTCCGGACCAGCGCGGGCCCGGCGGGTAGAGGACGGCGGAGTGCTCGGCGGTGACGATGCGGTGGCGCGGATGGCGCGGGGTGAGGGCCCGGGTGGAGTGGTACGCGGCGGCGAGGGTGACCTGCTGTACGCCGAGCCCGGCGATCCGCTCCGCGGCGGCCGGGTCGCCGTTGACGTCCCAGGGGTACAGGAAGGCGCCGGCTCTCACCGGGCGGCCCCCGCCGCGGCCGTCGCATCCGCTCCGGCGATCAGGCCCCGGCCGTGCTCGACGAGCCGGGCGAGCTGTTCGACGTGGTCGGCCGGGGGTTCGTGCAGCGGCGGCCGCACCTCCCCGACGTCCAGGCCGCGCAGCCGTACGCCGGCCTTGACCAGGGAGACGGCGTACCCCTTGCCGCGGGCCCGCAGTTCGACGAGCGGGCGGTAGAAGCCGTCCAGGAGCCGGTTCGCGGTGGCGTCGTCGCCCGTGTTGAGGGCCCGGTGGAAGGCGAGGGCGATCTCCGGGGCGAAGGCAAAGACGGCCGAGGAGTACAGGAGTACGCCGATGCCGCGGTACGCGAGGCTGGTGAGCTCGGCGGTGGGCAGGCCGTTGAAGTACAGGACGTCCTCGAGTCCCGCCGCTCGTACGGCACTTACCGTGCGCTGCATCAGGTCGAGGTCGCCGAGGCCGTCCTTGAAGCCGATGATGCGCGGATGGCGGGCGAGTTCCACGACGGTGTCGGGGGTGAGGACGGCGTTGTCCCGCTGGTAGACGACGACGTCCAGGGGTGTGGCGTCGGCGAGCGCGGTGAAGTGCCGGATCAGGCCCTCCTGCGCGGCGACCACCAGGTACGGCGGCATGGCGAGCAGTCCGTCGGCGCCGGCGGCCTGGGCGAGGTGCGCGAAGTGCGCGGCGAGCGCGGTGCCGTAGCCGGCGCCCGCGACGACCGGGACCCGCCCCTCGATGGCTTCGACCGCGGCCGCCACACAGTCCCGGAACTCCTCGGGGGTGAGCGCGTGGAACTCGCCGGTCCCGCAGCAGGCGAACACCGCCGCCGCACCCGCGTCGACACCCTGGCGCACATGCCTGCGGTAGACGTCCAGGTCCACGGAGCCGTCGGGCCCGAAGGCGGTGACCGGGAAGAACAACGGCCCGCTGGGGATGCTGAGCCGGGCGGCGAGCGGGGCTGGTGTCACGGACTCTCCCTGGGCAGCGGCGGACCCGCGCGCGATCCGGGCCACGAGTCGGGCGCCTCGGGTGACCACCGTGCACGTTTCTGATCCGCGTCCATATTTCTGAACTCGTTCACGCTAAGACGCCGTCCAGGCGCCGGTCAACCCGGAGAACGGGCAACTCATCAGCGATTTCCCGCACTTCATGAGCACGGCGCCCGACTCTTGACCTGGTCACGACGCAATCCTTAGCGTGTCCACGCATGTGAATGGCGTACCACACTATGCACATCTGAGGAGAACCGATGCCCGCACCCCGCACCGTCCTGCTCACCGGCGCCGCGGGCGGCCTCGGCACTCTGATGCGCGACCTGCTGCCGGCGTACGGATACGACCTGCGCCTCCTGGACGCCCGGCCGGTCGAGGGCGAACCCGGGGCGATCACGGCCGACCTCGGCGACCTGGCCGCGCTCAGGGAGGCGGTCCGGGGCGTGGACGCGATCGTCCACCTGGCGGGCATCTCCCTGGAAGCCCCGTTCGAGAAGATTTTGCGGTCGAACATCGAGGGCACGTACCACCTCTACGAGGCGGCCCGCGAAGAGGGCGTCGGACGCGTCGTGTTCGCATCCTCGAACCACGCCGTCGGCTTCACCCCACGCCCGCGCGGGGCGACCCCGCTGTCCGATTCCGCGCTGATCCCGATCGACACCCCGCACCGCCCCGACACCTTCTACGGACTGTCGAAGTCGTTCGGCGAGGACCTGGCCCAGCTCTACTGGGACCTGCACGGTCTGGAGACGGTGTCCGTACGGATCGGCTCCTGCTTTCCGGAGCCGACGTCGGTGCGGATGCTGTCGGTCTGGATGAGCCCGGAAGACGGTGCACGGCTCTTCCACGCGGCGCTCACCGCCGAGGACGTCGGCCACTCGGTGGTGTACGGCTCCTCGGCCAACACCCGCCTGTGGTGGGACCTCACCTCGGCCCGCGCACTCGGCTACGACCCGCGGGACAACTCGGAGTCCTTCGCCCCGAAGCTCCTCGCCGCGGAGGGCGAACTCGACGACACCAACCCGGACCACGCCCACCTGGGCGGCCACTTCTGCACCAACCCACCGATCTGGCCCTTCTAGCCCCTCCGATTCCCCGAAGCCCCTATCCCTCTAAGCCCCTCCGGCGTTTGAGGAGGCCACTCCGGCAGGAGTCTCCGGTGAAAGGGCGGGCCAGGGGCCATCCAAACCCGCCCCGGGCACCAAACGGGCACCCGGAACGGGCCATACGGGCACCGCGCTGCCCGTTTCCCCCGCTCGAGCCCAGCTCGAAGCCCACTCCGCCCCCGCGGAACGGGCAGACACGGGCAGAATCGAGTCCGTGCGGGCTCTGTCACCCCCGCCCACGGCGCTGTACAACTCTCCTCACAGGCCCGAACGGGCAGTGGAACCGCAGCGAAGGACCAGGCAGTGAACGCCGAGGAACGCCAGCGAGAGATCGTCCGAGCCGCTCGACGCACGGGCAGCGTCGACGTGAACGACCTCGCGGACGAACTCGGCGTCGCGAAGGAGACCGTCCGCCGCGATCTGCGCGCCCTGGAGGACCACGGCCTGGTCCGCCGCACCCACGGCGGCGCCCACCCCGTGGAGAGCGCCGGCTTCGAGACGACGCTCGCCTACCGCACCACCGTGCACGTACCGGAGAAGCGCCGGATCGCGACCGCCGCGGCCGAGCTCACCGGCGACGCGGAAACGGTCTTCGTCGACGAGGGGTTCACGCCCCAGCTGATCGCCGAGGCGCTGCCCCGGGACCGCCCGCTGACCGTACTCACCGCCTCGCTCGCCACCGCGGGCGCGCTCTCCCGGGCGGAGAACGAGTTCACCGTGCTGCTGCTCGGCGGCCGGGTGCGTCCCGGCACGCTCGCCACCGTCGACCACTGGACGGCGAAGATGCTCGCCGGGTTCGTCATCGACCTCGCGTTCATCGGCGCCAACGGCATCTCCCGCGACCACGGCCTGACCACCCCCGACCCGGCGGTCAGCGAGGTCAAGTCGCAGGCCATGCGGGCGGCTCGACGTCATGTGTTCGCCGGGGTGCACACCAAGTTCGGCGCGGTGAGCTTCTGCCGGTTCGCCCGTGTCGGTGACTTCGAGGCCATCGTCACGGACACCCAGCTGCCCGCCGCCGAGGCACACCGCTACGCCCTGCAGGGCCCCCAGGTCATCCGCGTCTGACCCGACACACCAGCCCCATACCGCTCCCCTCAGCTGCGGGCCGCACCGGCCGCCGGCCGGCCCGCGCACGCCCTCATCCCTCATCCCTCACTCCTCACCCCTCATCCGAACCCCCGACCCGTTCAGGAGCCTTCATGCGAATCAAGGGCCGACTCCGAACACGCGCCCCGATCGCCCTTGCAGCCACCGGCGCGCTGCTGCTCTCCGGCTGCTGGACCGGCGCCGGCGGCACCGGCTCGGGCGGTGACTCCATCGACGTACTGATGGTCAACAACCCGCAGATGGCGGAGCTGCAGAAGCTCACCGCCAAGCACTTCACCCGAAAGACCGGGATCAAGGTGAACTTCACCGTGCTGCCGGAGAACGACGTCCGCGACAAGATCAGCCAGGACTTCGCCAACCAGGCGGGCCAGTACGACGTCGCCACCCTCAGCAACTACGAGATCCCGATCTACGCCAAGAACGGCTGGCTCCGCGACCTCGACGGCTATGTCTCCAAGGACAAGGCCTTCGACCAGCAGGACATCCTGCCGCCGATGCGCCAGTCGCTGACCGGCGAGGACGGCAAGCTCTACGGGCAGCCCTTCTACGGCGAATCGTCGTTCCTGATGTACCGCAAGGACGTCTTCGAGAAGGCCGGTCTGAAGATGCCGAAGAAGCCGACCTGGCAGCAGGTGGGCGAGCTGGCCGCGAAGGTGGACGCTGCCGAGAAGGACATGAAGGGCATCTGCCTGCGCGGGCTGCCCGGTTGGGGCGAGCTGACCGCACCGCTGACCAGCGTGGTGAACACGTTCGGCGGCACCTGGTTCGAGAAGGACTGGACGGCGAAGCTCGACTCCCCCGAGTTCAAGCAGGCCGTCTCGTTCTACGTCGATCTGGTGCGGGAGCACGGCCAGTCCGGCGCCGCCCAGTCCGGATACGCGGAGTGCCTCAACAACCTCACCCAGGGCAAGACCGCCATGTGGTACGACGCCACGGCCGCCGCCGGCTCCCTGGAATCGGCCAACTCCCCGGTCAAGGGCAAGATCGGCTACGTACCGGCGCCGGTGAACCGCACCGAGTCCTCCGGATGGCTCTACACCTGGGCCTGGGGCCTGCAGAAGGCGTCCCCGAACCCGGACAAGGCCTGGAAGTTCATCTCCTGGGCCTCCAGCAAGGAGTACGAGGAGCTGGTCGGCGAGGAGATCGGCTGGGCCAACGTCCCGGCCGGCAAGCGCGCTTCGACGTACGAGAACCCCGAGTACCGCAAGGAGGCCGCGGCCTTCCAGGAGGTCACCCGCGCCGCGATCGCGGACGCACGGCCGCGTGACCCCGGGGTGCAGCCGCGGCCCGCGCCCGGCATCCAGTTCGTCGGGATCCCCGAATTCACCGATCTCGGCACCAAGGTCTCGCAGGAGATCAGCGCGGCCATCGCGGGCCGCCAGTCCGTGAACAGCGCTCTGGCGAAGTCCCAGCGCCTCGCCGAGGACATCTCGAAGGAGTACGAGGGCCGATGACCGCCACCGCCGCTCCCCCCGCCGGCACCGACGCCGCCGCACCCGTGACGCACAGGCCGAGCCGGCTGCGCGCCTGGGCCACCCGGGCGCCGCTGCTCCCCGCCCTGGTCTTCATGATCGTGGTCACCCAACTACCGTTCGTGGCCACCCTGGTGATCTCGTTCTTCGACTGGAACGCGCTCTATCCGGACGCCCGCAGCTTCGCCGGCTTCGGCAACTACCAGGAGGTCCTCACCGACCCGGACCTGCGCAAGTCGGTGTTCACCACCATCCTGCTCACCGCGACCGTGGTCCTGGTCAGCCTGGTGCTCGGACTTGCGCTCGCGCTGCTGCTCGACCGGAAGTTCCGCGGCCGTGCGGCCGTGCGCACCCTGCTCATCGCGCCGTTCCTGCTGGTCCCGGTGGCCGCCGCGCTGCTGTGGAAGCACGTGCTCTACAACCCCGAATACGGGCTGCTCAACGGCCTGTTGAACTGGGTGGGCGGACCGCAGCCCGACTGGGTGTCGAACACTCCGCTGCTCGCCATCGAGGCATCGCTGATCTGGCAGTGGACGCCGTTCATGATGCTGATCCTGCTCGCCGGTCTGCAGAGCCGGTCTCCCGAACTCCTGGAGGCCGCCCGGATCGACGGGGCGTCGAACGTGCAGATCTTCCGGCACATGACGCTGCCGCATCTGCGGCGCTACCTCGAACTCGGGGCATTGCTCGGCTCGATCTACATCGTTCAGCACTTCGACGCCGTGTTCACCATCACCTCCGGCGGCCTCGGCACCGCCAACCTGCCGTACACCGTCTACCAGAGCTTCTACCAGGCGCACGAGAACGGTCTGGCCTCCGCGGCCGGCGTGCTCGTCGTCATCGGATCCCTGATCATCGCGACCTTCGCCCTGCGCGTGGTGTCGTCCCTCTTCCGCGAGGAGGTGTCCCGCGCATGAGCGCCACCGCACCCACCACGCCCGCGCCGCCGGCGACCGTCGGTACCAGGAACACCCCGGGCCCGTCACCGGCACGGCGGCGCAGTGCCGCGCTCGGGCTGCTCGCCTGGCTGGCCGGCATTCTCTTCGTACTGCCGCTGGCGTGGATGACCCTGACGTCGTTCCACTCCGAGGAGGACGCGGCGACCAATCCGCCGTCGGTGGCCGCCTCGCTCACCCTCGACGGGTACCGCGAGTTCTTCGGGGCCGCGGGCGGCGCGAGCCCCTGGCCCGCGCTGATCAACTCGACGGTGGCGTCGGTGGGTTCGACCCTGCTCGTCCTCGTACTCGCGCTGCCCGCCGCGTACGCCCTGTCGATCCGGCCGGTGAAGAAGTGGACGGACGTCCTGTTCTTCTTCCTGTCCACGAAGATGCTGCCCGTGGTCGCCGGACTGCTTCCGCTGTATCTGTTCGCCAAGAACACCGGGATGCTCGACAACATCTGGCTGCTCGTCCTGCTCTACACCTCGATGAATCTGCCGATCGCGGTGTGGATGATGCAGTCGTTCCTCGCCGAGGTGCCGGTGGCGGTCATCGAGGCGGCGCAGATCGACGGGGCGAAACTGCCCACGGTGCTCGCCCGGGTGGTCGCGCCGATCGCCGCTCCCGGGATCGCCGCCACGGCTCTGATCTGCTTCATCTTCAGCTGGAACGAGCTGCTGTTCGCCCGGGTGCTGACCGGCGTCGTCGCGCAGACCGCACCCGTCTTCCTGACCGGCTTCATCACCAGCCAGGGCCTGTTCCTGGCCAAGGTGTGCGCCGCGTCCCTCGTGATCTCCCTGCCGGTGCTCGCCGCGGGGTTCGCCGCCCAGGACAAACTCGTCCAGGGCCTGTCCCTTGGAGCCGTGAAGTGAAAGCAGCCGTCATCGAGTCCGTGGGCAAGGCCGTCGTCTCGGAGGTGCCCGACCCGACCCCTGAGCCGGGGCAGGTCGTCGTCGAGGTCGCGGCGTGCGGACTGTGCGGCACCGATCTGCACATCCTGCAGGGCGAGTTCGCACCCACCCTGCCCATCGTGCCCGGGCACGAGTTCGCGGGCGAGGTGGTCGCCCTCGGCAGCGGGGTCACCTCGGTCGCGGTCGGCGACCGGGTCGCCGTCGACCCCTCGCTGTACTGCTACGCCTGCCGGTACTGCCGTACGGGGCACAACAACCTCTGCGAGCGGTGGGCGGCGATCGGGGTGAGCACCGCGGGCGGCGCCGCCCAGTACGCCGTCGCCCCGGAGTCGAACTGCGTCAAGCTCCCGGACCACATCCGGACCGCCGACGCGGCGCTGATCGAGCCGCTGTCCTGCGCGGTGCGCGGCTATGACGTACTGAACTCCCGGCTCGGCTCGCACGTCCTGATCTACGGCTCCGGCACGATGGGCCTGATGATGCTGGAGCTGGCCAAGAAGACCGGCGCCGCGAGCGTCGACGTGGTGGATCTGAATCCCGAACGGCTCGCCACGGCACAGCAGTTGGGCGTCAGCGCGGCGGCGGCCGGCGCGGACGAGCTGGACCGGCCGCAGGGCTGGGACGTGGTCATCGACGCGACGGGGAACGCTGCGGCGATCCAGGACGGGATCGGGCGGGTCGCGAAGGCCGGCACCTTCCTGCAGTTCGGCGTCGCCGACTATGCGACGACGGCCACCATCGAGCCGTACAAGATCTACAACCAGGAGATCACCATCACCGGCTCGATGGCCGTCCTGCACAGCTACGAGCGGGCCGCCGAGCTCTTCGCCGGCGGGGTGCTCGATCCGGAGGTGTTCATCAGCGACCGGCTGCCGCTGGACTCGTACCCGGACGCCCTTGCGCGGTTCGCGTCCGGGGTGGGGCGGAAGATCGTGGTGGTGCCGTAGGCACGCATGCCGTTGTCCCGGCCCTCGGCGAAAACCCGTTTCGCCGGGGGCCGCGGCTGTCTACGCTGCCCGCCATGGGCAGACCCGGGGGATTCAGCTACGAGCAGTTCGGTGACGGCAGCGTGGTCATCACACACCAGGGACGCACGGCCGGCACGCTGCGCGGCGCCCGGGCCGACAAGTTCCTCGCGGAGGTCGCGTCCGGCGACGCCCAACTGGTGATGGCCCGCTGGACCGGCGCCTACAAGCACGGGAACGAGCGCATGGCGCGCAACCATCCGCGCAACCGCGGGCGCTGAGCCCGGGCCATGGCCGGGCCGTGTCCCGGAATGCCCCGTTCGAGTGGATGTCAATCGCTCGCGCAGGTAAGGGAACGGTAAAGCGGGGTCGTTCGTTACCTCGGTCATGACAGCTATGACCCCCGGCTCGAACATCCCCCTCGCCGCCGCCCGTGTAGCGGTGGACGTCGCCGCCCCGGTGCGGCTCGACGTATCGGGCCTGCTGCTCACCGCCGACGGCAAGGTGCGCTCCGACGACGACTTCATTTTCTACAACCAGCCCTCGGGCCCCGGTGTGACCTACCGCTCCGGCGGCGGCTCGGCACCGGACGCGATCGTCGTGGACACCGCGGCGGTCCCGGCCGGCATCGAGCGGATCGTGGTGACCGCGAGCCCGGACGCGGCGGGCCAGTCCTTCCAGGGCATCGAACCGACGGCGACGGTACGGGACGCGGACGCCGGCACCGCGCTCGCCACCTTCACCCCGCCGCGGCTCGGCGCGGAGACGGCACTGGTCGTCGTCGAGGTGTACCGGCGCGGCGGCGCCTGGAAGGCCCGCGCGGTCGGCCAGGGCTATGCGAACGGCCTGGCGGGCATCGCCACGGACTTCGGCGTCAGCGTCGACGAGCCCGCGCCGGCCGCACCCACGCCCACGGTGCAGACTCCGGTCGCGCCGCCCGCTCCCGCGGTCGACCCCCGGATCGCCGCGCCGCCCGCTCCCCCGGCACCGCAGGCGGCCCCTGCCGCACCGGCGCCGGGCGCCGGAAAGATCAACCTGGACAAGGGGCGGGTCAGCCTCCAGAAGAACCAGACGGTGTCCCTGGTCAAGGGCGGCCGCCCGCTGCTCGCCCAGGTCCGGATGGGCCTCGGCTGGGAGCCCGCGTACCGCGGCAAGGACATCGACCTGGACGCCTCGGTCATCGCCTACGGCCCGCAGCGGAACCACATCGAGAGCTGCTACTTCGGCAAGCTGACCATCCTGGGCGGCGCGGTCCAGCACTCCGGGGACAACCTCACGGGCGAGGGCGCGGGGGACGACGAGACCATCACGGTCGACCTGGGCCGGCTCCCGCAGGAGGTCACGGGACTGGTCTTCACGGTCAACTCGTTCTCGGGCCAGAAGTTCACCGAGGTGGCCAAGGCGTACTGCCGGCTCCTCGACGCCTCGACGGGCGAGGAGCTGGTCCGCTTCGACCTGACGAACGCGGAGGCCCAGACGGGCGTGATGATGGCCAAGCTCGTCCGGCAGTTCTCCGGCGAGTGGGACATGACCGCGATGGGCGAGTTCGTGAAGTCCCGCACGGTGCGCGGGATGGTGAAGCCGGCGGCCCGGGCGCTGTAGGGCGCGAGGGACTTCGGACCCGGCCGAAACATCTGGTGTTCGTCCCGTCCGGCCCATCACACTCGCCGTGCACTCGTCCCGTGACGCACAGGGAGTAAGCATGACGATCACAAAGACCGTGGCCCGTGCCGCGGCGGTGGCACTGCTCGCGACCGGCGGAATCGCCGCGAGCGCGGGCGCCGCGGCCGCGGAGAACGACTGGAACGTCGCACCACAGAGCGAAAACGACTGGAACGTCGCACCACAGAGCGAAAACGACTGGAACGTCGCACCACAGACCGAGAACGACTGGAACGTCGCGCCGGCCGCCGACGACTACGGTGAGGGCTACTGAGCAGGCCGCGCCCGGCCAAGTACGCACACGGCCCCCGTTTCCTCGAACGACGAGGAGACGGGGGCCGGTTCGTGCGCGGTCTCACTCCGCGACCGCGGCCGCCAGCTGGGTCAGGCCGTCGATCCGCCAGTCCGCCGCCGCGACCACGTCCGGATCCTCCGCCCACAGATGGCCCCAGGGCCCCCGCCGCAGATGCGCGGTGCGCAGTCCGGCCTGCCGGGCCGGGAAGATGTCCTCGGCCGGGTGGTCGCCGACGTACAGGGTCTGAGCCGGACCGGCCCCCGACACCTCGAGGATCCGCTCGAAGAACGACGGATCCGGCTTGGCCACGCCCCAGTCGCCGGAGGTGACGACGAGATCGGCGGGCAGGTCGAGATCGCGCAGCAACTCGGCCGCACGGGCCGAGGCGTTGCCCGCGACGATCACGCGGTGGCCCGCCTCGCGCAGGCCACCGAGGGCGGGCCGTACGTCGGGGTAGAGGTCACGCTCGTCGAGATGCTCGCCGCGGCCTGCGGACTCCCGGGCGTGGTACGCGGCGGCGATGTCCATGTCCGGGCTGAGCAGCCGCAGGGCGTCGGCCTGCTCGCGCCCCTGCGCCGCGACGGCGCCGACGAGGCAGGAGACGGTGTGCGGCGGTACGCCCAGCCAGTCCGCCCAGGATGCCCAGTAGCGGTCGTCCTTGGTGAGGGTCTCACCCACGTCGAACACGATGGTCTCAATCATCGTCCGCAGCGTAGGCCTCGGAGGGCCGCAACGGATCGACGACACCCGGCGCGGCCCCAGCGCTTCAAGCGCCGGACGAGCCCACATGCGGCCGAGGGCTGGACGTGAGCCAGGGCCAAGCCCCGTCGAGGCCCGCCTCGATCATCGGAATCAGACGGAACGCCGCATCGGAGAGCCCTCCGAATACATGCCGCTTCCCGTCCCCGGACGGCCCGTGGCCCACCCGGTACCCGGCCAGGTTCCACGTGTAGACCGGAACCCCCGCAGGAATCAGCTCCGTCGGCCCGCGCCCGGCGGACCCGTACTGCTCGTCCGTGACGATCAGCACCCGGTCGTGCTTCCCGAAGTGCCGCCGCACCGCACCACTCGTGTCCGTACCGCCCAGGTCGTGGAAACGGTCGAGCACCTTCAGGACGGACTCTCCCTCGCGGTACTTCACCGCCGCGCTCGTCGACCCGAACTCGACCAGATCCGCCTTCTCCGCACGCATCGCGAGCGCCGTGCCGAACACCGCGGCCGCATCCGCCCGCGTGAGCTCCGAACGATCCGACAGCCGCGAGAAGAACATCGAACCGGAGCGATCCACCAGGACCAGCGTGCGGCCGGGCAGCGACGGGACGTTCCGGAGCGAGTGGCCGAGGGCCTGCTCCAGTGCGTACGACCAGCGCAGCGACGGCGCATGCTGATACGCGGCCAGGTAACGGAAGGGGAACTGGCGCGACTTGGCGACCTCGGACGGGTCCGAGATCCTCCGCGCGACCGTCGCCGCGACCTCGTCGCCGACTCCCGCCTCGTCGAAGTTCCGCAGATTACGGACGAGTGCCATGGACCCCATCGACGGAATGACGGCCTCCCAGACCGCCGCGTCCATGGGCCCCTGCAGCCAGCCCGCGAGGGCCTCCCAGGTGATCCCGGCCTCCGCGAGCCGCTCCGCGCCGCCCGGACCGGTGACCACGCCCCGCCGCTCGGCGACCGGAAGGGCCATCAGTGCGCGATGTGCACACAACGTCCGGTCCCGGACGGGTGGTTCGGCCGATTCCGGGTGGTGCCGGCGGTCGAGCGCGTACCGGAACAGCTCGCCCTGCCACGGCTTGGCCGGGTCGGGCGCGGCGTGCACCACGTTCAGGACGTCGCCGAATCGGTAGCCCTTGGTCCCGGTGTCGTACTTGAGCAGGGACCGGGCGTGGTAGAGGCGCCGTACCGCGTCGGCGATGCCGCGCTTGACGGGCTTGGGGATGTTGCGGCCGTGGCGTGCGGTCCAGTAGGCGAGGAGCTCACCGGGCTCGTCGGGGCGGCGCAGTACGGAGGCGACGACCTGACGGTTCGCCGGGCCGTCGGTCGCGCCCGCGTCGAGCCGCGCCTTGACGTATTCGGCGGCGCCGACCAGGGACGCCGTCCGCAGCTGCCCCTCGGTGCGCATCCAGGCCAGCAGACCCGCGGTCCACTCCGCGTCCTGGACGGCGAGACGCCGCACGAGTGCGCCGAAGCGGTCGTCGCGGTCGGCGCCGGACTCGTAGAAGGTCTGCTGGGAGACGAAGTTGGCGACGGCGAGCAGGAAGAGTTCCGAGCGTGCGTCACGGAGATGTCCGCGGCCGCCCTCGTGAGTGAGCGCCGTGTGTCCGGACGAACGCACCGCGGAAGTGCTGCCCCGCGGGGCCGCCTTGGTGTTGAACCGCGCCATGAGAATTCCCCCGAATTCCGAACGATGAACAGTGGGCGCGAATTCCGAACGGTGAACAGCGAACTCGAGCCTCCCGAGATCCAGGACGGCTGCGGCACATTTCGGGAAAGGAAGTAGCCGCCGCCTGCGCACCGGGAGGTGCACGAGTCCGTGCTGTCCAGAGTTCGGAGTCGGCGGAACCACCAGTGGTGCTCTACCGCTGAGCTACTCCGGCACATACGTACCGGAGGCGGGAGTCGAACCCGCGACCGCCCCATCAAGAGTGGAAGTAGGTCCTGCCTTCGCACCTGGACGAACAAGACTCTAGAACCCCGACTCCCGGCCGCGCCAAGGGTTTTACGGCGACGGCCGGGAGCCGGGGAGGGTTCAGGAGTCGGGGAGGGCCGGCGGGCCTGCGGGTGGGGCGCCGCGGGTCACTTCTTGGACTGGCGCTTCCAGGGTCCGGTGATGGCCAGCAGAATTCCGGGTGTCTGGATGTTGGCGTAGAGCGTACGGCCGTCCGGGGAGAACACGACTCCGGTGAATTCGCTGTATTCGGGATCGTCCTCGGTGCCGGTGTTCAGTTCGTTGCGCGCGATCGGATAGGTGCGTCCGTTGTCGGTGGCGCCGAAGAGATGCTGCAGCCCTTCGCCGTCCTCGGCGATGACCAGACCGCCGTACGGCGACACCGTGATGTTGTCGGGCCCGTCGAACCCACCCGGCTCGGACGGGTCCGCATTGACCTTGAGCAGCACCTTCAGCGTGAGTGTCCGCCGCCTCGGGTCGTAGAACCACACCTGTCCGTCGTGCGCCGCACCGGGACTCTCGTCGCGCGCGTACGAGGAGACCACATAGGCGCCGCCGTCGGCCCACCACATGCCTTCCAGCTTGCGGCCGCGGGTGACCTCGGAGTCCTTGAACTGCTTGCGTACGTCGACGGTGCGCGCGTCGCGGTCCGGCACATCGACCCAGTCGACCCCGTACACGGCCCCGATCCGCGTCGCCCGGGAGATGTCGTCGACGAACCGGCCGGACACGTCGAAGCACTTGGCGGCCTGCAGCACCCCGGCGTCGTCGGCGAGGCCGCGGTATGTGCCGCGGCCGTGCCGGAAGCCCTGCGGCGGGACCCAGCGGTAGAGGAGGCCGTTCGGCCCATCGGCGTCCTCGGTGAGGTAGGCGTGGCCGCGCTTCGGGTCGACGACGACCGCCTCGTGGTCGTAACGGCCGAAGAACTTCAGGGGCTTGGGGTCGAGATTGGCCCGGCGGTCCTGCGGGTCGACCTCGAAGACATAGCCGTGGTCCTTGGTCATGCCGTTCTCGCCGGCCCGGTCGGTGTTCTCCTCGCAGGTCAGCCAGGTGCCCCAACTGGTGCGTCCGCCCGCGCAGTTGGTGGAGGTACCGGCGATGCCCACCCACTCGGACACCTCACCGCCTCGCCGCACCTCGACCACCGTGCAGCCACCCGCGGCCGCCGGGTCGTAGACCAGTCCGTCGGTGAGCGGCACCGGGTGCTCCCAGTCGGACCGGGGGCCTTTCAGTTCGTGGTTGTTGACCAGCAGGGTCGCCCCGCGCGGGCCCTCGAAGGTGGCGGTCCCGTCGTGGTTGGACGGCGTGAACTCGCCCGACTCCAGCCTGGTCCTGCCGCTGTGGGTGAGGATGCGGTAGCGGAAGCCGGCGGGCAGCGCGAGGATGCCGTCCGGGTCGGGGACGAGCGGCCCGTAGCCGGGACCGTGCGAGCCCTTGTCCTCCGCGGGCTTGTCCGATGCGCCGTCCGCGCCGTCCTGCGAGGCGAGCGCCCCGTCCGTGGTCGCCAGTACGCCGGCCGTGCCGACCAGGGCGACCGAGGCGCCGGTGAGCGCCGAGCGCCGGGTGAAGTCCCTGCGGGTGAGCGGCATGGATTCTCCGTAGATTGTTCGGCGGCCCGGGAGGGCCCGGATGCGCACACACGCTCCCGCCCGCGTATAAACGCAGGTTGAACTCCGTACGTCGAAAGGCCCGCAGCCATGCCCCGCACCGAAACCGGCCGCCGTGTCCTCGTGACGGGGGCGGCCCGCGGCCTGGGCCGCGCCGTCGCCCGGGCCTTCGCCCGCGACGGCGACCGGGTGGCCGTCCACTACGGAACGCGCCGTGCCGCCGCCGAGGAGACTCTGGCGGCCCTGGAGGGCGACGGCCACGTGCTCACCGGCGGGGACCTGGCGGATCCCGAGGAGGCGCGCCGCGTCTTCGAGGAGGCGGTGACCGGGCTCGGCGGGGTGGATGTGCTGGTCAACAACGCCGCGGTGAATCTCCCGCATCCGCTGCCCGAGACGTCGTACGAGGACTGGTCGGCGCTGTGGCAGCAGCACCTGGCGGTGAATGTGCTCGCGACGGCGAACCTGAGCCATCTCGCGGGCCGCCGCATGATCGAGCAGGGCACCGGCGGCCGCATCGTCAACATCGGTTCGCGCGGCGCCTTCCGTGGCGAGCCGGACCATCCTGCGTACGGCGCCACCAAGGCGGCGGTGCACGCGCTCGGTCAGTCCCTCGCGGTGTCGCTCGCGCCGTACGGGATCGGGGTGGCCTCGGTGGCCCCTGGATTCTTCGGTACGGAGCGGGTGGCGCACCGGCTCGACGGGGCGGAGGGCGAGGCGATCCGCGCCCAGAGTCCCTTCGGCCGGGTGGCGGAGGCGGACGAGATCGCGGCGGCGGTCCGCTGGCTGGCGTCCCCCGAGGCGGAGTGGGCCTCGGGCACGGTCCTGGACCTGAACGGGGCGTCGTACCTGCGGACTTGACGGCCGTCCACCGGCCGGCGACCGCCCGGACCGGTGGACGGAAGCCCTCGGCCGCCCCCGCCCATCCGCGCGATCCCCGCCTAACGGCCGCCGTGCGAGCGTGCCTTGAAGGCCGCCTTGCGGGCCTCCTTGGCGACCTTCTTGTCCGGATGCAGCCGCCCCATGGCCTCGAGCACATCGGCGGTCGCGGGGTGGTCGACCCGCCAGGCGATGTCGAAGAAGCCGCTGTGCTGCTCGGCGAGGCCCTCGACCAGGCCCTGCAGCTCCTCGGAGTTGCCCTCGGCCTGCAGCTGGGCCGCGATGGTGTCGACGGTCAGCCAGTACACCATCGCCTCCGGCGGCGGCGGGACGTCGGCCGCACCGTGCTCCGCGAGCCAGACCCGGGCGAGCCCGCCGAGCCGGCTGTCGTCCAGCACCTCGCGCAGCGCCGGCTCGGCCTCGCGGCCGGTCAGGGAGAGGGCCTGCTGGCAGCGGAGCCTGCGCAGCGGCGCGGACTCGTCGTCGCCGCGGGCCGCGGCAAGCAGCTCCCGGGCGGCGGCGAGCGGTTCGCGGCCGTCGAGCCAGAGTTCGGTCTCGGCGCGGGCCGCTTCCTGCGGGAACTCGGCGGTGGCGGCGAGCAGGGTGTCCGCGCCCTTGTCGGCGAGGTCGCCGACGGCCGGGGCGTCCACGCCGGCCTCCAGCATCCGGGCCCGTACGCCGTAGAGACCGAGCGCGGTGAGCCGGACCATGCCGTATCGGGAGATGTCCTCGTCGTCCTCGACCGGCGCCGGGTCGTCGCCGGCCTCGGCCATCAACTCCTCGTCCACCGGCCGGAATTCGACGAGTCCGGTGGGCTCGAGCATCCGGAACTGGTCGTCGAGGCGCATCATCGCGTCGGACACCTGCTCCAGGACGTCGTCCGTGGGCTCGCCCATGTCCTCCGGCACGATCATCGAGGCGGCGAGCGCGGGCAGCGGGACCGCCTCGGCCGCGGAGTCGCCGGTGCCGCCCTCGCCGACGGTGAGCAGGTAGAGATTGCCGAGGATGCCGTCCAGGAAGTCGGCCTCGGCCTGCGGGTCCCAGTCGAGCTGTCCGAGGTCGATGTCGCCGCCGTCCTCGATCGCCCCGAGGATGTCCTCCAGGTCGGGTGCGGTGGCGTCGGCGAGCACGGTGTCGAGGGCGCCGAGCCAGAGGCCGAGCACATCGCCGGGGCTGCCCGAGGTGACCAGGGCGAGATCCTCGCCCGCGGTGACGGTGCCGTCGGTGTCCCCGCCGTCCTCGCCCGCGCCCTCCTCGCCGTCGGTGACCTCCAGGAGGCCGATGTCGACGGCCACCCGCCAGGCCTCGCTCGCATGCGCAGGGCCGTCCTCGTCGTCCTCGGCGAAGCCCAGGTGTGCGGCGGCGGCCGGGAGCTGCTCGTCGATCAGTTCGCCGCCCGCACCGACGCGGGTCTCGGGGCCGGCCCAGCGGGCGATGCGTACGGCCCTGGCGAGGAGAGGGGCGGCAAGGGCGTCGCGGGCCAGCTGCGCCTCGGGGTGCAGCCGCACCGGCGGCAGGGGCGCTGGTTCTGCGGACATCGGCGGGGTCTCCTTGCGCGTACGGGGTCGGGCGGGCCCCAGCGTAGACGGATTTCACCCCAAACGGCCCACTGGTCCGGCGGATCCCTCTTCCGGGAACGGCCGGCCGGGCGAGCGCCGTCGTCATGTTCCCGGGCGGGACCGGCGCCGCCGATGACGTTCATGTTCCGGTCGGGGTGCGTACACCGCGCGTCCCTTGACAACTCCCTTGGCCACACAAGAGATTGACGCGCGTAGAACTCCCCCGGTCCCCCTCACCCCTCACGGAGTCCCCCGATGCCACGCCGTACTCTCACCGCGAATCGCACCGCGACCCGCACCGCGCCAGCGGCCTCGGGCGGCCGTTCCGCGGCCGTCGCCGCCGTCGTCAGCACCGCTCTCGCGGCCGGGCTGCTCACCGCGGCGGGCGCCGGTTCCGCCGCTGCGGCCGGCCCCGCGATCCACGACATCCAGGGCAGCACCCGGCTCAGCCCGTACGACGGTGAGCAGGTCGCCGAGGTGGCCGGGATCGTGACCGGGGTGCGGGACCACGGTTCGCGAGGGTTCTGGATCCAGTCGGCCGAGGGGGACCAGGACGACGATCCGGCGACCAGCGAGGGCCTGTTCGTGTACACGGGCGACGCGTCGCCGACCGTCACCGCCGGGGATGCGGTGCTGGTCTCGGGCACGGTGACCGAGTACGTGCCGGGCGGCGCGGAATCCGGCAACCAGTCGCTCACCCAGATAACCAAGCCCGCGGTCACCGTGGTCTCCTCCGGCAACGAGCTGCCGCCGGCCACCGTCATCGACGCCCGCTCGGTGCCGGACGCCTACGCCCCCGAGGGTGACGCGGCCGACGACGGGAGCATCAACTCACTTCCGCTGCAACCGCGTTCGTACGCCCTGGACTTCTACGAGTCCCTGGAAGGCATGAACGTGAGGGTCGGCCCCTCCCGTGTCACGGGTGCCACCGACCCGTACGACGAGCTGTGGGTGACGGTGAAGCCGGGCGAGAACCGCAACCGGCGCGGCGGCACGGTCTACGGCGACTACTCGGCGCAGAACTCGGGCCGGCTGCAGATCCAGTCGCTGACGCCGGTCGCCGAGCAGCCGTTCCCGAAGGCCGACGTCGGTGACCGTCTGGCGGGCCGCACCGAAGGGCCCCTGGACTTCAACCAGTTCGGCGGCTACACACTGACCGCCCGCACCCCGGTCACCGTCGAGCGCAAGGGCCTCGAGCGTGAGCACGCCCGACCGCAGCGCAAGGGCGAACTGGCCGTCGCCACCTACAACGTGGAGAACCTGGACGCGGGCGATCCGCAGGAGAAGTTCGACGCGCTCGCCGACGCGGTGGTCCGCAATCTGGCGAGCCCGGACATCGTCGCGCTGGAGGAGATCCAGGACGACAACGGCGCCACCGACGACGGCACGGTGAGCGCAGAGGCGACCCTGGAGAAGTTCACCGCGGCCATCGAGGCGGCGGGCGGGCCCGCGTACGAGTGGCGCGGCATCGACCCCGAGGACAAGAAGGACGGCGGTGAGCCGGGCGGCAACATCCGGCAGGTCTTCCTCTTCAACCCCGAGCGGGTGTCGTTCACCGACCGGCCGGGCGGCGACGCGACGACCGCCACGGACGTGGTGCGCTCGCACGGGCGCGCGGCGCTCACCCACTCCCCCGGCCGGATCGACCCGGCGGACGATGCCTGGCTGGACAGCCGCAAGCCGCTCGCGGGCGAGTTCACCTTCCGCGGCCGCAGCGTGTTCGTGATCGCGAACCACTTCGGTTCGAAGGGCGGCGACGAGTCCCTGACCTCGCACCACCAGCCGCCGAACCGCTCCTCCGAGGCCCAGCGCCTGCAGCAGGCCAAGACGGTGAACGCCTTCACCAAGAAGCTTCTGAAGGCCGACCGGAAGGCCGATGTCCTGGTCCTCGGCGACATCAACGACTTCGAGTTCTCGGCCACCACGAAGGCCCTCACCGACGGCGGAGCGCTGCGTGCGGCGGTCACCTCGCTGCCGAGGTCCGAGCGGTACTCGTACGTCTACCAGGGCAACAGCCAGGTCCTGGACCAGATCCTGACCAGCCCGTCGATCCGCCGCTTCTCCTACGACAGCGTGCACATCAACGCCGAGTTCGCGGAGCAGAACAGCGACCACGATCCGCAGGTGCTGCGCTTCGAGCCGTGACGCTCGAGGGGGCGGGATCGCCGGCCCGCCCCCTTGCGCTTCACCGCGGGCTGAGGCTGATGGCCGGTACGTAGCGCGTGACCGTGCTGCGGACCAGGCCCGGGAAGTGCTGGACGCGGTGCCAGGCCTCGGTCGCCGAGCCGACGCCGTCGCCGGGGGCGGCGAGTGCATCGACATGGGCCTGCTCGCTCTCCCACTCGGCGTAGTTGAGCACCCTGGTGCCGTCGGTGCTGGTGTGGAAGTGCGCCCCCATCCCGCCGGGGTGCGGCTCGTCGGACGCCAGCGCCTCGAAGACCGTGTCGATCCATGCGCGCTGGCGCCGCGGGTCGGGTCCGTCGAACTCCACTTCCACGGCGACGATGCAGCCCGGCTGCCGGGACGAGTCGCCCGAGTGGCCGCTGCGGTAGAGCTCGTACTTGTGCAGGGCCACCCGCTCGATGCCGGGGACGGCGGCGTCGATGTCCGCGTTCCGGTCGGAGCGTTCGGTGCGGACGAAGTCCTCGTAGGCGTCATGGTTCCGCCACTGCGAATAGTGCATCAGGGTGTCCCCGTCGGTCCCGATGTAGACGCTGTACGAGAGCAGGCCCGTATGCGGCCAGGGCCGGCTCTGCCACGCGCGGGCGATGGCGTCGACGGCGGCGCGCTGTCGCTCCGGGGTGCCCACGCGCCAGGTGCTGCTGAAGGCGAGCCCTTCGCCGGGCTTGCCGATACGGGGCAGGAGGCCGGTGTGCACGGACATGGTCAACTCCTCGACGGTGCAGGGGGACGGCGGTCCGCCGTCCGGTGATCACCATCCTGAAACTTGAAGCAAGGTTGAAGTCAACCCTCCGCCGTCAAGAGCAAGTAAGGGTAGCCTTACTTCATGACGACTTTCGCCGAACTCCCTTCCTTCGACCACCTGTTGCACTACGTACCCGACGTGCCCGAGGCCGTCGCCGACTACCGGGCGGCCGGGCTCCCCGCGCACACCAACGACGCCGTCAGCGGCTTCCAGAACGGCGGCTGGCGCCTCGACACCCGCTATGTGGAGATCCTGACGGTCACCGACCCGCAGGAGGTGCGCTCCTCGCTCTTCGCGCGAGGCGTGGAACTGCTGCGCCCCGCGATCGAGGCACTGCCGGGGCCGGCGGGCGCGCTCACCTTCGCAGTGCACGTCGCGGATGCCCGCGCCACGGCCGGCCGGCTGCGCGCGGCGGGGCACCAGGTCGAGGAGATCGAGATCCGCATGGCCGAGCACGGCGTCTCGTTCGTCGAGGTGTTCGTGCGGGGCGGGCCGTCCTGGCATCCCTTCTTCATCACCTACGACCCACCGCGCGAGGAGCTGCTCGCCGGCGTCGACCCGGACGCGTACGAGCGCGGCCCGCACGACCTCAGCGGCCTCGTCGTGACCGCACCCGACCCGCAGGCGGCGGCCCACGGCCTGGGCGAGCTGGTCGGCATCGATGCGGTCGGCGCCTGCGTACCGCTGCCGGGCGCGACCGTACTCTTCGAGAAGGGCGACGAGGAGCGCCTGGTGGCCGTGACGGTCACCGGCGACGGACCCGCGCCGGCCCTGAAATTGCCGGGTCTCGAGGTCCGCTTCGGCCACTGACCGCCGCCGGGGCGACCCCGTAGCATTCCTACCCGTCACCCTGAAGAATTTTTAAGTGGATGTGAACAACCCGAGCGCCGACACTACGGACATGAACGCACCCTTCGGCCGCGCCCTCTGCGCGATGATCACGCCCTTCACCGACGCGGGCGCCCTGGACCCGGACGGAGCGCAGCAACTCGCCTCCCGGCTCGTCGAGCAGGGCTGCGAGGGCCTGGTGCTCTCCGGCACCACCGGGGAGTCCGCCACCCTGAGCGACACGGAGAAGTCCCTGCTCTTCCGTGCGGTGTCCGAGGCCGTGGGCGACCGGGCCTCGGTGGTCGCCGGCATCGGCAGCGCGGACACGGCGCACACCGCCGAGCAGGCACGGGCGGCCGAGCGGGCGGGCGCCGACGGACTGCTCGTGGTCACCCCGTACTACACCCGCCCGCCGCAGGACGCGGTGGCCGCGCACTTCACGGACGTCGCGGACGCGACCGGCCTCCCGGTGCTCCTGTACGACATCCCCGGCCGCACCGGCACCCGCATCGAACCGGACACCCTGCTGCGGCTCGCCGAGCACCCGCGCATCGTCGGCGTGAAGGACTGCGCGTACGACCTGCTCGGCACCCAGCGGGTGATGGCCGGCAGCGATCTCGCGTACTACCCGGGCTGCGAGGAGTACATCCTGCCGCTGTACGCACTCGGCGGCACCGGCTTCGTCAGCACCGTCGCGAACGCCGCCCCGGGCCCGCTGCGCGCGATCCTGGACGCCTTCGACGCCGGCGACACGGCCCGCGCCGCCGATCTGCAGCTGCGGGCGCTGCCACTGACGCAGTCGATGATGTGCGCGGGCCTGCCCGGCACGGTCACGGCCAAGGCCCTGCTCGGCGCCCTCGGCCTCCCGGCGGGCCCGGTCCGCCCACCCCTGCGCCCCGCGCCACCCGACCGCACCCGCGAACTCCTCGACACCCACGCCCGGTTGACGACCACCTGACCCCACCCCACAAACGAACGGCGGGCGGCGCACCCCTCACGAGGACACACCACCCGCCACCGCACGACCGCCGGTGGGGACGGTCAGTTGTTGCTGTGCAGGACGTCGTTGAGGCCGTCCCAGACTGCGTTGTTCGGGCGGGCCTCGACGGCGCCGGTGACCGAATTGCGGCGGAAGAGGATGTTGCTCGCGCCGGAGAGTTCGCGGGCCTTGACGATCTGGCCGTCGGGCATCGTGATCCGGGTGCCGGCCGTGACGTAGAGGCCGGCCTCGACGACGCACTCGTCGCCGAGCGCGATGCCGATGCCCGCCTCTGCGCCGATCAGGCAGCGCTCGCCGATCACGATGCGCTCCTTGCCGCCGCCGGAGAGGGTGCCCATGGTGGAGGCGCCGCCGCCGATGTCGGAGCCGTCGCCGATGACGACGCCCGCGGAGATCCGGCCCTCGACCATGGAGGTGCCGAGCGTGCCCGCGTTGAAGTTGACGAAGCCCTCGTGCATGACGGTGGTGCCCTCGGCGAGGTGCGCACCGAGCCGGACGCGGTCGGCGTCGGCGATCCGGACGCCCCTCGGCGCCACGTAGTCCGTCATCCGCGGGAACTTGTCGACGCTGGTGACCGAGAGGTGCAGGCCGGCCGCGCGGGCGTTCAGACGGACCGTCTCGAGCTGGTCGACGGCGACGGGGCCGAGCGAGGTCCAGGCCACGTTGGGCAGGAAGGCGAACTGGCCGTCCAGGTTCACCCCGTGCGGCTTGACCAGGCGGTGCGAGAGCAGGTGCAGACGCAGATAGACGTCGTGCGCGTCGAGCGGCTTGTCGTCGAGGGAGCCGATGACCGTGCGGACCGCGACGATACGGACGCCGCGCAACGCGTCCTCGCGCAGCGCCTCGGCGGCGCCCGCGCCGAGCAGTTCGACCGCACGCTCGGCGGTCAGCTGCTCCGTGCCGGCCGGGCCGGGGGCGTCGGAGAGCTCGGGGGCGGGGAACCAGGTGTCGAGGACGGTGCCGTCGGCGGTGACGGTGGCGAGGCCGGCGGCGACGGCGCCGGTGGTGCGAGTAGCAGTCGTGTCGGTCATGAACGCCAACCTAACCGGCCCGCCCCGACCGAGGCGAACCGGTCTCACCGTCCGGGCGCCCGCCCCACAGCCGCTCGTCAGCCCCGCAGCACCCGCCCGAACATCTCGCGGGCGTACGCCTCGTCGTAGTCGCTGCCGGTGAGGAGGACCTGCAGACAGATGCCGTCGACGAGGGCCACCAGGGCGCAGGCCGTTGTGGGGTCGGTCCGCCGGGCCAGCAGGTCGGAGAGCTCCGTGCACCACTCGGCGGCCACGGGGCGCAGGGCGGGGCGGCGCAGGGCGGCCAGATAGAGCTCGTACTCCAGCTCGGTGCTCGCGCGCTCGCCGCCGAGCCAGGCGCCGGTCACCAGGGCCAGTTCCTCGGCGAGGTCGCGGCGGGGATCCTCGAAGGCGCCCTGGCTCCTGACCGCCTTGGCGAAGCCTTCGTTGGTCTGGCGCAGTGCGGCGACCATCAGATCGTCGAGGTTCTTGAAGTGGTACGTCGTGGAGCCGAGCGGCACATCGGCCTCGGCGGCCACCGAGCGGTGGCTGAGGCCCGCGATGCCGGCGCGGCCGACCACCCGGATCGCCGCGTCGATGATGCGCTGCCGGCGCTCGGGATCGTAGCGCCTGGCCATCAGTGCGCACCGCCCAGATTCAGCAGCACGACGCCGCCGATCACCAGGGCGATCCCGGCGAGCTTGGCCGCGCTCGCGCTCTCGCCGAGGAAGACGATGCCGATCGCGGCGACCGCCGCGGTGCCGACTCCGGCCCAGATCGCATAGGCGGTGCCGACCTGCATGGACTTCAGGGCCTGGGCGAGCATCGTGAACGCGAGGAGGTATCCCGCGAGCGTGCCGAGCGAGGGCCACAGCTTCGTGAAGCCCTCGCTGTACTTCATCGCCGTGGTCCCGGCGACCTCCGCGGCGATGGCCGCGGCCAGCAGTCCGTATGGCATGTGTACGAGGGTACACATCGTTGCGTACGCCTGTACACAGCGCGGCGTCCGGTGGCCTCACGAGCCTGCCGCCACCACCTGCCGGCAGGCCCGGGCGTACGCGGTCACGAGCGGACCGGGGCCGTCCGCCCGCCAGGCGAGCGCGAGCCGGCTGGGCTCGATGCCCCGCACCGGGCGGGTGACCACGCCGCCCAGGGTGACCAGCGGGGCGTTGCCCGCCGCGACGAGGCACACTCTGCGGCCGTCCACCAACGCCTCGTAGGTCTCCTCGATGCCGGCGATCTCGGCTCCGACGTCGTTCGCCGGGTTCTCGGCGTACAGCGGTGGGCGCCACCCGCACCATGGTCGCCACGGGCGACGGCGAGCAGCCCGGCGATCCGGCGAAGGCGGCCGCGGCGATCCGGGCCGCGCTTGCGGCGGAGCGCACCCCGCTGCATCTGCCGCTGGGCGACGACGGGGTGGACGCGGTGCTCGGTCACCTGGACGGCGTGCGCGCGGAGATCACCGCATGGGAGAAGGTGGCCCGGGCAACGGCCTTCGACGGCTGAGTGGCTGAGTCACGCCGTCGTCGCAGGGCGGTCGGTCCTCAGCCGGCCGCCTCCCACACCTCCAACTCCCGGTCGCGCAGGCCGTGCACCACCGGAGGCCCCTCGCCGCCGAACACCCGGACCGGGTGGGTGGCGTCCCAGGCCGGCCAGCCCGGGTCACCCGAGGTGGCGAAGCGGGTCCAGGCGGTGTGCATGGTCTCGGCCAGGACCTGTGGCGCATCGGGGCCGGCCAGCATCGCGGCCTCCGGTACGGCCAAGATGTCGAAGACGAAGCCCAGTTCGAGGGCGTGACAGGCACCGAGGCCCGGTATTCCGGAGGGCCAGGCGAACTCGTACACATGGGCGGGGGCGCCGGTGGCCCGGCTGTCCGCGAGCCTCCGCAGAGGACGCCGCAGGAGGTGGTCGGTCACCAGTTGGCCGACGCGGTCGCCGGTGGGGACCGCGGGCCGCGCCGTCCGGTAGCCGCGCGGCACCCGGGGGCCCACCCCGCAGCGCAGCGCGACCGCCGCGTCGGCCAGCGGTCCGAGCCGGCCGATCCGATCGCCGGCCCCGGTCGGCGCCAGCCAGAGCCGGTGCTCGTCACTGGTCCAGCCGAGGAGCAGGTCCACCTCCGCAGCCGCCCAGTCGTCCAGGAGGGCGGGCAGCGGTTCGCTGGGCACCAGGTCCCCGTCGACGACGATGCCGAAGCGGGGGCCGCCGAGCAGCGGGCTGCCGCGCCGCCCGGCCCTCGCCTGGGCTTCGAGCAGCCGCACGGGGTCCGCCTCCGCGAAGGCGGCCGCGGTGGCGGGTGTGCCGAGGTGCCCGGCCATCCGCCGCACCATGCGTCGGGAGTCGTCCCACGGCACGGTCTCCGGCGCCCCGCTCTGCAGTACGGCCCGGTGGAAGAGACCGCGGGCGGACGGTACGGCGAGCAGTGCGCCGATGCTGATGGCACCGGCGGACTCCCCGAAGACCGTGACGGCGTCCGGGTCGCCGCCGAACGCCGCGATGTTGTCCCGTATCCAGGTCAGGGCGGCGAGCTGGTCGCGCAGGCCGGCATTGGGCGGCGC
This sequence comes from Streptomyces triticagri, assembly GCF_003429565.1. Lineage (GTDB taxonomy): Bacteria > Actinomycetota > Actinomycetes > Streptomycetales > Streptomycetaceae > Streptomyces > Streptomyces triticagri. The sequence continues at coordinate 34,112 of NZ_QUAK01000237.1, forward strand.
GTCCGGGAAGAGGCCGTAACCCTCCACGCCGAGGCGGTAGTTGAGCGACACCAGGACCACACCGTCGCGTGCGAAGGCCGCGCCGTCGTACACCGGGACAGCCGACGAGCCGCGGGTGAGCGCGCCGCCGTGGATCCACACCATGACGGGCAGACGCGCCGCCGGGGACGGGTCGGGGGTCCAGACGTTGACAGTGAGCCAGTCGTCCCCGGGGATCGCCGGGTCGCTGAGGAGTGCGGCGAAGGCCGGTGTGTACGGCACCTTGGGCGGGGTCGGTCCAAAGGCTCCCGCGTCCCGTACACCGTCCCACGGCTCGGCCGGCTGCGGCGGCATGAACCGCAGGGCGCCGACGGGCGGCCGGGCATACGGAATGCCGCGGAACACCGCGATCCGCCGGGCCGCGCCATCCTCCGCGAGCCGCTCCCCCGCTGCCCCACCGGACGCACCGGACTCGCCGGACTCGCCGGACTCGCCGGACCGCACCGTCTCGTACCGGCCGCGCACCGCGCCGCCCGTCCGCACCCGGACCACCGGGCCGTCGTCCTCGCCCGGAGCCCGGTCCTCACCCACACCCTGCTCAAGCCTCATGCGCCCTTTGTACCGGGCGCCTCTGACACTGTCGCGCGCGACCGGGGACATGGCACCGCGGCCCGGGAACGCAGCGGGCCCCGTACCCGGTCAGGGGTACGGGGCCCGACAGCGGTCCGGCGCACCGGCCCGGCTCGATCGTGCGGGATCGGCTCAGACGTCGAACGCGAGCGTCAGACGTTGAACCCGAGTGCGCGCAGCTGCTCGCGGCCGTCGTCGGTGATCTTGTCCGGGCCCCACGGCGGCATCCAGACCCAGTTGATCCGGAGCTCGTTCACGATGCCGTCCGTGGCGGACTTCGCCTGGTCCTCGATGACGTCGGTCAGCGGACAGGCCGCGGACGTGAGCGTCATGTCGATGGTGGCGATGTTGGCGTCGTCGATGTGGATGCCGTAGATCAGGCCCAGATTGACGACGTCGATGCCCAGCTCGGGGTCGACGACGTCCATCAGCGCCTCGCGCACCTCTTCCTCGGATGCGGGCTTCAGCGTCGCGGTCTCGTCGCTCATGCGGTCTTCCTCACAGCGTTGTCACGGTCCTCGCCGAGGGCCTGGGCCGTCGCGTCCTTCCACGCCATCCAGCTCAGCAGAGCACACTTCACCCGGGCCGGGTACTTGGAGACGCCGGCGAACGCGACCGCGTCCTCCAGGGTCTCCTCCATGGCGTCGTCCGGCTCGATCTTGCCCTTGGACTGCATCAGCTCCAGGAACACGTCCTGGATCCGCCGGGCCTCGTCGAGCTCCTTGCCGACGAGCAGCTCGTTGAGCACCGAGGCGCTGGCCTGGCTGATCGAGCAGCCCTGCCCCTCGTAGCTGACGTCCGCGATGCGCGAGCCGTCGTACTTCACCCGCAGCGTGATCTCGTCGCCGCACGTCGGGTTGACGTGGTGCACCTCGGCGTCGCCGTCACGCAGACCGCGCCCGTGCGGGTGCTTGTAGTGGTCCAGGATCACGTCCTGGTACATGGATTCCAGCTTCACCAGTCAGCCCAGTCCCTCAGCCGCCGTGTCGGTCATCCGAAAAAGTTCCGTACGTGCTCCAGGCCGTCCACCAGGGCGTCGACCTCGGCCGGCGTGGAGTACAGATAGAACGACGCTCGTGTGGTCGCAGGAATTCCGTACCGCAGGCAGACCGGACGTGCGCAGTGGTGTCCGACCCGGACCGCGATGCCCTGCTCGTCGAGCACCTGACCCACGTCGTGCGGGTGGATGTCGCCGAGCGTGAAGGAGATCGCCGCGCCGCGGTCCTCGGCCGTGACGGGGCCGATGATCTTCAGGTCGGGCACCTCGAGCAGCCGCTGCACGGCGTACTCGGTGAGCGCGTGCTCGTGCCGGGCGATCTTCTCCATGCCGATCGAGTTCAGGTAGTCCACCGCCGCGCCGAGCCCGATGGCCCCGGCGATCGGCGGCGTACCGGCCTCGAACTTGTGCGGCGCCGGAGCGTACGTCGACGAGTTCATCGACACCGTCTCGATCATCTCGCCGCCGCCGAGGAACGGCGGCAGGTCCTCGAGCAGCTCCTGGCGTCCCCACAGCACACCGATGCCGGTCGGACCGCACATCTTGTGGCCGGTGAAGGCCACGAAGTCGGCCTGCAGGGCCTGTACGTCGAGCGGCATGTGCGGCGCGGCCTGTGAGGCGTCGATGCACACCAGGGCGCCGACCTCCTGGGCGCGGCGCACGATGGCCTCGACCGGGTTGTGGGTGCCCAGGATGTTCGAGACGAGCACGAAGGAGACGATCTTCGTCTTCTCGGTGATGACCTCGTTCAGGTTGGACAGGTCGAGACGGCCGTCGTCGGTGAGGCCGAACCACTTCAGCTTCGCGCCGGTGCGCTGCGAGAGCAGCTGCCACGGCACGATGTTGGAGTGGTGCTCCATCTCCGTGATGACGATCTCGGTCTCGTGGTCGACCCGGTAGGGCTCGTCGGCCCAACCGAGCATGTTGGCCACGAGGTTGAGCGATTCGGAGGCGTTCTTGGTGAAGATCACCTCGTCACGGCTCGGCGCGTTGATGAACTCCGCGACCTTGTCGCGGGCGCCCTCGTACAGCGCCGTGGCCTCCTCGGCGAGCACGTGGACGCCGCGGTGCACGTTGGCATTGTGCTTCTCGTAGTACTCGGTGAGTACGTCGAGGACCTGGCGGGGTGACTGGGACGTCGCCGCGTTGTCCAGGTAGACGAGCTTCTTGCCGTCGTGGATCTCCCGGTCGAGGATCGGGAAGTCCTTGCGGATCGCCTCGGTGTCGAGGAGGCCGGTAAGCCCCTGATGGGCCACAGTCACTCGGATGCGCCACCCTTCGTGTAGGCCTCGTAGCCCTCGGCCTCCAGCTTGTCGGCGAGCTCGGCGCCGCCGGACTCGGCGATGCGGCCGTTCGCGAAGACGTGCACGAAGTCGGGCTTGATGTAGCGCAGGATGCGCGTGTAGTGCGTGATCAGGAGCGTGCCGACCTCGCCGGTCTCGCGGACGCGGTTGACGCCCTCGGAGACGGTGCGCAGGGCGTCCACGTCCAGGCCGGAGTCGGTCTCGTCGAGGATCGCGATCTTCGGCTTGAGCAGCTCGAGCTGGAGGATCTCGTGGCGCTTCTTCTCACCGCCGGAGAAGCCCTCGTTGACATTGCGCTCGGCGAAGGCCGGGTCCATGTTGAGCCGCTCCATGGTCTCCTTGACCTCCTTCACCCAGGTACGCAGCTTGGGTGCCTCGCCGCGGATCGCGGTGGCCGAGGTGCGCAGGAAGTTGGAGACGGAGACGCCGGGGACCTCTACCGGGTACTGCATGGCGAGGAAGAGGCCCGCGCGGGCGCGCTCGTCGACGGTCATCTCGAGGACGTCCTCGCCGTCGAGGGTGACGGTGCCGCCGGTGATCGTGTACTTGGGGTGACCCGCGAGGGAGTAGGCGAGCGTCGACTTGCCGGAGCCGTTCGGGCCCATGATGGCGTGGGTCTCGCCCTGCTTCACGGTCAGGTCGACGCCCTTGAGGATCTCCTTCGTGGCGTTGTCGGCCTCGACGGTGACGTGCAGGTCGTGGATTTCAAGCGTTGCCATGGGTGCCTCAGGACTCCTGGAAGAGGGGGGCCGTCGCGTCCACCAGGACGCTGTCCCCTTCGATCTTTACGGGGTATACGGGGACGGGGCGCGTCGCGGGAAGACCGGACGGCTTACCGGTACGGAGGTCGAACGCGGAGCCGTGCAGCCAGCATTCGATCTGGCAGTCCTCCACCTCGCCCTCGGAGAGCGAGACGTTCGCATGCGAGCAGATGTCGTTGATCGCGAACACCTCGCCCTCGGTACGGACGACCGAGACCGGTGTGCCGTCGAGTTCCACCCGCTTCGGGGTGTCCTCCTCGAGGTCACCGAGGTCACAGGCGCGTACGAAGGTCATCAGACGGACGCCTCCAGCTCTTCCTCGATCTTGGCGATCAGGCGCTCCTCGATGTCCGGGACACCGATCTGCTGGACGAGCTCGGCGAAGAAGCCGCGCACGACGAGCCGCCGGGCGTCCTTCTCGGGGATGCCTCGGGCCATCAGGTAGAAGAGCTGCTCGTCGTCGAAACGGCCGGTGGCGCTGGCGTGGCCCGCGCCGACGATCTCGCCGGTCTCGATCTCGAGGTTCGGCACCGAGTCGACCCGGGCGCCGTCCGTGAGGACCAGGTTCCGGTTCATCTCGTAGGTGTCGGTGCCTTCGGCGGCGGCCTCGATGAGGACGTCGCCGATCCATACGGCGTGTGCGTCGTCACCCTGCAGCGCGCCCTTGTAGACGACGTTGGACTTGCAGTGCGGGACGTTGTGGTCGACCAGGAGGCGGTGCTCCTGGTGCTGGCCGGCGTCCGTGAAGTACAGGCCGAAGAGCTCGGCCTCGCCGCCGGGGCCCGCGTACTGCACCCGCGGGTGCAGCCGGACCACGTCGCCGCCGAAGGTCACGACGACCGACTTGAAGGAGGCGTCGCGGCCGAGCAGGGCGTTGTGCTGGGAGACGTGCACGGCGGTGTCGTCCCAGTCCTGCACGGAGACCACGGTGAGCTTGGCGCCGTCGCCGACCAGGAAGTCGACATTGGCGGCGCGCACGGCGTCACCGGTGTGGTCGATGATGATCACGGCCTCGGCGAAGGCGCCGACGTCGAAGACGGTGTGCCCGTAGGTGGTGCCGCCCTCGCCGTGCAGGGTGACCCGCACCGGCTCGGTGAGCACCTGCTCCTTGGGCACCGAGACGACGGTGGCCTTCTCGAAGGCGGAGTACGCCTGCGCGGCGACCCGGTCGACCGGGGTGCCGGCCCTGCCCACGCGCGCGTCGTCCCGGCCGGCCGCCTCGACGGTCACGCCGTCGGGAGCGGTGATGTCGGCCTTGAGGACGCCGTCCGCCTTCGCCGTGCCGTCGTGCAGGCCCTTGAGCCGCTCGAGCGGCGTGAAGCGCCACTCCTCCTCCCGGCCGTGCGGGACCGGGAAGTCGGCGACGTCGAAGGACGGGGGCGCGCTCATGCGCGTGGCGACGGTGGACTCGGCGGCGACCGCCACCGCACCGGCGGTGGTCGAGCCCACCGGGAGATTCTGAGCCTCAGCCATGGCTGTCGTAGTGCTCGCTTTCTTGTACCGAAGTGGCTTGCTGCGGAGGGTGGCCGGCGGTCAGCCGACGGCGCCTTCCATCTGCAGCTCGATCAGCCGGTTGAGCTCCAGGGCGTACTCCATGGGCAGTTCCTTGGCGATCGGCTCGACGAAGCCGCGCACGATCATCGCCATCGCCTCGAACTCGGTCATGCCGCGGCTCATCAGGTAGAAGAGCTGGTCCTCGGAGACCTTGGAGACGGTCGCCTCGTGGCCCATGGACACGTCGTCCTCGCGGACGTCCACGTACGGGTAGGTGTCCGAGCGGGAGATGGTGTCGACCAGGAGCGCGTCGCACAGCACATTGGACTTCGCGCCGGGTGCGCCCTCGCCGATCTCGATCAGACCGCGGTACGAGGTACGGCCGCCGCCCCGCGCCACCGACTTGGAGACGATGTTGGACGAGGTGTTCGGGGCCATGTGGACCATCTTGGCGCCGGCGTCCTGGTGCTGGCCCTCGCCCGCGAAGGCGATGGACAGGGTCTCGCCCTTGGCGTGCTCGCCCATCAGGTAGACGGCCGGGTACTTCATGGTGACCTTGGAGCCGATGTTGCCGTCGACCCACTCCATGGTCGCGCCCTCGTAGGCCACGGCGCGCTTGGTGACCAGGTTGTAGACGTTGTTCGACCAGTTCTGGATGGTCGTGTAACGGCAGCGGGCGCCCTTCTTGACGATGATCTCGACGACCGCGGAGTGCAGCGAGTCCGACTGGTAGATCGGCGCGGTGCAGCCCTCGACGTAGTGGACGTAGGCGTCCTCGTCGACGATGATCAGCGTCCGCTCGAACTGGCCCATGTTCTCCGTGTTGATCCGGAAGTAGGCCTGCAGCGGGATGTCCACGTGCACGCCCTTCGGCACGTAGATGAAGGAGCCGCCGGACCAGACCGCGGTGTTCAGCGAGGCGAACTTGTTGTCACCCGCCGGGATCACCGTGCCGAAGTACTCCTTGAAGAGCTCCGGGTGCTCCTTGAGCGCGGTGTCGGTGTCCAGGAACAGCACGCCCTGCTGCTCCAGGTCCTCACGGATCTGGTGGTAGACGACCTCGGACTCGTACTGGGCGGCGACACCGGCGACGAGGCGCTGCTTCTCGGCCTCCGGGATGCCCAGCTTGTCGTAGGTGTTCTTGATGTCCTCGGGCAGGTCCTCCCACGACTGGGCCTGCTTCTCGGTGGACCGCACGAAGTACTTGATGTTGTCGAAGTCGATGCCGGTGAGGTCGGAGCCCCAGTTCGGCATGGGCTTCTTCTCGAAGAGCTTGAGGCCCTTCAGACGGAGCTTGGTCATCCACTCCGGCTCGTCCTTCTTGGCCGAGATGTCGCGGACGACGGCCTCACTCAGACCGCGCTTGGCAGCGGCACCGGCGGCGTCGGAGTCGGCCCAGCCGTATTCGTACTTGCCCAGGCCCTCGAGCTCAGGGTGGGCCGTCTCCTCGATGGGGAGAGTCATGCGGGGTTCCTCCCGGCCGTGCTTGCAGTGGTGGTCTTGGTGTCGGGCTGTGACTCGGTACGGGGAATGAACGTGGTGCACACGCCGTCCCCGTGGGCGATGGTGGCCAGTCGCTGCACATGGGTGCCGAGCAACGAACCGAAGAATTCGGTCTCCGCCTCGCAGAGCTGCGGGTACTGCTCGGCCACGTGGGCGACCGGGCAGTGGTGCTGACACAGCTGCTCACCCTGCTGCCGGCCCGGTGCGCTACGCGCAGTAGCAGCGTACCCGTCGGCCGACAGTGCCTTGGCCAGGGCCATCGCACGCTCCTCGGGAGGCACCGCGTCGATCAGGCGCCGGTACTCCTCGGCGTGGGCGGCGAGCCTGGCGCGCGCGAAGGCCGCGACCGCGGCCTCCCCGGCCTCGCCGCCGCCCGCCGACCGGGCGATCCAGCCGATGGCCTCGGCGGCCAGCTGGTCGTAGGACTGGTCGAAGGCGTCCCGCCCGCAGTCGGTGAGGGCGAACACCTTGGCCGGGCGGCCGCGGGTGCGTGCGCCGTACACGCGCTGCTCACGGGGCTCGACCACGGTGTCGGCGACCAGTGCGTCGAGGTGCCGGCGGACCGCGGCCTGGGTGAGGCCGAGGCGTCCGGCGAGCTCGGCGACGGTGGACGGGCCGTGGTCCAGGATGGAGCGCGCGACGCGGTTGCGCGTGGAGCGCTCACCGGTCCCGAGCTCCTCCTGGGGGGTGCTCCGAGGGAGCTCCCGAGCCTCACCGACGTTTTTCACAACGCCATTGTTGCGTAATTCCTCTGGCCGCGACAACCCGCGTCCGGACCCGCTCCGGTGGCATCGGTCACTTAGGGTCACCTAATTTTCGCGCCGTTGCCGGGCGTCCGGCGAGGGTGGCCGGGGCCGGTGTTCCGGGGCCTCGTGCCCCGTACCTAGACTTCGCGGCATGCGTGAAGAGCCCGTCGTCCAGGTGCGCGGCCTGGTGAAGCGGTACCGGAGCAAGACCGCCGTCGACGGCCTCGACCTCACCGCCCGGCAGGGCATCACCGCCGTGCTCGGGCCGAACGGCGCCGGCAAGACGACCACCGTCGAGGCCTGCGAGGGCTATCGCCGGCCGGACGCGGGCGAGGTGCGGGTACTCGGCCTCGACCCGATCGCGGACGCCGGACGCCTGCGCCCGCAGATCGGCGTGATGCTGCAGTCCGGAGGCGTGTACTCCGGCGCCCGCGCGGACGAGATGCTCCGCCACATGGCCCGGCTGCACGCCCACCCCCTGGACGTCGACACCCTGATCGAGCGGCTCGGCCTCGGCTCCTGCGGCCGTACGACCTACCGCCGGCTCTCCGGCGGACAGCAGCAGCGCCTCGCGCTCGCCATGGCCGTCGTCGGCCGCCCGGCGCTGGTCTTCCTGGACGAGCCGACCGCCGGCCTCGACCCGCAGGCCCGCCGCGCCACCTGGGATCTCGTACGCGATCTGCGCACCGACGGGGTGGCCGTCATCCTCACCACCCACCACATGGACGAGGCCGAGCAACTGGCCGACGACGTGGCCATCATCGACGCCGGCCGGGTGATCGCCCAGGGCAGCCCCGAGGCGCTGTGCCGGGGCGGCGCCGAGAACACCCTGCGCTTCACCGGCCGTCCCGGCCTCGATGTCGCGAGCCTGCTCAAGGCGCTGCCGATGGACGCCGCGGCCGCCGAGCTCACCCCGGGCTCGTACCGGGTGACCGGGAACGTCGACCCGCAGCTGCTGGCCACCGTGACCTCCTGGTGTGCGCAGCACGGCGTGATGCCGGACCGGATCGCGGTCGAGCGGCACACCCTGGAGGACGTCTTCCTGGAGCTGACCGGCAAGGAGCTGCGTTCATGAGTGCCACAACCCCTGCCGGAACCCCCGCCGGAACCTTCGCACCGCGGCCCGGCGCCGCGCCCCTCGGCCGCATGATCGCGGCACAGGCCGCGCTCGAGACGCGGATGCTGCTGCGCAACGGCGAGCAGTTGCTCCTCACCGTGGTGATCCCCTCGCTGCTCCTGGTGCTCTTCTCGACCGTGGACGTGGTCGACACCGGCGAGGGCAAGGCGGTGGACTTCCTCGCGCCGGGGGTGCTCGCGCTCGCGGTGATGTCGACGGCGTTCACCGGTCAGGCCATCGCGACGGGCTTCGAGCGGCGGTACGGGGTCCTGAAGCGGCTCGGCACCTCGCCGCTGCCGCGCTGGGGCCTGATGGCCGCGAAGACCCTTGCGGTCCTGGTCACCGAGGTCCTTCAGGTCGTACTCCTGGTGGTGATCGCCCTGGCGCTCGGCTGGTCGCCGCACGGCAATCCGTTCGCCGTGCCACTGCTCCTGGTCGCCGGCACCGCCGCGTTCTCCGGGCTCGGGCTGCTGATGGCCGGCACCCTGAAGGCCGAGGCGACGCTCGCCGCGGCGAATCTGGTCTTCCTGCTGCTTCTGGTCGGCGGCGGCGTGATCGTGCCGCTGGACAGGTTCCCGGACGCCGCTGCGGCGGTGCTCGGGCTGCTGCCCATCGCGGCGTTGTCGGACGGCCTGCGGGACGTGCTGCAGAACGGTGCCGCGCTCCCGTGGGGCGACCTGGGCATCCTCGCCGTCTGGGCGGTCGTCGGACTGGGCGCCGCGGGGCGGTTCTTCCGCTGGGAGTGACGCGGCGGGACGTCGCGGCAGGCCGGTTCACCGCACGGGCGGTCCGACATGTTCCGTCCCGGGATGCCACCCGCGTGAATTCATGCACAAGGCCCCGCTTAGCATGGGGCCGTGCCTCAGCTGACCCGTACCGATGCCGCGCAGGCCCTGCGCAATCCGCTGGCCCACATCGCCGAGCGCTGGACGCCGAGCCCCGCGACCGTGCGGCGTGCCGCGGCCGCCGCCCTGGTGATGATGGTCGTCATCGTGGTGACCGGCGGCGCGGTCCGGCTGACCGGGTCCGGGCTCGGCTGCCCGACCTGGCCCAAGTGCACGGAAGAGTCCCTGACGGCCACCCATGAGATGGGCCTGCACGGCGTCATCGAGTTCGGCAACCGGATGCTGACGTACGTGCTGTGCGCGGCGGTCGGCTGGGCGATCATCGCCGCGCGTTCGCAGAAACCGTGGCGGCGCAGCCTGACCCGGCTCGGCTGGACCCAGTTCTGGCTGGTGATGGGGAATGCGGTGCTCGGCGGCATCGTCGTCCTGGTCGGCCTCAATCCGTACACCGTCGCCGCGCACTTCCTGCTGTCGACCGCGCTGATCGCGGTGGCCACGGTGATGTGGCAGCGCACCCGCGAGGGCGACAGCGCGCCCCGGCCGCTGGTCGGCGGGGCGATCCGGCAGCTGGTGTGGATCCTGGTGGGCGTGACGGTGCTGCTGATCATGGTGGGCACCGTGGTGACGGGCGCGGGCCCGCACGCCGGCGACTCCAGCGACGTACCGCGGATGCCGGTGGACTGGGAGACGGTCACCAAGGCGCATGCCGTCCTTGCCTGGATCGTGGTCACGCTGACCTTCGCGCTGTGGTTCGTGCTGAAGGCGGTGGACGCTCCGCGCGGTCCGCTGCGGTGCACCCGTGATCTGTTCCTGGTGCTGCTCGCACAGGGCGGCGTCGGGTACGTCCAGTACTTCACGGATCTGCCGGAGGTCCTGGTCGGCGCCCATATGTTCGGGTCCTGTCTGGTGTGGATCGCGGTCCTGCGGGTGGCGCTCTCGCTGCGCGAGCGGCCGGTGACATCCGCGGACGTACCGGCTCAGGCGGATCCTGCGCTGACCTCTGCCTGACCCGCGACGGGCCGCACCGGAAGGGTCAGGCACCCCCGAGCCCGTACACCCGTCGTGCGTTCCCGGCCGCCAGCAGGTGCGCCACCCGGCGGGCGTCCGCGGCGGCCCAGGCGCCGTCGGCGACCAGACCGTCCAGGAGCCGGCCGAGCGCGACCGCGAACGACCGGGCGGCGACCACATGCAGCTCGGGCAGCGCCCCGGCGCCGCTGGAGAAGAGCAGTTTCCCGAACGGCGCCAGATCGAGCAGCTCCGCGAGCAACGGCTCCGCCCGCGCCCCGGTACGGGCCAGGGCCCGCCCCAAGTCGGCGTGTACGTGCGGGAATTCGGCGGTGAGGCCGACCGCGGGCGCGTCCTGCGGTCCGCGTGGCAGCAGCACCAGATCCGTGCCGAGCCCGGCCGTCGCGCGGGCGAAGGCGGCCGCCCGAGTGCCCGGTTCGGGTCCGTCGAGCAGCAGTTGGAGAGGGCGGCCGGTGCCCACGGCGATCCACAGGAGATGGCGCAGCAGCACCGGATCGTCGAGCCGGCGGGCGGGTCCGGTGAAGGTTCCGCATGCTGCGAGCCGCCGGCCGGCCGCCCGGTGCACCTCGGCCGCGTCCGGCGGCTCGGGACCGACCGCGAGCCCGTGGCGTACGCCTGCCACCGAGGTGAAGGCGACGGCGTGCCCCGCGGCCGCGTGGATCGACTCGGCGAGATTGGCGAGGAAGGATTCGACGGTTCCGGAGGTGGCGGCGACCTGGTCGGCGAGCACTTCGAGCCGCACGATCTCGTGGGCCTCGGCGTCGCCCGCCGCGGCCATCTCCCCCGGCCCCGTGAGGTCTCCGGACGAGCCGGTGTCGACGAGGAACGCGCCGATGCCGCTGCCCCGCAGCAGTCTGCGTCCGGCCTCCAGGACGCCGAGTTCGCGGCGGCGGGCCAGATAGTGGGCGGGCGGACAGTGCGGTTCGAGTCCGAGCAGCGGCGGACACCAGCGCCGTACGGCGAATCCGGCCCAGGTGTCGAAGAAGGTGGTGCCGGGGGCGGGCGGGCCGCCGCCCCGGCCGAGCTGGGCCTCGAAGGTCCCGAGGCCCAGCTCCGTACGGAGCACGCCATGGCAGTACTGGTCGACCAGCTGCGGCGTCTCGATCATCGGGGGCTCCCGTGGACGGTCCGTCTCTCACGGGCCTAACGGGTGAACCCACTCCCAGGTGTTGGCCTGGGCCCAGGGCGCCTCGTCAGGACTCAGCCGCCGATCTGAATGCCCGCCATCCGCTTCCATTCGTACGGACCGGTCTCCACCTTGGCGGCGAAGTCCCCGTCGAAGTCCTCGTGGAGGGTGACGCCGGCCTTCTCCACGGCGCTGCGGGCGACCTTGTCGCTGGGCTCCACGATGTCGCCCCAGCCGCCGTCCTCGCCCACGAGGACGATGCGCACCCCGCGCTCGCCCAGGTAGGCGATCTGCGCTTCCACACCCCCGTGGGCCTGGGCGAACGCGCTGATCCGCTTGGCCAGTCCGGCCGCCCGGCGCTCGTCCTTCGCCGACGGGACCGAACCCTCTGCAACCGCTTCAGTCTCTGCCATGCACAGGATGCTACCGATGGGTAGTGGACGCGGCGACGGGTGGTGGGCGTGGCCTGGGCCACGTCCGCGACCAGCGCGGGAATCAGCGCAGGAAGGGGTCCACCGCGACGGCCAGGAAGAGCAGCGAGACATAGGTGATCGACCAGTGGAACAGCCGCATCTCCTTGAGCTTGCCGCCGGTCACTCCGGCCTTGGCGCGGGACTGCAGCGCATGCGCCTCCCACAGCCAGAAGCCACCGGCCGCGAGCGCCACCGCGGTGTAGAACCAGCCGGTGTAGCCGAGCGGCGTCAGCAGCAGCGAGATGCCGACCATCACCCAGCTGTAGATGACGATCTGACGCGCGACCACCTTGTTGGAGGCGATCACCGGGAGCATGGGGACGCCCACGCGCGCGTAGTCGTCCTTCACCTTCATGGACAGCGGCCAGTAGTGCGGCGGCGTCCAGAAGAACATCACCATGAAGAGGATGACCGCGGCCCAGGACATCGAGTTCGTCACCGCGGACCAGCCGATCAGGACCGGCAGACAGCCCGCGATGCCGCCCCACACGATGTTCTGCGAGGTACGCCGCTTGAGGATCATCGTGTAGACGACGACGTAGAACATCGAGGCGCCCAGCGAGAGCCAGGCCGAGAGCCAGTTGACCAGCAGCCCGAACCAGAGCGTGGAGACCACCGCGAGGGTGATGCCGAAGACCAGGCCCTCGCGTGGGCTGACGATGCCGGTGACCAGCGGACGCTGCCGCGTACGCTCCATCAGCGCGTCGATGTCCCGGTCGATGTACATGTTCAGGGCGTTCGCCCCGCCGGCCGAGAGGTAGCCGCCGACGCAAGTGGCGAGCACCAGCCAGAGGTTGGGCACGCCCTGCTCGGCGAGGAACATCACGGGGACGGTGGTGATGAGCAGCAGCTCGATAATGCGCGGCTTGGTCAGTGCCACGAAGGCGAGAATGCGGTCCTTGGCGGACCGCCCCACCTGGCTCGTCCCGACTTCGCCCGCGGCCTCGGTACCCCCGGGACGGGATTCAACGGCCGTCACGCACACCCCTGACAGAGACTCCCAGCGAGCCACCTCAACTGCCGTCAGAAATGAAGACCGGGTAAATGCTCGCGCGTACCACGCCACCATAGACGTTGGCCCGGCTCGCCTCTTCGCGGGGGTCCACTCGTGTTGGGGCCGCGGGTCCGGTCCAGGTCCGGACCTGCCGGATGCGCTCCGGAGGCGAACGCGGGCGGCTCCCGGCAGTCTGTAATGAGCCGAAAATCCGGCCGCTTCCACAGCGGTAGGCTCGACAGCGCCCGGCGCACACATGTCGCCGGATACAGACATGTGGAGAGGAGCCCTGAATCAGGGTGAGCACCAAGCCGACCACCACAGACCTCGAGTGGACCGATCTGGATCAGCGTGCCGTGGACACGGTGCGGGTCCTTGCAATGGATGCCGTCCAGAAGGTGGGCAACGGACATCCGGGCACCGCGATGAGTCTGGCTCCTGCCGCGTACACCCTGTTCCAGAAGGTGATGCGGCACGACCCCACGGATGCCGAGTGGGTGGGCCGCGACCGGTTCGTGCTGTCCGCGGGGCACTCCTCGCTGACGCTCTACATCCAGCTGTACCTGGCCGGGTACGGCCTCGAGCTGGATGACCTCAAGGCCTTCCGCACCTGGGGTTCGAAGACCCCGGGCCACCCGGAGTACGGCCACACCACCGGCGTCGAGACCACCACGGGCCCGCTGGGCCAGGGTGTGGCGAACGCGGTGGGCATGGCGATGGCGGCCCGCTTCGAGCGCGGCCTGTTCGACCCCGATGCGGCGGCGGGCGAGTCCCCGTTCGACCACATGGTGTACGCGATCGCCGGCGACGGCTGTCTGCAGGAGGGCATCTCCGCCGAGGCGTCCTCGCTCGCGGGCCACCAGAAGCTCGGCAATCTGGTGCTGCTCTGGGACGACAACCACATCTCCATCGAGGGCGACACGGAGACCGCCGTCTCCGAGGACACCCTCAAGCGCTATGAGGCCTACGGCTGGCACGTCCAGCGCGTGGAGCAGCTGGAGAACGGCGACCTGGACCCGGCCGGTCTGTTCGCCGCGCTCGAGGCCGCGCGCGCCGAGACCGAGCGTCCGTCGTTCATCGCGGCCCGCTCGATCATCGCCTGGCCCGCGCCGAACGCGCAGAACACCGAGGCCGCGCACGGCTCGGCGCTCGGCGACGACGAGGTCGCGGCGACCAAGCGGGTACTCGGCTTCGACCCCGAGCAGTCCTTCGAGGTGGCCGACGAGGTCATCAACCACACCCGGCTCGCCGCCGAGCGCGGCCGGCAGTCGCGGGAGGCCTGGGACAAGTCCTTCGCCGTGTGGCGCGAGGCCGATCCGGAGCGGGCCGCGGCCTTCGACCGGATGCAGGCCGGCGAGCTCCCCGAGGGCTGGCAGGACCTGCTGCCGGAGTTCGAGACCGGCTCCTCCGTCGCGACCCGTGCGGCGTCGGGGAAGATCCTGCAGGCGCTCGGCGGGGCGATCCCGGAGCTGTGGGGCGGCTCGGCCGACCTCGCCGGTTCCAACAACACCACGATCGACAAGACCAGTTCGTTCCTGCCCGCGGGCAACCCGCTGCCGGAGGCCGACCCGTACGGCCGCACCGTGCACTACGGCATCCGCGAGCACGCCATGGCCGCGATCCTCAACGGCATCGCGCTGCACGGTCCGACCCGTATCTACGGCGGCACGTTCCTGGTGTTCTCGGACTACATGCGCAATGCGGTGCGCCTGTCGGCCCTGATGCACCTGCCGGTCACGTACGTCTGGACGCACGACTCGGTCGGTCTCGGCGAGGACGGCCCGACCCACCAGCCGGTGGAGCACCTGGCCTCGCTGCGCGCCATCCCGGGTCTGAACGTGGTCCGTCCGGCGGACGCGAACGAGACCGCGGTGGCCTGGCGCGAGATCCTCACGCGCTACACCAAGGAGTTCGGCAAGGGCACCCCGCACGGCCTGGCCCTGACCCGCCAGGGCGTGCCCACGTACGAGCGCAACGAGCAGGCGGCGCGCGGCGGTTACGTGCTCGCCGAGGCCGAGGGCGGCAGCCCGCAGGTGATCCTGATCGCCACCGGTTCCGAGGTCCAGCTGGCCGTCGCCGCCCGCGACGAGCTGCAGGCCGAGGGCGTGCCGACCCGTGTGGTGTCGATGCCGTGTGTCGAGTGGTTCGACGAGCAGGACCAGGCGTACCGCGACCAGGTGCTGCCGCCCGAGGTCAGGGCCCGTGTCGCGGTCGAGGCGGGCATCGGCCTGACCTGGCACCGCTACGTCGGCGACAGCGGCCGGATCGTCTCGCTCGAGCACTTCGGCGCCTCGGCGGACGGCAAGACCCTGTTCCGTGAGTTCGGCTTCACCGCCGAGAACGTCGCCGAGGCCGCCAGGGAATCCCTGCGCGCCGTGCAGCGCTGACGCCCGTAGATACGACACTTGATCAGCTAGGAGATGCAATTTCCATGACAGACGCACTCAAGCGCCTCTCCGAGGAGGGCGTGGCGATCTGGCTGGACGACCTGTCCCGCAAGCGGATCACGTCCGGCGACCTCGCCGAACTGATCGACCAGCAGCACGTCGTGGGCGTCACGACCAACCCGTCGATCTTCCAGAAGGCGATCTCGGGCGGTGACGGTTACGAGCAGCAGCTCGCCGACCTCGCGGCCCGCGGGGTGACGGTCGAAGAGGCCGTCCGCATGATCACCACGGCGGACGTACGGGACGCGGCGGACGTACTGCGGCCCGTGTTCGACGCCACCGGCGGCAAGGACGGCCGGGTGTCGATCGAGGTGGACCCGCGCCTCGCGCACAACACCGCGGCCACCGTCGCCGAGGCCAAGCAGCTCGCCTGGCTGGTCGACCGGCCGAACACCTTCATCAAGATCCCGGCCACCCGGGCGGGCCTGCCGGCCATCACCGAGGTGATCGGCAAGGGCATCAGCGTCAATGTCACGCTGATCTTCTCGCTCGAGCGCTACCGCGAGGTGATGGACGCCTACCAGGCCGGTCTGGAGAAGGCGAAGGCCGCGGGCCTGGACCTCGACAAGATCCACTCGGTGGCGTCCTTCTTCGTGTCCCGCGTGGACACCGAGATCGACAAGCGGCTCGACGCCCTCGGCACCGAGGACGCGAAGGCCGCCCGCGGCAAGGCCGCCCTGGCCAACGCCCGGCTCGCGTACCAGGCCTACGAGGAGGTCGTCGCCGGCGACCGCTGGCAGGCGCTTGACCGTGCGGGCGCCAATGTGCAGCGTCCGCTCTGGGCCTCCACCGGCGTCAAGGACCCGGCGTACAAGGACACACTGTACGTCGAGGACCTGGTCGCACCGAACACGGTGAACACCATGCCGGAGGCCACCCTGGAGGCCACCGGCGACCACGGCACCGTCTCGGGCAACACGATCGCCGGCAGCTACGAGCAGTCCCGTGCCGAGCTCGACGCCGTCGAGAAGCTCGGCATCGGCTACGACGAGGTCGTGCAGCTGCTCGAGGACGAGGGCGTGGAGAAGTTCGAGTCGTCCTGGAACGACCTGCTCAAGTCGACCGAGGCGGAGCTGAAGCGCCTCTCCCCGTCGGAGGGCTGACCGCCTTGTCCCCCGATTCCGCAGGCGGTACGAATCCGCTGCGTGACGCATCGGACCGACGGCTCCCGCGCATCGCGGGGCCGTCGGGCCTGGTGATCTTCGGCGTCACCGGCGACCTCTCCCGCAAGAAGCTGATGCCGGCGGTCTACGACCTGGCCAACCGCGGCCTGCTGCCGCCGGGCTTCTCGCTGATCGGCTTCGCCCGCCGGGAGTGGCAGGACGAGGACTTCGCCCAGGAGGTGCACGACGCGGTCAAGGAGCACGCGCGCACGCCCTTCCGGGAGGAGGTCTGGCAGCAGCTCATCCAGGGCATGCGGTTCGTGCAGGGCGACTTCGACGACGACCAGGCCTTCGAGACGCTCAAGTCCACGATCCAGGAGCTGGACAAGGCCCAGGGCACGGGTGGCAATTTCGCCTTCTACCTGTCGGTGCCGCCCAAGTTCTTCCCGCAGGTCGTGCAGCAGCTCAAGAAGCACGGCCTGGCCGATCAGCGCGACGGCTCCTGGCGGCGCGCGGTCATCGAGAAGCCCTTCGGCCACGACCTCGCCTCCGCCCGCGAGTTGAACTCGATCGTGCACGAGGTGTTCGGCCCCGACCAGGTCTTCCGTATCGACCACTACCTGGGCAAGGAGACCGTCCAGAACATCCTGGCGCTCCGGTTCGCCAACACCCTCTTCGAGCCGATCTGGAACAGGTCGTACGTCGACCACGTCCAGATCACCATGGCCGAGGACATCGGCATCGGCGGCCGGGCCGGCTACTACGACGGCATCGGCGCGGCCCGTGACGTGATCCAGAACCACCTCCTCCAACTCCTCGCCCTCACCGCGATGGAGGAGCCCGCCTCCTTCGACGCGGACGCACTGGCCGCCGAGAAGACCAAGGTGCTCGGCGCGGTCCAGCTGCCCAAGGACCTCGGCAAGCACACCGTCCGCGGCCAGTACGCGGCCGGCTGGCAGGGCGGCGAGAAGGTCATCGGCTATCTGCAGGAAGACGGCATCGACGCCGGTTCGAAGACCGACACCTACGCCGCGGTCAAGCTGACGATCGACAACCGGCGTTGGGCCGGAGTGCCGTTCTATCTGCGCACCGGCAAGCGCCTCGGCCGCCGGGTCACCGAGATCGCGGTGGTCTTCCAGCGCGCGCCGCACTCCCCCTTCGACCACACCGCGACCGAGGAGCTCGGGCACAACGCCCTGGTGATCCGGGTGCAGCCGGACGAGGGCGTCACGGTCCGGTTCGGCTCGAAGGTCCCCGGTACCTCGATGGAGGTACGGGACGTCTCCATGGACTTCGCGTACGGCGAGTCCTTCACGGAGTCCAGCCCCGAGGCGTACGAGCGGCTCATCCTCGATGTGCTGCTCGGCGACTCGAACCTCTTCCCGCGCACCGAGGAGGTCGAGCTCTCCTGGCAGATCCTCGACCCGGTGGAGCAGTACTGGGACCGGCACAACAAGCCGGCCCAGTATCCGGCGGGTACCTGGGGTCCCGTGGAGGCGGACGAAATGCTCGAACGAGACGGACGGAGCTGGCGTCGGCCATGAAGATCGACCTCACGGACACCACCTCGGGCAAGGTCAACAAGGCCCTGGTCCAGGGCCGCCGTGCGATCGGCACCCCGGCCGTCGGCATGGTGCTCACCCTGGTCATCGTCACCGACGAGGAGAACGCGTACGACGCCCTGAAGGCGGCCAGCGAGGCGTCGCGGGAGCATCCCTCGCGCACCCTGGTCGTCATCAAGCGCGTCTCGCGTTCGCCCCGGGACCGCACGTCCTCGCGCCTGGACGCCGAGGTCCGGGTGGGTGCGGACGCGGGTACCGGCGAGACGGTGATCCTGCGGCTGTACGGCGAGGTGATCAACCACGCCCAGTCGGTGGTGCTGCCGCTGCTGCTGCCGGACGCCCCGGTGGTGGTCTGGTGGCCGGTGAACGCACCGCTGGACCCGGCGAAGGACCCGCTGGGCGCGCTGGCGCAGCGGCGGGTCACGGACACCTATGCGGCCGAGCAGCCGATCCAGGAGCTGACCTCTCGCGCGGAGGCGTACACCCCGGGCGACACGGATCTGTCCTGGACGCGGATCACTCCGTGGCGCTCGATGCTCGCCGCCGCGCTCGACCAGGTGACCTGCCGGGTCACCTCGGTGGAGGTGGAGGGCGAGGAGTTCAATCCGAGTTGTGAGCTGCTCGCGATGTGGCTGTCCGACCGGCTCGGTGTGCCGGTGACGCGCACCTTGTCCTCGGGGCCCGGGCTCACTGCCGTACGCCTCGCCACGGACTGCGGGCCGATCGTCCTCGACCGGGCCGACGGCTCGCTCGCCACCCTGTCCATGCAGGGCCAGCCGGACCGTGCGGTCGCCCTCAAGCGCCGCGAGACGGCCGAGCTGATCGCGGAGGAGCTGCGCCGGCTCGACCCGGACGACACCTACGCCTCCGCCCTGAAGTTCGGGGTGGAGCGACTCGGTGGCCCGGCTCCGACGGACAGCGCGGAGAAGGCCGCACAGGCCACCGGGGCGAAGAAGGCAGCCAAGGCTCCGGCCAAGAAGGCGACGGCCAAGTGAGTACGGCTCCGCAGCTGGTCGTGCACCGGGACAAGGAGCTCATGGCGCAGGCCGCGGCGGCCCGGCTGATCACGAAGATCGTGGACGCCCAGTCGGCGCGCGGCTCGGCCTCGGTCGTCCTGACGGGCGGACGCAACGGCAACGGCCTGCTTGCCGCGCTCGCCGCCGCGCCCGCCCGTGACGCGGTCGACTGGGGCCGGCTCGACCTGTGGTGGGGCGACGAGCGCTTCCTGCCGGAGGACGATCCGGAGCGCAATGTCACGCAGGCCCGCGAGGCCCTGCTCGACTCGGTGCCGCTCGATCCGGCCCGGGTGCATGCGATGCCCGCTTCGGACGGCCCGCGCGGCTCCGACGCGGACAGCGCCGCGGAGGACTACGCGGCCGAACTCGCGGGCGCGGCACAGCCGGAGAACCACTCGGCCGTGCCGGCCTTCGACGTACTGCTGCTCGGGGTCGGGCCCGATACGCATGTCGCCTCGCTGTTCCCCGAGCATCCGGGGGTGCGCGAGACGGAGCTCGCGGTGATCGGTGTGCACGGTGCGCCGAAGCCGCCGCCGACCCGGATCTCGCTCACCCTGCCGGCGATCCGCTCGGCCCGTGAGGTCTGGCTGCTCGCGGCGGGCGAGGACAAGGCGAACGCGGTGGCGATGGCCCTGTCCGGTGCGGGCGAGGTGCAGGCTCCCGCCGCCGGTGCGTACGGCCGCTCCCGGACGCTCTGGCTGCTCGACTCGGCGGCCGCGGCCCGGCTGCCGCGGGATCTGTATCCGCCGGCCTCTCCCTGAGGGCGGCTGCCGCACACGACGGCCCGGTGCCACGCTCCCCTTTCGGGGCCGGTGGCGCCGGGCCGTCGCCGTACGAGATCCGCGTCAACGCCCCCGCAGTGCGCGGTACTTGGCGACAAGGGCGCGGCTCGACGGGTCGAGACCTGGGACGTCCGCGCCTTCGGTGAGGGCCGGCTCCACCCGCTTGGCGAGCACCTTGCCGAGCTCGACGCCCCACTGGTCGAAGGAGTCGATGTCCCACACCGCGCCCTGGACGAACACCTTGTGCTCGTAGAGCGCGATCAACTGCCCGAGGACGGACGGGGTGAGGGCCCGGGCGAGCACCGTGGTCGTCGGGTGGTTGCCGCGGAAGCTCTTGTGCGGGACCAGCTCCTCGGGCACGCCCTCGGCCCGCACCTCGTCCGGCGTCTTGCCGAAGGCGAGCGCCTGGGTCTGGGCGAAGAAGTTGGCCATCAGCAGGTCGTGCTGCGCGACGAGTCCGGGCTGCAGATCACCGACGGGCTCGGCGAAGCCGATGAAATCCGCCGGGATCAGCTTGGTGCCCTGGTGGATCAACTGGTAGTACGCGTGCTGGCCGTTGGTCCCCGGGGTGCCCCAGACGACCGGCCCGGTCTGCCAGTCGACCGGATTGCCCTCGCGGTCCACGGACTTGCCGTTGGACTCCATGTCCAGCTGCTGCAGATACGCGGTGAACTTGGACAGGTAGTGCGAGTACGGCAGTACGGCGTGCGACTGGGCGTCGAAGAAGTTGCCGTACCAGATGCCGAGGAGACCGAGCAGCAGCGGCGCGTTCTGCTCCGCGGGCGCGGTGCGGAAGTGCTCGTCGACCAGGTGGAATCCGTCGAGCATCTCGCGGAACTGCTCGCGGCCGATGGCGATCATCAGGGACAGGCCGATGGCGGAGTCGTACGAGTAGCGGCCGCCGACCCAGTCCCAGAACTCGAACATGTTGGCCGTGTCGATGCCGAACTCGGTGACCTTCTCGGCATTCGTCGACAGGGCCACGAAGTGCTTGGCGACGGCCTCCTGGCCGGCGCCCAGGCCGGTCAGGAGCCAGTCGCGGGCCGAGGTGGCATTGGTGATGGTCTCGATGGTGGTGAACGTCTTGGAGGCGATGACGAACAGCGTCTCGGCCGGGTCCAAGTCCCGTACGGCCTCGTGCAGATCGGCCCCGTCCACGTTCGACACGAAGCGCAGGTCGAGGTCGCGGGCGGTGAAGGAGCGCAGCACCTCGTAGGCCATCGCGGGGCCCAGGTCGGAGCCGCCGATGCCGATGTTCACCACGTTCCTGATGGGGCGGCCGGTGTGGCCGGTCCAGGCGCCGGAGCGGATCCGGTCGGAGAAGTCGCCCATCCGGTCGAGCACGGCGTGCACACCCGGGACGACGTTCTCCCCGTCGGACTCGATGACGGCGTCGCGCGGGGCGCGCAGCGCGGCGTGCAGGACGGAACGGTCCTCGGTGGTGTTGATCCGCTCGCCGCGGAACATGGCGTCCCGCAGCGCCTCCACGCCGGTCGCCGCGGCCAAGTCCCGCAGCAGGGTGAGCGTCTCGTCGGTGACGAGGTGCTTGGAGTAGTCGATGTACAGGTCGCCGACCTGCACCGTGTAGTCGGTGGCGCGCTCGGGCCGCGCGGCGAAGAGCTCGCGCAGACCGGTCTCGCCCCACTGCTCGCGGTGCTTCGCGAGCGCCGCCCACTCGGGGGTCTGGTTCAGCCTTGTGCGGCCATCTGCGTTCATCCGGACTTCAGCCTTCTCTCGTACCAGGGCACCTGCGCGGTACCCATGTGCACCTTGCCCCGCTGCTCCACCAACCTAATTGATCAGAACGCTTCTTCGTCCGCCGGCGAGCTGTCCGCCGCCCGTACGACGGGCAACAGGACGATGACGGACAGACCCACGAGGGCGGCCGCGCACAGCGCCGGGGCGTTCAGGCCCCACGCCGTGGCCGCCGCGCCGCCGAGGAGGGCGCCGAGGGCCGCGGCACCGATGGTCAGCGTGCGGAACGCGGCGCTCATCCGGCCCAGCATCTCGGACGGGCTCCGCTCCTGCATCAGGGTCACCTGGTTGACGTTCCAGACGAGGCCCATGAGGCCGAACACGACCAGACCGGCGAGCAGCACCCAGACCTGCCGCACGGTGCCGATGGCGAGCAGCGGCACGAACTGGACCGCCCCGGCCAGGCACACACTGCGGATACGTCCGAACCGGGCCGCGATCCGGCCTGCGCAGAAGCCACCGGCCACACTGCCGAGGCTGTACGAGGTCAGGGCCAGTGCGTAGACCGTGCTGCCGGCGCCGAGCCAGCCCGTGACATGCAGGACCAGGGTCGCGATGAGCGCACCCACGCCCACGTTGCACACCGTGGTGGCCAGGCACAGTGCGCGCAGCGGCGGATCCCGCCAGAGCGTGCGCAGCCCGTCCCCGATGTCGGCGCGCAGACCTCGCGCGCGAGACCCGGACGGCACGGGTGCTGTGCCACCCGGGATCCGTATGGACAGGATCAGCAGCGTCGCCACCGCATACGTCGCCGCATCCACGCCGTACGGGACGGCCACACCGACGGCGAGGAGCACCGGCATCAGGGGCGCGGCCACGAAGCCGCCGGCTATCTGCTGACCGGTCTGCAGGCGCGCATTGGCGCTGCCCAGGGCCTGTTGGGGCAGCAGGGCGGGCAGGAAGGCCGTCGCGGCATTGTCGAAGACCGTCTGCAACGTGGTCAGGGTGAAGGCCACGGCGAGCAGCAGCCCGATGCTCGCGTCCCCGCGCGCGACGACGACGGCGAAGACTCCCAGGACGACGGCCCGTACCGCGTCCACGGTCCACATCGCCCGCCGCTGGTCGACCCGGTCGGCGACCGCACCGCCGAGCAGTCCGAAGAGGATCCACGGCACGTACCCACAGGCGCTCACCAGCGCCACGAGCACCGGCTCATCAGTGAGCGAGGCGGCGAGCAACGGCATCGCCGCATTACGCAGAGAATCCCCGAAGCGGGACACGACAGCGGCCGTCCACAACCGCCCGAACCCCCCACGCCACGCGGGCGCGACCCCCACCGATTCCCGCACACCGATCACAACGGCCCCCTCCGTATGCCTGTTGCACACGGTAGGGGGCACCACTGACAACGAGTCCGCCTGGCATCCTCAAGCCCGTCCGGCGCTTGAGGACGAGGCCTCCAGGCCGACGCCTGGAACCTAGATCTCCCCCCGAAGCTTCGCCAGCGCCTCCGCCAGAATCGCCTCACCGTCCGCGTCGCTCCGACGCTCCCGCACATATGCAAGATGCGTCTTGTACGGCTCGGTACGCGGCGGGTCCGGGGGATTGTCCCGGTCCTGTCCGGCGGGGAACCCGCACCGCGGGCAGTCCCAAGTGTCCGGAACCTGCGCATCGCTGGCGAAGCTCGGCTGCGTCTCGTGCTCGTTCGCGCACCAGAAGGAGATGCGCAGGCGCGGTGCCGACTCGCCGCGCTCGGCCTCTCCCATCGGCCCCGCTCCGACCCGGCTTCCCCGGATCGCGTTGCCACTTGCCACGGTCGTAACTCCCTGCATGACGGTGCTGCACAGCGTTTAACCGGCGGCTGCGCCGCGGCTGCCCCAGTTTACGTAAGGCCCAACGCGCGTCCAGGGATTGGAGTTACACCGTCCGGGACGCCGTGCGGCCAATGATAGGCCGCGCCCCCGGCTCCGTACGGTGGTCGCCGTCAGCTGTTGAGCTTCATCAGCAGGCCGAGCACGACAATGCAGGCGAACCACAGCAGACCGACCACGACGGTGATGCGGTCGAGGTTGCGCTCGGCCACCGAGGAGCCGCCGATGGACGACTGCATGCCGCCACCGAACATGTCGGAGAGGCCGCCGCCCTTCCCCTTGTGCATCAGGACGAGCAGCATCAGCAGCCCGCTGAAGACGATCAGGGCGATCGAGAACCCCATAACCACGGCTGAACCAACTTCCTCGGACTTACCGGACAGGACAATGAAGTGCGGGGGCCCGGACTTCGCACACGAAGCCACCGGACCCCCGCAAGCCTACGCCGAGGTGGCCCGATCGGACGACTCCCGTCGCAGGTCCGGCTCCCGACCGCGCACGGCGGCCGGGAGCCGGTCAGTCACTCACTGGTCGCGGAACCGGACGATCTTGACGAATTCCTCCGCGTCGAGCGCGGCACCGCCGATCAGGGCGCCGTCCACGTCGGGCTGCGACATGATCGCCGCGACGTTCCCGGACTTCACGGAGCCGCCGTACTGGATGCGGACCTGGTCGGCGAGCTCCTGCGAGTACAGCTCGGCGAGCCGGCCACGGATCGCGCCGCAGACCTCCTGGGCGTCCTCCGGCGTCGCCACCTCACCGGTGCCGATGGCCCACACCGGCTCGTAGGCGATGACGATGGACTCGGCCTGCTCGGCCGGTACGTCCTTGAGCGCGCCGTCGACCTGGGCGAGGGTGTGCGGGACCTGCTGCTGGGCCTTGCGGACGTCGAGGCCCTCGCCGACGCACAGGATCGGGGTGAGCCCGTGCCGGTAGGCGGCCTTGACCTTGGCGTTGCAGATCTCGTCGGTCTCGTCGTGGTACTGGCGGCGCTCGGAGTGACCGATGGCCACATAGGTGCACTGCAGCTTCGACAGCATCGGGCCCGAGATCTCGCCGGTGTAGGCACCCGAGTCGTGCGCCGAGACGTCCTGGGCCCCGTACTTGATCTTGAGCTTGTCGCCGGTCACCAGCGTCTGCACCGAACGCAGATCGGTGAACGGCGGCAGGACGGCGACCTCGACGGCCTCGTAGTCCTTGTCGGCGAGCGCGAATGCGAGCTTCTGGACGTGGGTGATGGCCTCGAGGTGATTGAGGTTCATCTTCCAGTTGCCCGCCATCAGCGGGGTACGCGTACTCATCAGGGGGTCAGTCCTCCAGTGCGGCGAGGCCGGGAAGTGTCTTGCCCTCGAGGTATTCGAGGGACGCGCCTCCGCCGGTCGAAATGTGTCCGAAGGCATTCTCGTCGAAGCCGAGCAGCCGTACGGCGGCGGCCGAGTCCCCGCCGCCGACGACCGTGAAGGCCGAGGAGTCGAGCAGCCCCTGGGCGACGCTGCGGGTGCCTTCGGCGTAGTCGGGGTGCTCGAAGACGCCCATCGGGCCATTCCAGAAGATGGTGGCCGCGTCGGCGAGCTTCGAGGCGTAGAGCTTGCGGGTCTCGGGGCCGATGTCGAGGCCCATCTGGTCCGCGGGGATCTCCGCCGCGGTGACCGTGGCGGGGTGGGTGGCGGCCTTCGCGCCGAGGTCCGGGAAGGCGGCGGCGGTCACGACGTCGACCGGCAGGACGAACTCGACGCCCTTGGCCTCGGCGCGTCGCAGATAGTCCTGGACCACCTGAACCTGGTCCTCCTGCAGCAGCGAGGTGCCGACCTCGTACCCCTGGGCCTTGAGGAAGGTGTACGCCATTCCGCCGCCGATGAGGATGCGGTCGGCCTTGTCCAGGAGGTGGTCGATCACGCCGAGCTTGTCGGAGACCTTGGCGCCACCGAGCACCACTGCGTAAGGGCTCTTGGCCTCGTCGGTGAGCTTCTTGAGCACGCCGACCTCGGTGGCGATCAGATAGCCGGCCGCGTGCGGGAGCCTGGCCGGCAGGTCGAAGACCGAGGCGTGCTTGCGGTGCACGGCGCCGAAGCCGTCGCCGACGTAGGTGTCGGCGAGCTCGGCCAGCTGGTCGGCGAAGGCGCCGCGCTCGGCGTCGTCCTTCGCGGTCTCGCCCGGGTTGAACCGCAGGTTCTCGATGACCGCGACCTGGCCGTCGGCCAGGCCCGCGACGGTGGCGCGGGCGGACTCGCCGACCGTGTCGGTGGCGAACGCGACGTCGGCGCCGAGGAGTTCACCGAGCCGGGCGGCCGCGGGAGCCAGCGAGAAGGCGGGGTCCGGCGCGCCCTTCGGCCGGCCGAGGTGGGAGGCGACGACCACCCTGGCGCCCGCGTCCGCGAGGGCCTTGACGGTGGGCACCACCGCGCGGATGCGTCCGTCGTCGGTGATGGTGGTGCCGTCCAGCGGCACATTGAGGTCGGCGCGGACGAAGACTCGCCGTCCGGTGACGCCTTCGGCGAGAAGTTCGTCGATGGTCTTCATGGGGTGTGGACTCCTAGAGAGCTTCGGACAAGGCAACAGGGCCCGGACCGCGCGGCGTTGCGCTGCCCGAGCCCTGTGCTCACATCGAGGTGCCTGCCGTATCAGCTACGGCTCAGAGCTTGCCGCCGACGAAGGTCGTGAGGTCCACCAGACGGTTGGAGTAGCCCCACTCGTTGTCGTACCAGCCGACGATCTTGACGCTCTTGCCCTGAACCATCGTCAGGGAGGAGTCGAACGTGCAGGACGCCGGCCAGTTGACGATGTCCGAGGAGACGATCGGGTCCTCGGTGTACTCGAGGATGCCCTTGAGCTGGCCCTCGGCCGCCTTCTGGAAGGCGGTGTTGACCTCGTCCTTGGTGACCTCGCGCTCGAGCTCGATGACCAGGTCCGTGACCGAACCGGTCGGGACCGGCACGCGCATCGCGATGCCGTCGAGCTTGCCGGCGAGCTCCGGGATGACCAGCGCGGTCGCCTTGGCGGCGCCCGTGGTGGTCGGAATGATGTTCTCCGCGGCGGCACGGGCGCGGCGCAGGTCCTTGTGCGGGAAGTCAAGGATGCGCTGGTCGTTCGTGTACGCGTGAACGGTCGTCATCATGCCCTTGACGATGCCGAAGTTCTCCAGGAGAACCTTGGCCATCGGCGCCACACAGTTGGTGGTGCAGGAGGCGTTGGAGATGACGTTGTCCGTCGCGGGGTCGTACTGGTCCTGATTGACGCCCATCACGATGGTGATGTCCTCGTCCTTGGCCGGAGCCGAGATGAGGACCTTCTTGGCGCCGCCCTGGATGTGCTTCTCGGCGTCGGCCTTCTTGGTGAAGATGCCGGTCGACTCGATGACGATGTCGACGCCGAGCTCGCCCCAGGGGATGTCCGCCGGATTGCGCTCGGAGAGCACCTTGATGGTGTGCCCGTCGACGGTGATGGTGTCCTCGGTGTGCGACACCTCTGCCTTGAGCCGGCCCAGAATCGTGTCGTACTTCAGCAGGTGGGCAGTGGTCGCGGTGTCACCCAGGTCATTGACGGCAACGACCTCGATGTCCGCACCCTGCTCCTTGAGAGCCCGGAAGTAGTTGCGGCCGATTCGACCAAAGCCATTGATGCCTACGCGGATCGTCACGAACCGATCTCCTCGTTGGTGCGCCGGCTTGTCCGCCGGCGAGCTGTATGGGATGTCCCCGACCGCCTCCGACCCTACCTCCCCACGGCCCTTCCGGTGACATCGAGCGGGGCGAAGAAACACCCGACGGGCCGTACCCCTCAGTAGGGTCCGCGGCCCGTCGGGCAGCGCATCCGGGAAGCCCGCGCAGACGTGCACGCGGGGGCTCGAAGGAGCTGTCAGCCGGCCATGTTCTCCGCCATGGTGTCGGCCATCTCCTCGGTCAGATTGGACTCCGTGCCCGGGATGCCGAGGTCCTGTGCGCGCTTGTCGGCCATCGCGAGGAGGCGGCGGATCCGGCCGGCCACGGCGTCCTTCGTCAGCGGCGGATCGGCGAGGGCGCCGAGCTCTTCCAGGGACGCCTGCTTGTGCTCCATCCGGAGCCGGCCGGCCGCCGCCAGATGCTCGGGCACCTCTTCGCCGAGGATCTCCAGGGCCCGCTGCACCCGGGCGCCCGCGGCCACCGCGGCGCGCGCGGACCGGCGCAGATTGGCGTCGTCGAAGTTGGCCAGGCGGTTGGCGGTGGCCCGGACCTCGCGGCGCATCCGCCGCTCCTCCCAGGCCAGCACCGACTCGTGGGCACCCAGCCGGGTGAGCAGCGCCCCGATCGCGTCTCCGTCGCGGACGACGACGCGGTCCACGCCCCGCACCTCGCGGGCCTTCGCCGCGATGCTCAGCCTGCGGGCCGCGCCGACCAGGGCGAGGGCCGCCTCCGGGCCCGGGCAGGTCACCTCGAGGGAGGAGGAGCGGCCCGGCTCGGTGAGCGAGCCATGGGCCAGGAAAGCGCCGCGCCAGGCCGCCTCGGCGTCGCAGGTGGCACCCGAGACGACCTGCGGCGGCAGGCCCCGGATGGGCCGGCCGCGGCCGTCCACCAGTCCGGTCTGCCGCGCCAGCTGGTCACCACCGGCGACCACGCGCACCACGTAGCGCGAACCGCGGCGCAGTCCGCCGGCCGCCATCACAAGCAGCTCCGAGCCGTGCCCGAAGATCTCCAGGATGTCCTTCTTGAGGCGGCGGGCCGCCATCGCGGTGTCCAGCTCCGCCTCGATCACGATGCGGCCGCTGACCAGATGGAGCCCGCCCGCGAACCGAAGAATCGCCGAGACCTCTGCCTTTCTGCAGCAGGTCCGGGTGACGGGGAGCCGGGAGACTTCGTCCTTCACCGCTGCCGTCATCGCCATGGGCCGATCCTTCCATGCATCCGAAAAATACGGTCGTACGCGGCGGCCAGCAGCACGGGATCGTGCTTGGCGCTGCTGTCCGGCGCGGCGACCGGGGCCAGCTCGACCGCCGCGCCGAGACGCTTCGCGGAGTCCTGAAGCGATTCCGTGTCGCGTACGGCGTCCTGGTCGGCCAGCACCACGTCCAGGGCGAGTTTAGGGGCGTGTCGGGCCAAAACCTCCAAATGACGCTGCGGGGAAAAGCCCTCGGTTTCGCCGGGCTGCGGTGCCAGGTTCAACGAGAGGACTCGGCGGGCCTTGGTCTCGGTGAGCGCATCGAGCAGTTCGGGCACCAGGAGGTGCGGAATCACCGAGGAGAACCAGGAGCCCGGGCCGAGCACCACCCAGTCCGCGTCGAGGACGGCCGCGACCGCTTCGGGGACGGCCGGCGGGTCGTTCGGCACCAGGTGCACGGACTGGACCTCGCCGGTGGTCAGCGCCACATTGGCCTGGCCTCGGACGGTGTCGATGTGGTCGGGGTGCTCCGGGTCGTGTCCGCGTACCTGGGCCTGGAGTTCCAGGGGTACGGCGGACATCGGCAGTACTCTGCCGTGCGCGCCGAGCAGGGTGCCGACCAGGTCGAGGGCCTGGACGTGGTCGCCCAGCTGTTCCCACAGGGCGACGATCAGCAGATTGCCGACCGCGTGCTCGTGCAGCTCGCCGCCCGACTGGAACCGGTGCTGGATCACCCGGGCCCAGGTCTGCCCCCAGTCGTCGTCACCGCACAGGGCGGCGAGCGCCTTGCGCAGATCGCCCGGGGGCAGTACGCCGAGCTCGTCGCGCAGGCGTCCGCTCGAGCCGCCGTCGTCGGCGACGGTGACGACGGCGGTGAGGTCGCCGGTGATGCGGCGCAGTGCGGCGAGCGAGGCCGACAGGCCCATGCCGCCGCCCAGGGCGACGACCTTGGGCTGTGCGCCCCGTCTGCGGCCGAGCCGGTTCAGACGGGCGCGCCGGACGTTCGGTTTCACTCGCGCCCCATGTCCCGGTGGACGACGACCGTCTCTACTCCCTCGGAGGCGAGGCGGGCCGCGAGCTTCTCGGACATCGCCACGGAGCGGTGCTTGCCGCCGGTGCAGCCGACCGCGATGGTCACGTACCGCTTGCCCTCGCGGCGGTACCCGGTGGCGATCAGGTGCAGCAACTCCGCGTACTGGTTGAGGAATTCCTTGGCGCCCGGCTGGTCGAAGACGTAGTCGGACACCTCCTCGTTCAGCCCGGTGAAGGGGCGGAGCTCCGGGACCCAGTGGGGGTTGGGCAGGAAGCGGCAGTCGACGACCAGGTCGGCGTCGACGGGCAGGCCGTACTTGTAGCCGAACGACATGACGGTCGCCCGGAGTTCGGGCTCCTCCTCGCCGGCGAACTGGGCGTCCATCTTGGCGCGCAGCTCGTGCACATTGAGGCTGGAGGTGTCGATGACCAGGTCGGCGTCGCCGCGCAGTTCGCGCAGCAGGTCCCGCTCAGCGGCGATGCCGTCGGTGATGCGGCCGTCGCCCTGCAGCGGGTGCGGGCGCCGGACCGACTCGAAGCGGCGGACCAGCGCGTCGTCCGAGGACTCGAGGAAGACGATCCGGCGGGTGACGTGCTTCGCCCGGAGGTCGGCGAGGGACTCCCGCAGATTGTCGAAGAAGCGGCGGCCGCGGACGTCCACCACGACGGCGATGCGCGCCACATTGCCCTGGGACCGGGCGCCCAGCTCCACCATGGTGGGGATCAGTGCCGGCGGCAGATTGTCCACCACGAACCAGCCGAGGTCCTCCAGACACTTCGCTGCCGTGGAGCGACCCGCTCCGGACATCCCGGAGATGATCACCAGCTCGGGGATGGCCGCTTCGCCGGCCTCGCCGGTCGTGCCCGTACCCACCTGTGTCCCGCCTTCGTGTCGTTCGGTCATGATCTCTGCCCCCGTTCGTCCGAGGTGCCCGCGGGTACGGGTGCCTCGTCTTCGATGATCTCTCCTGTCGCGGTGTTGACCGCGGGGGCGGCCGGTGCCGCCCCGGCGAGGGCCGCGGCGATGGTCTCGGCCGTCTTGCGGCCTATCCCCGGGACTTCGCAGATCTGCTCGATTGTCGCGGACCGCAGCTTCTTCACCGAACCGAAATGCTTGATCAGAGCCTGTTTGCGGGTCTCCCCCAGGCCCGGCACCGCGTCCAGGGGGCCGGACCTGAAGCGCTTCGAACGCTTGGTGCGCTGGTAGGCGATGGCGAAGCGGTGCGCCTCGTCGCGCACCCGCTGCAGCAGGTAGAGGCCCTCGCTGGAGCGCGGCAGGATCACCGGGTCGTCCTCGTCGGGCACCCAGACCTCCTCGAGGCGCTTGGCGAGTCCGCAGACCGCCACGTCGTCGATCCCGAGCTCGTCGAGTGCCCGCTTCGCGGCGGCGACCTGGGGCTGGCCGCCGTCCACCACCAGGAGCTGGGGCGGGTAGGCGAACTTCTTGGGGCGGCCGTCCTCCT
Organism: Streptomyces triticagri; assembly: GCF_003429565.1. Taxonomy (GTDB): domain Bacteria; phylum Actinomycetota; class Actinomycetes; order Streptomycetales; family Streptomycetaceae; genus Streptomyces; species Streptomyces triticagri. The sequence goes on from NZ_QUAK01000237.1 coordinate 64,929, forward strand.
CGACGAGGCCGCTCGTGTCCTGCTCGGTCTCCGTCGGCGCGGGCTGCTCGGATGCCGGCGCGGAGGTCTCCTGCCCGTCGTCCGCCCACTCGCCCGTCTTCTCCTTCTCCGCGAGATAGCGGCGGAAGCGGCGGGTGATCACCTCGTGCATGGAGCGGACGTCGTCCTGGCCCTCGAAGCCCTTGATCTGGAAGCGGCGGTACTCGCTCTTGCGGGCCAGGCCGTCCTCGAAGACGACCATCGACGCCACCACGTCGTCCCCCTGCAGATGGGAGATGTCGTAGCACTCGATGCGCAGCGGCGCACTGTCCAGATCGAGGGCCGCGGCGATCTCCTCGAGGGCGCGGGAGCGGGTGGTCAGGTCGGAGGCGCGCTTGGTCTTGTGCAGGACCAGGGCGTGCTGGGCGTTCCGCCCCACGGTTTCCATCAGGGCGCGTTTGTCGCCGCGCTGGGGGATGCGGAGGCTGACGTTCGCACCGCGGCGCTGGGTGAGCCACTCCTGGATCGGGGCGAGCGGCTCGGGCAGTGCGGGGACCAGGACCTCCTTGGGTACGGCGTCGCCGCTCTCCTCGCCGTACAGCTGCTGCAGGGCGTGCTCGACCAGGTCGCCGGTGGTGACCGCCTCGACCTTGTCGGTGACCCAGCCGCGCTGGCCGCGCACCCGGCCGCCGCGGACGTGGAAGATCTGCACGGCAGCCTCGAGTTCGTCCTCGGCGAGGGCGATCAGATCGGCGTCGGTGGCGTCGGCGAGCACCACGGCGCTCTTCTCCATCGCGCGCTTGAGCGCCTCGATGTCGTCGCGCAGCCGCCCGGCGCGCTCGTACTCGAGCTCTTCGGCGGCCTCGCCCATCTGCCGCTCCAGGCGGCGCAGATACGCACCGGTGCGGCCGGCCATGAAGTCGCAGAAGTCCTCGGCCAGTTCGCGGTGGTCCTCGGGGCTGATGCGGCCGACGCACGGGGCCGCGCATTTGCCGATGTACCCGAGGAGGCAGGGGCGGCCGGTGCGTGCCGCGTTCTTGAAGACGCCCGCCGAGCAGGTGCGGACGGGGAAGACCCGCAGCATCAGGTCGACCGTCTCGCGGATCGCCCAGGCGTGGCCGTACGGACCGAAGTAGCGCACGCCCTTCTTCTTGGCTCCGCGCATGACCTGGACGCGGGGAAATTCCTCGTTCAACGTGACCGCGAGGTACGGATAGCTCTTGTCGTCGCGGTACTTGACGTTGAACCGGGGGTCGAACTCCTTGATCCAGGTGTACTCCAGCTGCAGCGCCTCGACCTCGGTGGTGACCACCGTCCACTCGACCGATGCCGCGGTGGTCACCATCGAGCGGGTGCGCGGGTGCAGGCCCGCCAGGTCCTGGAAGTAGTTGGCGAGGCGCTGGCGCAGGCTCTTGGCCTTGCCGACGTAGATCACCCGGCGGTGCTCGTCGCGGAATTTGTAGACCCCCGGGGAGTCGGGGATCTGTCCCGGCTTGGGGCGGTAACTGGAGGGGTCGGCCATGTCTGCCACCCTACTTGCGGGCGCCGACAGCGAGGGCGCGTCAGGCCTCGGGGCCGGCGACCAGCTTGCCGTTCTCCTCGCGGACCGGAACGGGGTTCAGCGGAACCGTGGCCGGGCCCTCGAGTACGTCGCCGGTGCGGACGTCGAAGCGGCTGCCGTGGCAGGGGCAGTTGCCCTCGTCCTTCTCGATCTTGTCCAGGACGCAGCCCGCGTGGGTGCACTGGGCGCTGAACGCGGTGTACTCCCCCGCCGCGGACCGGCTCACCACGAGCCGCTGCTCGCGGTACAGCTTGACGGCGCCGGGCGCGATGGCGTCCGCGGCTCCGAGGTGGACCGGCGCGGTGGGCGTCGGCTCCTTGGCGTGCCCGACCTTGGACTCGGTCGAGCAGGCGGCGGCGCCCAGTCCTGCGGTGCCCGCCAGGGCGGCGCCCTTCAGCACGGTGCGGCGGGCGGCGGACTGGCCGGGCATGGAGTCTCCCCTGGTCGAGGCGGTACGGGTGCGACCGCGGCGGTTGCACGGACGCGTCCGACGATACCGACGGGGCGTGCGCCGACGGACGCCGGGCGGGCCCGATGCACGGGGTCCCGCC